>JBDKTY010000241.1:0-108737 GCA_039679945.1 Syntrophobacter sp. | reverse complement strand
GAGTTTGCCCCTGGATGCTTTTCTCAAAACAGCTTGGTCCTCCCATGCACCGAGACGCTCGCCGGATCCGCAAGCTATTGATATTACTGGCTCTCAACTGCTGTTCGTCGAGAGCCTGGTAAGCCCCGCTTTCGCGTGGCAAGGCGTAGCCAGGAAACAGCGCTGTGTCCGCTCGATTCTGGCCCGTTCTACCCTCAGGGCGAACGGGGGGAAGTTCCTGTTCCGGAATGGCGTGACCCGGATCTCCACCGGTTACGTAAGCCATTGAAATTTCTCACTCTCAAAAGCTGCTTATTGAGAGATATCGAAAGGTGGAACGCGCCATCAGGATCGCCCTCGGGCAGGAAAGGCTGCCCCAAGCACCTCGCGCGATTGCACTTTGTACCCTGTTCACGCCACTCAATGCGCATGCGAAGCTCATGTCGTTTGACACGAACAGGAGGCAAGCACCTCATTAACCTCCCTAAACCTCCCGGATTGTTTCCTCCACCTTCATTCCGAAGTGACGGCCCGCGGGCTCCGTCGCGACCAGAACGGAGTCGCCCCGTGAGAGCCTGGAAACGGATATCGATTCTCCGTCCGTGCGCGTGAGCCGGATTGTCTCGGCGTTCTGAAGGATGATAGTTCCTTTTACCTCGCCGCATTCGGCTTCAATGAGAAGAAGCGGGCGCCGTTCGACTTTTATCCGACCGACTGTCGCTTCCTCCGACTGACCGTCCGGTGAGAAGATGAGGACCTTCTTCCCGGCTCCGAGTTCACTCAGGTAGCGCGTGCCGCCCTCCGGGACCCTGGCATAGGAATGAACAGGACCCGCGTTCACCCGAAACGGGCGCGGAGCGACATAGGGATTATCCGCGGTTTCGGCCTGCACGAGGAATAGGAAACCGCTGGAATTCCCCACCAGCATGCCCTCGCCGGGAGCCATGAGCGTGCAGGTGTCCACGCATACCCTGTCACCCATGCCGGCATGGGTGATGGAACTGATCCTCGCGGCCTGGAGATGCTCGCGTTCAGCCGTCTTCTTCACTTTGCCGACCAGATTTCTGACCATGGCCGGGTCTTCTGACCTGATTACCACCCCGGCAACCCCTTTTTCAAGGACCCCGAGTGCCAATTCCACTTCGCCGGGAGAAGTCGCGGTGACGATGAGCTTTCCCGTTCCCGCGGCAATCAGGTTCTCGATCGGGATAACCTCCCATGGAACCGTGTGGTTCTGCGCTGGAGGAAAGGATGCCCCGCCGGGGGGAGGACCGATCACCACGGTTTTTCCGGACTGAAGCAGACCCCGAATGCGGGCTTCATCGCGCGCGGACTCCAGGTGCTCGAAGCTGAGTGAATCACCCGGCGCCAGGTCCCCGTCAGTGCCGATTACTGTGATGCGGCCAAGTGATTTTGCCTTCGACGCATGTCCGGGAGGCAACACAAGGGCATCCGCGCCGCTTTCAATCGCCGCGACAGCCAGTTCCTCCGACCAGCTTTCCAGAAGGACCCATGCCTGTTTCATTCTCGCCATCCGGATCATCGGAAGTGAAGCTGAGTGGATGCAATACTACTAATTCAGAACGGACAATTCAAAAACAAAAGACTTCAGCCCCCGATGGCGGACATCTGGCGGGATATGCACTTTCGGAAAACGGGATTTTCGAGATTGTGTTTTTCCGGCTTGCCGGCAATCGCGCGGCGTATGATGTCGGCTACCTGGCCATCAGGAAACCCCTCGCGAAGGGCCTGGCGCAAATCGGTTTCTTCACTCGAAAAAAGGCATGTGCGAAGTTTGCCGTCCGCGGTTACACGGAGCCGGTTGCAGCTCGGACAGAAATGTTCGCTTACCGGACTGATTATGCCAATCTTCCCCGGCGCATTTTCGAAACGGTAGTGCAGCGCCGGTCCGTTTGCCTGGGCCTCGGTACAGACATGGAGCGGGGCGACCCGTTTCAGGCGATCGAGGATTTCGGAAGCGGGAACGAACTTCCTGGAATGGTTACCTGCCTCGTCGGGCTGTATCGGCATGAACTCAATGAACCGTACATGGTACGGGTGGTGGAGGGTAAGACGACCCAGGTCCTCGATTTCGTCATCGTTTACACCGCGCAATACCACGGCATTGAGCTTGATCGGGGAGAAGCCGGCCTTTTCGGCGGCCCTGATTCCCTCCCAGACCTGGGCATGGCAGTCCATGCGTGCTATGGATCTGAACCTTTCGGGCTTCAGGGTGTCGAGACTGATATTTATCCGCTTGATGCCTGCCTTCCTAAGCCCCTCGGCAAACCCGGCGAGCAGAACGCCATTCGTGGTGATACTGAGGCTCCTGATACCCGGAATTCCCGAAATCCTGTCGCACAGATCGAGGATATCCTTTCTCACCAGCGGTTCCCCACCGGTAACCCGGATCTTTGTGATGCCCATGCCGACCGCTACCCTGGCCAGCGTGACCAGTTCCTCGTAGCGCAGAATATCGGAGTGCTCGAGTTTGGGAACTCCTCCCTCGGGCATGCAATACGCGCAACGCAGATTGCAGCGATCCGTGACAGAAAGTCTCATGTAATCGATTTTTCGCTGAAAGGAGTCGGTGGGAGGAGCGGGCATTGTATGTATCCTCAGGCAGAGTCGCGAAACAGATTCAACTGGAATCGAGCGTGCGCGGGCGGCCTTTCCGGTTGCTCGTGAGTCCGGCTAACCAGTCGTAACTATTTCATAACACCTGAGGAGGATTTTACATAACAATAATTCAAAAAAATTAGCGAAAGACCCTCGGGCGGGTCGGTCGCTCAAACCGCGTTCTTTATGTCCACGAGAGGGGTTTGATCGAGTGCGTCGATACCGCGCACCTTAAGGACCATTCCATTAATTTCGAGGATCTCGACCGTGTCGATCGCTATCGGATTTGGCCGATCGGGGCTTCTCGTGGAGAATACGCCCCGGATCGGCCGTGAATAATCGCGGCGAGGGTGTACCTGGAGCGTGTCTCGTTCCGCCTTGTCCATCCAATAGAGAATCAGGATTTTTTGTCCGGGCTCCAAACCGACAAGCGCATCCGCATAGGAACTGTCTATCACCAGTTCCCCGATAACCGACTCTTCACTTCCCATTTTCGGGGCGAGATCCTTGACGGTAATGGGACTTCTGATGTAGCCGATCGGTTTGATCGTGAGCTGACGGCCGGTGATCTCCTCCAGCGGGTCCATTTTGAATCCCTCCTGATTGATTGCGGTTTCCGAAAAGCAACGCCTGGCCGGGCCAGGATGAAATTCGCGGTTAACAGGGCGCCTCTTGCCCGACAGGTACCCAAACGATTCCTGAACCGGCGGGGCAGGTTTCCCATAATGCAGGTTTGTGCCGGACGCAAGAGGGCAGGTATCAGAGCCGTTGCGCGAGGCGTTCCCGCAGCAGCGTGAAACGGGATTGCATCTTGTTGTTTTTGATCGCTATGGCAAGGGCTTTTCCTGAACCGACTATCACGGCCAGCTTCTTCGCCCGGGTGAGCGCCGTGTAGAGCAGATTGCGCTGAAGCATTATGAAGTGCTGGGTGAGGAGCGGGAAGACAACGGCGGGGTACTCGCTTCCCTGGGCTTTGTGTATGCTTATCGCATAGGCGAGAACGAGATCGTCCAATTCGGAAAAATCGTAACTGACGGTTCGGCCGTCGAATTCGACCCGGACTTCCTGGTTTTCCCGGTCTATGCGCCTGATACGACCGATGTCCCCATTATAAACATCCTTATCGTAATTGTTCCTGGTCTGCATCACCTTGTCGTTTACACGATATGTATAGCCCCCTCTGTCCAGGGTGACGCCGGTTGGATTGAGCGCCGCCTGGAGAGCGGTGTTGAGGCTGTGGGCGCCGATGACTCCCCTGTGCATGGGACTGAGCACCTGCACGTCTTCCATGGGGTCGAGTCCAAACCCGCGGGGAATTCTCTGGGTGCAAAGCTTCAGGATAGTCTCCGCCGCTTCTTCCGGGTCTTCGCGGCCAATGAAATAGAAGTCCTGGTTCTCCCGGCCTTCGATTCGCAGATCGGGGAACTGGCCCAGCCGAATGCGATGCGCGTTGGTCACGATCCGGCTCATGCTTGCCTGGCGGAAGATTTCGGTAAGGCGGATAACCGGGAACTTTTCCGATTCTATGATGTCGCGCAAGACATTGCCGGGTCCGACCGAGGGAAGTTGATCGGCATCTCCGACCAAAACAAGGATCGCATGAGGCGGCACAGCCTTCAGCAGGTGATGGGCAATTACGATGTCCATCATCGATGTTTCATCCACGATGACCAGGTCGGCGGCCAGGGGCTTTTGCTCGTTTCGCTGGAACCCGCCAGCTTGAGGGCTGAACTCCAAAAGCCTGTGGATGGTGGCGGCCGGATGTCCCGTTGTCTCGAAAAGCCTCTTTGCGGCCCGGCCGGTCGGCGCGGCCAGGTTCACGCGTGCTCCCATTTTCGAATAGACAGCCAGGATTGCCCTGACCAGCGTGGTCTTGCCCGTGCCGGGGCCACCGGTGATGACGATCACCTTTTCCGACAACGCGCACCTGACGGCCTCTTCCTGGAGCGGGGCAAGGGTGAAGGCAAGCTGGCCGCGGAGCCATTTGAGAGCCTCCGTGGGGTCAACATTCGATTTAAGCATCCGGTAGCGCTGGATGGCGAGAAGGCGCCTCGCCACGCCGGTTTCGGCCGTGTGGAAAGCACCCAGGTAAATTGCGCGATCGCCGCCGAAAACCATCGCATCCTCGGGCGAAAGGACTTCCTCGCGGATGTTCGCGTTCGACTTGAGGACGAGCAGCGCCTGTTCGATTATGCCCGAATCGATCTCCAGGGTCTTGCCACACCTCTCGATGAGCCATTCGAACGGGACGCAGACATGTCCCTCATCCGCCGCCTCGCTCAGCACAAAGAGAATGCCGGCTTCCGCCCTGAGCGGTGAATCGTGCTGGAATCCGAGGGCGATCGCCAGCCTGTCGGCCGTGAGAAAACCGATCCCGTGTACCTCCATCGCGAGCCGGTACGGGTTTTCCCGTACGACCTTGAGCGATTCCTTCCCGTATTGCTTGAAGATACGCACCGCAAGGGCCGCGCTTGCTCCATTGGAACGCAGAAAAAGCATGAGGTCCCGGATTTCCTTCTGGTCCTCCCATGCTTTCCTGATCTGACTGATCCGATATTTGCCAATTCCCTCGACCTCACCCAGCCGGGCGATATCGGATTCGATTATTTCGAGAGTGTGCTCGGCGAAGCGTTTTACGATGCGCTCGGCCATCTTTGGCCCAATCCCCTTGATAAGGCCGGAACCGAGGTATTTCTTTATCCCGAGAACCGTTGAAGGCGCGGCCGTCTCGTAGCGCTCGACCTTGAACTGTTCCCCAAAGCGCGCGTGTGTTCCCCACGCGCCTTCCATGTTGAGCACCTCGCCCGGAGATACGGATGCAAAATTGCCCACTGCCGTGACCAGGTCCCTGCGCCCGACAACCTGCACCTTGATCACCGAGTAGCCGTTTTCCTCGCTCGTGAAGGTGACTCTCTCTACCAGACCCCGGAGTTTGACATTCATAATTTTCGGCGGCACTCACATTTCCGGCTGCAAAACGCTTAACATTTGCCTGAGACTTAATATATAATCCGTACTAAGAGAGTTCATAATTATGACAAACAATTGAAACGTGTTAATATAAATGCGAAGAGGGTGAACCAAGGCCCAGAGGGGGATTCTGCAGTAGCTTTTCGCAACCGGGCTTGCAGACGGATTGGGTTTTCGCGAGCGAAAGTCCAGGCCCCCAAATTACAACGAGCGGAGAGGTTTCCCGATGTCCCTTTACATCAAAACCGATGATTATCGCAAACATGGTATCAGCAAGTACTCCGACCCTGCTCTGATCAGGGCCGTGGTGCAGAAGGAGCTTAATATAGATCGGGTCTTCGTGTCTTTTGTGAATAAGCATGAATACATACGAGTGGACTTTCTGCGGCCGAGACCGCCGCGAAGGCTAAACAGGCGCCCTAGCAGGCGAGCCTCTTCGAAGTAATCATTCGGGCGCTTTCGGGCGCCCTTTTTTGTATCCCTCGGAGCCGTCCGCCTCATACTTATCCTACTTTGTGCAATATTGCCCATTCGTCAGGCGGCTGCCAAGGCCGTAATAGAGAAAATCCCCTGAATATCCTCCGCTGTGCCCCGTGAAAGAGATTTCCGGGACAGAACAACGGTCATCAGGTGTGTGCTGAACACAGAACCGGCACATCCGAGGGGCAGACCTTCCAGGCTTGCGCCCGGCGCGAATGGCGGATGGCCTCCCCCGGATGCTGAGAATTCGACACAACCCGGAACCGCATCACTTCGCTTTTTGCGAGTAGCCGTTGGGCACCTTGAACAACTGGGGGTCGAGCGGCTTTTGTTCCACCTTTTTGAGGGTGCTGGTAACCGTGCCGCCCATGACCGTATTGACCGTGTAAACCGGGAAACCCTCCAGTTTCTCGACCATGCCCGCGATGTTCATCTGCCGCAGCATCGGGTTTTTCTCCATCGCCTTCGCGACCCTCGCTCCCGTGGCGCGCAACTCGTCATATCCCTTCACGTCCTTCGAAACCCAGTAAACGCCCTGGAGCATGGCGATATTGGCGAGAATCTTGCGGCACTTGTACCCCTCGATTACCTTGGTCTCATCGGTGGGGGTGATCTTGAGCTGCATCATCTCCCCCATCATCTTCCCCATTTTCTCCTTATCCGGGCCGGACAACTGGGACGGCACCCCTATGGGCTCATTCAAATCCATTGTCGAGTACGTCTTTTCTCCCGGTTTCAGGCT
The DNA here is from genome assembly GCA_039679945.1 of Syntrophobacter sp. Taxonomy (GTDB): domain Bacteria; phylum Desulfobacterota; class Syntrophobacteria; order Syntrophobacterales; family Syntrophobacteraceae; genus SbD1. The sequence continues at coordinate 101,947 of JBDKTY010000241.1, read as the reverse complement.
GTACATTGTCATGGCATTGTAATCGACGATGAATATATTGCCATCCCCCGGTTCTATGCGAGCCGCGGCCTTCGTGAAATAGTTCTTCTGAAGTCTCGTCCCGTCCGGCTGGCGTGGAATTCCCTTGGTGATATTCTCGTTTTCCCAGTAAAGGTCCGCATGCGCGGATGCGATGGCAAAGATTGTACAGAAGGTTAGAAAAGCACAAAAGACTCCCAGCTTGCCTGTTCTCATAATTCTCCTTTTCTTTCGATTGCATTTCGGAATTGAATGAGCCTAAATGCGTGTTCACCCGGAAACCCCGTCTTGCGGGAAAGCCGGCTTCATCCACCCGTGGAGCGGGGGAATTAAGCACATCCGGCGCCGGATTGACCCGGCTGAAATCGGATGAAGACAAGCTCGAAGACGTTTTACATCAGCATGCAAAGATTTACAACGCTGCTCAACCGGCGTTCCCCTCGAAGGGGTGGCGTGCCTTGGGACCAGGGTGGACAGTATTTTGCCGATGTGGATCAGTTTGAGGTGATTTGTCCGTGAACTTCTGATATGGTTAACCCGAATCTGAATCATTGGTTAACCATTGGCTCCTTAACTCACCGTTGGCAAATATCGCACATGGAGGACCATTCGGATATGAAAGAGACTGCAAAAAGAGACATGCGCCGTGCGGCCGAGGAGAATGTCCCGATATCCGCGGAAACCGCGCTGGAAATCCTGCATTGCGGACCCGAGGAGATTCCTGAGTTGATGGCCGCCGCAACTCTTCTGAGGCGCCGAAACTTCGGGGATTGTCTGCTCATGTGCTCGATCATGAATGCGAAGAGCGGGGCATGCAGCGAGGATTGCTCGTTTTGCGCCCAGTCAATCCATCACCGGACCCATGCGGAAGTGTTTCCGCTGGCGGATACCACGGAGATAGAGGCGGCGTACCTTGGCGCGACGGACCTGCCGGTCAGTCATTTCGGAGTGGTTACCAGCGGCAAGGCGGTGAAGGAGAAAGACGTGCGCATCATCTGCGACGCGGCCCGCAGAACGCACGATCCCCGCCTGGCGTGGTGCGCTTCCCTGGGTTGTCTTGACAAAGATCTGCTGCTCGCCCTCAAGGAAGCCGGTTTCAAGCGTTTTCACCATAATCTGGAAACCGCCGAGAGCTATTTCCCGAATATCTGCTCAACCCATTCTTATGCCTTGCGCATAGATACAGTGCGCGCGGTGAAGGAAGTCGGGCTGGAGATCTGCAGTGGCGGAATACTGGGACTGGGTGAGAGCCTGGAGCAGAGGGTCGAGTTTGCCGCCATACTGGCGCGCGAGGAAGTGGACTCCATACCGATCAACTTCCTTGTTCCGATTTCGGGAACGCGGCTCGAAACGCAGGAAGTCATGAAGCCGCTCGATATGATCCGAAGCATCGCGATGTTCCGGATGATGAATCCAAAGTCGGAGATCAAGGTGTGCGCCGGCCGAATCCACCTGAGGGACCTGCAGTCGATGGTATTCTATGCCGGCGCCACGGGAATAATGATGGGAGACCTGTTGACCATCGCCGGGCGCAACCCGAAAGACGACCTCCAGATGATCGAGGATCTGGGATTCAAGATTTTGTGCTGATCGGGGAGCCGTCCTTATGCTCCCTCGCGTCTCATCATCTCCCTGAAGATGATGAGCTTCTGGACATCCTGGGTCCCTTCGCCGAGCGAGGATGCCCATGCATCCATCGGAAACTTGTGAATCGGGTGTTCGAAAACAACCGATGCCCCTCCGAAGAGGTCGGCCGCCCATGCGCCGACCTCTCTTGCAAGAGCCACGGTCAGGTACTTGGAAATCGAGGCGCCGAGCCTGAAATCCCGGCCGGAGTCTTTTTCCCAGCTCGTTTTCCAGAGTACCAGCCGCGCAGCTTCCATCCTGCTGTAAAAGTCGGCCGCTTCAAATGACTTCGCCTGAAACTCAATGACTTTCCGGTTGAAAACAGTCCTTTTCTGCGCATGCTCGATACCGGCCCTGAATGCCCCGACAGCGGTGCCGAGTGTCAGCGCGCTGATCGTGACACGGCTGTTGGTGAAGATTTCGAGCACCTGCTGGAGTCCACGTCCCCGGCTGCCGATGAGGTTTTCATCGGGGACGAAAACATTTTTCAGTTGGATGCGGGTAAGATCGGATGGAATCCAGACTCTTTTGTTAAGCGGCGTCCGGGTGGTTCCCGCGGAAGAAAGGTCCACGAGAAACATGGACATCCGGCTGTTGCGGGGAGCCTTGGGATCGGTGAGCGCCGTGATGAGCGCCAGGTCGCTCATGTAGCCATTGGTGACGTAAGACTTGGTCCCGCTGAGGACCCACCCGCCGTCAACCTTCTCCGCATTCGAGGCGATGCCCGCCACGTCGCTCCCAGCGCCGGGTTCCGTGTTCCCCAGGCATATCAGGGTCTCACCGGCCGCAGCAGCGGGGAGGAGGGCATCTTGTTGCGCCTTGTTGCCAAAGAGCCGGATTCCAATGGTGCCAAGTGAGATGTGCACGAGAACCGCTACTCCCACGCCCGGCGACAGAGTGGCGAGGTGTTCGAACAGCAGAACCTGCTGCAACGCGGGCTGTTCCCGCACCGAGCCGTTTTCCGTGCGGTAACCGAGGAAGCCGGATGATCCGAGTTCACGCATGAAATCGCGGGGAATGGCGCCGGTGGAGTACCACCCGGAGAGCTTCGGCGCCATTCGCTCCGAGAGGAATTGCTTGAATCTGTCGAGGTTCGCGATGTAATCGGCAGGAAGAGTGAAATCCATTTCCGTGCTCCTGTTGAGTCCCGCGGGCAGTCTCGCGCCAGAGGATCACTTCGAGTACCCGCCGCGGCAAGGCATACGCCATGCCCGTGTCCGGGCATTCTTCTGCACGCTCCCGTCCCCGATGGCCGGTTTTGGCAGACAAGATTAAGCTAGTGATTCGGGTCCCATCGCTCAACGACTGGAAGTAAATTATACGGAGCCGAGCCGAAGACAGGGTTCATGCTTCGACATCTCCCGGGAAGCAACTCTTCACTCCGGGCGCCGAGGTGCTCACTCTCGTTCGCCCTGGGCGAAGCAAACCCCGTGTGCACATGATAAGACGTGGGCAATTAACGAACAGAAGCCGCGCCCGGTCAGCCCCCCGCCCCACCCTTTGATGCTCGGGGCAAACGGGGGAAGCGCCTGCTTCAACCGGCCGAATGCGGATCTTGCCGGTTGCCTAAGCCGTTGATATTGCTCACTCTAAGAAGCTGATTATCGGGAGGTGAACAGGAGCTTATACTAAATTTGCGTTCAAGAGGATATACCCCCGTTCGCCCTGAGGTATCGAAGGGTAGAACGGGTCAATTCTGAACGGCATCTTCAATTTAGGGAGAGACTCATCTTGAACGCAACTCCGTATTACTTGAACACATCCGAGAAATCGGTACCTGCCCGCTCACCGTCCACCCTTTCGGCGATGACGTGCGCCAGCAGCGGCAGGGCTATGGTCGCATCGCAAAAGCACTGCGCCTTTCTTCCCTCGCTCGTTTCCTTCCCCCACGAGGTCGCTTCCTCGAAGGTGCACCCGGAGAGACCTCCCCACTGGGGCGAATCCGAAGTGATCTGGATCGCGTACTTGTGCGGGTGGTAAGTCTCATCGGTCCCCTCGCGCAGCAGGGGGCTTTCTCGATTCGGGATCTTGCGGCCGGGGTAGAGCAGGTCCGCGGAAACGGCAAAAAGCTGGACGAAGTCTTTCGGGACGCCTCCCCCGACATAGAAGACTCCGGTGTCCTTGACGCGCTCGGCAAGCATCATGAATTCGACATAGTCCTTGATGGCATCGATCGTGAGGCTGAATCCCCTGCTCCTGGCTATCAGGGCGGCATCTCCGACCGGGCTGTCCGCGATTCCGGGGCAGAATACGGGGATCTTCTTTTGCGCGGCCGAGACCAGGATGCTTTTTATGCCCCGCGAGCCGAGCCAGCTTCCCAGCAGATACAGGAATTGCCTGGATGAGTACTTGTGATTTTCATCCAGTGTCATCACAAATTCGCCGAGGAGCTCCGTCATCTCGAGGTAGTCTTTTTCAGTGCCGTATATGTCGTAATAGCGGTTGTAACCGGCGGCGCACAGGCGCTCATCATCGACGTTATGCGTACCTTTGTAGTACGAGCGTCCCATTCCCTCGACAATGTCTTCGGTAAGATTCGCTCCCGTTGCGACAAGGACATCGAGATAGCGTTGTTCGATGAGCCAGCTAACGATTGACCACTGGCCCGCGACGGAAAGGGAGCCGGCATAACCCATCAGTATTGTAAGGTCCCGCGCTCCGATCATCTCCTCGAAAATATCGCAGACCTCTGCCAGTCGTCGACCCTGAAATCCCGTATGAGACATTTCGGCTATCAACTGGGAAAGTGGTTTGTTCCTGCTTACCTGGATCGCCCTGACCTTTTCGTATGGGGTTGCGTTATTTTTCACGCGATGTGTACTCCTGGATCGTGTCTGGAGAGTCAGATCCCGTGTATTGAAGAAACCGGCTCATTCATTGCGGAATATTCAAACTCAAACTACCATAACAGAAATAGAAAGCCGTGTGAATTGTAAAGCCGGCCGGCTGATATTCGATAGCGACCGGGATGATGTAGAGAATAGCAAAGACGACAGGGTCCCGTTCGATGAGCAAATGGCATCGTGAATTCTTTCCAAAACTCTCCAGGCGCATGATTGACAACCCGCACCTTATTCTTACTTCCATACAAGGTGTGTCTGTCGCCAGTCCCGCACTCCTGACAAATGACTTTACGGGCAAATGACGCCCCCTGGGGAGAACTCATGATGAAAGCTGGAAAGGATCATTCCCGCGGCCTGCGCAAGGCCACGCGGGCCATTCACTCCGGAAGCGCGGAACATTCCATCTACGGCGAGATTTCCGTCCCCATTTTTCAGTCTTCGACCTTCATCTTTCCGAGTGCCGCCGACGGGGCGGCCAGATTCGCCGGGGAGCAGTCGGGCTACATTTATACCCGTTTGGGGAACCCCACGGTACAGGCCCTCGAAGATAACGTGGCGGCTCTCGAAAATGGCATCGCGGGAGTAGCCACCGCCACGGGCATGGCGGCCGTGAGTTCCGTTTTCCTCGCGCTCCTGAACCAGGGCGACCATATCGTCTCGACGAACTGCATATATGGCGCTTCTCGTGTCATACTCGAAAAAGAGTTGATCCGGTTCGGAGTGCGGACGACTTTCGTGGATACCTCGGATTTATCGAATATCGAACGCGCGCTGGAACCCGGGACGAGGATGCTTTTCGTGGAATCGCCGATGAACCCCAGCATGAGCATCACCGATCTGCGCGGCGCGGGTGAGATAGCGGCAAGGCGCAAGATACTCTTCGTCGTGGACAACACTTTCGCCAGTCCCTATCTCCAGCGCCCCCTGGAGATGGGGGCCGATATCGTCATCAACAGCCTCACCAAGTTCATAAACGGCCACAGCGACGTGGTCGGCGGGATGATCGTCACGAAGACCGAGGAGCACTACAAGAGATTGAGAAAGATTGTCCAGACATTCGGAGGGAGCATGGATCCGCATCAGGCCTGGCTGATCCTGCGTGGAGTCCGGACCATGCCGCTCCGGATCGAAAAAGCGCAGGGGAATGCCATGAAACTGGCCGACTTTCTTACAAAGCATCCAAAGGTGATCTGGGTGCGTTACCCCGGCCTTCAGGATCACCCGCAACACCATATCGCAAAAGATCAAATGGACGGATTCGGATCGATGATTTCGTTCGGGGTCGCAAACGGAATCGAAGGCGGAATCAGGGTGATGAACAGCGTCAGGCTGATATCGCTTGCGGTTTCGCTTGGCGGCGTCGAGTCGCTGATCGAACACCCCGCTTCCATGACTCATGCTTCGATCCCGCGCTCGGAAAGGGAGGAGGCCGGGATTCTGGACGAACTAATCCGGTTGTCGGTCGGTTGCGAGGATTTCGAGGACCTGCGGGAGGACCTCGACCAGGCTCTCAATGAAATACCCGGTCCGGACAATGCCGTTGCTCGGGAGTGAGCGAGTAGGTTGGGGTGAGCGGAGCGAACCCCAACATTTTCCACAAGCGTGGTTGTTGGGGTTTGCTTCGCTCACCCCAACCTACCAACTACCGACCTACCGGGGAGGGCCTCGGGCATCAACTCATGCGTTCCACGATTGCCTCGGCGAACCGGGAGCACTTTACCTCGCGGGCGTCTTGCATCTGGCGGGCGAGATCGTAGGTGACTATCCTGTCCTGGATGGTGCGCTCCATCGCCGTGCGTACCAGGTCCGCGGCTTCGGACCATCCCATGTAGTCAAGCATCATCGCACCGGAAAGGATCAGGGAGCCGGGATTTACCTTGTCGAGTCCCGCATACTTCGGCGCCGTACCGTGGGTCGCCTCGAACATGGCGCATCGGTCGCCCACGTTTGCTCCGGGGGCCATGCCCAGTCCCCCGACCTGTGCCGCCAGGGCGTCGGAGAGGTAGTCCCCGTTGAGATTGGGGGTGGCTATCACACTGTAGTCCTCGGGCCTCAGAAGGATCTGCTGAAACATGGAATCGGTAATGCGATCCTTGATTATGACTCGTCCGGCCGGGGCCTTTCCTCCGAATTTCTCCTGAATGTCGGTTTCCGTGACAGTCTCCGCGCCAAATTCCTCGGCCGCCAGTTCATATCCCCATTTCCGGAAGGCCCCCTCGGTAAACTTCATGATGTTGCCCTTATGGACCAGCGTCACGGAAGGCATGCCCTTTTCGATGGCATGGGAGATGGCGCGCCGCACCAGGCGCTTGGAGCCGTTCGAGCTTATCGGTTTGAGTCCGATCCCAGTTTCAGGAGGCAAGGTGACCCCAAACTGGTCGCGCAAAAATGCGGTGAGTTTTTCGGCATCCTCCGAAAGCGCCGCCCATTCGATGCCGGCATACACATCCTCCGTGTTTTCCCGAAAAATGGTCATATCGACGCGTTCGGGATGGCGCACCGGCGAGGGGAGGCCGGAGAAATACCTCACCGGACGGATACATGCGTAGAGATCGAGAACCTGTCTGAGAGTCACGTTGAGGCTTCTGATCCCGGCTCCGACGGGAGTGGTGAGGGGTCCCTTGATGGAGATCACGCTTTTGCGGATCAGCCCCAAGGTTTCTTCCGGCAGGTGTTTTCCTGTTTCCCTGTAAGCCTTTTCACCCGCCGGGAGTTCGAACCAGTGGATCATATTCCGGCCCGCGTAAGCCTTCCTGACCGCGCCGTCCAATGTCAGTCTCGCGGCCGACCAGATATCGGGCCCTATGCCGTCCCCCTCGATAAAGCCGATGTTGGGGTTATGCGGTACCTGGACCTTGAGATGCTCGTCCAGTGTAATCCACGCGCCTGTAAAGCTCTTACCGTTCATTCAGTATCCTTTTTCGAGACTGCAAATTCCAGAAGGACCCACTCGCCGGCAGTCTTTGTACCGATGAGAGACGCCCCCCTTTCTTCATAAGCATCGCGGACCTCCTCCGCCTGCTCGGTGAGGATGCCGCTCAACGCCAGTCGGCCGCCATCCCTGACCCTCGAGACCATCGGTTCCGCCATGCGGATCAGCGGCATGGACTGGATATTGGATATAACGACATCGAACGCACCCCGGATGTCCTGGACGGAAGCACACGTCACTCGGATTTTTTCCGTGAGGTTGTTTAGTTCGAGATTGGGGACGGCCACTTCGATCGCCTCCGGGTCGTTGTCGATTCCGACAATATGCTCAAAACCCAGCAGCGCCGCTCCCATGGCAAGAATACCCGAACCGGTACCCACGTCCAGCAGTGATCCGGGTGCATGATCCCGCCCGGCCGGTTGCTTTCCGACCCACGTTTCGAGCCATTCCAGGCAAAGTCGCGTCGTCTCGTGATGACCGGTTCCGAACGCCCGTCCGGGATCGATGAGGATAAGCAGGTCCTCGGGACCGGGGGAGACCCGTTCCCAGGTGGGGGCGACCAGAAAGTGACGGCCTACCCGGAGTGGTTTGAAATGCGCCTTCCATGTCTCCGACCAGTCCTCGTCCGCCAGTTCCGAAGAGGACCATGTGATCGCTTCGTGCCCGGCGTTCGCGCCCGGTGAGGAATCGAGCACCTGTTGGAGCCTTTGCCGCTTCTCTTCGAAAGCGGTGGAATCGAAATAGATGCGAAGGCCGGCGGGCGTGAATTCCACGCCCGCGCCAAAGGCTTCGGCCAACTCCGCACCCAGGTCATCGGCTATTTCCATGCCGCAGGATATGTCAATGCGTGTCCAGTTTTTTGCCATGATACCCGTTAATCCGTGGCCGCTATGCATTTGACTTCGATCATGGCGCCTTTGGGCAGCGCCCTGACCTCGACAACGGCCCTCGATGGTTTGTGTTCCGAGAAATAGGTTGAATATATTTCATTGAATGCCCCAAAGCGGGCCATATCCGTGATGTAGACATCCACTGAAACCACCTTGTCCAGCCCGCAATTTGCCGCTTTCAGGATCTGTTTCATGTTTTCGAGGGATTGCCGGGCCTGGTCCGAAAAATCCGGGCCGGCCATCTCGCCGGTTTCGGGAATCAGCGGAATCTGGCCGCTCACGAAGACGAATCCTTTTGCCTTGATTGCCTGGGAGTAGGGTCCAATTGCGGCTGGTGCCCTTGGGGTATGAATTGCCTCCATATTATCTTTCCTCCTGCTTGTAGGACGTACCACGGGACTGATCGGACTGAATTTTCGGCCGCGCGGAATAATGAAATTAAAAGCTCTATTGTAATTGTAAACCCTGTTTCTTATAGAAATAAATATCGCAAAATCTGTCCTCTTGACTATCGGAAAAGCGTCTCGGCGGGAGAGGAGCGACATGAAGACGACGCAGAGCGGCTGGACAGTCAACCCGGGAACGGCTCAGATTCACATGGACAGACCCGTTCTCGTTACCGGAGCGACGGGGTTCGTCGGGGGCAGACTTATTCGCGCACTTTCCGAAAGAAAGATAAAGTCACGGTGCATCGTTCGCTCAACGGCGAAATTCAGGACGGTTTGTTCAGACCAGATCATTGCCGATCCGATGGAAGCGGACCTTCTGGTCCCGGAAACACTCTCACGCGCGCTGGAGGGTGTCGGTACCGCTTTTTATCTTGTCCATTCCATGGGTGGACGCTTCATTCTGGAAAACAGAAAATTCGCCCGGCAGGACAGGCTGGCAGCCGGTAATTTTGTCCGTGCCGCCGAGAAAGCAGGGATCGAGAGGATCATCTACCTGGGCGGCCTCGGGGAAATGGGCCAGAACCTGTCGAAGCACCTGGCCAGCCGGCAGGAGGTCGGCAGGATAATTGAGTCCGGCCACGTTCAGACGATAATCTTGCGCGCCGCCAACGTCATCGGCGCCGGGGGGGCGCCGTTCGAAATGTTGCGCTACCTGGTGGAGCGCCTGCCGGTGATTGTGGGGCCGCGCTGGATCAACACGCGTTGCCAGCCGATCGATGTCAATGATGCCGTTGCATATCTCATCGGGTGCATGGGACTCTCCGAAACCGAAAGCCGTGAGTTCGACATCGGGGGACCGGAGATTGTGACCTATCGGGAAATGATGGAGACCTACGCCCGTGTGCGCGGGCTGAAAAGGGTAATTGTCTCGGTGCCCTTTCTCACGCCGAGGCTTTCTTCGCTGTTTATCAGCGTCCTTACCCCGGTCCCGTCGGGAGTGACGAACCCACTCCTGGAAGGGCTGAGAAATGAGGTCATCTGCCGTGAAAACCGAATCAGGGAACTCATCCCATTACGGCTCACGCCGCTTGAGGTCTCGATCTGCAATGCTCTTCAGGAAGTCCACGGCGGGCCGGGCAAGCTGTTTTCGCGGCAGTCCTGCTTCTTGAGAGGCCAGTATTGACGTGATATGCCGCATCCCGAACTAATCTAATTTGCGTTCAAGAGGATATACCCCCGTTCGCCCTGAGCAAGGTATCGAAGGGTAGAACGGGTCAATTCTGAACGGCATCTTCAATTTAGGGATAGACTCATCTTGAACGCAACTCCGTATAAGACCATTGCGCGTGTCTTCAAACCGGGTCACGGGAGGGCTTTCCCGCCGGTCACGAGTCTCCCGAGACCCATGAGTGCGCTGAGCAGGAAGAGACCCCCGCCGAGCACTATCAAAATGTCGGCGACGTTGAATATGTAAGGTGAAAAGTCGTTCCACGCCAGATTGAGGAAGTCGACCACGATGCCCTTGCCGGTAATGCGGTCGAGAAGATTGCCGAAGCTGCCTCCACAGAAAAGTGACAGGGCAAAGATAGTGAGCGGTCGCAGTCCGGACCCCGCAAGCAGGACCAGAGTGAGAACTCCCAGGAACACGGCGACTGCAATGGTGACGGTCTTCCCGCGCCACCTTTCCGCCAGCAGTCACTCGAAAGCAAATGAGGCCCCTTTGTTCTCGCTGTAATGCAGTTTAAGGGGGCTGCCCGCCAGGGAAACAACTTTCGTCCTGGGCAGGTAATTCCTGGCAAGGTATTTGGTGGCCTGATCGCATCCGAGACAAAAAAGAAGGCTGAACACGACCAGCAGGACTCTCTTTCTGTTCCGCATCGGGATTTATCCGCCCTTTTCGAAGAAACCGGAGGCTTGTTGCGCCGTAATCACGTCCCCCGTTCGCTTTCCACAAGATAATCTGCATAGTTGCGCGAGAGCTTTTATCATATTCGCGACCGGATAGGAATGGGTCGAGATAAACGTAGGAATCGGAGCCGGGCGCCTTTGCTTTTATGCAGTTGGCATCTTGATATTTCGCTCAACCGATGAGAACCAATCGCCGATCTTAATAATCACAGTGCGGTAATTACAGAATCGAGCCATTGTCCCCCCTCTTCTTTGCGCCCGCCACGCGGGTGCGGGGGGGGGGAAGACCGCGCAACTCTCGGGTTTTGCGAAGGAAAGGCGAATTGACTCTCTTACCGAACGGTACGCCTGGAGTATTCGAGGCCATCGGCCTTTTCTACCCTGACACCTTTAACCGGTCGCGGGAGAAGGACGAATTCGCATGCGCTCTCTTTGAAGAGGCGCCAATGGCCATCATACTGGTGGATGCCGAAACGCGCATCATAGCGGATCTCAACACCGCGGCCGCGAGCCTGATCGGCGGGGCAAAAGAGGAAATCATCGGGCGGCAATGCGAGGATTTTATCTTTCCGGCCGAGGTGGAAGAATCGCCGCGAACTGGAACTGGCGGCAATTCCGTATATGCCGAGCAAAACACGACTCCCGCATTCGGCCCGTCCGTGACGGTCCTGAACTCCACCGTGCCCCTGGTCTTGAAGGGGCGGCCTCACCTTCTGGAATACTATGTCGATATTTCAGAGCGCAAAAAGGTCGAGGGGAAACTTACCGCCGAAAACCGCGAGTTAAAGATTTTGAACGGGCAGTTGCGGGGCGCCCTCCTGGAAGCGCGGCAATCGGTTCGTGATTCCCTGGCATCGTGTCGGATGAGAAATGGGCCACGGGCAAACCTGGGGCATGAACTCAGAACTCCCCTCAATGCTATTCTCGGGTTATCTGAATTGATCCTGGACAGGCAGTTCGGTGATCTCACCGATCCGCAGGAAAAGTACCTCGGCGAGGTGGTACAAAGCGCCCGCCACCTGCTCTCCTTGATAAATGATCTTTTGGGGCTCGACAAAAATGAGGTTGGAGAACTGTAACCCGAGACGTCAGCGGGATGAATCGCCAAACACCGGGCAGGTGGAATAAGACAGATCGCAAGAGGTGAGGAAATGGAAGGGCAATCAGGATACAAAAGAATTAGAATAATGATTGCGGAAGATGACAGGCATGTATCCCTGATATACCAGGTAGGTCTGCCCGATGAGGTTTTTGAAAGATTCACGGTAACCAGCGGTGACGAGGTACTGGAATCGTTCAAGGAATGGAAACCGGAGATACTCATTCTGGACATTATGTTGCCCGGGATCAGCGGGTATGCGGTTCTGAAGGCGATTCGCGAGGAGATGAACGATACGGAGACCTCGATCATCATGGCGACTTCCCTGTCGGGCAGAGATGCCGTGCTCGATTGCGTGCAACTGGGGATTCAGGGGTACCTGGTAAAGCCGTTTTCACACAGGGAGATAGCCGGAAAGGTCCTGGGCTATTTTCAAAAGGTCAATAGCGAGAGGGCGCTGCAGGCGATAGGCCGGCTCCAGGCCTTTCATGCGCGCGCGGAACAGGCGAAGCACCAGGAACCGGATGGGGATGCGGCCGGTAAGTCGGACGGACCCGAGAACGTGGATTAATCCCAGATCATCTTGAAGGCAAATCTGCACAACCGTGCATCAGCAACTGCCAGGGGCGCTTCCCTTTCCAGTGATTCGGAGCCAATAGCCAAAATGCAGCCTAATCTTTCTAATTGCAGGGTTCTTCTCGTCGATGATACCAAAACCAATCTGGATATCATGGTGGCGGCACTGCGGGACGAATACAAAATTAGCGTGGCTACCAGCGGTTCGGCTGCCCTGGCTCAGGTCGAAAGCACTCCCCCCGATCTTATCCTGCTCGATATCATGATGCCCGGGATGGATGGTTATGAAGTCTGTTCCAGGCTTAAGGCCGATGAGACGACCAGGTCCATTCCCGTGATCTTCATAACCGCGATGAGCGAGATTGGCGATAAATCCAAGGGATTTGGACTCGGCGCGGTGGATTACATCACGAAGCCCTTCCAGATCGTGGAAGTGAAAGCCAGGGTCCGGACGCACCTTTCTCTGAAGCGCGCAATGCAGGCTTTGGCCAATCAGAATCAGATTCTTGACACGCAGGTCAGGGAGCGCACCAAGGCAGTACGGGAGACACAGCTCGAGATCATCTACCGCCTGTCTCGCGCGGCGGAGTATCGCGACAACGATACGGGCCTGCACATCAAGAGGATGAGCAACTACAGCCGCTGCGTGGCGACCGCCATGGATTGCGATGATGAAACCGTCGAACTGATTTTTAACGCGAGCCCGCTGCACGATATCGGCAAAATCGGAATCCCCGACCACATCCTGCTCAAGCCCTCCGGTCTTGATCCGGCTGAGTGGGAGATTATGAAAAGCCATACCACGATGGGGTCTAAAATCCTCGCGGGACATAACTCCCTGCTGATCAAAATGGGACAGATCATCGCCCTGACTCATCATGAAAAATGGGACGGTTCCGGATATCCACAAGGACTCTCTCAATATCAAATCCCGCTCGCGGGGCGGATTGTCACGATCTGCGATGTGTTTGACGCACTGACTTCCAAACGGCCTTACAAGGAATCGTGGCCTTTGGAGGATGCGCTTGACTTGATCAGGCAAGGCAAGGGGGTTGCGTTTGATCCGAGGATCGTGGAGTGCTTTTTTAAAGCTTTGCCCGGATTGCTGGTCATAAAAGATCAATTTGCTGATGACGATGATGACTCGGTGCATCAAGTCGGATAATTGGCATTGGCAATTTCAGCCGACATGCTCTAACACCGAAATCTCCACATATGAGGGAAAAGTGAAGGCGCCGAAAAAAGAAATCAGAAACCATGCCGAAGCGGCAACAGAGGGAATTGCGGTCCCCAGCGGTCTCGCGACCCTTCGCGGGTGGCTCGGGTCGGTCGTCGGGGTTTCAGGAAAAGGGCGCGACCCCCATGAGAACGCGAACAATGGCGCAACAGGGGTGAACCCCGCTCCGTCAACCCGGATCTTGCCGACTTTCGACATGGATGACGCACTGATGAGGCTCGCAGGCAATGAACCTCTCCTGCTTGACCTGTTAGCCAAGTTTGTGGAAATTTATAGTGATGCGGTCCCGGAAATTGAGGAATTGCTCGCGGAAGGCAAGGAACAGGATGCACTGCGGAGCGCCCATACGTTGAAAAGTGTCGCGGGGAATATTTCCGCCAAAGCCCTCCATGAGGCGGCTCGTGACCTGGAAGTGGCAATGCGCGAGGGGCGGATGTCCGGACTCGATCCTTTCGTCGCGAGGCTGAACATCGAGCTGAATACGGCAATGGACGCGGCGCGGTGCATTCTGGAGTCGAAAAGGCCATCCCCCGAGGCGGCGGGCGAAATAGAAGGCGATTCACGCGCGTTGCGGACCGAGGCAGGCTGCCCCTCGGATTTCGGTGTGGACGAATCCAGACTGGCGCCTGCATTGAACAAACTCAGCGATTGTATTCAGGAACACGATCCCGTCGGGTCGCGGGAATCCCTGGCCTCGCTCGCCGCCATCCTCGCGGGGAACGACTGGAATACGCACCTGGACAGTATTTCCGCCAGCCTCGCGAGTTATGATTTCGAGGGCGCCATGCAGTCTGTCGAGGAATTGGCGCGCGCTGTCCGGACCGTTCGAAACCAATAGCCGGAAATGACCTTTCACGCCGAAAGAAGTAATACGAATCTGTGTCCAAGGTGGTATTTCCCAAGCTCGAAAAGAGCGCGGAAATGAGATTTTTCCTGCACCTTCCAGGGGTTTGACCACACACATGGGGTGCCGCCGCGACGCCGAAGCAAACCGCGCGCGAGGGCGCCGTTCTCCACGCTTTCAAACAGTATTCCTCCGATGCCATCTTGAACGTAGCCCGCATTTGGTATAAGTCCTGGTATGCATGGCTGTTGGCTTATTATATTTAACTCAACATGCTTTTCCGGAGTGATCACATGGCGGAAATATTCGATGAATGGTCGGAAAAATATGATCAATGGTTCGAGACTCCCATAGGCAGACTTGTGAGGGAGTATGAAAGCCGCCTTTTTCTCGCAATGGCGCGGCCCCTCGAGGGAGAAAGCATCCTGGACGCGGGGTGCGGCACGGGGGTCTTTACCATGGATTTCCTGGAATGCGGCTCGCGGGTCACCGGGCTCGAGCTGTCTCTTCCCATGTTGCGGCGGGCGGGAAAGAAGGCGGCCGGCCGGCCCTTCCGCATGGTCCAGGGAGATATTCGAAATCTTCCTTTCGCGGATGAGTCCTTCGACAAAACGGTATCGGTGACCGCAATCGAGTTCATTGAGGACGCCCGTGAAGGCGTGGCCGAACTTTTGCGGGTCACCAGGCCCGGAGGGCTCGTCGTCGTGGCGAGCCTCAACAGTCTGAGCCCCTGGGCTGTCCGGAGGAAGGCCGCGGCCCAGCAGGGGCACGCCATCTTCGAGCATGCCCGTTTCAGGTCGCCCGCCGAGATGGGCGGCCTTCTGCCCCTGCCATGCTCGGTCGGTACCGCCATCCACTTTCAGAAGCATGACGATCCGGAGCGGGCCATGGAGATTGAACAGGCGGGAGAAGTCCGCGGCCTCGATACCGGTGCATTCATCGTCGCCCGCTGGGAGAAACCGCGGGCTTGATGCGCCTGCCGTATAAGAGGGTTGAATGGCATTAATCGGCATGCGTGATGTAAGCGTGAGCTTTGGCGGGCCGCTTCTGCTCGATCATGTGAGTTTTCAGCTGGAGAGCAGGGAGCGCGTGTGCCTGCTCGGAAGGAACGGAACCGGCAAAACCACCTTGATGCGCCTGCTGGTCGGCGATCTTGTCCCTGATGAAGGCGAGGTGGTATCCCAGCAGGGTACGAGGCTGGCTTTCCTGCCTCAGGAAGTTCCCAGAGGGTTGAGTGGTGAGGTCCTGGATGTCGTGGCGCTGGGCCTGGGCGGCGCGGGAAATGCGCTCTCGGATGATGTCTCCGGGCGCGGGCGCAACCAGGTGGAAAAAACGCTTTCGAAGATGGAGCTTAATCCCGGCGACCGGTTCGAGACTCTTTCAGCCGGGCTCAAGCGGCGCGTGATGATGGCGCGCGGACTGGTGAGCGAACCGGACGTCCTGCTGCTCGACGAGCCCACCAACCACCTCGACATCGAAGCGATACGCTGGATGGAAGACTTCCTGCTGCGCTGGGAGGGTACTCTTCTCTTTGTCAGCCACGACCGGATGTTTCTGCGCAAGATTGCCACGCGGACGGTTGAACTCGACCGGGGAAACCTGGTCGACTGGTCGTGCGACTACGACAGTTTCCAGAAACGCAAGGTTGCCGCCCTCGCCGCCGAAGCCGGCCAGTGGGAGCGGTTCGACAGGAAACTTGCCGAAGAGGAAGTCTGGATCAGGCAGGGGATCAAGGCGAGGCGCACACGGAATGAGGGCAGGGTGCGCGAGTTGGAAAAGCTGCGTGAAATGAGGCGTGCCCGCCGGGAACTCACCGGAACTGTCCGCATGAGCACGCAGGAAGCCGCCCGGTCGGGAAAGCTGGTCATCGACGCGGAAGGGTTGAGCTTCGGCTACGGCGAAGATGCTCCGCTCATCCGTGATTTCTCGACTACCATCATGCGCGGAGACAAAACCGGCATCATAGGCCCGAACGGTTCCGGCAAGACCACGCTGCTGCGCCTGCTCCTCGGGGAACTGCCGACTCGGAGTGGAACGCTGCGCCACGGCGTCAAGCTGGAGATCGCCTATTTTGACCAGCTTCGGGCGCAACTGGACGAAGGCAAGTCGGTGCTGGATAATGTGGCGGACGGCAACGACACCATCATTTTCAACGGCAAGCCCCGTCACATAATGGGCTACATGCAGGATTTCCTCTTTTCCCCCGAGCGGGCGCGATCCCCGGTCAGCACGCTTTCGGGCGGAGAACGCAACCGGCTTCTGCTGGCGCGGCTCTTCAGCAGGCCGTCCAATCTGCTCGTCATGGATGAGCCGACCAATGACCTGGATATCGAGACCCTGGAATTACTTGAAGAGCTGCTTCTGGATTATCCGGGTACCGTGCTGCTGGTGAGCCATGATCGCGCTTTTCTGAATAATGTCGTGACAAGTACGCTGGTGCTCGAAGGCGGGGGCGGGGTCGGTGAATTCGTGGGCGGCTATGACGACTGGCTGCGCCAGAGCCAGAAGCCTGCCTCCCCGGACACCGGGAAAGCGATCGTCAAGCCGGAAAAGCAGCGGGTCAAGCGGGAATCTCAGCCCAAGAATATCAGTTTCAAGGAGCAGCGAGAGCTGGAATCCCTGCCGGGGCGGATCGAGGAATTGGAGGAAGAGCTGGAAAAGCTGTACCAGCTTCTGTCCGATCCCTCACTCTATCAGCAGTCCGGTTCGGAGGTGCCCAAGGTTAAAGCTCGGCTGGAGGACCTCAAGCAGGAGATCACGGAGGCCTACAGGCGTTGGGACGAATTGGAAACCAAGGCCGAGGCAATCAAGGCCGCCGCCGGCCGGCGGTGACCTTCCGGATGAGGTGGCCTCAAACGCCGGTTGAGGTCAGGGCCTGTCGCCAGCCGGGAGCGCATCCCGTCGCCGCCGGATGCCCCGGTCGAGGCCGTGTCTCGGCGCTATGCGGTACGTAATATCCCTTCGCTTTCCGGACAACCGTCCTCAAAATGCTCGAGAGTTAATGCGGTGTTGTAATATCGCCTCGCATGCCCGGTAATCCTTACCCCGGGATTAGGGGGCGAACATTACCCGATACCCAGGGGGAAAAGCCGTTTCCTGAGATGCGCGGAAGTATGGACGGGTCGCTTATTGGCCGGCATTTGAGCCAGGAGCCTCCCCGCTGCCGGGATTGTTCCACCCGATCCCCTTCATGGGCTGAAAACCCTTCTCCTGGGCGATGGCATCCAGGTGCATGAGCCCGATATCCATCACTTCCCGGACCACTTCCTCGGCGAGGTTTCGCGTGTCGATACCCTTGACGTACCTCTTGCACTTGTGGCAGACCTCGACACGTTCGTGCTCGCTTCCCTCCACGAAAAATATCTCTATATCGCCCGAATCGCGGGAGTCGCAGAATGGACAGGCGCCCCTGTGAAAGCGCCATTGGCTTGCGC
The DNA here is from genome assembly GCA_039679945.1 of Syntrophobacter sp. Taxonomy (GTDB): domain Bacteria; phylum Desulfobacterota; class Syntrophobacteria; order Syntrophobacterales; family Syntrophobacteraceae; genus SbD1. The sequence goes on along the minus strand of JBDKTY010000241.1, from coordinate 84,151 downwards.
AGAAGCCGCATCGGAGCCAGCGGCGTCCTTCCTTCTCACGCAGCAGGCTCAATTCGGGAAATGAGCCGCATATGGGGCAGTACCCCCTGTCCCAGGTAACACCGCCGATTAAGGACTGGAGGCTCTCCGCGCGTTTCTCCACCACCGGTTTGGCAATCTGGGCCAATACAAATATCAGCAGGTCCGGTTCAAGACCGATCTTCGCCGCGATCTCACCAGCCTCGTCGCCCCGCGCGGCGAATGCGGCACTCAGGAACTGGTCGGGGGAAAAACTCCCCTCCCGTATGCATGACCCGGTTCGAGCGAGTTCAGTGCCGATCTTCGGAAATCCTTCCTCCAGAGGAGTAATGAGCCGGTCAGCCGCGACGCGCCACAATGGGCCGAGCCGGATCAGTCGCTCCCTGTCGGAAACGGGGATTCCTTTTGCGAATCTTTGCGGATCAAAATCCGCTGTTCCTTCACACTCCGAAGCGGTAAGCTCGGCTTTCCACCGCGCCTGCTCCACCATTATCCGGGCGAACGCCTCCACCACATGCGCAAGGTAGCCTCTTTCTTCGCCGGTTTTGTGCAATGCGGCGGAAATCCGTTCCGCGGCGTCTTCCTGCCTGGATTCATCAGCCATGTGAGGGTGACTCCTTCCTGATTCAGCGGGTGGTCATGAAACCCGGCGGAGGTGGATGGAACAACAGCTTGCTTTCGATTTCCGAAAACACTCAGCAGCATATTTCCCGCCCGTGAGGAACGGGAGGATACAAAAGGGGGTGTTCCCCCGCGAGCGGGGAGAACACCCCTTAAAGGCCCGAAGAGCATGCGAGCGAGCACGACGGGCGGTTCGGCGCTTGCCTGCTCCCGGACCGGATTATGCCTCCGCCATTATGCCACGGCGTTCTTATGATACTTCTTCGGGTCGTCCGTCACAATGTAAATTACACGGACTTCATCGGGATTGAGTGCCTGGGCCTTCGGATAGGTCTTCTTCAACTCTTCGACCCGGCTTTTGACAGCCCCCATGATATTGTCCCGCTCCCCGAACACCAGCGCGCCCGTGGGGCAACTCTGCACACAGGCCGGAATCTTGTTGTTGCTTATCCTGTCCAGGCACATGGTGCATTTCGCGAATTCCTTCGTTTTTTCATCCTGACGCGGGATGTTGTAGGGACACGCCTCACGGACTTCGTCGAGCGGCGCCTCCTTGGATTTCTTCGTAAAAACAACCGCCCCGGTCTTTTCATCCTTGACCACTCCGTCCGGCGCATAGCCCCCGATGGAGTCGGCGCAGGGGGGTTCCAGGCAGTGGCGGCACTGGTCGGAGAAAAAATACCAGTAGGGTTTGCCGTTTTCCTTGATTCCTTCGGCGAAGCGGACCAGTTTCCAGGTTTGAGCCGACAGGTCCTGTGGATTCTGATAAGTCCCGACCTGCTTGGTTTTTGTGCCGGGCAGACCGTTCCATTGCTTGCAGGCAACCTGGCAGCCTCGGCAGGCCGTGCACCTGGAGGTATCAATCATTATGGATTTTCCTTTTGCCATGTCTTACTCCTCCTACACCTTCGTCACGTTGACCATGAAGGCTTTGTATTCCGGGGTCATGGTGTTGGCATCACCGGCTGTCGGGGTCAACAGGTTGGCGCTGTCGCCGCAATCCTTGGGGAAGAGCCAGCCATAGTTGAAGGTCATCCCCACCTGATGCACCGTATTGCCTCCAATTTTGAAGGGACGGAACCGGGTTGTGACCATGGCCACGCATTCGACCTTGCCGCGTGGTGATTGCACCCTGACCTTTTCTCCGTTCTTGATGCCGCGGAGTTCAGCCAGTTCCTTGCTGATTTCCACATAGGCCTCTGGCTGGGCTTCCGTGAGCCATGACTGCCATCTTGTCTCGGCTCCGGTGCACCAGTGCTCCGTGGAGGAATAGGTAGTACAGACAAAAGGAAAGTTGGGATCGCAGCCGGAATAGACGTCGCATTTCTTCTGGAAGATCTTCATCGCCGGATTGCTCAGCTGTGAAGACATCAGGTTCTTCGACAGCGGCCCCTCAAGCGGTTCATAATGCTCGGGAAAAGGTCCTTCCACCAGCCCCGGGCCGAACAGGGAGGCAACGCCGTCGGGCTTCATGATGAACGGCAGTTTGCCTTTCTCCTTATCGCTCAGAGGCGGCCATGGCCCGTCAGGAACATCGCCCACCCATTTCCCGTCCACCCATTTGAGGATCGCCCGGCTGGGGTCGAAGGGCTGTCCATCTTTGTCCACCGATGCCCGGTTGTAGAGGATGCGGCGGTTCACCGGCCAGACCCAGGCCCATTCCGGGTAGAGACCCAGCCCCGTGGGATCATCCTTTTTCCTGCGGGCAATGAGGTTTGTGCCGTCCGCGGTAAAGCTTCCCGAATGGATCCAGATCCCGCAGGAGGTCTTGCCGTCGGCCTGTAGGTTGGCAAAACCGGGAACGCACTGCCCCTTCTTATAGGTCTTGTCGCCGATTGTGACGTCCTCGAGAAAATAGCCGTTCATCACCTTGGCGACGGCGGTTGCATCAAACATCCCTTTCTGGTCCGTGTAGTTGTAGACCACATTGAGGATGGGGTCGGGAAAAGTCCCCTTGTTCTTCTTGTACATATCCTTCAGTTTCGCCATCAGCCGAATGAGGACATCGCCCGTGGAAAGAGCATCTCCCGGTGGTTTCTCCGCCACGTATTTCCACTGCAGCATGCGCCCGCTGTTGCTCATGCTGCCTTCCTTTTCCATATTGGCGGCGACCGGGATCAGGAAGACCTCTGTTTTGATCTTCTTCGGGTTCATCCCCGGCCCCTTCCAGAAGGAGGCGGTCTCATTGTCGAAAATGTTCATGTGGACCATCCAGTCCAACTTGGTGAAGGCTTCCCGCACCTTATTCGCATTGGGAAGACTGCAGGCCGGATCCTGGCCGATGCAGGTGAAGCCTTTGACCTTGCCTTCGTACATCTTGTCGATCATGTTCAGGAGCGTGGCATCCTGTCCATCATCGAGTTTGGGCACATAGGCATAGCCGAAATCGTTCTCCTTGGTGGCCTTGTCGCCGTACCAGGCTTTGAGAAGGCTCACCATGTACTTCGGAGTATTCTGATACCAGTTTGCCGACTGGGGTTCATTGGTTTTGGGTGTGTTCTTCTTCAAGTATTCTTCCAGGGTGGCCAGAGAAGCTACCGGAGCCTTCAGATAGCCCGGAAGAATGTGGGAGAGGATGGCCTGGTCGGTCGATCCCTGGACGTTAGGCTCGCCGCGCAACGCGTTGATGCCCCCTCCGGCGATCCCCATGTTACCCAGCAGGAGCTGAATGATGGCCATGGCCCGGATGTTTTGCACGCCGACCGTGTGTTGCGTCCAGCCCAGGGCGTAGAGTTCCGTACCGGCTTTGTCCCTGACTCCCGTCGAAGCGTACAGTTCATAGACTGTCTTGAGGTCCTCCACCGGAGTACCGGTGATCGACGAGACCTTTTCGAGGTCGTAGCGGGAGTAATGGGCCTTCAGCATTTGCAGGACACACCGCGGATTCTCGAAAGTCGGGTCCTTTTGCGGGATGCCCTTGTCGTCGAGTTTTATCGTCCACGTCGACTTGTCGTACTTTCTCGTGGCGGGGTCATAGCCCGAGAACAGGCCGTCGTTGAAACTGAACTTATCGTCGATGATAAAGGAAGCGTTGGTGTAGTCTCTTACATATTCCTCGAAGTATTTCTTGTTATCGAGAATATACTTGATCATACCGCCGAGGAAGGCGATGTCGGTGCCCGATCGCAAGGGGACGTAATAATCCGCCTGGGCCGAAGTCCTGGTAAAGCGCGGATCCACATGGATGATCTTCGCCCCCCTGGTTTCCCTGGCCCGCAACACCCACTTGAAGGAAATGGGATGCATCTCCGCGGCATTGCTGCCCATAATCAGGATAACGTCCGCATTTCTGATATCGATGTAATGATTGGTCATGGAACCACGGCCGAACGACTCTCCCAGAGCCGCTACGCTGGGGCCGTGTCAGACCCTGGCCTGATGATCGAGTTGAACCAGGCCCAGCGACCTCATCATCGTCGTGACCAGCCAGCACTCTTCATTGTCCAGCTTGGAGCTGCCCATGTGGGCCATGGCTTCAGTTCGGTTGACCACCTGCCCCTTCGCGTTCTTGACGATGAAGTTCTTGTCGCGCGTTGCTTTGATCTTCATCGCGATCTGGGTCAGGGCCCAATCCAGTGTCTTCGGTTCCCACTTGTCCCCCCCGGGCCTGCGATAGAGGACCTTGGTCAAACGATGTTCATTGCGGGCCGACATCTGGAGGCTTGCCGCGCCCTTCGCGCATAGCGCCCCCTCGCTGATGGGATGGTCCGGATCGCCTTCGATGTTGATGACCTTACCGGTTTTTGGGTCGGTGCTGCAGAGCAGGCCGCATGTAACCGAACAGTAATAACAAAGAGAGTAGGTCTGTTTCGCGCTCTTTACCCTTTCGATCTTGCTGAGTTCCTCCGCATAGGATACTACCGGACCCATGTCGACCCCGAGCGTTGACAGCGCGAGACCGGCTCCGATAGTACCACCGATGAAAAGGAACTCACGACGTGTAACTCCCATGATCTTCTCCTTTTCTCAAAAAAACCTAAAAACCCCTGCCCTCCGACAATTCAATCTTTGGGTGCCCATGGATGATTCGCAATTTTCAGTAATAGATATGACCTTAGACTGAAGATGTAATAATTTCAATGTGTTAAATAAAACATATATAAGTGTGTTTAACCCGTAGGCAATTGAAAAGGTTTGATAATTAAGCAAGGCATATATGAATGGCTATACGTAGAGTTTTTACGCATGGATGCGTACAAGCGGGAAAGTGGAACGCGGTATCTGGAGGAGGCCGGGCGCGAGTTTATTTACGCCCCTATTACTTCGAACGAGAGTCGAGAATTCTTTCCGGGTGCGTATAGATGCTCATGCTGTTTTCACGTAAAAAGCCGATGAGCGTGATGTTCAGCTTCTCGGCCATGTCCACTGCCATACTGGTGGGGGCGGAAAGACCCGAGAGAATTTCAAGTCCGAGCACGCCCGCCTTTTGTACCATTTCGAAACTCAGCCGCGACGATACGATCGCCATGTATGCTTCGCCGGTTTCCCGCCTGCTGACCAATGCCCCGATCACCTTGTCGAAGGCGTTGTGCCGGCCGATGTCCTCGGCGGAGGCCAGGAGATTCTGCCTCGGGTCGAAGATAGCGGCAGCGTGAGTCGATCCGGTAAGTGGAAAAATTGTCTGCCTGCTTTCGAACAGGGCTTTCAGCGCCAGAATGCCCTTGAGGGAAATCCGGTGGAATGAGTCAATTGGCGGTATGTCGCAATAGATCTCTTCTGCTTTGTTCTTGCCGCACAAACCGCAACTGGATGTGCTGAGATATTCTCGCCGGCTTTTCGTATCCACCGAGGAACTCAGCCTGGCGCGGTCCAACTGGACAAGCACTCTGCGCTGGCCCGGGATCGACTTGCAGTGTTCGACCGATACAAGGTCATCGCGGGAGGTGATGAGTCCTTCCGTGAAGCAGAACCCCGTTACCAGGTTGATGTCATCACCGGGCAGGCGCATGGTGACGGCATACGGGGAATCGTCCACGTAGATTTCCAGAAGTTCTTCGATCGCCAAATTGTATTCGGCGGCAAAGATGCCGTTGTCTTTGAATCTCGAAGTGAGGTGCTTGAGGATCTGCATAGTACATCCATTCCTTTCACATCACAGCTTCGATCAGAGTCTCCATGGGAGAAAGAGATATGGACAAAGCAATCAGGAATTCGAGCGTTGTGTCGCGTACCCGTTCCTTGTAGCTCCTGACAGGCCATGGGAAGATTTCTCTCGCCTTAACGCAGGCCCACCGCTCAATTTCATGAAACCAAAGCAGGTAACGCTGCGTGAGGAAAAGGCCATGTTCCGTCAACCGGTGGCCGCCTTTCTTGCAGCCGTTTCGCGCGATCAGCTTGAGTCCCAGCACTTTCTCGGTCCTCCTGATCTTGCCCCAGGCGGCCCGATAGGACATTCCCAGGTCCTCCGCGGCCTTGCTCAGGGAGCCGTGCTCCTCGATCTTCAAGAGCAGAAGTGCCCTCCCGGCTCCGAAAAAGACCTCGTCATCCGTCTCCAGCCATACATGAAGCCGGATGGTAGGTTCCTGCCGAGCCGAAGACATACCGTCTTTCCGGTCATCCTCAGGCCCGTCCGCATCCGCTGGAATCACATTCGCTGTCAGGGTCACACCGGTACGCCACGCTTTCCGCCCGTCACCAATATCCGCTGGGCATTGAGTGAAGTGCCGCGCTTTCGTTCCAGGCGATGGAGACCGGTTTCTTTAAAAGCCGCCGTGCTCTCACTTCACGGAAGACATGGGGTCCTTCGTCCGGTCATCCTCCCGGCGGGAACGCCGGGATTGCCAGAATCGATATGTCCGCGAAAGCATAACGAGTACAGTATAGGCTGTTGGGGCGCGGTGTCAAGAGAATAAATTCACAACAAATGGAGCGAAATAGGGGCATGGCGGTGCGGGTTGGGCACAAAAAACGTCCGCGCATGTTCCCGGCGGCGGGTCGCATTCTCGAAGACTTTTCCCTCCGGCGCGGCAGCCCCCGCTCTCGTTCGCCTCTAATGATACGCAACCTCGGGAGCCTTTTCAATTCACCGGGAAATCGAAAAATGTCTTGGGATACGGTTCATTATTCAGGGTGAAGTGCCACCATTCCTTTGAGTAGTGAATGAATCCATGCTTTTCCATGACTTCGCGCAGGAGCATTCGATTGGCTCTCTGGGCGGCGCTAATCTGGGGATCCTCGGGCCATGAGCGCGGACTGAAGAAATCAAAGCCGGTCCCCATGTCCAAGTCGGCATCGGGGCGTTGAGGGTCGATCGCGACAATTGTCAGGTCCACCGTGCTGCCACGACTGTGCCCCGACTTCGAAGCTATGTAGCCGTCCTTAAAAAGATCCTGCTTGTTGACATCGGGATAGAATTCCTTCTTCATCCGCGTATCATCGAGGTCTTTCGCCCACCTTACAAAATGGTCCACCGCGCGCTGGGGACGATAGGAATCGTAGATTTTCAGTCCCAGTCCGAATTTCCCGAGGTCTTTTTGGACCTTCCCGAGAGCCTCCGCCGCCTGCCTGGTGAGAATACACTTTGGTTCCAGGTATCCGTCGATCCGCTCACCGACAAAGTTGTGATTCGAGTAGTAACGCAGCTCAACCCGGATATCCGGGATGACATCCGGCACATAAACGAAGTCCTCCGGAAGAGACCCTCCCCGGGCGGAGATCGGGAAGAGAAGGAAAACGGCCAGTATCACATAGAACCGGACCAGAAAGGACCTTGTGACTCGCATTGACGAACCCTTTCGCTGCATGAAAACCATTGAGAGGGGAGGCTGTTTTCTCCTGCCTTCCCGCGAAACTGAGCATGTTGCCCTATGAGATCGGATGAATGCCGGCCTGTCTGAAGTTCTTCCCCTGGTAAAGACCTTTACTCCTCATATAGGAACGGACGGCTTCCAGGTTCTTTTGCTTCTCGATCGCCCAGGAGGGAGCGGAGAGTTCCTCCGGGTGGGGGTCGCCGGTGAGCCTCTGGATTATCACGCCGGGAGGAGTCAAGGCGAGGAACTCACCGGCCGCCGCCGCGTATTCCTCGCGTGTCAGGCACCGGTAGCGCCCGGTCCTGTACATGTGGTCGAGCTTTGTCCCCCTGACCACATAGAGAAGGTGGATCTTCAATGCCTGAATATCGCGGCCGGCGAGGAAGCGTGCCGTTTCCAGCATATCATGCAGTTCCTCTCCCGGCAGTCCCAGTATCACGTGAACGCAGACCGGGATGTTCCTTGCCCGCGTACGGTCCAGTGCATCGATGAACGCGCCCGTCCCGTGCCCCCTGTCGATGAGATTCAGTGTCTTTTCACGGGCCGACTGCAGTCCGTATTCCATCCAGATGAGGCTGGTTTTCGACAGGGCGGCCAGGTGGTCGAGCACCTCATCGGAAACGCAGTCGGGGCGCGTCCCGATGCTCAGTCCCACGATGTCCGGGTCTGCCAGCGCCTGCGCGTAAAGGGCCGAAAGTCTGTCAAGCGGTCCGTACGTATTGGAATAGGACTGAAAATAGGCGATGAACTTCCCGGCTTTGTACCTCCTCGTGAGTCTTTCCTTGGCCGCCTTTATCTGTTCGGGGATTCCCGCCGTGCCGTATGCGCCGGTCCCCGACCCTCTCGCATTACAGTATATGCAGCCGCCGCGACCGAGGGTCCCGTCGCGGTTGGGGCAGGTGAGGCCGGCGTCCAGGGTGATCTTTTGCACCCGGCAACCGAAAAGCTCCCGCAGGTAGGAGTTGTAGTCGCGATACAGGTTTTCAGGCATTGGACCCCTGAGATCCTCCCTTGATTAACATCTAATTTTTTCTCTAGTCTAATTTAAAAATCTCTGTAATATAAACTCTCAATTTCTGATTTTCCCGTGCTGCGGCGGAATAATTTTGATCCTCGGGGGGGCGGTAAGACGCCGCGGGCGGTTTTGCCATCGCGGGAATGGTCGGTCGCGCATAATACGACACTCCATGGACTTTGAAATATAATCTTGAATTGTTAGAAAGACGGAAACGGGCAGCGTCCCTTTTTCGTGGTCTACATTGTCAATCCAAGGTTCTTGGTCAAAAATGGCGGGAAAATACGACGTAATCATCGTTGGCGCCGGTCACGCTGGTTGTGAGGCGGCACTGGCCGCGGCACGGCTTGGGTGCAAGACGCTGGTCCTTTCCATTTACCTGGATACGGTTGCCCATATGCCGTGTTCACCCTCTGTCGGAGGTATCGGGAAGGGACATCTGGTGCGGGAGATCGACGCCCTGGGCGGTGAGATGGCGAAGATATCGGACCAGACGGCGATCCAGTTTCGATGGCTGAATACAAAGAAAGGTCCGGCGGTGCGCGGCACGCGCACGCAGAATGATAAGGTGCGGTACCGCACGCTCATGAAGCACAAAATCGAGCTTCAGCCGAACCTCGAACTGAAACAATCCATGGTCGAATCGCTTCTGGTGGAAGACGGCAAAGTCACGGGCCTTATCGACCAGTATGGGTTGTTCCACGAAGCTCCGGCGGTGGTTCTCGCAAGCGGGACCTTCCTCCACGGGCTGGTTCATATCGGGAAGTGCCGGATTCCGTCGGGGCGAGCGGGGGAATTCCCGTCCAACGCGCTCGCGGATCAACTGAAAGATCTCGGGTTCACCACGGGAAGAATGAAAACGGGTACTCCCGCGAGACTGCGGCGGGCGAGTATCGACTTTTCGGCTTTCAGGGAGCAGGCGGGTGATCCCACGCCAAGGCCCTTTTCACTGTTCACCGAAAGTATTCCGCTCCCGCAGGTTTCCTGCCATATCGGGCGTACCAGCGATAATACTCATGATATGATCCGCCGCCATATCCACCTCTCGCCTCTGTATAACGGCACGATTCAGGGCGTGTCGGCCCGGTACTGTCCTTCGCTCGAAGACAAGGTCATGAAATTTCCGGACAAGGACTTTCACCAGATCATCCTCGAACCGGAAGGACTGGACACAGAGGAAATCTATGCGAGCGGTACGGGGAACTCTCTGCCCGCCGAGCTTCAGTTCCAGCTTATCCATTCCATTCCCGGTCTCGAGTATGCCGAAGTGATGCGTCCGGCATATGCGATAGAATACGACTTTGTTCAGCCGACCCAGCTTTATCCCACCCTTGAGACCAAGCTGGTGGAGGGACTTTTCTTCGCGGGTCAGATAAACGGCACCTCAGGCTACGAGGAGGCTGCGGCGCAGGGGCTTTGGGCGGGGCTCAACGCCGCGTTGAAGGTTCAGAAAAGGCCTCCGTTCATCCTGGACCGTTCGGAAGCGTACATGGCCGTCATGGTGGATGACCTGGTAACCCGGGGCACCAACGAGCCGTACAGAATTTTTACGTCCCGCGCGGAATACCGGTTGCTCCTGCGGGAGGATAACGCTGATTTTCGGCTTCTGGAGAAAGGTTTTGAACTCGGTCTCCATCCGCCGGAGGTCTACAGGGATCTGCGGGAGAGAAAGGCCGCCGTGCAGTCCGAGTTGGGACGTCTTCGGAAGACTTTTATCAGGCCCTCGGGAGAAACCAATACCCTGCTTGTTAGAAGGGGGTCAAATCCTCTGGAGGAGCCCACTTCACTTGAAAAGCTACTCAAACGACCCGAGCTTTCGTATCGCGATATTCAATCCCTGGAGGGAGATCTTCAACAGCTTTCCTCACGCTCGATGGAACAGATCGAAATTGAGTGCAAGTACGAGGGATATCTGCGCCGGCAAGAGGCAGAGGTGGAAAAGTTCAGGCAAATGGAGGAAATGAGAATCCCCCCCGCGTTTCCCTATGACCATGTGCCGGGACTATCGAATGAGATCAGGCAAAAGCTGGGAACAGTTCGTCCGTTGTCACTGGGACAGGCATCCCGAATACCGGGAATGACGCCCGCGGCTATTTCGGTTTTGATGGTATATCTGAAGAGGTTCCGAGAGATATCGCCGAAGGTGGAAAGTGCTGCTTAAAAAATATAGATTATTAGAAGATTAAGCTTGCGCAAATTGTACTTTAAACATAGTATAACCTAGATTTATTCTGCATCGCTTTCCGGTTTCCTGCTCCACACTTCAAAAAGGGGGAAAGATAATGGAGGGGAAGAACGACAAGGATTTTATCGCCACTCTACGAGACCACGGTCTTCAAGTTACCTACCAACGTCTTGCAATCTACCAGGCCCTCTACTTCACCATGGACCATCCGAGTGCAGAGGTGATCTACCAGCAGGTCAAGAAGCGTTTTCCCATGATTTCCCTGGGTACGGTTTACAAAACGCTGGAGAAATTCTACGAGGTGGGCCTGATCCAGAAAGTCAGTCCGGTAACGGAAGTGGCCCGGTACGACGCGAAGATGAGTTCGCATCATCACCTGGTCTGCCTGGAATGCCAGTCGATCCAGGATGCCGATGAGCTTATCGGGGAGCAAAGGTTTTCACTTCCGGACAAGCATGGTTTTCAGGTCCTGAGGCAGCAGGTCGTTTTGCAGGGTTATTGCCCGAACTGCAAGCCGGGTCGCGAGATCATCAAGCCCTGAGACGGTCTTGCTTTTCTTGGAAAGAGCCTTGATGGCCTTCACTGGTCCTGCTTTCGAAGAGAAGAAAGGACAGCCATACCGCATCAAAGCTCCCCTTGGTTCCGGTTGAGCATCCACGATAGCGGCAACCGGGGTGTTTCCTGCCCATAAATCTTGTGTATCCGGTAATGTGGGGCGGGCATTTCAGTAATGTCTGTCATCGGTGGACCGGCATGCCTGCCCCCTGATTCCTTTGTTTCGCATTTGATGTACAATAATGAAATCCGGCATGAACCACCTGCTTTAATCAACCCGCCGGCCATGCTCAAGGCACGGCTTCAGGCCGGTTTTTAGACTTGAGCCGCCCTTAAGACTGTGCTAAGGACTCTCGATTAAGTCCGGCGCATTCCGGATTCATCCGCACCTGAGTTCCCCGGTTCTTCTCCTTTGTTACCAATTACTGAATCATGAGTGGAAGGAGGACGCGAAGTGAATATCGTTGTCATTATCAAGCAGACACCAGACACCGAGACCGTTATCAAGGTCGCTCCCAACAACAAGCAGATCGAAACATCCGGCATCAAATGGATTATTAACCCCTACGATGAGTTCGCCATAGAGGGGGCGCTTCGTCTCAAACAGAAGCTGGGCGGAAACGTCACAGTTATCAGCTACGGCGCCCAGCGGGTTGTCGATGCGCTTCGGACGGCCCTGGCGATGGGCTGTGACGATGCCGTGCTCATAGACGATGCCGAGATGAAGAACGCCGATTTCATGCGGGTGACGCGGGCGCTGGCAGCGGCGGCCAGGGAGAAGAACCCCGACATCATCCTGATCGGATCACGGACAGTTGATTACGATCAGGGACAGCGCGGGGCCATTCTCGCCGAGCAGCTCGACTGGCCGCACCTGGCACTGGCGGTTTCCATGGAATGCGACGGTACGAATGTAGTAATAGAACGCCCGGTTGAAGGCGGAAAAGTCACACTGGAAGCGCCGCTGCCCGCGTTGGTCACATTCGGCGGGTCTCATGCCATCTGGAATCCGCGCTATGCCTCCCTCCCGGGTATCATGAAAGCCAAGAAAAAACCGCTTGTTATCAAAAAGCTCACCGATCTGGGCCTCGATCCCGCTGATTTCACTCCCGATAAGGCCAGAATCCGGATAACCTCAATGGAATTGCCTCCTCAGCGTAAGGCCGGAAAGATCATAGACGGCGGGCTCGATGCCCATGGGAAGGCTAGAGAACTGGTAAAACTGCTGCGGGAAGAAGCCCGGGTGATCTGATACAGGGAGTAATCATAATGGCCAGGAATGTGTGCATAATCACGGAATTTCGAAACGGTGAGTTCCGCCGTGTAACCAACGAGGTCGCCAGCGAGGGAAGAAGAATAGCCGATAGTCTTGGGACGGGTCTTGTCGCGATCGCGCTGGGACACGGCGTGTCCGGCAAGGCCGTCGATCTTGGAAGATTCGGCGTCGACAAGGTATATGTCGCCGATGATCCGGCGCTTGAGTACTACCTGGCGGAGACCTCGGTCCCCATAATCGCCGAAATGGTGTCCGGGATCGATCCGGCCGCCGTGCTGCTTCCCGCCTCGGTGGACGGCAGGGACCTCGGCGCCCGTCTCGGAGCGAGGATCCACGTTACCCTGCTCCAGGATGTTATCGAGGTGGTAGTCGGCGATGATCACACGATCAAGGCGAAATGGCCTCTTTTCGCCGGCAAGTGCTTTGCCTGGTGCGAATGGGCGGAGGGCGTGCCCCCGCTGCTTTCGATTCGACCCAACGTGATGCAGTGCAATATCGTGGATGAAAACAGGAAGGCCGAAATCGAGCCGATAACCGTGCCCATCCCGGTTCCCCGGACGAAGATCGTGAAATACGACCTGGATACATCAGGGAAGGTGGAACTCTCGGAAGCCGAGATCATCGTCTCCGGTGGCCGCGGAATGAAAGAGGCTTCCAATTACGGGATATTGGAAGATCTGGCGGGACTGCTGGGCGCCGCGGTAGGCGCTTCGCGCGCCGCGGTGGATTCAGGCTGGCGGCCGCATTCGGACCAGGTGGGACAAACCGGGAAAGTGGTCAACCCGAACCTCTACATAGCCGTCGGCATTTCCGGGGCCATTCAGCACCTGGCCGGGATGGGGTACTCCAAATATATCGTCGCCATAAACAAGGACGCCGACGCTCCGATATTCACCAAGGCCGATTACGGGATCGTCGAGGACCTGTTCAGTTTTATTCCGGCCCTGACCGAGGAAGTCCGCAAGCTGAAGGAATGCTGATAAGGGGTTGCATTCGGGATCGACCTCAACGGGTCAGTCGCGGGAGGTGTTCGGTGCACGCGACTCCCGGCTTTGTACAAGAAAAAAGCGCGGTCGGGTGACCGCGCTTTTTTCCCACATTTACTCCACGGAGCGGGCAATCTATTCTTTCCGCAAAATTACGACTTCGATCTGTCCTTCCAGGGCTTTCTTGAACTTCTTCGCGTCTTCCTCCGTCCCGACGATGGCGCCATAATGCATGGGGATGGCAAGCTTGGGTTTAATCGCCTTCGCGGCTTCCACGGCCTGATCCGCTGTCATGACATAGGTGCCGGAAACGGGCAGAAACGCCACGTCCACGTCCAGGTTTTTCATCTCCGGGATGAAGTCGGTATCGCCGGCATGATAGTAGCGCACGCCGTCAAGCGTCACGATGAATGAAAGCATGCCGGCATCCTGGGGATGAAACTCCTTGTCGGTATTGTAGGCCGGGTGGACCTCGATCTTTACGCCCTTGACGCTCAGCGTGTCCCCGGGTCCCACGACCCGGATGTCGCCGCTCAGCTTGCGGGCCGAGGCATCATCCGTGACTATGACCGTATCGTCCTTGACCACCTTCGCCAGGTCTTCCGGCGAATTGTGGTCGAAATGGTCATGGCTTATCAGGACCAGGTCAGCCGGCCTGGAAGCCGAAATCTGGAAAGGGTCGAACTGCACTATCGTGCTTCCTTCAAGGCGCATGGCATCATGGCCGAGCCAGTGGATCTTTTTCACCACTTCCTTAAGGTCCATCTTCTCCTCCTTTTCCTCAGATTTTCTAGGGGACGATTTCGCGGTATCGCATGACAGGTCAAATCAAATTTATACTATAGGAACTTTCCTCGCGCAAAATAATCCTGTTTCACCGTGAGCGCCGCAAGGAGGGGATGCTTTTTCACCGGCAACCAGCCTGCTCCACGAATGGGTGGGTCTTATGCGAAACCATGGCTGACGCGAAGCTGAAAGAAAAACGACGATGGCGCGGCGCATGTCCGAGGCATGACAGTTTTCACGCGAAGCCGCCGAGCCACGAAGGCCAGAGAAAATTGAAAGGAGGCGGCAACTCGCCGGATTCAAAGCAGCGGCATGGATGATCCCGGATCGGCTGATTCCGTGGTTTCGTATTCTTCGCGCCCTCGCTTGAGATAGAAAATGCCATATCCTGGCCGCAAACCGGAGTTCCCCCTGGTTCGCATTCCTTCCTTGCTCCCAGTTCGCTTTTTGAGTTAGAGTGTTTGTGCTCGGACTTTCAGTCCCTGTTCACGGGCGTGCCCCCGCGCAAGTTTTCCTTTTCATGAACCCAAAAGTCCGGATTACCGCGTGATACAAAACTTCCTGAATAAGCTCATAAACTACAGGTTGGGAGATTTCACGCTCGCGCATCACGCCCCGCTGCCCGCCATCCCTCCGTCTTTCGGGAGTCTTTCCGAACCGCTCGGCGAGCCCCTCGGGGAAGCCCTCCTCCGGCTGGGCATCAACAGGCTCTACAGCCACCAGGCCGAAGCGCTCGAACATATCAGGGCAGGGTACCACACCGTCGTTTCCACGCCCACCGCCAGCGGAAAATCCCTGATCTACAACCTGGCGGTGGCGGAGACCCTCATCCGGGATGCCCGGCAGCGCGCCCTCTATCTTTTTCCCATTAAGGCGCTCACCCGCGACCAGCTCGAGGCGCTGACGGACTTCTTCAAAAACATTCCGGCCGAGGTGGAAGGGTGCCCCTTCCAGGCCTGCATATACGATGGCGACACCACGCCTTACCAAAGATCCAAGATTCGGCAGAAGAATCCACATGTACTTCTGACCAATCCCGACATGCTCCACTATGCTTTCCTCGCATTCCACTCCAAGTGGGAGGAATTCTGGAGGAGACTCCGGTTCGTGATAATCGACGAGATGCATACCTACCGAGGGGTCTTCGGGAGCCACGTCGCCCAGATACTGAGAAGGCTTCGCAGGATCTGCCGCTATTACGGGAGCGAACCGCAGTTCATTCTGCTCTCCGCGACCATCGGTAACCCCGAGGAACTTGCCGCCGGGCTGACCGGACTTTCCGGGGAACGGATCAAGGTGGTAAACGGGAGCGGCGCCCCGCAGGCAAAGCGCCACTTCGTCTTCCTGCGTCCCGTTGACACCGAGCAGCCGGGCCATTCGGCTGGCATGGCGGCCAAGCTCATCGTGCAGGCCGCGAAGGCCGGACTGAAGACCATAGCCTTTACGCAGTCACGGAAGTTGACCGAACTGGTGCATATGAGCGTCATCCAGTCCGACCGCAGGCTGGAAACGAAGGTCAGCTCCTACCGGGCCGGATTCCTGCCGGAGGAAAGACGTGTCATCGAACAGAAGCTCTCCAGCGGGGCGCTTTCGGCGGTTATTTCGACCAGCGCTCTCGAACTGGGAATAGACATCGGGGGACTGGACCTGTGCATCCTGGTCGGGTATCCGGGTACGGTAATGACCACTTGGCAGCGCGGTGGCAGGGTAGGCAGGAGCGGGCGGGAATCGGTCATAATACTTCTGCCCGATCCCGATGCCCTCGATCAGTATATCGTGAATCATCCCGCGCAGTTTCTTGAAAGCCGCTACGAGATGGCGGTGATCGATCCGCATAACACCGAGATCCTCAAGGCGCATATCCCCTGTGCCGCGGCCGAACTGCCGATATCTTCCACGGAGCCCGATTATTGCGAAAAGAAGCCGTTGAAGGTGCTGGAGGATCTGACGAAAGCCGGCGTGCTGCTCCAGACAATGGAGGGGGACCAGTGGATTTGTGCTTCCCTCCAGCCGCATCGAAATGTCGACATTCGTACGGTCGGGTCCTCCTACACAATTATAAAGGTGGTGGACGACCAGACCTTTCCGCTGGGCAAGAGCGAGGGAATAAGAGCGCTCAAGGAATGCCATCCCGGGGCCATCTACCTGCACCGGGGGGAAACCTACCAGGTGGAAAGCCTGGATCTCGAGAAGAAGGTGATCCGCGCCGCCCCCGCGCGGGTTCCCTATTACACACGCGCCGTCACCAAAAAAGAAACGGAAATACTGGAGGTGCTCGCATCGAAACCGGCTGGCAATTTCCTGGTGCGGATGGGGCGGCTTCGGGTTACGGAGCGCTTCGATGCATTTGAGGTTCGAAGGCTTTTTTCGCAGATCATTCTCTCCAGGAATGTTCTCGATCTTCCTCCGCAGACATTCGAGACGGTCGGTTTCTGGATCGAGGTCGAACCGCTGCTGGCGGAGAGGGTCATCTCGGCGAAGCGGGAGTTCATGGGGGGCATCCACGCAATCGAGCACGCCCTCATAAGCCTTTTCCCCCTTTTCGCCGTGTGCGACCGGAACGACATCGGCGGGATCTGCTACCCCATGCATCCTCAACTCGAAAAAGGCGCTATTTTCGTCTATGACGGTTACCCGGGCGGTATCGGGCTCGCGGCGCGGGGATACGAAATCATCCTGCCGCTCGTGGAAAAAGCACGAGAGCTGATCGAAGCGTGCCCCTGTTCGGAGGGGTGTCCGGCCTGCATTCATTCACCCAAGTGCGGGTCGGGAAACAAACCCCTGGATAAAACAGCCGCGCTGATCCTGCTGGAATACCTCTCCGGGAAAAGGAACCTGGCGGATCGAGTGGATATCGTGAGCGAGCCCGCCCCGGTGGAATCCGAGCCCCCTTTGCCGCCGGTCCGCAAGCAGCGTGAGCTTCGCCTGGGTTTTTTCGACCTGGAAACGCAAAAGCTTGCCGATGAGGTGGGGGGATGGCAGAACACGCACCTCATGCGGGTATCGGTCGCCATCCTTTGCGAGATGCCTTCGGGAGACTTCCGGGTTTACAAGGAAGACCAGGTCTCCGAGTTGATCGAGGACCTGAAACGGCTCGATCTCATAGTCGGTTTCAACATTTCCAGGTTCGACTATAAGGTGCTTCGTGCCTATACCCCCTTTGATCTGGAGCGGCTTCCAACGTTCGATATGCTCCAGGAGATACATCGTGGGCTTGGTTTTCGCGTGAGCCTGGGACATCTGGCGGAAAAAACGCTCGGCCGTCCAAAGGGGGGTGATGGGCTCCAGGCTGTCGAGTGGTTCAGGAAAGGAGAATGGGATAATCTCATCCACTACTGCAGGGAGGATGTGGCTATCACCAGGGACCTCTTCTACCACGCGGTCCAGAAGGGCTACCTTGTCTATGTGGACAAAAAAAACCGCATGCTGCGGATACCGACCCCGTGGAAAGTGGAGGACCTCGTAGCGGCGTGCGGATCATGATTTCGGGGATTTTTAGTATTGGCAAGCGATCGGTATATGTCTAAAATCAACAAAGGTGCGGCTGGTCACCTCACGTTTGCAGCCGCTCCGACCCTCCTTTCCCGCGGGGGAAGCGGCGGGTCGCGGATAAAGTGAAGCTTGCCGGGTTGTGCTGTCGCATCGACTACTTACGGAATGGACAATGGCGCGTGATTCCGAGAACATATACCTGGTTGAGCCAGGGCTGATTTCTTATCCGAAGCTGACGGGCGCGGAGGCTTGCTGGTTTGCGCTCTATGTCCAGGTGAACCACGAAAAAGAGGTGGCCAAAAGGCTGGAGGGCAAGGAGATCATCAGCTTCCTTCCGCTCATGGAATGTTGGAGCAAGAGGCTGGACCGCAGGAAAAAAATACAGGTCCCGCTTTTCCCCGGCTATGTGTTCCTGAATACCGTACTGGACAACTACACCAATTTGCACATACTCAAGACGCCGGGCGCGCTGAATATTCTCCGGAATTCGGAAGGCCCCCTGCCGATCCCCGCCTACCAGATAGATAACCTGCAGACCATGGCCGGTGCCGCGCAACCTCTGATTCTGCACCAGTATCTCAAGGAGGGGGACTGGGTGCAGGTCGTGCGCGGTCCTCTCACCGGTTGCATTGGAATCCTGAACCGCCTGGACCCCAAGAGGGGACGGCTGGTCGTGAGCGTGGATATCATCAAGAAATCGGTGGCCGTGGAACTCGATACCGAAGATGTCGAACCCGCCTCTCCTCCGAGCGTCAGGTAGCTCCCGCTTTCCGGACTGCTCAATTTTTCAAAAGCCCGTATTCCCGTCAGACGATTGTCTCAACCGCGCTTGTTCATTTATCAGGCCTCCTGTTCTGATTTTCGCACTCTTGCGTTGCCGATTTTGCTGGTCACGCATGCAAGAGCCTGATCAGGGAGGGATGGGGTGCCCATTGATGGTGGACCAACACAAGCAGTTGTGTGCGTCACGTCCCGCAAATTCGATCAGACATATGAGCTGCCAGGTTTTTGGGCTTTTAAAAAGCCTCGTCAATCAAAGAACAGAGCGCAGGGCAGCCGGGACTAGGTCCACGCGACGTCCGCCGCCAACCCTGCCGGGGCTTGGGGAACTTTCCGGGGCGTCCCGGAGGGGCATTTTCGGAAATGCCTTGTGGTCCCCCGCCTGGCGTCATGAATATCAGGGCCTGGTCTTTGATTATTGTGACACGGTCATGGTGACCCGGTTTGGCGGCAGAGGCGGTAACCCGGGAAGATTGTAACAAATTTCCCTTGACAGAATACGACTTGTGCAATACGCTTCAGGGGCGTGCGTTGGTTTTACCCGCTCCGGCGGTATTGTTTCGCCAATCCCTTTCGAAGTTCTCAACGGCAAGCCCTTGTCGGATGATGTTCTATTCTCTCCGCCCATCCCACTTTCTTTAACCCAGATTTTACCTGTAATAACGCAAGCGCTGAGCGTGTAAGGTACGGAGTTTTTGTTGGTTTCAGGTTTAATGATCCCTGGCTGTAGCGGTCCCGGTCGAAAAGGCTGTTTTTCCGAGTTGTTGAGCGATCGAGCCTGGATACGTCATTTTGACCCTGGGGCATAAAAGGGATTGTGAAACTTTTCATCCCGGGATTGCCCGGGATTTTGAATCACGGAGTTTTCCGGCAAAGGCGGGTGGGCGTTTACTTTTCAGCCCACCCATCGAATCTCACAGGGAGGTGGATATGAAAGACAATCTTCAGGAGATTTTTTCGCGCCACCACGGTACCAGAGATGCCCTGATTCCAATACTACAGGACATTCAGGCTGAATTCGGCTACCTGCCGCCCGAGGCTATGGATGCCGCGGGGAAATTCTGCCGTATTTCACCGGTGGAAGTCTACGGTGTGGCCACTTTTTACGCGCAATTCAAGTTCGATCCCGTGGGCAGGAACTCGATCATGGTCTGCCAGGGAACCGCATGCCACGTTATGGGCGGTGCCCGCATACTCGAGGAGGTTATGAACCAACTCGAGATCAAGCCCGGACAAACAACCAAAGATGCCCGGTTCACGCTTGAAACCGTTGCATGCATTGGAGCATGCGCGCTGGCGCCAGCGATGTTTGTCAATAAGGAAACCCATGGCCGAATGAAACCTGAAAAAATAGCGGAGATTCTGAATGGAGCCGGCAATTAGGATGCAACCTGGAAAGGATCGCCAGGTACTCGTCTGTCGGGGTACCGGGTGCGAATCTCAGAAAGCCAACATCATATACTCCAACCTTGAAAAAGAGTTGGACAAGATGGGGCTCAGCGGTTCCGTGGAAGTGAAGTTCACCGGCTGCCACGGATTCTGCCAGCAGGGTCCTACCGTGATGGTCATGCCCGCCGGGACTTTTTACTGCAACGTCAATCCCGATGATGCGGCCGAAATTGTGGAAATGGACCTCGTAAAGGGACAACCGGTTGAGCGGCTGCTCTTCCTGGACCCGAAGACCAAGGACCGTGTCCTGAACTTCAGGGACATGAAATATTTCAACCCGCAACGCCGGATCGTTCTGCGGAACTGCGGTTTCATTAATCCCGAGGACATCGACGACTACCTGGCAACCGGCGGGTACGATGGAATCAAAAAAGCATTGGGAATGACCCAGCAAGAGGTCATCGACGAGATGAAGCGCTCGGGACTTCGGGGCCGGGGGGGCGGCGGTTTCCCGACGGGTATGAAATGGGAGTTTGCGAACCGCTCGGTCGCGGACCAGAAATATATCATCTGCAACGCGGATGAAGGCGACCCCGGGGCTTTCATGGACCGTGCCGTGCTCGAGGGCGATCCCAACAGCGTTCTCGAAGGCATGATGGTGGGCGGGTATGCAATAGGGGCTACGAAGGCGTATGTCTACGTGCGCGCCGAATATCCGATGGCTTACGAGCGCACCCTGATAGCTATCGGCCAGGCAAGGGAACGTGGCTTCCTCGGGAAGGGTATTTTTGGCTCGAATTTCGACTTCGATATCAAAGTCAAGCTCGGCGCAGGCGCATTCGTGTGTGGCGAGGAAACGGCTCTGATGGCTTCCATCGAGGGAAGGCGAGGCATGCCCAATCCGCGTCCACCCTTTCCGGCCATCAAGGGCCTTTTCGGAAAACCGACCAATATCAATAACGTGGAGACCTTTGCGAACATACCGGTAATTATGACCAAGGGCGGTGACTGGTTCGCCTCCGTGGGAACGGAAAAGAGCAAGGGAACCAAGGTGTTCGCGCTGGCCGGAAAGATTAACTACAGCGGCCTGGTGGAAATCCCGATGGGAACGCCACTTCGCCAGATCATCGAGGACATTGGCGGCGGCATCCCGAACAAGCGCAAGTTTAAGGCCGCCCAGACGGGAGGTCCATCCGGGGGCTGTATTCCTTTCTCCCATTTCGATGTCCCCATGGACTATGAGAACCTCACGCAGCTTGGCGCCATCATGGGTTCAGGCGGACTCATCGTAACGGATGAGAACACCTGCATGGTGGACATGGCCAAGTTCTTCCTCTCCTTCACCCAGAAGGAATCCTGCGGCAAATGCGTTCCGTGCCGGCTTGGAACGAAGAAGATGCTGGAGATCGTGACCGCGGTTTCCAAGGGCGAAGCGACGTTGCAGGACATCGATCAACTGGTTGAACTGGCGGAAGATGTAAAAGCCGGTTCCCTCTGCGGTCTGGGACAAACCGCGCCCAATCCCGCGCTGTCGACCGTGAGGTACTTCCGGGATGAATACGAGGCGCATATCCTGAGAAAAGAATGTCCCGCCAGGGTGTGCGTGCGATTGCTCAAATTCGAAGTCAATGAGGAGAATTGCAAGAAGTGCGGCGCTTGTCTGCCGGCTTGCCCCGCCGAGGCAATCACCTGGAAGAAGAAGGAAGTCGCTCGGATCGACAAGGAAAAATGCATTGCATGCCGCTCCTGTATCCTGGCCTGCCGGTACCACGCCATAGATTGACGGGAGACGAAGAGAGGAAAAATGGACGATAGACTGACACTGACGATAAATGGAATGAGCGTTCGGGGCAGAAAAGGGCAGACAGTGCTCGAAGTGTGTCGTGAAAACGACATCAAAGTCCCGACCCTGTGCTATCACCCAAAGATGCCGCCTTACGGAGGATGCCGTCTCTGCATAGTGGAAATTGAAAACATGCGTGGGCTTCCTCCGTCGTGCACAACTCCAGCCACGGATGGGATGAAGATTACTACCCATACCGATCGGCTGGTACGGGTGCGAAAAACCGTGCTGGAGTTGCTGCTGGCGTATGGTGACCACAACTGCCTCATGTGTGAGAAGAACGGCGAATGCGAACTGCAGAATCTGGTCTACGAGCATGGGATCGACACCGTGCGGTTCAAGACCGATTTTGTCCCCAAGGCCGTGGATGACACAAGTGCGATGATCGTGCGCGATCCGAACAAGTGCGTCCTCTGCGGGCGGTGTGTCCGGGGATGTCTCTCCGTACAGGTTAATGGAGTGATCGACATCGCGGCCCGCGGGTCCGATTCTTTTATCACGACCTTCAACGGAGGGACGTTAAAGGATTCGAACTGCGCATTCTGCGGCGAGTGTGTCGCGGCATGCCCGACAGGAGCGCTCACGCATAAGCAGGCCCGCTTCAAGGGCAGGTCATGGGAGCTGAAAAAGACGGCCACGACCTGTGTCTACTGCGGCGTGGGGTGCCAGCTCGAACTCAACGTCAAGGACAATGAAGTAGTCAAGGTTACCACGAACCCCGATACTCCGGGGCCGAACAGGGGAAGCCTCTGCGTGAAGGGGCGCTTTGGGATGGATTTCATCAATCACCCGGACAGGCTGAAAATGCCGCTTATCCGGAAGAATGGTTGTCTGGAGGAGGCAAGCTGGGATGAGGCTCTTGACCTTGTCGCGGGCAAGTTCGGCAAGATCAAGGCCGAAAGCGGTCCCGATTCGCTTGCCTTCTTCTCCTCGGCCCGCTGTACGAATGAAGAAAACTATCTCCTGTCCAAATTTGCCCGCGCGGTGATCGGAACCAACAATATCGATCACTGCGCGCGCCTCTGACACTCCTCAACGGTGGTCGGTCTGGCCGCCGCTTTCGGGAGTGGAGCGATGACTAATTCCATCGAGGAGATGGAACGATCCGACGTAATATTGCTCACTGGTTCGAATACCAGGGAGATGCATCCTGTTATTTCCTCGTATATCAAGCGCGGTGTGCTCAGCGGGAAGACAAAGCTGATTGTGGCGGACCCCAGAAGAATCGATTTGGTGGACTTCGCCGAGATCTGGCTTCGTCAAAAACCCGGGTCCGATGTTGCCTGGCTCAACGGCATGATGCATGTGATCATTGCCGAGAAACTCCATGATATTGAGTACGTCGAGAACCGGATGGAAGATTTCGACGTGCTGGCTCAAACCGTTGCCGCTTATACCCCGGAGAAGGTGGAAGCTATCAGCGGCATCCCCGCCGATGACCTGAGAGCGGCTGCCCGGCTTTATGCACGGGCTCCCGCCGCTGCTATCGCTTACGCGATGGGAATAACCCAACACATCAATGGCACGGACACCGTAAAGAGCGTGGCGAATCTTGCGATGCTCTGCGGAAACATCGGGATTGAATCGGGAGGCGTAAATCCCCTTCGCGGGCAGAATAATGTGCAGGGGGCATGCGACATGGGCTGTCTTCCCAACGTGCTTACTGCTTACCAGTCGGTCACGGTGCCCGAGGTGCGTGACAAATTCGCGAAGTTCTGGAGTGTGGATACTATCCCGGACAAGCCGGGACTTACCATCGTTGAAGTAATCAACTCGGCCGCGAAGGGCGGAATCAAAGCTCTCATGGTGGTTGGTGAAAACCCGATGATGAGCGATCCTGACCTGCATCATGTCGAAGATGGTTTGAGAAAGCTCGATTTCCTGGTGGTTCAGGACATCTTTCTCACGGAAACGGCTCAGATAGCGGACGTAGTGCTGCCCGCCGCCTGTTTTGCCGAAAAAGAAGGCACCTTCTCAAATACCGAAAGGCGAGTGCAACGGGTCCGAAAAGCCGTCAATCCACCAGGGCAGGCCAGAGCGGACTGGGAGATCACTTGCCAGATCGCGGAGCGCATGGGCTACAGGATGAAATATCCTAATGCCGAGGCCATATTTGATGAAATGGCAAGGGTCACCCCCTCGTATGCGGGCATGAATTACGACCGGCTGGATAAGGGCGGGATACACTGGCCCTGTCCGACGAAAGACCACCCGGGAACCAAATTCCTGCACAAGGATAAGTTTGCCCGGGGCAAGGGAAAATTCCATGCCTGTGAGTGGATGCCTCCCGCGGAACCAACTGATTCCGAATACCCCTTCCTCTTAACCACCGGCAGGGTTCTTTTTCAGTATCACACGGGAACGATGACCCGGCGCTCGGAGGGCTTGAATAGTTGCGCCCCCGATTGTTTTGTCGAGCTAAACCGGAAGGATGCCGAAACGCTGGGTGTGGTGAACGGGGAGATGGTAAAGGTGACTTCAAGGCGAGGTACGCTTACCGCCAGGGCGCTGGTCGGCGATATCACGGAAGTGGGTACTCTCTTTATTCCTTTCCACTATTCCGAGTCCGCGGCTAATCACCTTACTATTGCCGCGCTCGATCCACAGGCTAAGATTCCGGAATACAAAATCTGCGCTGTAAGAGTGGAAAAGGCCGCGTAAGAAGCCATCGTGGTCGGGCGGACTCTCTCCGCCCTTCTCAAAAAAAGGGGGGAGCGGATTCCGCCCCCCCCCAGCCTCGCATAATGTCGCAGTCCCTGGCTATCCAGAATATGCATTTATGAACTGTGTAAAACAGGATTGCCCAGCCCTTTCGAAAAGGCTGGGCATATCACTTCCTACTTCTTCACCGCTCCAGCCGCGGGGACTCCGCCTTCCGCGGCCTTGCCGGTCCAACTCGGGCGAAGGAAGATGAACCAGTACATGAGGCCGACCATCAGCGCACCGCCAATAATATTCCCGATGGTTGCAGGCAAAAGATTGCGGCTGAAAAAGTTGCCCCAGGTCAGTATTGCGCCGCCGTCCTTGAGCTTTTCGGCAACAGTCGCAAAATAGACGGGATCGAGATCCTTGATGAAAAGCGCCGATGGAATGAAATACATATTGGCGACGCAGTGCTCGAACCCGCATGCAACGAATGCTGATATCGGAGGCAGGATTACAAGCACTTTATCACCGGTGCTGCGCGAGCCAAAACACATCCAGACCGCCATGCAGACGAGCGCGTTACAGAATATGGCCAGTGCGATGCATGGGATGAAGTCAAGGCTTGTCTTGGCTACACCGATTCCCAGGGCGCTCAGGCCCACGGCGCCTCCCCCGAACTTGTGCTGTCCACCCAAGAAGACCATGTATGCGGTCAGAACTGATCCGACGAAGTTGCCAAGGTAGACAATGACCCAGTTGCGAAGCATTGCGCCCGTGCTCACCTTGTTATTGGCCCAGGCCATCGGAATGAGGCAGTTTCCCGTGAAGAGTTCCGAGCCGCCTATGACAACCATGATGAGGCCCGTGGCGAACACCAGGCCTCCAGCGAGCCGCTGAAGGCCGTAAGGTACGCCGGCCCCCGCCAAACCGGACCATACAGTCGTGGCGTAATTCGCGCCCATTGCGATGAATGCGCCGGCAAGAATGGCCAGGGCAAACATCTTGTAAGCGCCGAGACCGGCTTTTGCAATCCCGATATTTTCGGCTTTGACTGCCATGTCCTTTGGCAGGAGAGCGTCAAAAGAGAGGGCACCATTACTCATTGATTTCCTCCTGATGGTAACTGAAAATTCATTTATTGATTCACAATGGCCATCGTACTCGTTGGTTGGAACTGAATAATCAACTTATTGCGCGTGCGTGCGTGCGTCTTTTGCCTAATCCTTTCAAGAATATCTCAACTACAAATTATTGCCTGGTCTAGTATGACAATGCCTACTAATTCTCTCTGGAACATCCTCCCTGCGAGATTCCGTGGTGACATTTCTTCAGAAAAGAACAATCCTCCTTTCGAATAGTGAAATATTTCACGTTTAGTGGACACAAAACACTAGGCTCTGCTTAAAAAATGCCATTTCAGACTAAATGTGTATGGGCTACAAGTCAAGAAAAATACATCAAGAGCGGCTGTGCTTATGCTATTTGAGCCGCGGCCGGGCTGTAAGGAAAGAAAGGTCCCGGGCTGATAGGGGAACAGGGATGACTTGGCGGCGCGCGTATTCCGGCGGTTTCGAAAAGGGGCGGTTTCAGTCCGCTCCCGCGTCATTCAGTCCATTTTCCTTTATGCCAAGCGCTTTCAGCTTTCGATGCAGGTGAGTCCTTTCAAGGCCTATATGGCCAGCCGTAACCGAAATGTTCCAGTTGTTTTCCTCCAGCTTCTTCAGCAGGTAGTCGCGCTCGAAGCAAGAGCGGGCTTCTTTAAGCGTTGAGCACTGGAAATAGGATGCTTCGCCGATATTGCTCCGTGATGACTGCTGGAATTCGGGGGGCAGGTCTCCGGGGCCGATCATCTGGCCCGGGGTCATGATTATGAGCCGTTCGATAAAATTCTTCAGCTCCCGGATATTTCCCGGCCAGGAGTACTGCTGAAGGACAGGATAGATCGAAGAGTCTATTATCTTCTTGCCCAGCGCGCTTTCGCCCGCAAGTTCGGTTGCAAAGTTTTCGACCAGGAGCGGTATGTCCTCAAGGCGTTCCCTCAAGGGGGGGACAAATATGGGAATGACGTTCAGGCGGTAGTACAGATCCTGGCGGAAGCGGCCGAGTTCTATTTCCCGCCGCAGTTCCTTGTTGGTGGCCGCGACGATCCGCACGTCAACCTGCACCGAATGGGAGCCTCCCACCCTTTCAAATACCTGTTCCTGTATGATTCTGAGGATTTTTGCCTGCGTCCTCAGGCTCATGTCCCCGATTTCATCAAGAAAAAGGGTGCCTCCATTCGCCGAGTCGAACTTGCCCTTGCGTCTTTCATGAGCACCGGTAAACGCGCCTTTCTCATGGCCGAACAATTCGCTTTCAATCAACTCTTCGGGTATCGCCGCGCAGTTGACCTCGATCATGGGCCGGTTGCTTCGACGGCTGGACAGGTGGATCAAACGCGCGGCCAGTTCTTTTCCCGTCCCGTTTTCACCCGTGATGAGCACGGTGGCATTGGTGGGGGCCGCGCGCATTATCTGCTCACGCAAGGCCAGGACCGCAGTGCTGTTTCCAGTTATCCTACTGGTTTTATTGGCCTTCTTCCGCAAAATGCGGTTTTCTTCCTCCAGTCGGGAAAACTCGATGGCGTTCTGGATTGAGACAAGCACCCTGTCGATGGAGAGTGGTTTTTCGAGGAAGTCGAAAGCCCCCATCCTGGTAGCCTTGACGGCGGTTTCGATTGTTCCATGGCCGGAGATGATGATAACCGGCATCTGGGGTGAGAGCTTCTTTATCTGCTCAAGCACCGTTAAACCGTCTGTCCCGGGCATCCACACGTCCAGCAGGATAAGGTCCGGAGGATCTCTTTTTGCCTGATCGAGGGCCTCGTCGCCGGATGATGCCGTGCTGATTCCGTAGCCTTCATCTAGCAGTATGCCGCTGAGAGACTGGAGGATGCTTATTTCGTCATCTACTATCAGTACTTTTTGCTTCATGATGGCATGTACATTCCGTTCTGATATGAATTCACGTTCAAGAAGCGCCTGATCCGGCCGTTTATCTCCCAAAACCCCTATGAGGTGAAACAGTACCCGGCCGGAAGCGGACTCTCCCCCCGGTTCGCGCCGAGCTGAATAAAACCCGCATTCGCATGGCAATACGCCGGCAGCAGGCGGACAAAAGCCGCGTCCAATGCGTCATCCAGGCCCGTTTGACCCTTCGGCGCCCTGGGCGAACAGGGGAGAGTTCCGGTTTCCGCATGACGAGGGAGGGCTGCCCCGGTCAGCGGCGCAAGTCTTTTATATCGCGTACTCTCAAAAGATATTCAGCGAGAGGTATCGAGGCTCGAGCGTACGCACTCGGCGGGTTCGCCCGTCACGGCCCCCTTTCATCCCGGAAGCTCGATTGTAAATATGGTGCCATTCGGTTCATTACCGCGCACTCTGATAAACCCGTTATGATCCGCGATGATGTTGGATACAATCGCCAGTCCCAGGCCTGTTCCCTTTTCCTTGGTCGAATAGTAGGGCTCGAAGACTTTAAGCCGTTCCTCCGATGCTATTCCATGGCCGGTGTCGGCGCACTCCAGGCGCGCAATTTTGAGAACAGGGTCATAGGCGAGCCGGATTGACACTTCTCCGTTCCGTTGATCGATTGCCTGCACGGCGTTTTCGAGCAAGTTGATGATTACCTGCCTGAACTGGTCCCGGTCCAGCCTGAGCGGGGGCATTGCGTCGTCTTTCTCCAGCCGGAAGACTATACGGCTGAAATTGTGGCGATAAAGGCTGAGGCCTTCTTCCACGATATCGGAGAGGTTGTGGGGAGACAGGCGCGCCTTGGGCAGTCGAGCGAACCTCGAAAACTCATTTACCAGATGCTTCATATGGTCAACCTGCTGGATTATGGTCCTGGTGCATTCATCGAAGATGGTGCCTTCAGGGGCGATCAGTTGGCCATATTTGCGCCTTAACCTCTGGGCGCTTAATTGGATTGGGGTCAGCGGGTTTTTGATTTCGTGGGCAATGCGGCGGGCCACCTCACGCCATGCCGCCATCCGCTGTGCTTTTTCCAACTCCGTGAAATCATCGAGCACCACCACCAGTCCCATGTATTGATCCATGTCATCGCGAAGCACGCTAACCTTGATGAGCAGGGACCGGGGGACCCCGGAAACCTTCACCTGCGCCGGACGTTCCAGGTATGGCTGGCGGGCGTCCCGATAGGAGTTCATAAATGATTTGATAATCTCCAGGTGGGATTGGTCGAGGTATTTCCGGTAGTGCTCTCCCCGCACCTCTTCAGCCGTCAGTCCGAAAATTGCTTCGGCGGAGTTGTTCATCGTGGTGATACTGCCATCCGCATCCACACTGACCACGCCGGCCGCGATGTTCTTGAGCACCACCTCCATATAGCGCCGGCGGTCTTCAAGCTCCAGGTTGGTGCTTTGAAGCACCTTGTATGCGCGATCCAGCTTCTCCCGGCTTTCTCGCAGGTCTCCGGTCATGCCATTGAAAGACTCTATCAGCATACCGATTTCATCCTGCCTGTCCGAGTCGATACACACATCGAGGTCTCCGTCGGCGATCCTGCGTGTTGCAATCAGCATGTTCTGGATCGGCCCCGTGAGATTCTTGGCCATGTAGAACCCGAACCACACCGCCGCGAATACCGAGAGAATGGTTGCGATGGAGAATGTGATGAAATGGCTCTTCTTGAGCGGTTGATGGAGCATCTTGAGCTGGAGGTAATTGTCGTAGCCTCTGGTGATGGAATCCAGCCTTTCCGCGACATGCTCTGGGAGCAGCCTGACAGCTATCAATTCCCCTTCCGCTGATTTGCCCGGGTACTGGGGGACGTCGAGTTGGATGGCGAGGGCATCACGGGCGCCCGGGACAATGCTTATGATTCTGGAGGCGGGTGATTTCTCTTTCTTGAAGCCGCTCCTGAGAGGGGCTTCGTCAATCGTCGGAGCATTATCCTGACGTGCACTCCATCGCAGCACTCCGGCCGAGTCGTAGACGAAAATAGCATCGATCTTGTTGCGTGAAAGAAACCTCTGATCATCCGGCAGTCCCAGCGATTCCCCGTGGTCGGGCGAAAGGCCCTTGGTGGCGATCCTTGGCATCAGGATAGTGCAGTCCAGCACCAGGTTCGCCCGTTCCCTTTCAATATACTGCTTAGCCAGCAGGACCGAGTTTTCCAGGGATTTCTCCACCTGCGTGCTGAACCAGTGGTCGAGGCTGGAAAAAATGAACTGGCTGGCGATCCAGAAGAGCGGAATCGCCGGGATGAGGGTAAGACCCACCGACGCCGCGACCAGGCGGGTTTTAAGCCTTGAGCCGAGGATGTCGCGTTTTCGCTCGAAGACTAATTTGACGATATTGCGCAGGACAAGGTAAGCAAGCAGCAGCAGAAGAAGAACGTTAAGGTTGATGAAGGCGAACAGGAGGACATTACCGGGCAGCGGCAGGTCGGACTGGAGCTGAAAAATCCACCCTTCGAGAATTCCGAAACACAGGATGAGAGAAAGCGAGGCGGCAACGAGGATTCGTTCCCACAAACGGTGTTTCCCAGTGAATAATTTGCTTCGCAGGTTCATAGTCTACATCGAGAAGTTCACTTTCTGCCAGTCCGTTTCAAAGTCCCAGAGCGATACCCAAAAGAGTATGTAGCGGAGAAAATAGGGAAGGGCAACCTTCGAAAGTTCCGCCTTTATCCTGATGGTATATTCCTGGCCATTTCGGAGCCAGCAGGTGTGAATCACGGGAAGATTGCTGATGGTGCTCATCCAGCTTTTTGCTTCTTCGAAATCCTTGGTTACGAGAACCGATTGCGGTTGTTCCTGCAGGTATACCTGGTATTCATTGTTCAGGCGGTTGTACTTGATAGTATGTTCGAGAACAAAATCCAGTACCTGGGACTTGACGAGCGACAGAGACGCTTTTTCTATGGCGACCCTGATCCGGAAGGCCGTAGGGACGCCATTCTGGATGGCTTCCTCCATTTTTGGAGTAAAACAGTGATCTATCCGAAAACTCACCTCCAGTTGTTTGCCTTCCTTGGACAGGAGCATGTCAACGATTTCCGCATTGTCGGACGCACCCAGACTATGAGGAAATCCGGCGGCTATTATGGCGATAAGCACGAATATCGGAATGTGTCGGAAGGGAAGTCTCATCGGCATTCCCGTTGGCTGGTTTTTCGCAAACTTTTCTCCGGATTCTAGCGAAGGGTACGTATGAATACAAGCGAAATGAGGATGGAGGACAGGACCCGGATCGTCCATGGGGCTGGACAGGGCGACACACGTTTCGCGACGTCGCCATGAAGGATCCCGCCCGTGTACTGGACCTCCGGAGGCGTCAGGATACAGCCTCGAGTTCCGCTAAAACTGTCTTTTTCAGAAAATCTCTCTCAGTTTTCGAGAATATGTCCGGCAAGGTCGCGGGAGCCGCCAGCCTCGCTTCCACGCGCTCGGCCAGCTTCGAAAGGATGAGTTCAAATTGTTCCCGGGTTATGGGTCTGGCTTGAGTCGCCGCCTTTGGCCGCTCCTCCGTCCTCTCCTCTCGCGGCGTTTCAATACTCTCGAAGGCTTCGTGGATCCGGGAAAACCCGCCGGCGCGCACGGGATCGTTCGCACTGGAGGCTACATCGGAGAGAAGTTTAAAAATGATGCTGTTATTGGATATCTCGCTGTATATATCGAGCAGCATGCGCTCGCATTGCTCCGTGTTGCCCAGTTCCATCAGTGTAAGTGCCAACAGCACACGCGGTCTCATTTTGTCCGGATGAAACCGGATGCCTTCCCGGCAGACCATCTCCGCTTCCTCCCATTCGCCGGAGGCGTAAAGCTCTTCCGCCAGAATCTCGAATATGCGGGATGAGGGATCGAGTCTCAGCATTTCTCGGTACAGTTGGATCTTGTCCGTGGGATCTGCCATTTATGCCTCCGGTAGCTCGGTAATCAGGCATCTCAAACGATAACCTGGCTGATTATGTTCATGATTGAAGTAGATATCAATGTTTTTGTGAGGGGTATGGCATTTATGATCTCTCTATGTGTAGCCGCGGATGCTTACCTTTAAGCAGAGATGGAACAAGCACGGTTCTCTCCCGACGATCTTCAACCGGGCCGGCGGGCACGGTGAGGGGCTCGATCGGGAATCAACGGAGATCCCGTGCGGCGGGAGAACCTGTTGAGCCTGGATTTCCGGGAGGGATGCTCTCCGCTCAAGACAAATGGAATCCGCATCTCCCCATTCGCGCGGGAAAATGATACAGTTTCATCCTGGTGACTACGATAATGTATAGGACCGCGTTTTTCGGGTGCTCTGGATTGCGAGTTGACACAAGAGCAGGTATTGAGACATGGGGACCGAAGGAAAAGAGGAACTGATCCCGCGCGCTGCCGCCGCGGCAGGGTTTGAGACTACCATTTCGAGGCGGAAGTTTCTCATTCTCACCGCCTGCGCGGTTAACGGCCTGGCTGCTTTGAGCATTCGCGGCGCCTGGGGCGCCGATGCCCCGGTAATCATCATCGAAAACGCCAAGGGGCTGATCCTGGCCGATCCGACCCGGTGTGTCGGCTGCCGCCGCTGTGAGCTTGCCTGCACTGAATTCAACGACGGCCGTTCGCAGCCTTCTCTGGCAAGGATCAAGGTGGACAGGAATATCAACTTCGGTCCCGGGGGGCTCACCTCGCCCGTAATGGGGGGAGCCTGGGGCAATGGCGTCTTTATTCAGGATACCTGCAAACAGTGTCCTCACCCCGTTCCGTGTGAGACCGCCTGCCCCGAGGGCGCCATCAAGGCCGATCCCGTAACCGGAGCACGGGTAGTGGATGCGGTGGTTTGCGTCGGCTGCCGGCTGTGCCGGAAAGCATGCCCGTGGGACATGATCAGCTTTGACGAGGAAAGCCAAAAGGCCACCAAGTGTTTCCTGTGCCATGGCAGTCCCAAATGCGTGGAGGCATGTCCATCCGGGGCCATTGCTTATGTCCCGTGGCTGGACCTCACCCGCGAGGTCCCCCCTCGCGTGTCCGTTCTTACCGTCGTCCCCGCCGAAAAAGCCCAGAGTTGCCTGGAATGTCACATCTCCAAATAATGGATATACATCCCGGTTTCGTGATTCCCAAGGAGCCAGAATGAGCAAAGTGAACGGAGGGTTTGCCGGTAAGATTCTGCGGGTGGACCTCTCCACCGGCGCAATCCGTTGCGAGGATACCGTTGAGAAATATGGTGAGTTGCTGGGCGGCACCGGAATTGGGTACCAGGTCCTCTGGGACGAGGTCCCACCCGGAACCGGCGCCCTGGAGCCGGGCAACAAAATTGTGTTCGCCACGGGGGTACTGGCCGGCACCGGTGTGCCCTGCAACGGACGCACCGCCATAACGACACTGTTCCCTACCTGCTGGCCCAGGCCACTGGTGGGTTCCGGCCATATGGGAGGCCGGTTCGCGGCCCAGCTCAAGTATGCGGGCTACGACGGGATAATCATCGAGGGCAGGGCGGACCGGCCCGTGTGGATTTCCATCCGGGATGCACGGGTGGAAATCCGTGATGCCAGGCATCTGTGGGGCAGCGGCATCCGCCGCGCCACACTGGAAATCAGCCGCGAGATGGGGAATGACAGCGTGGTGGCCGCGATTGGCCAGGCCGGTGAAAACCTGGTGCCGATGTCGGTGGTAATGAATTCGGTCTCTCATTCAGCAGGCGGCATTGGCGCGGTGATGGGCTCAAAGAATCTCAAGGCCATCGGAGTGCAGGGCAGCGGTGGAGTGCGCATTGCGGGCGATAAGGCTGAATGGGAGCGTCTGATCAAATTCCATTTATCCATCCTGGGCGGGAACAACCAGCACGTCGTGCCCAGTTCTCCTCATCCGCAGTCCGAATATTACAATCCCGGTTCCCGATGGGTGGGGATGCCGGGAAAGCGTTGGGGCGCGGCGGACCCCCCTCTGGAAATCAACGGTGGGTTGTACGACCTTAACCGCATCGCCTTTCGCTCCAACAGCGGCGCCTTCTTTCTGGGCGACGGGGCCTGGAAATATACTGTCCGGGGCAATGGATGCACCGCCTGTCCCATCCGCTGCCACACGATACTCAAGGTTCCCGCCGTGTCCGCCAAATACGGCATTCGTGAAGTCGCTCAGAATACATGCGCGGGGATGGTCTTTGGACGTTCCTTTTTCAAGAATCTTCCCGGTGGCCCTCAGGGGGAGACGGCTATCGAGGCTTGCATGGTCGGGATGCACCTGGCCGACGATCTGGGTGTATGGTGCAACTACGGTCAACTCCAACGCGATCTTCTGAAGCTGTATTACGAAGGTACACTGAAAACCAAAATCGGCGCGGAAGAATATGCGTCCATTTCCTGGGACAAGTATGAGAGCGGCGATCCGGCGTTCCTCCTGGATATTCTGCCTCGCGTGGCCATGCGCAAGGGTGAACTGGGGCATGCACTCGGTCTGGGCACGGGAGGTCTCCTGGCCCGCTGGTCCATCCCTGAGGAGACCTGGGGCAAGGACCGCGCCACCAATTACTGGAAATTCGGCCATCCCAAACACCACGCCAATGAGGATGACGGCCAGTGCGGAGCCATCATCAGTACACAGTACAACCGCGATCCGCAGTGTCACTCCCATACAAACTTCGTGCGAAACGGACTGCCCCTGGCGGTTCAGAAGAAACTGGCCGCGGAGATATGGGGGTCTCCCGATGCCGTGGATGCTCCCGGCAATTACACGCCCATGAATATCCACAAGGCCATGCGGGCCAAATGGTCACTGGTGCGCAAGGAACTCCACGACAGCCTGGGACTCTGCAACTGGATGGGGCCGTGGGTGGCTTCCCCGCTCAAGGAACGCGGCTACTCGGGTGACGACAGCCTGGAGTCCAAGTTCTTCAGCCTGGCCACCGGGAGGCAAACGAGCCGGGAGGAACTGGATCTTATCGGCGAGAAGATATTCGTGCTGCACAGGGCGCTTACCATCCGCGACATGGGCGACAAAGAGATGCGCGCGCGCCACGATCTCATACCTGAGTGGGTCTACAACGATCCGGCCGGGACCCCTGTTTTCACCAAGGGGACAATCCGGATGGACCGTGAGGACATGGTCAGGGCAATGGAGATGTTCTATGGGGTAATGGGTTGGGACACGGGGAGCGGGGCTCCCACCGCCCAGGCTTATGCCCGTCTCGGACTCCGGGACGTGAGCCGAGAACTGGAGTCCAGGAACCTGGTGCCGGAGAAGAAATAATGGAAGCCGAAAAGGGCCGCGAGGCGATTCGTCTCATGCTGGCCAACGTCGTAAGGGATGCCAGCCGGGCAGGTCGGTTGATGGGAATGGAAGGATTGCTGGAGAGTCTCAAGTCCCGGGGTGCCACTGACGTGGAAGGACCGGATTTCCCGGGGATCGATGCCCTGATGGACGAGACATTGGCTTCTTACCCGGAAATAGAGGCTCTGGAGAGCATCTCCGGGCAAACACTCTACTATGTGCCCGCGCTGCTCAGCCGTACCTATGCTTCCATCCTGGACCGCAAGAGTTCGCCGGTTATCCTTATGGCCGAAGAGGTCCGCCGCAATTCGGCGGACTATCCCCGCCCCCTTCCACTGGAAATCTTCGAGGAGTCTCCCTTCGATCTGAAGCCCGACCAGATCGCGGACAGTCTCAAGACGATGGCCGAAACCCCCGAATTTCAGGACATCACCTTTGTCACCACATCCGTGGGCGGAGTCTATCTTTTTTCCAGCCGTTTCCTGGATCGCCACTATGCAGCCTTTCTTGCCGAACGGGCAGACGTCGGACTCGCGCTTAATCCCTGAGAGGCCGGCATCCCGCGGAAGCGCTGCCGGGCGGGACAGTCTTTAATATCAATTCGCGCTCAAGATGGGACATTCCCTCCCGTTCGTGCCGAGCGTAGTATGCCCCGCTTTCGCGTGGCAAGGCGCGGCAGAAAAAACAGCATACGCCGGACTGATGAAAAGTCGATGACGAAGCAAGATCCGCAAGCCATTGAAATTGCTCACTCTTAAAAGCTGTTTCTTGAGAAGAATCGAAGCATGAAGAGGTCAATTCCGATCGGCATCTTCATTTTCAGGGTGGAGTCATCCCGAACGCAACTATTTCATATCAAACCGTCGTTCAGGGATGAATCCCGGGGTGTTTCCCATTTTTTATCCATGCGAATTCAGGGATCAAGGGGCTGGTTTGCTCCGAGTTGACGACGAAGGAGCGTTGCGGTGATATGCGCGAGCCTGAGCGGTTCCGGAATTCTGTAACGGCCGAGGCAGCGCGAGACCAGCTTTTTGGAAGAAGTGATGTCCGAGAGGTGGCCGGGGGAGATGTAGAGCGGCTTAACCCGGTCCCGTGAGCAATAGACGAGTCCGACCTGCTCTCCGTCGAGAAGAAGCGGCACACTGCGGCCCTTTCTCAGTGTGAGCGGAGCGTGTTCGCCGCACAGCCTGCTCTTGGCGCAGCCGACGGTCGGCACGTTCAGGCACAGCCCCAGGTGCGAGGCAAATCCGAGTCTTCGGGGATGGGCTATTCCCTGCCCGTCGCAGAGAAGAACGTCGGGCTTATGTTCGAGCTTCCGGAATGCCTCGATGAGTGGAGGAACCTCCCGGAAAGACAGCAGTCCGGGAATATATGGAAACAGAACGGGTGAGACGATTTCCGCCGTTTCCAGCAACTCGAGCCCGGGCCAGCTAAAAGCGAGCATCACGGCGGTGAGTTGGTCCGTGGTCCTGGAATAGCCGATGTCGGATGCCGCGAGGATTTTGAAACGGGAAGGCAGAGGCTGGATCATGACCGAACCGGCAAGCTGTTTTTGAAGGGCTATGGCTTCTTTGGGGGTCAAATCCCAGTTGTCGCAGTCCAAGACATCCAACCTTCCCGCCCGGCGGATCTCTTGCGGTACTGCCGGCCGGTTATCCACGGGGCACACGATCTTTGCGCAATGAGAGACGATGGGCTGATACGAGGTTGCGTTCAAAGCATAAAAACCAAACCGGGCGGTTACGGGAGACCGCCCGGTTTGGTTACGATAACGACAATGTCATGGGAAAGCATTCCGGCGCGTTTCTTAACTGCACCTTGAAAAACCGCACGAGCGGCAGACGATGCAACCGCCCTCGTGTTCAACGGCCCCGCCGCAATCCGGACATGCTCCCATTTCATCCGCGACTGCCGAGGTGATGGTCGCCGTGGTATGAGAGTGCTGGGTCAGTACCTTCGCGATGCCATCGGAACAGGAGACTACCTGTTCCCCGTTTCTCCAGGTGGGCGAGGGGCACCGGATGCCGACCAGTTGCTTGATGATGGCTTCAACTTTCACGCCCGAGCGCAGCGCAAGCGAGATGAGCCTGCTGGTCGCCTCGATTTGCGAGTAGGCGCAACCACCCGCCTTGCCCATCTGGGCGAATACCTCGCAGAAGCCGTACTCATCGGAGTTGATGGTGACGTAGAGCTTTCCGCATCCCGTGTTGACACGCTCCGTGACCCCCAGTGTCGTATCGGGTCGCGGTCTGGGCTCAACCTGCGGATATTGCGGCTTTCGCTGAATATTGAGGACCTGGACGTCGCGGCTTCCATCGCGGTAGATGGTCAGCCCCTTGCAGCCCATTTTGTATGCGGAGATATACGCGTTATAGACCTCTTCCTCGGTGGCGCTGAAAGGGAAATTGATCGTCTTGCTCACAGCGTTGTCCGTATGCCTTTGGAAGGCCGCCTGGATTCGGATATGCCATTCGGGATCGACATCGTGGGAGACCACGAAGACTTCCCGTACATCCTCGGGTATCTCCTTGAGGTCCCGAATGCTCCCTTTCTCGGCAATGCGCCGCATCAGATCCTCGGAGAAGAAACCGCGCTCGCGGGCCACCTTCTGGAAGAGCGGATGGACCTCGACCAATTCGGCGCCGTCCAGGACTTTTCGCACGAAGCTGATTGCAAATACCGGCTCGATTCCGCTGGAGCACCCGGCGATTATGCTGATTGTGCCGGTGGGGGCTATGGTCGTGGTGGTGGCGTTTCGCATGTGCGGGGTTTCTTTCCGGTCGTATACCGAGCCGGTATAGTTCGGAAAGCTGCCCCTTGACTTGCCGAGGAAGGCTGATGCCGCCTTCGACTCTTTCTGAATGAAGCCCATCACCTCTTCGGCCGTTTCCACGGCCGCATCCGAATTATACGGGACGCCGAGGGCCGTCAGCATGTCGGCATATCCCATCACTCCGAGCCCGATTTTACGGTTGCTCCTGGTTATCCTGTCGATTTCATCAAGTGGATATTTGTTCGCTTCAATCACGTTGTCCAGGAAGTGCACGACGTCCCATACGACTTCCTTGAGGTGGATGTAATCGACTTGTCCATTCTGAACCATATTGGCGAGGTTAATGGAACCGAGATTACAGGATTCGTAGGGCAAAAGGGGTTGCTCGCCGCATGGATTGGTGCTCTCGATGCTCCCCACGAGCGGTGTGGGATTGTCGCGGTTCATGGCATCAATAAAGATGATTCCGGGTTCGCCGTTGCTCCAGGCGGACTCGACTATGGTCTGGAATACCTCGCGGGCGGACAGCCTTTCGACTTCCTGTCCCGAACGGGGGTTGAGCAGGGGGTAGTCCGATCCGTTTTCAACCGCTTGCATGAAGTCGTCTGTTACGGCGACCGAGATGTTGAAGTTGGTCATGCGGTCGTTTGCGGTTTTGCACGTTATGAATCTTTGAATATCAGGGTGGTCCACGCGAAGAATGCCCATGTTGGCGCCGCGCCGGGTCCCTCCCTGCTTGATCGTTTCAGTTGCGACATCGAAGACGGACATGAAGGAAACGGGGCCGCTCGCCACGCCCTGCGTGGACAGGACCTTGTCATTCTCCGGCCTTATTCTGGAGAATGAGAAGCCCGTGCCGCCGCCGCTTTTGTGGATCATCGCGGCATGTTTTATCGCCTCGAAGATGCTGTCGATGGAATCTTCAATGGGCAGAACGAAGCAGGCGGAAAGCTGCCCGAGATGGCGGCCGGCATTCATGAGAGTGGGGGAATTGGGCATGAAGTCGAGCGAGGTCATTAACCTGAGAAATTTCTTCGCTGTCTCGGGGACCTTTTCCGGACCTTCGAATTGAGCATCAGGCCGGGCGATGGCATCGGCAACTCTGCGGAAAAGCTCTTCGGGCGTCTCTACGGGTTTTCCGTCCTCACCTTTGATCAGGTAGCGTTTCTCTAATACTGTAAGGGCATTTGGTGTAAGATTCAGTTTAATCCCTCCATTCTCCTGCGCCACGGGACCTCCGTATGCTGTCGCAGTGTCATATTCCTCTCCGGTAAAAGAGGACGCCGGAAAAACCTCCAGGTTCTCCATAAATTATATCCTTTTTTGCTGTCGCTTGCATTTGAAGAAAAAGATCGCCCCTCCTGAAATGGTTTCATAACTGTAAAAGCATGTTCCAGTCAAAGGTTTAGACAAAATGAAAACAGACGGATTTGAGCGAAAATGAGCAGATTCCGACTCATTGCCGCGGTATCGCTTAAATTGGGAAGATATCTTCTCCTAGCTCACCTCTGCGGGCTCAAATTTTCTAAATCGGCTCCAGCAAAGGGTTTATCGAAAAAGGTTAAGCTTCGCGGGTGAAAATGCCGAGTTGAGTCAATGATCGACACTCGACTGGTTCAAGCCAGGGAAACGTTTTCCGGCAAGACCTTCGTGCGGAGTGTGGAATCCGATGTCTTTTTGTCGGGATTCTCTGGTATAATGATTTTTGACTTTATCGCTCATGCCTGTCCAGGATTTCGGCACGATGCGTACATCCAAGTGATAAGAAACGAGGGCCCCGGCAGCTACCCTATGCTCAGGTTACTTCCAATCTTGCTGTTACTGTTTTTTTCTTCGCCTGCACCTGCCGCGGATGAGACACATGATGTACCCCGCGAAATTGGTGGATTCAAACTCGGGGTAAACCTGTCCGACTACAAGGACCAGGTTTTGCCCGACACGGCTTTGCCGTTGCGCCATTCGGAGTTTCTTTCCGAGGTGGACGTGAAGCCCCCGGATGGCTATAAGAGCGGTTACATCACTTATGGCACTTGTGAACAGGCGGAAAAGGTCCTGCGGATCAAATTGAAGTATGAACGTGAAGACCGCGAGTTTTTCAACGAGCTTATGGAGCGGTTCAATAAGAAGTTCGGAAAGCCCGCGGAGTACAAGGGGGATGCTTTCCGCGCGTGCCTTGCCTGGAAGTGGAATTTTGTCACCAACTCCGGCGAAAAAATCAATCTTTTGCTGGAGCATAAGTGCGAACAGGATGAGGACATTGGTGCCGGAAATTCAGTAAAGCTGACACTCAGGTCCGCGATTGATAACGAGCGTTTGTGCTTCGAGAAGAAATTCAGGCAGGCTGTAAAGGGAGACAACTCCGAGGAGAAGCCGAAAGGACAGCCAGACTTTAAGATGTTGGTCCCAAATTAAGTCCGACTCCCCGCCCTAAGATTTCCCCGCGAAGCTTGGAAATAAGCAATCTGATTGACAGCTTTGTTTTCTTACTGTTAGAATTTTCCCTTTGCCCGGTTAATCTTTGAAAACTGGCTGTTTTCCGATATTTGGATGTTTCCATGATGCTTTGGGCGGCACATGGAATCCGCGTGGCTCTACTCATGTAGACGAAGTAAGGGTTGTTTTATGAAAATGCGAGGAGCACAGATATTTTTCGAGTGTCTTAAAAAAGAGGG
This sequence comes from Syntrophobacter sp., assembly GCA_039679945.1. Taxonomy (GTDB): domain Bacteria; phylum Desulfobacterota; class Syntrophobacteria; order Syntrophobacterales; family Syntrophobacteraceae; genus SbD1. Next base: position 44,110 of record JBDKTY010000241.1, on the reverse strand, counting down.
AGTCGAAGTGATCTTCGGATTCCCGGGCGGATCAGTGCTGGATATATATCACGAGATGACCAGGCACAATATTCGGCACATTCTGGTACGCCACGAGCAGGGCGCCGCGCATATGGCCGATGGCTATGCCAGGGCTTCCGGACGAGTGGGGGTTTGCCTGGTCACTTCTGGTCCCGGAGCCACCAATACGGTTACCGGAATTGCCACCGCCAATATGGATTCCGTTCCCATGGTGGTATTTACAGGTCAGGTTCCGACTCCCCTGATCGGCGACGATGCCTTTCAGGAAGTCGATATCATAGGGATTACAAGGCCCTGCACCAAGCACAGCTACCTGGTCCGCGACGTGAACAGCCTCGCCACCGTTATCAAGGAAGCTTTCTACCTTGCGCGAACCGGCCGTCCGGGCCCTATCGTCGTTGATTTGCCCAAGGATGTCATTCAGGCCACGACTGACTTCAAATACCCCAAAAAAGTGGACCTTCCCGGTTACAGGCCGACGCTGGAGGCCCACTCCGGACAGGTGAAGCGGGCATTCCAACTGCTGAGAAAAGCCAAAATGCCGGTTATCTTCGCGGGGGGCGGCACCATCATTTCCGAATCCTCCGAGGATCTCGTAAAGCTGGCGACAATGTTCCAGGCGCCGGTAACGAGTTCGCTCATGGGGCTCGGGGCTTTTCCCGCAATTATCGAAAGCGGGGGACAATCCCAGCCAAACCCGCTGTGGCTCGGAATGGTTGGGATGCATGGCACCTACCAGGCCAACATGGCCATATCGCATGCCGATGTAATCTTTGCGGTCGGCGTCCGCTTTGATGACCGCGTTACGGGAAAGATCAGCGAATTTGCGCCGAATGCCAGAATAATACACATTGATGTGGACCCCACCAGCATCAGCAAGAACGTGGATGTGGATGTGCCTATCGTGGGGGATTGCAAGAGCGCGCTCGAGCAACTTATCCAGTTGGCCGAGGCCGAGCCCGTCGATGGACTCGCGGAGGTGCGTTCTCAATGGTTTGAGCAGATATTCCGGTGGAAAAATGAGCACCCGCTCACCTATGCGCTGAAGAACGAGGTGATAAAGCCGCAGTATGTCATCGAGAAAATTTGTGAACTGGCCGGTACCGAAGCCATAATCACGACCGAAGTCGGCCAGCACCAGATGTGGACCGCGCAGTTCGGGACTTTTAACCGTCCCCGCTCCCTACTGACCTCTGGAGGCCTGGGAACCATGGGGTTCGGTTTTCCCGCCGCGATCGGGGCGCAGGTCGCCTATCCGGATAAACTCGTGATTGACATCGCCGGTGACGGCAGCATACAGATGAACATCCAGGAGCTTTGCACGGCCGTGTGCAACCAGATTCCGGTGAAAGTCGCCATCCTCAACAACCGCTATCTGGGGCTGCCGCGCCAGTGGCAGGAACTGTTCTATGAGAGGAATTACGCGGGCTCCTGCCTGGAAGGCTCCCCCGATTTCGTGAGGCTTGCCGAGTCCTACGGCGCGGTCGGCCTGAGGGCAACCCGGCCCGAGGAGGTCGAACCGGTCCTGCGTGAAGCTTTTTCGACAAAAAAACCTGTCCTGATGGATTTTCTGGTGGATGAGGAAGAAGGCGTTTTCCCGATAGTTCCACCGGGCAAGAGTATCACCGAAATGCTTTTGGCATGACCATCGTCAGTGGCCGGGGGATGTAAACATAGTGGACGGGCTTCGCGGCCCGCCGGGAGACAGTAGAGTGATCATCACGGATAGTCAGCGGCATACCATCGGGATCCTAGTGCAGAACGTTCCGGGCGTGCTGGCCCGGATAGTCGGGCTTTTCAGCGGACGCGGGTACAACATCGAAACGGTTACCGCGGCCGAAACGCATGAGCCGGGTCTGACTCGGATCACGCTCGTCACGACAGGCGATGAGCGCGTGCTTTCACAGATAGTCAAGCAGTTGAACAAGCTGGTGAATATTATCAAGGTCTACGATTTCGCGGAAACGGAATTTGTGGATAGAGAGATGGCTTTGATTAAGGTCCGAGCTGAACAGGCCACACGAGCGGAGGTGCTTCGCATCGTGGACATTTTCCGGGCAAAAGTAGTGGACGTCAGTCCACATTTCTTCACGCTCGAAGTGACCGGGGCCGAGGGCAAAATCAATGCTATAATGGAACTACTGGACCAGATCGGAATAGTGGAGGTCGCCCGCACCGGTAAGGCGGCGCTGGCGCGCAGCAAGAAACACTAGCCGATCCAAGAATTAGGAGGAAATTGATGCGACTTTTTTACGATGCGGATGCTAATTTGGATGTTTTGCGTGGGAAAAAGATAGGGATCATCGGTTATGGGAGCCAGGGGCATGCCCAGGCCCAGAACCTGAGAGATTCAGGCCTCCAGGTTGTAGTCTCCGACCTGCCCGGTTCGGCCAACTATGAGAAGGCCATCGAGGATGGTTTTTCACCCGTTCTAGCCCGTGAAGCCGCCGAGACATCCGATATCATTCAGGTTCTTACCGAAGACCATGCACAGGCGGCACTCTATCGCAGAGACATCTCCCCTTCCATGACGAGCGGGAAAACATTGCTCTTCTCGCATGGTTTCAATATTCATTACGGCCAGATTGTGCCGCCCAAGGAAGTTGATGTGGTCATGATCGCTCCCAAGGGACCCGGGCACCTGGTGAGAAGTGAATACGTGCGTGGCGCTGGTGTTCCGGCTCTGTGCGCCATCCAGCAGGATGCCTCCGGGCAGGCCCTTCAGACCGCCCTCGCATACGCCCGCGGCATAGGCGCCACTCGGGCGGGAGTCATCCAGACAACTTTCAAGGAAGAGACCGAAACGGATCTTTTCGGCGAGCAGGCCGTGCTCTGTGGCGGTGTGTCCGAGCTGATCAAAGCCGGTTTCGACACTCTCGTGGAAGCGGGCTACCAACCTGAAATCGCTTTTTTTGAGTGTATGCATGAGCTCAAGCTCATAGTCGATCTGATCTATCGCGGCGGGTTGGCCTACATGAGATATTCCGTGAGCGACACCGCTGAATACGGTGATCTTACCCGCGGCAAGCGCATCGTCAACGAGGATACACGCGAGGAAATGAGAATGATCCTGGAAGAGATCCAGTCAGGTGAGTTCGCGCGTGAGTGGATTCTCGAAAACCAGGCGGGGCGGCCCATGTTCAGAACGACCCGCAACCGCGAAAAGGCGCTGTTGCTCGAAAAAATCGGTGCGGAACTCCGCGCCATGATGCCTTTCCTGGATGCAGTAAAAATGATTTAGCGCAAGCTTGTCATTAGAGGACCCCGTTCCGGAGACCTGTTCGGTGCCGGAGCGGGGTCTTGAATCACAAAACATCGCGGTTTGAGGAGCATGTCTCTTGTCCACCAAAGATTTCCGAACAATGCGAGCTCACATCCCCGTTGCCCGCGAAGGGATTCCTTTTATTCTCGCGGCCATGTTTGTGACCCTGATCTCGGCGATTCTCGGATGGGCGGCCCTGACAATTTTGCTCCTGGCGGTGACGCTTCTTGTTGGACATTTTTTTCGTGATCCCCAGAGGATGACAGCGGCTGGCGAGCGCGAGATTATTTCGGCCGCCGATGGAGAAGTAATTGCCGTCAGCAGAGTCGAGACCGTGCGCTTCCTCGACAAACCGGCCCGCAAGATCAGCATCTTCATGTCCGTGTTTGACGTTCATGTGAACCGGATTCCGGTTTCCGGCACAGTCCAGGGTATCTACTATAAAAAAGGCCGCTTCGTGGCGGCCAATCTTGCCGAGGCCAGCGAGAAAAACGAGCAGAACTGGGTCTGGATCAGGTCCGTTTCCGGAACGGATGTGGTTCTGACGCAAGTGGCCGGACTCATTGCGCGGCGGATAGTGTGCTGGCCGAGTCCGGGTGACCAGGTGATCCAGGGGGAACGGTTCGGAATGATCCGGTTCGGCTCACGGATGGATCTCTATGTTCCCGAGGATTGTGAGCTGCTCGTGTCCCGAGGCCAGCATGTTTACGCGGGAGAGACCGCCCTATGTCGGCTGAAGTAAAAAAACGTCGCCCTCGACGCAGAAGGTGGCGTCGTTTGCGTGGAGAAGGCGAAATTCATCGCGGGACTTATATTATTCCTAATCTTTTCACTACGGCAAACCTGTTCAGCGGTTTTTTCGGCATCGTAAACTCTACCAGTGGAAGCTTTGAAATTGCGGCCCTCGCTATCTTCGCTTCCTGTTTTTTTGATATTCTGGACGGGCAGGTCGCGCGTCTGACGCGTGCGACCAGCCGATTCGGCGTCGAGTATGATTCGCTCGCCGACCTTGTAGCCTTTGGTTTGGCGCCGGGCCTGCTGATATTTCTCATGGCCCTTCGGCCCTTCGGCCGTCTCGGGTGGCTTGCCGCCTTTGTTTTTGTGGCATGCGGGGCGCTTCGGCTCGCCAGGTTCAACGTGCAGGTGGAAACGGCCAGCAAGAAATATTTCGTGGGCCTGCCTATCCCGGGCGGCGCCGGCATGATCGCCGTCACCGTGCTTTTCCTGCACTACTGGGAGATAGGGGTGACGGGTTCTTTCATTGCCCCGGTTTTGCTGATCCTGACCTGTCTGCTCGGCTTCTTCATGATCAGCACCATGCCGTACAACAGCTTCAAGGATGTGGAGGTCATAAAGGCCAAACCCTCGTTCGTGGTGTTTGGCGTGATTATTGTTGTTTGCATCATCGCCATCAGCCCGGTTTCTATTCTGTTCGCCATGGGCTCGGTCTACACCGCGTCCGGACCGGCAAGATGGATACTGTGGCGTATGACGGGAAGAGGGGGCCTGGAGAGGGCCGCTCTCGCCCAGCCACAGGCGATAACGCCAAGGGAAGCCGCGCAGTCCGACCCGGGGGCTTCCTCGGAGACCGAGCAACCGGGCATCCCGGAGTCTCGATAGAAAGCATACTGCAATGCCCAAGACGATCAGCGAAAAGATACTGGCCGATCACGCGGACAAACCGGCGGTCGTTCCGGACGAACTCGTGGAAGTGAAAGTCGATTTCGCCCTGGGAAACGATATTACCGCGCCGATTTCCATTGAAGCGTTCCGGCGGGCTGGGGCCAGGAGAGTCTTCGATCCGGAAAGGATCGGCCTTGTCCCGGATCATTTTGTCCCCAACAAGGATATCGCTTCGGCCGCTCATGCCTTGATGCTGCGTGATTTCGCGCGGGAACATAAACTGCCGTACTATTTCGAAGTGGGGCGGATGGGGATTGAACACGCTCTGCTTCCCGAACAGGGACTGGTGCTGCCCGGTGACGTGGTAATCGGAGCCGACAGCCATACCTGTACCTACGGGGCACTGGGAGCATTCGCAACTGGCGTCGGAAGTACCGACCTGGCCGCCGCGATGATTACCGGTCGTGTTTGGTTCAAGGTCCCTCACTCCATGAAGTTTGTCTTTAAGGGCAAACGCCGGCCCTGGGTCGGAGGAAAAGATCTTATCCTGTACACCATCGGCCGGATCGGGGTTGACGGTGCACGGTACAAGGCGATGGAATTCACCGGCGAGGTCATCGAATCGCTGCCTGTTTCCGACCGGCTCTCGATGTGTAACATGGCAATAGAGGCCGGAGCCAAGGTGGGAATAATCGCGCCCGATGCCATCACGGAGGAATACGTGAAGTCGCGCGCGAAGCGTCCTTACAAGTTCTACAGGAGCGATCCCGATGCCGTCTACGAGGCAAGCCATGAGTGGGATATCTCGGAACTCGAGCCTGTGGTTGCGCTTCCGCATTCGCCCGAGAACGTGAAACAGGTGACCGAGATTCCCGAAACGCCAATCGACCAGGTGGTTATCGGGTCGTGTACAAATGGCCGACTCGAGGATTTGAGGATGGCGGCGCAAGTCCTCAAGGGGAAAAAAGTCGCTCAAGGGATCCGGTGTATCATCATTCCCGCGACCCAGGCGATATATATGGAAGCGTTGAAAGAGGGGTTGATCCAGACTTTTATCGAGGCCGAGGCTGCGGTGAGCACTCCGACATGCGGTCCCTGCCTCGGTGGTCACATGGGAATACTTGCCGCTGGAGAATCAGCCGTTGCGACTACCAACCGCAACTTTGTCGGCCGAATGGGGCACGTTGAGAGCAAGGTGTACTTGAGCAATCCGGCCGTCGCCGCTGCTTCGGCCGTTCTTGGGCGCATCGGGCACCCTGGCGAGGTGGTTGGCTCATGAAAATCGTTGGAAAAGTCTGGAAATTTGGTAATGATGTGGATACCGATGCAATTATACCTGCGAGGTATCTTAATACGATCGATCCCGTTGAGCTGGCCGCCCATTGCATGGAGGACGCCGACCCGGCGTTCGCGTCCAGCGTAAGACCGGGCGATATCATCGCCGCGGGCAAGAATTTCGGGTGCGGTTCCTCGCGGGAACATGCTCCTATCGCTATCAAGGCGGCAGGGGTGAGTTGCGTCATAGCGCACAGTTTCGCGCGTATCTTCTACCGCAATGCCTTCAATATGGGCCTTCCGATCCTGGAATGCCCGGAAGCGGCCGAGGGCATTATTGCGGGGGATGAACTCGAAATAGACCTCGATGAAGGCATTATCGTAAATCGTACCAGGAATACGACATACCGGGCCCAGGCCATACCCCCTTTCATGCAAAAGCTGATCGAGGCCGGCGGGTTGATAGAGTATGTCCGAGGGCAAATGCCGCGGGAATAGGCACGCACTGATCGGAAAAAGTCAGGAGGATCTCATCCTCCCACTGTACAAAGATGCCATCGCTTGTCGGATTGCCGGCCCCCTTTTGCCGGGGGGCCGTTTGATCACCCTCCTTGCTCTACCGGTAACTGGACCGTGTCTCTAAACCAGAGCCGCGAAATAACCTATTTGACGGAAGCGAAATCCCATGGAAAAGAACAGAACCTACAGGATAGCAGTAATCCCCGGGGATGGAACAGGCCCCGAGGTGGTGTGTGAAGCTCTCAAGGCGCTTGATGCGGTCTCCGGCGGGGCGGGCTTCAAGACCGAGCGCGTAACTTATGATCTCGGTGGCGACAGGTATCTCAGGACCGGGGAAATCCTGCCGCCGGAGACAATCAAGGAACTCAGGTCCTTTGACGCCATCCTGCTCGGCGCAATCGGACATCCGGATGTGAAGCCCGGAGTACTCGAAAAGGGCCTTCTTCTCGAACTGCGGTTCCAGCTCGATCAGTATATCAATCTTCGTCCTGTCATTCTCTATCCGGGCGTGGATACACCTCTTAAGGACAAGAAGCCCGAAGACATTAATTTCGTGGTCGTCCGGGAGAATACGGAGGGGCTTTATTCCGGTGCGGGAGGCTTCCTGCGGAAAGGGACCCCTCAGGAAGTGGCCGTTCAGGAATCGGTGAACACGCGACACGGGGCTGAGCGCTGCATACGTTTCGCATTCGATTTCTGCAGGAAGCGTGGTTATCGTAACAAGCTGACGCTGTGTGGCAAGACCAACGTCCTGACCTATGCATTCGATCTTTGGCAGCGGGCGTTCAACGAGGTTGCCGCCGAATACCCCGGTATCACGACCGATTATGCCCACGTTGACGCCATCTGCATGTGGATGGTCAAGAACCCTGAATGGTTCGACGTTATAGTGACGGACAACATGTTCGGTGACATAATCACTGACCTTGGGGCCATGATCCAGGGAGGCATGGGGATAGCGGCAGGCGGGAATATCAATCCCCAGGGGGTTTCCATGTTCGAGCCGATCGGGGGGTCTGCGCCCAAGTACACGGGGCTGAATATCATAAATCCCCTGGCCGCGATCGCCGCCGTGCAAATGATGCTGGACCACCTCGGCGAGCCCGAAGCCGCCCTGACCGTGGAAGCGGCGATAAAAACCGCCGTGGTGAAGGACCTGAAGAGCCTTTCCGCCGGCAAGATGGGACATTCAACGACGGAAGTCGGCGATCTGGTTGCTAAATATATAACCGGGTAAGGGGCCCGGGAACTCCGCCCCCTGTGCTTTTCATTCCATCGCGGTCGGGTATCGCGGTTGCGCGACCGCAAAAACAGTGATTTCCCGGTAAAGATTATCGGCAATCCAGCCGACAAGAACACTATCGGCGAGAAAAACTTTGATGAGCGTCGGGTCCCAGGCCGGACCCGACCTGATAACCGGAGAAATAGACATGAACAGAAGGATTTCCCGTTGCTATCCGTTGCTCCTTTTCCTCCCACTCCTTCTCGCGTTGCAGTGTCCGCTCGCGTACGGTGCTCAGGGTTCCGAAGAACTGCCCGCCGCGAAGTTCACCTTGCCCGCTCCGGATTCCGCCCAGGTTCAGAAGGTGCTCGGTCTGAAATCGATGGAGCCCTTTCCGGTATCGAGCATCAGCGGAAAGGTCGTGGTCATCGAATTTTTCAGCGCGCTTTGCCCGCAGTGCCATGCCAATGCGCCGACCATCAATAAAATAAACAAGGTTATCACCGAGGATTCGACCCTCGCGGATGTCAAACTGATCGGGGTCGCCATAGGAACGGACAAGTCCCAGCTCGATGCATACAGGAAGAATTTCAAGGTCACTTTCCCTGTATTCCTCGATGAGAATTACGCTATCTCGGCCTCCATGGATGGAGTTGAGACCCCCACCACGATGATTGTGGCAACGTCAAGCGGGAAGGTACTCAGCAGCCATAAGGGAGTCATCAAGGACTCTGACGGCTTTCTGAAAGAATTGAGAGCATTCCAGAAGAAGCAATAGTACCCATGACACACAATGAGAATGCGGAAAATTTGCTGAAGTGCCCTGTTTTTCGGGACCTCCCCCCCGACAGGCTCATGGAAATCGCCCGATGTGTGGAAAACAGGGTGGTGCAGGCGCGCAGCATCATCTTTCGAGAGGGCGACAGCCCCGATGGTTACTATATCGTCAACTCGGGGCGCGTGAGGATCTTCGTCGTTCATGAAAGCGGCGTCGAGAGGGAACTCGCCAATATGGGCCCGGGTGAGAGCTTCGGTGAGGTGGCGCTTCTCACCGGCGAAACACGGACGGCCAGCGTGCAGGCTTTGAGTGAGACTCACCTCATAGTCCTGCTGAAGGATGATTTTGAGCGCTTATTGGCCAGTTGTCCCGAGCTGTCCAGGAAATTCATGAAAGAGATGCGGGGCTGGCTGCTCAAGGACCAGGAAATAATTGAAGAGGAGTCGGACCAGGCCATCAAGGACTCGCGTCTTCGCTGGCATGACTTCCTGCTGGTTGTCGGAGTGAGTATTCTGTTGGCGATATCTTTCAACCATTCCAATCCCAACGGGATACCGCTTTTCCCCGCGGTGGCGGAGAAGGGAAGCATCCCCGTGATAGGTCCCTCGGCGGCCATGGAAGCATCCCGGAGTAGTGGAGCGCTCATCGTTGACGCCATGCCCTCCAACTTCTATCAGAAGCTTCATATAAAGGGCGCGGTCAACATGCCGATGGCCCTGTTCGACATCGTTTACCTGATGAACTTTTCCGAAGAAAACAAGGAAAGAGAGATTTTGGTGTACGGCAGCACAATCAGCAAGCCCTATGACATGGAAATTGCCGGCAAGCTCCAACTCCTGGGCTACAATGGGGTGAAGGTTATCGATGGAGGTCTGCGGGCCTGGGAATCCATGGGTTACCCGGTCGAAGGGAGGACCTCCAAATGATAGCGTCTTTTCTCCGCGGGCTGGTCACGAGCGAGTACCTGTCGATTGTGCTCCGTATCTATGTCGGATACTTCTTTATCTATGCAAGCGTGAGCAAAATCCCTCACCCTGCTCAATTCGCCGAGGCAATTGCCAACTACCGGCTTATACCTTACATGTTTCTCAACCTCGGGGCCGTAACACTGCCCTGGATCGAGTTCGTCAGCGGCCTTTTTCTGATTATCGGGTTCAGATCGCGCGCTTCTGTAATAATTATTGGCTTACTGCTGATCATGTTTGATATTATGATCATGATCAACATGTACTGGGGAGCGCCGATCACTTGCGGATGTTACGATACGGTCGGAGAGCCCATCGGCTGGAAAAAGGTGCTCGAAAATGTCCTCATGCTTGTTTTTACAGTCCAGATATACCTTTACGACAAGCCGATGCTTCTCAGGAAAATGCGGTTCTTTACCGGCGCTGGGAGAATGGGCGCTTCTCCTGCCGCATCACGATAGGATCTGGCTTTTATGAGGAAGGAATATAAACGCCGCTCTGGGACGTGGCTGTTTGTGCTTTGCCTTGTCCCGGCGGTTCTTGTTTTTGGCTGCGGTTCAAAACCGCAGCCGGCGGGTACTTATGTGTCCGAAGCCATGGCCTCCCCCCGGCACACCGAAGCTACCCTGGACCTCAAGGATAATGGAGTCGGGATCTGGAAAGTGGGCGATGAGGAGGTCTCCTTCACATGGTTCATGAAAGGTGATGAACTCCGGGTCCATACCAAGGGCGGCGGCGTGCTGGTCGGGACAATCGAGGACAATGCCATCAAGATGGCCATCCCGGGCTCGAACGAGATGGCGTTTAAGAAGGTCAGGTAATTCGATAGAAAATCCCGTGATCCGGTTTCCGGATTTAGATCTGAAAAGAAGCGAAAATGCTTTTCGCCGGGGTCGACCCAAAAGGTCGGCCTTTTTTTATGGGAGATTCGCATTTGGCTCCTCGTTAAGAGTGCTCCGGCGCGGGATTTCCTGGTCGTGCAGGTTATCGAGCCTTCGTTTGATCGGGCGCGGCAAGGTGCTTAACTACATGTCCAGTTTTCCGGGGGAGGATCAGGTCGGCGTGAGAGCCCCCATGGCTTTCCCGTCGCGCGTCGGCAAAGCCAGGTGTGCGGCTCGATAGTGAAAATATTCTCATTATAGTGGGAAAATACTATTCAAATTTCTTGCATCATCGGAGAAGCTCTGCTATTCCATACATATTGTCCCATCCGATTGTTACCGGTTTCACCCGTCCGAAGCCTCAGGGCGAAACAGGCGCCAAAACTCTTTTTACACATTTTCATATTGGCGGGACACTCCGATGACAAGGGGGAATCCATGTACGGGAGCGCCACAAATGGGTCCTGAAACCGAGCAATGCTACAGGGTGGCATTCGACAGCGCTCCGGTAGGGATCATCCTTTTTGATCGTCACGGACTAATCGCCGACTGCAATCAAAAATTCATTGAGTTTGCCGGGTTGCCAAGGAATGAAATCATCGGGTTCAACCTGGTGGACCCACTTCGGGACGAGAAGGTGCGTTCGGCGGTGGGCGCCGCGCTGGCTGGGAGGGCAGGGTGTTACGAAAGCTGTTATCTGCCTGTGCTCGGACCGGTGAAAAGGCGGATAAGGGCGCGCTATGAGGCCCTTAAACCCGGTGATGGTGAGCTGTTGGGGGGGATCGGGGTTTTCGATGACCTGACGGGGCAATTGAAGGGTGAGGATGAGATAGGGCGGCATCTTGAAATCCTGGTGGCGGAACAGACCTCGGAATTGAGAAAGACCAATCAACTGCTGCAACTGGAAATGAGCGACAGGAAAAGAGCGAGCCAGGCTCTCGAGATTGCTGTCCAGAAACTGCAGGATATTATCGAATTCCTTCCGGATGCCACTCTTGTCATAGATCGAAATAAGAAGGTTATTGCCTGGAACAGGGCAATTGAAGCTATGACCGGCGTTGGAAAGGATAAAATGCTCGGCAAGGGCGAGTATGAATATGCGGTTCCCTTTTATGGGAAAAAAAGGCCGCTTCTGATCGACATGGTAATGGACGCTTCCATCGGCAACGTGGGCTGGTATCCTTTCCTCGAAAGGGACGGAAATGTCATAAGGGCCGAGACTTTTGTATCGAGAATGAATGAGGGGAAAGGCGCGACCCTGTGGGGCACGGCATCCCTGCTTTTTGACAAGAACAGGAATGTGATTGGGGCCATCGAGTCAATACGGGACATCTCGGAGCGCAAGAGAGCCGAGCAGGAAGTAAAGCTGAGTGAAGAAAGATTCAGGGCCATTTTTGAATCGGCACGGGAATGTATCTATCTCAAGGACCGCTCCTTCAGGTACGTAGCCGTTAATCCCGCCATGGGAAAGCTTTTCGAAACTCCGCCATCGGAGTTTATCGGACAAACCGCGCGTTGGCTGTATGGCGAGGAAGCCGGCAAGCGGGCCGAGGAATATGACGCCGGTGTTTTCAACGGCGAAATTGTCGAAAAGGAGAGCACGCGGCCTGTCCTGGGGCAGTTAAAAACCTTCCATATCATCAAGGTGCCCATCCGTGACACATCGGGAGAGATAATCGGCCTGTGCGGTATTGCCAGGGACACAACCGAGCGCAAGCAGATGGAGATCAACCTTCAGAACGCGCTGGAGTTCCTTCAGACCCTCATGGACACCATCCCGGCGCCTATCTTCTACAAGGATGCGCAAGGCGTCTACCTCGGCTGCAACAAGGCTTTCGAAAGCTGTATCGGACTTCGCAGGGAAGATATTATAGGTAAGAACATTTCCGAAATCCTGTCCGACAGCAGTGCCGTACGGGAACATCTGGAAATGGACGCCGCCCTTTTCAGGAAGAGGGGGGTTCAGGTCTATGAATATAAAGTCACGTGCGCGGATGGCGCAAAACGGGATGTGATTTTTTACAAATCGACCTTTTCGGGCAACTCCGGGATGCCGGGGGGACTGGTCGGCGTGATTATTGATATCTCCGAGAGGAAGAAGGCAGAGGAGGGGTTGCGGGAGAGCGAGAACAGATTTCGGCTTGTGGCCGAGTCCATCCAGGATGTGTTCTGGATGGGCACCCCCGGTTTCGACAGCATTTCCTATATAAATCCAGCCTATGAGGACATCTGGGGGCGCAGCCGGCAAAGCCTCTACGATGCCCCGCAGTCTTTCCTGGAGAGTATCCACCCCGAGGACAAGGAACACGTTCTTGCCCGGATGGGATTGCTCGGGGACACGGAAGCGACCTTCGACGCCGAGTATCGGATATTGCGTCCGGATGGCGCCATTCGCTGGGTGCGCAACCGTGCCTGCCCGATCCGGGACACGAAGGGACGTCTCCAACTTGTTACGGGTGTGGCAAGAGACATTACGGAGAGGAAAGAGGCCGAAGAGGCATTGCGGCAATCGGAGGGTGAGCTACGTTTCCTTTCAACGAGGCTTCTGGCGGTGCATGAAGAAGAGCGCAAATTGCTGGCGGGAGAGCTTCATGATGGTTTGGGATCATCCATGGCCGCCATCAAATTCTGCCTCGAAAAATCCCTGGAGAAACTGAAACAGGGGGAAACCGATATATTTTCATTCGAGGAATGCATTGCGCTGCTGCGGATCACCATGGATGACATCCGAAGAATAATCATTGACCTGCGGCCGACCATGCTGGATGATCTCGGACTGACCGCAACCGTGGAATGGTTCTGCCGGAAATTTGGTGATATTCATCCGCGGATTTGTGTTGACATCAGAATGGGAGTTAAGGAAGACGAGATCCCGGAGCCGTTGAAAATTGTGATTTTCAGGTTGGTGCAGGAGGCTTTCCACAATATTGCCAAGTATAGCAGGGCAAGAAATGCGAAGCTCTCGATAATGCGTAAGAGGGGCGCCATAGAGCTTGCTATCGAGGATAATGGAGAAGGGTTCGACATTCCTTCCGCCCTCGCGCGGGTTTGCAGCCAAAAGGGCCTGGGACTGACCAGCATGAAGGAAAGAACGGAGCTGTCGGGAGGCTGTTTTTCCATTAAATCGACCATTGGGAAGGGTACTTCGATACGAGCGACGTGGCCATCGAGACGTGGAGAAAAGCGTCTGCCGGAATTGGGAGGCCCCCGGTGCATCCAGGATACCAACTCTCACTAACTCCCCATGAGCGGACCAGAACGCCATAAATCATAAAAATCCGTTAAAATGACGCAAAGTCGTGGAATGGGCAAAATCATTTGCCGTTCGATACCGGGAACCGTGTCCCGAAAAGGGTGCTTTTCCCCAACCATTCATTTTCTTGAACATGGCTGACTATGGAAAAAATTACAAAGGGAATGGAAATCGAGCTTCTTGTTGAAAAGCTCGCGTTCGGCGGTAAGGGAATAGCCCGTGTGGGCGGCTATGTTATCTTCCTGGACCGGGCCGTGCCGGGGCAGGTGGTAAAAGCGCGGATAATCAAAAAGAAGAAAAACTACGCGGAGGCCAGGGTCATCGATTTGATCTCGCAGTCACCCGATTATGCGCGGCCCCGCTGCCCGCATTTCGGGATTTGCGGAGGCTGCCACTGGCAGGATATTTCATATGATGTTCAGCTCTACTGGAAAGAGAAGCACATTGTCGAGTCTTTGAGCCATATAGCGGGGATAGCCAATGCCGACTCGCGCCCCATAGTGCCCTCGCCGGACCCGTTCCATTATAGGAACAAGATGGAATTCACCTTCTCGAACAGGCGCTGGCTCACGGCCGAAGAGATGTCGGGCGGTGATTTCAGCGTCGAGGACCTCTTTGCGCTTGGCCTGCACGTGAGGGGGTTCTTTGACAAGGTCTTTAATGTGCGCGAGTGCTTCCTGGAATCCCCGCAAGCGGTCGAGATATTGAAAGAGGTTCGGGAGTGGAGCGTGAAAAGCGGTCTTCCCGCATACAATATCAGGGGTCACGAGGGATTCTGGCGATTTCTGGTGCTCAGGGAGGGAAAGAATACCGGACAGGCAATGGTCCACCTGATAACGTCAGGCGATGCGCGCGGTGACGGGACAGTAGAGTTGCTCGCTTCACGCCTGACCGAGAAATTCCCCAAGATTACCACCTTTATCCATTCGAGCAGCGATAACCAATCTCAGGTGGCTATCGGCGATTCGAGCCGTGTGCTGTCCGGTCCGGGTTTTATCGAGGAGCGGCTCGGGGACCTCAGGTTTCGCATCTCCGCTCATTCTTTCTTCCAGACCAACTCGCGCGGCACGGAGTTGCTCTATGATACCGTTGCCCGGTTCGGAGAGTTCGACGGATCGGAAAATGTCTGGGACCTCTACTGCGGCACGGGAACCATAGGGATCTACATTGCGCCGCGGGTGCGAAAGGTCACGGGGGTAGAGGTGGTCGAGGACGCCGTGAAGGATGCGTTTGAGAACTGCCGGATAAATGGTATCCAGAACTGCTCGTTTATGGCCGGGGATCTCAAGGATGTCATCAGGAGGGCCGCCGAGGCCGGGACCCCTGATGTCGTGGTGACCGATCCTCCCCGTGCCGGCATGCACCCCAAAGTGATCAAAGCCCTTCTCGAGGTTGCGCCACGGCGTATAGTCGCGGTTTCATGCAACCCCGCGAGTCTTGCCAGGGACGTCGCTTTTTTCCTGGATGACTACGAAATCAAGGCGGTTCAGCCGTTTGACCTTTTTCCGCATACTCCTCACCTGGAATGCGTTCTGAGGCTGGACAGGAAGAAATAAAGATCTCATCCCTCGATGCCTTGTATGACAAACTGGTACGATACGATAAGCTCGCTGGAAACAGCTTCCCTGAAAACGATGGTTTGTCGCTTTATCATAGCCTCTTGCGATTCGCGCCCGGATTAACAGGTATCCGGGCTACCCGCTGAAAACGCAGATGCGCCCTCTGCTCCGCCACGCGGCTCGTTATGGCGCCGCCGCGGCGCCCCGCGAAGGCGGGACAGCCGCGGCGGACGCCGAACGCTCGCCTTACGCGCCTGCGCGTGAGCGCCTGGCGGAGCTTCGTGACAGGCGGGGAAATCATTCGCCCGCTCTTTTGAGCTTGAAAAGCAACACCTTGAACGCAACCCGGTATGATGAGTTCGGCGAGAACCTTGTCTATGCGGACGGGCCATGAGAAAAGGAGGCGAAATGCCCGGCGCGCCGGACTGGCGATGTGGCGGGGCGTGAGTATGCGGGTTATTTGATTTGCGGGATGCCGTGAATGAACGGGGCCGCGATAATCAGGGCTGGTCGGTGCCCTTCAGTGCCTCGGCCTGAAAATAAGCGGCAATGGGATCGATGACGTCATCGAGTGCGCCGGCCAGCACCATGTCAAGTTTGTAGAGCGTCAGGTTGATTCGATGGTCGGACAGCCGGTTCTGGGGGAAGTTGTAAGTCCGGATTCTCTCGCTTCTGTCCCCGGACCCAACCTGGCTTTTGCGGTCTTTGGCTATTTTTGCTTCCTGTTCGGCCTGCATGGCGTCCAGCAGGCGCGCCCGCAAGACTTTGAGCGCCTTGGCCTTATTTTTATGCTGGGATTTCTCATCCTGGCAGGTTACCACCAGCCCGGTCGGGATATGGGTGATGCGAACGGCCGAATCGGTCGTATTGACGCTTTGCCCTCCCGGCCCGGAGGACCGGAACACATCCACCCGGATGTCGTTCGGGTCAATATAGATCTCGACTTCGCCCGCTTCCGGCAGGACCGCTACCGTGACAGCGGAAGTATGTATTCTGCCCTGGCTCTCGGTCACTGGTATGCGCTGGACACGGTGCACGCCGCGTTCATACTTGAGCCTGCTGTACGCTCCCTTCCCATTGACCGAGGCGATTATTTCCTTGAGCCCGCCGATGCCGGTAGGGTGCGCATCCAGTATCTCGACTTTCCACCTGCGGATTTCAGCATAGCGCGAATACATCCGGAAAAGATCGGCCACGAAAAGAGCAGCCTCCTCACCACCCGTTCCGGCACGAATCTCGACAATGACATTCTTGTCATCGTTGGGATCCTTGGGGGCCAGCATCAGTATGAGTTCTTGCTCCGTTGCCTCGAGCCGGCTCTTGAGACTCGCAATTTCATCCCGAATGAGATCGCGCATCTCGGTGTCCGACTCTGTCTCCAGCAGGGACTGATTCTCCAGCGCCTGTTCCTTGATGCTCTTGTATAGGGCGTACTTCTCCACTACAGGGGCGATCTCGGAACGCTCCCTGGCCACCTGCTGGTACTCTTTCTGGTTACTCAGCAAGTCGGGATTCCCGAGGTCCTCCTCGAGTTTTTGAAATCGCGATACGACACTTTCCAGCTTGTCAAACATCAGGAACTTGCTTCCTCAGTGTGAACAGAATCAGTGACCGGTTCTGACTGGAAACACGACCTCATCCTCCTCGTCGGGAAGGGGAAGCGTGGATCCGGGTCGCTCTTTCCGAGAAGCCCAAGGATTATAAACCTTTATTAACACACAACGGGCCGGGGTCAACCCGTTGGCGGCGGCCGAGGCCAAAAACAAAGAACCGGCGGAAGCCGGTTCTGGTTTTGTCCCACGAGAAATGTCGAGGAATTGGCGCGGATCTGTCAGGCTAGAGCGCGTGAATTTCAGCGTGCCGGCAAAATGGTCGCGGCCTTCTATTCCTTGGCTTCCGGTTTCTGAAACTTTTCGTACTTGCGGCGGAACCTTTCAATACGGCCGGCCGAGTCGACCAGTTTCTGCTTCCCGGTGTAGAAAGGATGGCACTTGGAGCAGATTTCGACCCGAATTTCCTTTTTGGTGGAGCCGGTGGTGATTTCGTTTCCGCAAGCGCATTTGATGACGGTCTCGAAATAATCGGGATGGATATTTTCTTTCATGGAGAAGGGTCCTTCCTTGATCCGAAATAAATGCCAGAATCAAGTATTATAAAGCATTATATGATATTTGCAATTACTTTCCGCGCCCCGCGGGGCCTGCCGTCAAATTGCCATGGAATGCACATGGAGCATGCGAGCAAACCACTACCTGTTCATGGAAGCGAGAAAGTCCGGGTTGTTCTTGGTGCCTTGCATCTTGTCGAGCAGAAACTCCATCGCGTCGATAGGGTTCAGGGGAGAGAGCAGCTTCCGAAGTATCCATATACGATTGAGGTCTTCGGGAATAATAAGAAGCTCTTCTTTTCTGGTCCCGGATTTGTTGATGTCGATTGCGGGGAAGATCCTGCGGTCGGCAAGCTTGCGGTCGAGCACGATTTCCATGTTGCCGGTACCCTTGAACTCCTCGAAGATAACTTCGTCCATGCGGCTTCCGGTATCGATGAGCGCGGTTGCTATAATGGTGAGGCTTCCTCCCTGCTCGACATTGCGCGCGGCTCCGAAAAACCGCTTGGGGCGGTGGAGGGCATTGGAATCGAGACCGCCGGAGAGGATCTTGCCGCTGGGCGGTACGACGCTGTTATAGGCGCGCGCCAGCCTGGTTATGCTGTCCAGGAGAATGACGACGTCTTTTTTGTGTTCGACCAGGCGCTTTGCCTTCTCGCTTACCATTTCGGCCACTTGAACGTGACGCTGTGGAGGTTCGTCAAAAGTGGAGCTGACCACCTCGGCGCGAACGTTACGCTGCATATCGGTGACTTCCTCTGGCCGTTCGTCGATCAGAAGCACTATGAGATAGCAGTCTTTGTGGTTGGTTGCGATCGCGTTCGCGATGTTTTGGAGCAGCATGGTCTTGCCGGTACGGGGTTGGGCGACAATGAGTCCGCGCTGGCCGAATCCGATCGGCGTGAGAAGATCCATGACACGGGTGGACAGGTTATCGGAGACCGATTCGAGTTTGACACGCCTGTCGGGATACAGAGGCGTCAGGTTGTCAAAAAGAATCTTGTCGCGAGCGATCTCTGGATCTTCGTAGTTTACGGCTTCGACCTTCAGCAGGGCGAAATAGCGTTCGTTGTCCTTGGGAGGGCGAATCTGCCCCGAGATGCTGTCGCCGGTGCGGAGGTTGAATCGCCGTATCTGCGAGGGCGAGACATAGATGTCGTCGGGACCCGGCAGGTAGTTGTAGTTCTGGCTTCTCAAAAAGCCAAAACCATCGGGCAGTATCTCCAGCACTCCTTCGCCATAAATCAGGCCGCTCATTTCGGCTTGGGCCTGAAGAAGGGCAAAAATCAGCTCCTGCTTTCGCATCGAACTCGCGCCGTCGATATTGTAAGCTTTGGCGATGGTAAGGAGTTCCCGAATGTTCTTGTTTTTGAGCTCGACCAAGTTCATCTCATTCCGCTGGTCGCGCGAGTGCTCCCGGTGAGAGGTTTCCGAGGCTGGTTGGGATGCGTCAGGCATGACTTCTTCTCCGTGTATCAAAAGTTATTGCATTCCTCAAAAGCGATTGTATTCCTTATTAAGGCAGAGGATTCTGTGGATTTTCCGGATGGGCATGCATCTACATTCAGGTTTTTTCAGGAAAGTGGAATAGCCGGAGGCGGTGTCCGGCGGACGAATCGACAAACGATGCTTTGCCCGCTTGGTTGGGGATATATCAAAAGGGTAGGTCCGCTCTCCTTTTCAGGCACAACTAAGCATGCAGGAAAGCGGTCCCTTTTGTCAATACTCAATTTCGCCAAGGATCTTTGGGAAGTAACCGGACACTGTTTAAATTTGCTACAAAATCAATATAATATCAGAATCCCGCTCGCGTCCAGAACCCTGGCTTTTTTTCTCCCTTGGCGCATTCAGCTTCACATTTGGTCATCATTCGCTGCAGTTCCTTGCCAAATCCGAGGTCTGCAATGGCCTGGGGATATTTTTGAACCACCGCCTCCAAACGACCCTTGGCCGCGGCGAATTCTCCGTTCATATAATAGAACCGGGCCACATCGATCTCATGGGAAACCAGGCGTTTCTTGCACTCAAAAAGCTGTTTTTCGGACTTCCTGGAGTATTCCGTGTCCGGGAAATTCTGAATGACTTTCTGAAAGGCCTGTATCGACAGTTCGGTTTCCTCGGGATCGCGGTCAACGGAGCTGAAAGTGAGGAAGTGGCTCATTCCAATTTGATAGAGCACGTATGGAACGACCTCATTGCGGGGGTGGAGGCGGACGAATTCCTCGTAGGCAATGGAGGCTTCACTGTACTGCTTATTATAAAAGTAGGCGTCCCCCAGCTTCAATTCGGCAAGGATCGCATATTTGCTGTAGGGATAATGTTCCTTTAATTTCTTGAAATCCTTGGCGGCCTCCTCGAATTCCTTTTTTTGTATATTCTGCGTCGCATCGATGGCGAGTTGTTCGGCCGTCTTGTCGATAGTCGATGATCCTTTCCCGAAAAGATCATCGAAGTAGAACTGCACGAGATTGGTCCCACACCCGCTCAGGAAGAACAGGATAATGAAAAAAGGTACCAGACGGGATAACCGGGAGAAGCCGTTTCGCTTGTCTTTGGAAAAGCTCATGTAAGACCTCGATTAGACAACAGGGGTCAGAAATTTTCTTCGATATACCGGCCGGCATTGAATGCGGCTGTCGCTCCGTCACCCACCGCGGTAACGATCTGGCGCAGGGCCTTGGATCGTATATCTCCCGCGGCGAATACACCGGGAATGCTGGCTGCCATTTCCTGATCGGTAACTATGAACCCACAAGGGTCCCGGGCGATTTCCGGCGGGATGAAACTGGAATTGGGCCTTATGCCCACGAACACGAAGACTCCGGCGACCGGGAGGGTCGAACTCTCCGAACTCTTCACGTCTTGAAGCATAAGCGCTTCCACCCCTTCCTGCCTGCCCGTTATCTCGCAAACGACCTTGCATAGAATAAATGAAATCTTTTCATTCTGAAAGGCTTTTTCCTGTATGACCGGAGTGGCCCGCAACCGTTCCCTTCTGTGAACGATGTGGACCCTGCTGGCGAATTTCGTGAGGTAGAGGGCTTCTTCAATGGCCGTATCGCCTCCTCCGACAACCGCAACCTCCTGGTCGCGGAAAAATGGAGCATCGCAGACAGCGCAATATGAAACCCCCCGGCCGGTGAATTCAGTCTCTCCCTTCACCTTGAGCTTATTGGGGGATGCACCGGAGGCAATGACAACCGTTTTCGCCGCTATTTCCCCATCCGACAGGATTACCCTTTTTATCCCGCCGCCGAGGTCAAGTCCCCGAACCTCGGCATTGCTTGTCTGCAACCCGAATCTGAGGGCCTGCGCGCTTATAAGTTCGGCGAGGCCGAATGCTCCTATTCCTTCGGGGAAACCCGGATAGTTGTCCACCTTCTCATACGTGAGCAACTGGCCACCGAAGCCCATCTGCTCCAGCAGAACAGCATCCAGCCTCGCGCGCGCCGCATAGAGGCCGGCTGAAAGTCCAGCCGGCCCGCCGCCAATTATGACCATGTCACGGATATTTTTTTCAGTCATAGATGAGGAGATTTCTTGAAGAGGACCGAAAAGAACCGATCAATTCTTGCTCTCAATCGGGCGAAATCCGGGGGTCTTAACCCACAACCTTATCAACTGCCGCGGAAATCTGAGACTTGGCAACAGCTCCGGTAATCTGCTCGCTTACCGTGCCGCCTTTGAAGATGATAAGGGTCGGTATCGCGCGAATTCCGAATTTTCCGGGCGTTTTAGGATTATCATCAACATTACATTTGGCAACTTTGAGCTTGCTTCCATAATCGGCCGAAAGCTCCTCCACAACCGGGGCGATTGCGCGGCAGGGCCCGCACCACGGCGCCCAGAAATCAACCAGAACGGGTACTTCCGACTGGAGTACTTCCTGCTCGAAACTGCTGTCTGTCACTTCAATAATGTTGCCGGCCATCAGGTTAGCTCCTCTCATCTGGTGAGGCTTTTTGCCAGGTCCTTGTCCGGGACCGGATTCCGATTTCAAGTAAGAAGTTACTTTTATAAAACACTTCCTCCGGGAAAGTCAATTTGCAATCCAAAACAGCGCACTGGATGCGGTTTTTCGACATCTTTCATACTGGAGTCCGCTCACAATAGTTTACATTAGGCAAGGTTAAAGTGTCGTTGACGTGTTGTAAACATCCTCGAACAATATCGGAGACTTTAGACCGCAATAATGGTAAACGAAGCTTATGTTCATCCGGGAATTTCTTTTGACTGACCGTGGTCGGGGGCCGTTCAACGCGGGCTCCTTTTTCAAGGCCCGGGACGCCTGGAAGGTTGCCCGTGAGTGGCATTTTAGTTGAGAAGGTCCACCGATGATCGGGCCATGATGGGGGGAATCCCCCGCTGGCGCGGATGAGGAAAGGCAAGCCGGGATGACGGAACACAAGCTGATTTTCAAGTGCCAGCAGTGTGGGCATGTGAGTCCCAAATGGATGGGAAAATGCCCGGATTGCCAGAGCTGGGACAGCTTCGTCGAGGAAATAGCGCAAAAACGGCATGAGAAGATCGCCAGAATCGCAAGACAGCTCTCCACGCACCCCGTCAGTCTCGAAGATATCGAGACCGATGGGGAAACGCGCTATTTTAGTGGAATAGGCGAGTGGGACCGCGTGCTCGGGGGCGGTCTGACCAGGGGGTCCCTGGTGCTGCTGGCGGGCGATCCCGGTATCGGCAAATCCACCCTGCTCTTGCAGGCTTTGTCCAGAATGACCGGTGAGGGCCGTGTGCTCTATGTTTCGGGAGAGGAGAGCCCTCGGCAGTTGAAATCGCGGGCGCGCCGGCTGGGTCTCGCCTCGCGTGAACTCCTGATCTTTTCCGAGACTTCTCTTGAGGCGGTGCTCGACGAAATGGAGCGGACTCCCCCCCTCGTGGTGGCGGTGGATTCGATCCAGACGATGTACACCAGGGCGCTGGACGTCGCCCCCGGTTCGATCAGCCAGGTGCGGGAGTGCGCGTCACGGCTCATGAGGGTGGGGAAGGAGGCCGGCATCAGCATCTTCCTGGTGGGCCACGTTACCAAGGAGGGCGCCATTGCCGGCCCGCGCGCCCTTGAGCACCTTGTCGATACGGTCCTCTACCTGGAGGGTGACCGTACCCATACTTTCCGAATGCTCCGGGCCGTCAAGAACCGCTTCGGATCGACAAACGAGGTGGGCGTCTTCGAAATGAAGGAAACCGGTCTCGAGGAGGTCCCCAATCCATCCCAACTCCTTCTGGCCGAACGCCCGAAAGGCGTTTCCGGGTCTGTCGTTGCCTGTTCGGTCGAGGGGACCCGGCCGATTCTTGTCGAACTCCAGGCCCTGGTAAGCGCCACCGGGTGGATGCAGCCGCGCCGCACCAGCATGGGGGTGGATACCAATCGGCTCTCACTCCTGCTTGCGGTGCTTGAAAAGAAACTCGGTTTCAATTTCGCCCAGCAGGATGTCTTCGTAAATGTTGCGGGGGGCGTGCGGCTTGTCGAACCGGCCTCGGACCTGGCCATGACTACCGCGCTCATGAGCACTTACCTCGACAAGCCGCTTCCCGCCGACCTCGTGGTCTGGGGAGAGGTCGGGCTGGCCGGGGAAGTAAGGGGCGTGGGTCATAGCGTGCTTCGGGCCGCCGAGGCGTCCAAGCTTGGATTTGCCACCTGCCTCATGCCGCGAAGTAATGCCGAGCGGTTATCCCTGGAGACCGACACCCGTTGCATCGGTGTTCGCTCCCTGCAGGACGTGCTCGAGGCCGTCTTCGAACAGTCGGCCGTGGCTCGGGAAAGACGCGGGTCGTGATTTGGAGTCCGGGCAAGCTTATCGGTTCGGCCAGTTGGCTGACACCCTGCCATGAAAAGAGTTGTTCGCATGAGGCGGGGGACGGCCCTTAACAGCCTCGGCGGGTATCCCCGGCGGCAGGCCTCGGTATTTACAGTTGGGAGCCGGCGGGCGATTCGAATTACCAGTCGAGACCCTTGCCTCGCAGGAATTTCCTTGCGCTTTCGAGTCCCAGCCCAGCCGCTTTCCTGAAGTCTTCAACAGCCTGTTGGCTATTGCCGAGCAAGCCATGCGCCAGACCCCGATTATAAAATGCCCCGGCGTATTCGGGGCTGATCGCGATCGCTTTGCTGTAATCTTCGATCGCGCGCGCATAATCGCCCATGCCGTTGTATGCGATCCCGCGGTTATTGTAGGCCAGGGCGAATCCGGGGTTGAGTTCTATGGCCCTGTTCAAATCCCTGATCGCCATTTCATGATCCCCCAGAGTATCACGGGCGGCGCCGCGATTGGCATATGCCTCGGCATTCGTGGGGTCGAGCCTGACGGCCGTGCCAAAATCCTCGATCGCACCAACTGGATCACCAATGGCCTGGCGGGCAATACCCCGGTAGTTGTATGCGAGTGAGTACCGCGGGTCAATCTCGAGCGCCCTGTCGAAATCCTCCACAGCCCGGGCATGGTTGCCAAGAGAACTGAATGCGACACCGCGATTATAGAAAGCGACCGCGGACACGGGATTGATCGCGATGGCCCTTTCGAAATCGGCGAATGCACGCGGCAGGTTGCCGATTTCCTTATAGGCAACACCCCTGTTATTATAGATCAGCCAGTTGTTGTCGGTAACCTCCAGGGTGTGATCGAAAAGGGAGAAACTACTCCGCCAGTATCCGACTTGTGTCCATGTGAGCGGGATAATCCAAGAGAGGTAGAGCGCGAAGGACGCGATCAGCACATATCTTCCGCGGCTCCATCTCTTGACCGTTTCCGGGATACCCCACCCCGCCATTATCAGCAAGCCGATCATCGGAATATAGGTATAGCGGTCCGCCATTGCCTGGTGGCCGACCTGGACGATTCCTATGACGGGCACCAGTGCACCGGTGTACCAAAACCATCCCGACAGCAGGAACGGGCAGGACCTGGCCTTCCAGATCACCGTCAGGGTGATGCCGGCAAGGATCAGGGCGGCTCCCAGAACCTCCCAAAGCGGCAAAAAACTGGGATGCGGGTACAAAATGGCAAGATCATTCGGCCAGATAAACTTCGCAAGGTAGCCGACATAGGAAACAAGGGCGTTCTCGATTCGAAGGAGCAGAGGCAGACTTTGCGTTGCAACGACCGCCCCGCCTTTTTGCTGAACGAGGAATGTCACGGCACACGAGAGCGCGCTCAAGGCAAACAAGGGCATCTTCTCCCGGACCAGGGGGAGGATGGTCGGGCGGAAAACTTTGGCCCGTGCTGCCTCTTCCTCGCTTTTCACCTCCTTTGCCAGATGTTTTCGCTTTGACTTCTTTCTGCTCGCATCGTTCGCGGTCTCATTACCGGTTGCCGCGGTCGGGATCTCCCGAACCGTATCGGCAGGGGTGAATCGCCGGAGAGGCCAGAAGTCCAGAAGCAGCAGGACAAAGGGAAGCGTCACCAGCATCGGCTTCGCCATAAGACCCAGGGCGAAGGATCCAATGACGGCCAGGTAGCGTTTCAGCCCCCGGTTTTCAACGTATAGAGCGTACGCATACAAAGTGAGCATCCAGAAGAATGCGGAAAGGACGTCCTTGCGTTCGGCCACCCACGCCACCGATTCCACGTGGAGAGGGTGAAGGGCAAATATGGCCGCCACGAATGCACTCCGCCAGATGGTCTTTGTCATTCGATGCAGGACCAGAAAGAGCAGCAGTGTATTTATAAGGTGTAAAAACAGGTTGGTGAAGTGGTGGAACCGGGGGTCCAAACCGAAGAACTGAACATCCAGCATGTGCGATATCCATGTAACCGGATGCCAGTTGGCGGCATGGCCGCTCGTGAATGCCCAGCGAATTCCCTCCAGGGTAACACCTGTTTGAACTTTCTGGTTTGTGGTAACGTAAGCGGAGTCGTCAAAATGGATGAAGTCGCAGGAGTGAAGCTGCCAGAACACAGCCAGGGTGATGGCGGTCAGGAAAAGGCAAATCAGGGCAAGCTGCTTCTTCTCAAGCATACAGGGCATTACCTGATTTCTGGAGTTCCTTTAATTATATCGAGCAAGCCTGGAGTTTATGAATTTGATTTTCGCCGGGCAGTACTCGCGGGCAGTTATCATGCAACCAATACCGCTACGGAAGCTTCGGCGCAAGCCAATGGAAGAAGCTACCTCCAAGTACCCGGTTGGACAGCTTACTTCCGTAATCATGCAGCCGGACAGAGATTGCTGACGATTATAAAATCTTAAAGACAAAACCCTCCACGGGCGGAGGATTTTGTCTTTAGCGGTAAGAGAGTTAATAACTATGCGCGGCCGTGCTATTTTTTCGTGCTTGACCTGCCCGGAACACGCGGTTTTGGCTGGGTCTCGTTATCTAATTGCGAGGCGGCCGCCGGGGCGGTTGCCGCATCCTTTTTCACGGCATTCGGATTTACGTTGAGATCGTAGCTGAAGATGGTGCTCTTGAGGTCTCCAACCTTAAGAAGATCCTTGGCGAGCACCATGCTGATGACGAGTTGGTTTCTCCCGTCGCCATTCAGGTCGCCAACCCGGATCGAGGTGACCATGCCGCTGAGATCCCGGGTCTTCCAGTTCTCGATCATCCCCATCTGGTCCCATGACAGCGAGACGATCTCGCCCTTATCCCAGGATTTCATCGAATCCGGCAGGAACTTATCCAGGGGGGTCGTGGTACGATTGAGCACGATCTCGGGTATTCCATCCTTATTCAGATCAGTAACGATGATGGGAGATGGAATTGCGTAAAGTTCTACAAGGTTGTACCGGCGGTCCTCAACCTTGGCCTCGAAAGTGTTGGTCGTGGCGCAGAACAGGCCGACCGCTCTCCATATCTGCTCGCCCGCCGCATTGAGCACCAGGAGGCGGTGGGAATCATCAACGGCGATAGTCTCATCCATCTTGTCGCCATTGATATCCGCCTTTGCAAAATTGAAGACGGTGCACCTGTCCGGTACCTGCACGGGAGTGAGCGGGCTGAGCGAGTTGCCGCGGAGCTGCATCTCCATGATGGCGCCCTTGAAACCCACGTCGTCGATCGCCCCCTTCTGCTGTCCCACCAGCACCTTGCCCCTCTTGCCCATATATGCAGTATTCAGAAAATAGGGGATTTTGTCGGCGACAACCTGTAATTTGCCCCCGGAGAGGGAAAGGACGTACGAGGAGACATCTTCTCCCGAATTCACATCAACTTTGGCTCGGTCCACAGAGCCGGTCGCGACGTTTTTGCGCTTGAGGCTCGTGAGGTATATATAGGCCTTGCCATCCTTGTATATATCGGCCACGCAGACCCACACAAAACGGTTTACCGCCCCGGCCTCGAAAGTTCCGAGAATCCTGAGCCCCTGAGATTCCTTGCGATAGACGGTCAGCTTGCCGCGGGTGATCGCGACTATTTCCGAACGGCCATCGCCATCCAGATCGCCGACATCCATGCCGATTATCGCGCCCGGGAAGGTCTGGCTTCTCCACAGGCCCGGCTGCCTCATCGCGCCATCGGGAGTAACCTCTATAAAATTGGGATTGATGTAGGAGATCTTGTCACCGGAGACAAGGGCTCCGGGAAGGAGCAGTTCAGGATTCCTGGTGGCGAGCATTTCGGCATCGGCGGCCGAAGCCTGGGTCTGTTCGCCGGGCTTGCTGAATACCTTCTGGTTTATTTGCTGAGCAAACTGGTTGATCTGCGGTACCACGTCATCCAGGTTCTTCGTTTGCGCAAAGAAGGAAACCGGTTCACCCTTGCCGGAAACCGCGGCCATTTTGGCGTCAATACTGACGGACTGGCCCATGCCGGTTATGCTGCCGAAAAGAACGTAATCAGCCCTGAGACTGTTGCCGATCCGAAGAGCATCGTTGATGGTGATGTCTTTCGCGCCTTTGGCGGCCTGTTCGACCGAGGACCTGTCCATTACCTGAACTTTTCCCTGCCAGGCGAGACGAGAGGTCAACATGTCACGAACTCCACTTTGCAGATAATGGAGTTCGGCCGGTGTGTGCATTGTAAAAGGCAGAATGGCTACCTTGACGGGCGCCTCGGTTTGTGCGCCCACGGATGAAATTGGAATGATAAATGATAGAAGAAACAAATACAGTGGAAATAGAAAAACAACTTTCCTGATTGACATTCCGGTCTCCTTTTGGTGCGATACATACTCAATTGTCAAACACTCGTCCGACATCAATTTCAATGGTTCATGGAGCGGCAATGGGAGCATGGGGCGAAAAAACAGCGAAATTCGCTGGTTTTCGGGAAAAATGCATACTCACGATGCGAATTTTCCCTGGTCCGTACATTAGTTCAGGACCATGACTCACATCAAGTTTTTTGTGGCTCGTTACCCCGCCGTTTCTGTAAAGAATTGTAAACTGCAAATAGAAGCCGGTCATTGTGCCGGAGATTTTTGCTTGACATCGGCTGGAGATTCGAATTAGATTGCGGCCAATTGTGGTAAAGGGGCAAACCGTTAACCCTTATGGACTGGAAGGAGGTGGAATAAGCCATCAAAGTCAATAGGATGGGGCTTAGTAAGGAAAGAGTCTCTAATAACGTCAGCTTTTGAGGAGGAAAGAGCAATGAAGAAACACCTGTTAGTCCTTGGGGTGGTATTGTTGGCAGTCGCGGTTGCCCTGCCGGCATTCGCCATCGAGTTCAAGTACGGCGGCCAGTTTCGCGTCCGTTTCCAGGCTGAGGACAATGTTCGGGACGGTATTGACAGCTCGGATGTCGTTCAAGGCTCCGCAACACCCGGTACGATTACAAATAACAGAGTCCCTTTTAAGGTGTACAATGGCGACGATAACAGAATTTTCGTCGATCAGCGCCTGAGACTGTACTTCTCCTTCATCGCGAGCAAGAACCTGAAGGTCGTGACGAAGTTTGAAGTAGGCGACTCGATTTGGGGTGACGGCGGCGGCGGTCTGACTGGCCAGAATGTTGGCCCGAACAGAGGCGCGAATGTGGGCGCCGACGCTATCGCTTTTGAAGTAAAGAACGTGTATGTGGAATTCAACATCCCCAACACCCCGACCACCGGTATTTTCGGTGTGCAGACCCTGACTCTGCTGGATTCGTGGATTGTGGATGATGACTTTCCCGCCGCTGTATTGGTTACGAAGCTGGATCCGTTCAAGGTGACGGCAGGTTATGTTGGAGCCCAGAATGCTTGGGAAAAGAGATGGGACTCCAGCAAGATGTATACCACCGATCAGACCTTCAACGTAGACTCCTACTTCCTGTCGCTCGACTATGCAAGCGGTCCTTTCAAGGCAGCATTGATCGGCTACTTCCAGGATGGTCATCACAGCTCCATCAGTGTTGATCCGACCACCATGGATACCCCGATCAGAAACTATGCCGGTGGACCTGCCCAGGTCAGCTCGAGCCAGGTTGGCACCACTGTTGCCGGTCTTGGTGGCACCCCTGCTGGCAGAACTGCCACGGGCGCTGACATCAATGCCATCGACCGCTACAATTCTTTTAACTTCTTGAAGAATGCAACTCCTCGTAACAACTTCCTGGTTGATCTTGGTATCAATCTTACCTACAAGATCGACTGGTTGATGGCCTATGTCAACTTTGTCCGCAACTTCGGCAGTGTTGACCTTACGGTAAACAGAGGCGTGGCCAGCAATGCAGTTCTCGACGGTATTTCTCCGCTCGTGCTGCCCAATGGCTCCAAGACCTCGGCTGATTACGAAGGCTGGATGATCGACGCCGGCGTAACCTACTACTGTGGTCCTTACACCCTGAACCTGGGCGGCTTCTACACCACCGGTCCCAAGTTCAGCAACGACCCCGGTCCTGGAACGCCTCTGCAGTTCGACCCGACCAGTGGTCAGTTCTATGCTGTTGATGCGAATGGCCGTCGTACCGTCGCCGGTAACGGCGTCGGCGCTACCACCGGTTCCGGCAACTTTGTCGGCACGACCAGCACAAACGTTGATTGGTTCGTTTATCCTGCCACCACCTCCAAGTATTTCTCTGAAATCATCGGCGGCGGCATCCTGGGTGACGATATCGATATCGTTCGTGGATGGAGCACTTCCGTTAAGGGTTCCGCGATTGGTGGCAACAACAGCCTGAGCACGATCTACTGGCGCGGCAATAAGTACCCGGCCAACTTGTGGACGATTACCGCGGGTGGTTCGTGGCAGGTCGCTGAGCAGACAAAGTTGAGCGCTTCTTACTGGTATTTCGGTACCGCTGAAGATGTTCCGACTGCTTACGTACCCGGCCCCGTCGGGACTGTTAACCAGGGACGTTACAAGATGTCCGGCAGCATCGGTCACGAACTTGATTTCTACGTGGATCAAGGAATCGTTGACGGTCTGACCCTGACGTTGGTTGGCGCTTACTTGATCGCCGACGACGCGTTCGCGCCTATCCCCATCGGTGCGACAAGCGGCAACAACATGGCGTACCCGGTTCCGAACAAGGCGGACAACGCGTTCGAACTTGGTGCCAGACTGCAGTGGAACTTCTAGTAACAAAATCGGTTTAGCTCTTAGCTGACCGGAGCCCGGATGGAGAGACCCTCCTTCCGGGCTTTTTTTATGGAGCAGTGGTAAGCATTTGTATCCAACTTTCGTTGTTCTACAATATTGCGTGATAGTACCAGTTTCCTGGTCCCGATAAACTGAGGGCTTTATGCCTGTTGCATTACCGGTGATCCAGGCCTTTCGGCCATTCCATGCGACCGGCCCGGAGAAGTCTGATGTCACAATTTCTGAAAGTAAAGACGGCGGAAGATGTCCTGTTGATGGTTGATCAGTTGAATCCGCTTCCCGCTGAAGTCATCGTGCTTGAGAAGGCTTGTGGACGATTTGTTGCACTGGATATCCTCGCGCCGGAGCCGGTTCCTCATTTTGCCCGTGCTACCATGGATGGGTTCGCGGTGCGGGCTGGAGACACCTTTGGGGCATCGGAGAGCCTGCCCGCCTTACTCGAAAAGGCTGGTGAGGTGCTGATGGGGAGGTCCGCCGATACTCCCGTCGCACGCGGCAGGGCCGTTGGGGTCCCCACGGGGGGAATGCTTCCCTGCGGCGCCGATGCCGTGGTAATGGTGGAATACACACAGCCGCTCGACGCAAGTACAATTGAAGTAACACGTCCGGTTGCTCCAGGCGAGAACGTGTTGCAGGTGGGCGAGGATATCCGGGACGGAGCGAGGATGTTTGCCCGCGGCTGGCGGCTTCGTGCCCAGGATATCGGGGTCCTGGCGGCCGTGGGAATAACGGAAATCTCGGTTTTCCGACGCCCCCGCGTAGCTCTTATCTCTACCGGGGACGAGATTGTGCCCGTCAATACGCATCCTCTTCCGGCGGGCAGAGTCCGTGACATAAACAGCTTTGCCCTGGCGGCTGAAATTGAGAATTCGGGCGCGGAAATCGGAATGCGGAAGACTATCCAGGATAGACTGGAGGATCTGGTTTCCGCATGCCAGGAAGCCTTAACGGATCACGATATGATTGTTTTGTCGGGGGGTAGTTCCGTGGGTGCACGGGACTACACGATCAGGACCCTGGAGAGACTGCCTGACTCCAGACTGTTGGTCCATGGAGTCGCCATTCGACCGGGAAAACCGGTCATCCTGGGTTTCAGCGGCGAGAAGATCTTCTGGGGACTGCCCGGTCAGCCTGTATCGGCATTGATTACGTTCCGGGTTTTTGTCGCGCCGTCGCTGGCAAAGCTTCAAGGTGGAAACCCCTCAGGGGCGACGGGGCAGAGAAGCTTTCGCGCGGTGCTCACGCGCCGCCTGCCTTCCGTCCACGGCAGGACCGATTTCTTCCCCGTTATTGTTTCTCGGGAAGCCGATGGCACCTATAGGGCAGATCCGGTATTCGGGAAATCGGGTGCGATAAGCATCCTGGCGCGCGCGGATGGCTATGTGATCGTACCCACGCACGTTGAGGGTTACGACCGGGGAACCGAGGTCAGCGTCTATTCGTTTTCGTGAAATAGTGCATCCGGGCGGAGCCTGATGAAGAACCGCGGCATCCGACGGTTCCCCCCTGGCTCGGCAACACCCCCTTTGAGGCGAAGCAGGGCGATGTGCCGGGGCAGTCGCCGCTACACGATGCCGGCCGTGCGACGCTCTTCATATCCCTCGTTTCGGCGTGAACCGGGTGGGCCACACAGGTGCAAGTCCCGTTCGATGTCCTCCGAGGATATTCCCTATACTCAGGATGCCTTCAGGTTGATGATTCGCCCTTCGGGCGACCAACCCTTCTTCCTGGAGGGGGAGGGGTCGAAGCACTCTATGAAGTCTCCCGCCCTGGCTCCAGTAAACCCCGAGATCTTCACGCCGACCTGTTGACCGCTCCTGGCTTCCTTGACGGGATTTTTGTCCACTTGGAGCGATTCGATCCTTGAACTGTGGACGGGTCCCATCGCGGTGACTACCCGAAAGCTTTTGCCAACCTGAACTGTGCCCTCCTGCACTTCGCAGCCAAGGATCACTCCCTTGCTCGATTTGAAAATGGCGATGACCTTGCATGTGCCCGTTACTGTTTCTTCGGGCTCGGCCGGCGCAAGATCGCGGGCCAGTTCTTTCAGATCATCGACAATTTTGTATATGACATTATATAGGCGGACTTCAACGCCCTTTCCTTTTATCCACTGCTCCAGCCTCGGGGCAACGTCGACTTCATAGGCGAGGACGAGTCTGCTGCCCGAGAGCGCCATGAGCAGGTCCTGTTTGGTGACAGCGCCAACTCCCGTATGGATGAGTCTTATCTCCATTTCAGGCAGTATAAGGTTAGCGAAGAGGGTGGTGATTGCCTCAATGCTTCCCTTGGAATCACACTTGAGCACGACTTCGAGCTTCGTTTTTTCCTCACTCGGCAGGGGGAACGCCGGCGGAAAAACATCGCTCCTGGTCGAACCCTTTGTAAGATGCGGTTGTTTTTTCAGAGGCATATTTCTCTCCAGTTCAAATCCATTTCTTTCGGTCCCGGGGGCCGATGGATGCAGCGCAATTATTTCAAGTACCACGAGGAAAGGTAAGGTGTGAGGCGCTGGGAGGCTAGTTGCCGGGCGAAATGATTCCACCGCCGAGAAGCAAATCGTCTGAATAGAATACGGCTGCCTGGCCGGGTGTGACGGCTCTTTGGGGTTCCATGAAGCGGATCGAGGCGGTGTTCGCCGGACGAGGAGTCACCTCGGCCCGCGCGGGCCTGTGCAGGTTTCTGATTCGCACTTCGCACCGGAATGGTTCGGACGGGGCTTCAACGGAGACCCAGTTCAGACGAGTGACCAGGAATTCTCCGCATAGCAGATCATCTTTTCCGCCCACTCGAATCGTGTTGGTCTCGGGTTCAATGCGGACAACATAGTAGGGTTGCGTGGAGGGTACTCCAAGACCGCGCCTTTGGCCAACGGTATAGGAATAGATGCCCTTATGCGTCCCGATGCGGTTGCCGGCCATATCAAGGATGGGGCCCTCGGAGAGGACTTTGCCGCCTGCGTGCCGGGCCAGGAATTCCGTGTATTTTTCATGGAGTATGAAGCAGATTTCCTGGCTGTCTTCCGTAATGAGGGGTTTGAGCCCCCGTTCTTCCGCCCAGGCAATGGTCTGCCGTTTTGATTGAGCCCCCAGTGGGAAAAGAGAGAGGGCGAGCTGTTCCTGAGTAAGCCCCATGAGGAAGTAGGACTGGTCCTTTGAGTTGTCTTTCGCGCGCCGGATTTGGAACCGGCCAGTACCTGTCATGCCGGGAGGAGTCAATTGCGCATAGTGGCCGGTCGCCAGCCGCTGCGCTCCACGCTTGAGCGCTTCGTTCAAAAGCAAACCGAATTTGATGGCGGGGTTACAGGTTACGCACGGGTTTGGGGTCATCCCGCGCAGGTACGCATCGATGAAGGGGGAGATGACAAGGGACTGAAATTCACTCCGCATATCGATGAATTCGAGGGGAATATCACACCGGGAGGCAAGCTCCCGGAGAAGCATCTCCCGCGCGGCAAGTACATGGGCGGTGCGAGCTTCTTCCCCGTCGGAGGGGAACAAACGCATGTGTATCCCAAGGATATCATGCCCTTGCTCCCTGAGAGCGATTGCCGCCCGTAGGCTGTCAACGCCGCCGCTCATGGCCACTGCAATCTTCAAGGCAGGGTAACCAATCAGGCGAGCGATTTGTCGAAGGTTACGATCATGGCCCTTACCGGGCAGGTTTTTACGCAGAGTTCACAGGCGCTGCACATTTCGGATTCGAAAACGACCTCCATCTCGGGCCTCTTCACGTGAAGGGCGCCGGTAGGGCAGACAGCGGTACATGTTCCGCACTGATAGCACTTGTCATCATCACGGCGGATCCCTTGTCCGACTGGTTCCACGGTGACTCCCAACTGCTCCAGGTAGCGAATCCCCTCATCAAACTCAGGCTGGTTGCCCGACAACTGCATCACCAGCATTCCTTCCTTGCGGGGGAAAATCTGTGCCTTCAAAATATTGAAGCTCAGGTTGTAATCACGCACCAGACTGGTAATGATGGGCTTGTCGACGATTTCTTTAGAAAATCTCAGGATCAGCATTCTCGAGTGCATTCCGTGCTCCTTCCGTTTTTCGAGCGGAGTAAGGATAACACCGCGGGCCGAAAGACCAAAACTATTTTTGGGAACAGGGTGTTGGAAACTTTCCACGGATGTCGGGCTGTACCGGCAGGGGAGCGAATCCCTTCCGGCTGC
Source organism: Syntrophobacter sp. (assembly GCA_039679945.1). Taxonomy (GTDB): domain Bacteria; phylum Desulfobacterota; class Syntrophobacteria; order Syntrophobacterales; family Syntrophobacteraceae; genus SbD1. The sequence goes on along the minus strand of JBDKTY010000241.1, from coordinate 9,997 downwards.
CGTTGTCCCGGCTAAAAAGGCGGCAGTCCGTCTACCTCAAAGTTGAGCATGGGATCAGCCCCAGATAACATTTTTCGGGAAAACGGCGCAAAATAAGGAAAAAAGTCTTTGCAGATTGAGAAAGAGGAGTAGATATGTTCTTTTCCAGATGCGCTTTGTTACACCGGCAAAATGCCAAATGTGAGGCAGGATTTGGGGGCTGAATATGAAATTATCCACGAGAAGCCGCTATGGCACGCGATTATTGCTAGACATGGCATTCCACTACAATGAAGGGCCAATCAGGCTGGGGGTTATTGCCAAACGGCAGGGAATCCCTTTAAAATACCTGGAGCAGATAATTATACCGTTAAAGAATGCCGAGTATGTCAAGAGCGTTCGGGGGCCTAAGGGAGGGCACCTGCTGGCCAAACCGCCCGGGGATATCACGGTGGGGGAGGTTGTTGCTTTGCTGGAAGGCGGCATCAAGCTCACCAGGTGTACCGCAAATCCTGAAATGTGCCAGCGATCGGAGATTTGCCTCACCCGCTTCCTGTGGAAGGAAGCCACGGAGGCCATTCAAGACAGACTGGACAAGGTTACTTTCGCCGAGTTGGTACAGAAAGCGGCTGCTCTGGGTGAGGAACCTTTAGGATGCCCCTCGGAAGAGGATAAGGCTTTTAGCTGCAAATAAGGTCTGGAGGTAGATTCCGGATGAAAATAAAGTCAATCGCAGTCAGTAAGAAAAAGAGCACGCGCAAGGAATGCGTGGACGAAGCCCTTCTGGTCAAGGATCACGGGGTGGAAGGGGATGCCCATGCGGGCTCCTGGCACAGACAGGTGAGCTTTCTCGCGGTCGAGAGCATCGAAAAGGCCAAGGCGGCTGGTCTTTCAGTGGGATTCGGGGACTTTGCCGAAAACATAGCTACCGAGGGGATTGACTGGCCGAACATCCCGATCGGAACCCGCTTCAGAATCGGAGAATCGGCTCTGGTCGAGGTTACGCAGATCGGGAAAGAATGCCATAACAAATGCGCGATTTATTACCAGGCCGGAGGCTGTATCATGCCTCATGAGGGGGTTTTTGCAAGGGTGCTCGAAGGCGGGGTAATACGGCTCGAAGACCCGATAGTTCCGGCCGGCATGGCGCCGGAGGCGACATCGTCGAATTGAGTGTCAAACACGTGTCCGGGGCATGGTGAAGTTGGTACCCCTGTTTCGATAGCCGTTCCCTCGCAAAAAGTATGGAACCCCTCTGCTCCTGGTTGAAAGACGATTCGTGGATCACTATTCCGAACAATAACAGAGTAGCCCGGCGCCCGCGCGCGCGTTGGGAAAAGGTGACTTATGCAGGACAAAACAAGAACCGGTTTCGATTATTCCGAGATCATCGAAAATATACAGTCCAGGAAACGGCAGTTCGGAAAAGAACTGGTAATTCTCACCCATCATTATCAGAGGAAAGAAATCGTCGACCTCGGTGATTTTGCGGGCGATTCCTTCGAACTATCCAGGAAAGCCGCGGCTGACAGCGACTGTCGGTATATTGTCTTTTGCGGGGTCCATTTCATGGCCGAGAGTGCGGCCATTCTGGCCCAGCCTCACCAGGTGGTTCAGATCCCCGATGTAAACGCCGGGTGCTGGATGGCAAGCATGGCGGATACGTTCACGGTGAAAGCCGCCTGGGACCAGATTTCTGAAGTGGCCGGCGAGGAACGGGTCGTCCCGGTGGTCTACATGAACTCGGACGCGGAACTCAAGGCTTTTTGCGGGCGCAACGGAGGGACCGTCTGCACGTCGTCCAATGCAGCCAGGGCAGTGAAGTGGGCCTTCGAAACCGGTCGGAAGATCCTTTTCTTCCCTGACCAGCACCTCGGGAGAAATGTGGGTTTTGACATGGGGCTCCGCCCGGAGGAGATGATCGTATGGTCACCGGATAAACCGCTCGGAGGAAACGATCCCGAAGCGGTGCGCGGGGCCAGGATGATTCTGTGGGACGGTTATTGCCTTGTCCATACCAGGTTTACGGTCGAGCAGATAGCAAAGATGCGGGCCGAGTTCCCGGAAGCGAAAATTGTCGTGCACCCGGAATGCACGCATGAGGTTGTCGCCCTTGCGGACGCATGCGGGTCCACGAGTTACATAGTCAATTACGTGAAAAACGCGCCCGTGGGTGCAACCGTTATAATCGGCACCGAGATAAACCTTATCCATCGGCTTGCACTCGAATACCCCGACAAGAAGGTAATCGATCTGCATAATTCGCTTTGTCCCAACATGTTCAAAATCAACCTGGGCAACCTTCTGTGGACGTTGAACAATATCGGCCAGGTCAATGTTGTGACGATACCGGAGCAGGTGAAGGCGGAGGCGAAACTCGCCCTCGATAGGATGCTGTCTCTGCCGTGACGGGCGTTACCGCGGACCAGGGGCGCCCTCCTGCCCGTTCCACCCTTCGATGCTTCTCAACAAACATCCTTTGAGAGTGGGCAATATCGAGGGCTTATGTAACCGGCAAGATCCTCGTTTGGCCGGTTGAGACAGGCACTTCTCCCGTTCACCCTCGGCAACTGTGTTTATAGTAAAGTCTTGCCTGCCCGTTTGGGGATATCGAAGGTTAGTAGGGGCCAGAATTGAGCGGACACAGCACTGGCTCCTGGCTGCGCCTTGCCAGGCGAATGCGGGGTTTGCTTCGCTCGGGGCGAACCGGGATCAAACGCTGGCTCCCGATGGGTGGCTAAGCAAGAACGGGTGGAAGCGCCGCTTGCATGGCATAAGGGTCCGGCTCAGGCCGGAATGAATTGTTTCCTGTAATGATCGTTTCTCATTGAGCCAAATGTTTAGAAACCTACAGCCGCTGATCCTCGCGTCCCAATCTCCGCGCAGAAAACGACTGCTTGAGTCGGTCGGAATAGAGATCCAGGTTGTCCCCAGCGATATGGATGAGCCGGAACTCCAGGGTGCAACGCCGGTGGAGACCGCTCGCCGCTTGGCCTGCCTCAAAACGGGCTCGGTTTCCTCTCTGTTCCCGGGGCGCTGGGTACTGGGCGCCGATACGGTAGTGGTCCTGAACGGGCAAATGTTCGGGAAACCTTCGGACCCGGCGCATGCCCGCGAAATGCTGCAAACATTGCGCGGCAGCATCCATGAGGTCATCACGGGCATTTGTCTCGAAAATGGGGAACGGGCCGTTCACCGAATTGCCGCTGTTACCACGCGTGTCAGGTTCAAGCCGCTTGCGGATGAGGAGATAGAAGCTTACCTCCGCACGGGAGAGCCGATGGACAAGGCCGGGGCCTACGGGATACAGGGGATCGGAGCATTCCTGGTTGCCGCCATTGACGGGTCTTACACTAATGTCGTTGGGCTTCCGCTTTGCGAAGCAGTGGAGTGGCTGCTGGAGGAGGGGATTATCGCGCCGGTGTGACCAGGGGCGCCTTGCCCTCGTTTCCACGCAGCAGTACATAGAATGCACCCCAACCCCCGTCGTAGGAGCGTGCCGAAGCGAAAGCCAGAACCACTCTCTTGAGCGGAGCGCGGGTAAGCCACGAGACGAGACTGTTTTTTAAAATGGGCTCCTTGTCTCGCGAATTCAGTCCGCGTCCGGGAATTATCAGCACACACCTCCGGCGCGCCGAAAAGCTCCTCATAATGAAATCCGTAGTTTCCGCCCGCGCCTGTTGGCGGTTGAGTCCGTGCAGGTCAAGGTGGTCCTGGTAGCTGAAATAGCCGTTTCGAAGTTTCTTGAGCACATCGGGCGAAATGCCGATGATCGCGCCGTCAATGTACTCGTCGGAACAGGATAATTCAAAAGGCCCTTCCCCTGCCACCAGGTCAACCAGTTCCGCGAGGGCCTCGGCCTCCTCGCGTGCCAGGAAGCGCGGGTGATTTCTGTCCGGAGGGCGGAGCGGGATCTTCTTTTGTTTACGCGCGGGCAGCGGATTGACTTCCGCCATCGCGCGGACAAAAAGCAGTTCGTCATTTTCTCCAGCGCATTCATCGAGATCTCCGAGGTTTTCCAACTCGGGGGCAGGCTTGTCGCAATATTCGGGAGTGCTGGAAATATTTGCCCCAAGGTGTTGATCTAAATCCCTAAAGGGGGTATAGAAACCGTTGTGGGGTTTTTTCCCGGCAGAACTGGATGCGATGTCGTTTTTTCCCTTGCGTTTGCTCATCCTTTCGGCCCCCCCTCATCCTCCGCCGAGAAATAGCATGGAGTTAGTGCAGGAAACATTTGAATGGATATGAAGCCGGTAGTCATAGTCGAACAGAAACCCGAGTTCTCGTCGCTGATATCCCAACTGAGCAAAGCCGCCTACATATCCGTGGATACGGAATCAAACAGCTTCTATGCTTATTATAACCGCATTTGTCTTATTCAGGTATCCACGGAAGAAGAAGATTACATTATAGATCCATTCGCCCTGGAAGATATCAAGGAACTCGGAGAAATCTTCTCCAACCCTGATATTGAAAAGATCTTTCATGCCGCGCCCAATGATATCGCCGGCTTGCGGCGGGACTTTAAATTCCGGGTAAGCAATATCTTCGATACCGCCATAGCGGCCAAAATACTGGGGTACCAACAGCTTGGACTCGCCAGAATCCTCTTTGAGCACTTCGGTGTGAGCCTCAACAAGAAATGGCAGCGTCACGACTGGGGGCGACGTCCCCTTCGGCAGGAGCAACTCGAATATGCCCGGTATGACACGCATTTTCTGATAGCTTTGAGGGGCATACTGGCCGCAGGGCTGCAGGAGAAACAGCTCATGGAGACCGCGCGGGAGGCTTTCGCCAAAGCCTGTAACCAGGAGTTCCAGCAGAAGCCTTTCCGGCCTGGGGATTTCCTGCATATCTACGGGGCCCAATCCCTGGATCTGGCCGGCAAACGCGTCCTCCAGGCGCTCTACCTTTTCCGGGAAAATGAGGCGAGACGCCGAGACCGCGCTCCCTTTCGGATTCTCACCAATGAAACCTTGGTTCGTCTTGCGCACCAGCGTCCCAAAAACATTCATGAGTTTGCAAAAATCAAGGGAATTCCCCGCACCTACAGTAACTCGCGCGCGGCAAATCCACTCATCGAACTGATTCGCAAGCACGATGGACATGGGGAGGATATGGCAGTCCGATAATGCGGCGCGGATAACATTCCGGAAGTTAAACTTTCGAAATGCTGTTTATCCCCCAATGCTCTATGTCTGCCGAATACCCGGCACATCAAGAAGAATGAATGACTGATTGAAGGGACGCGGCGCGAGCAGTCTCCCTGAAGCATATGAGGATGGGGAAGTTCACCCCGTCCCAACATTGACGATATGTTTGCATGATATACACCGCGGGAGAATTCAATGACCTCCAATATAGTGATCAAAGACAGTCATAAACACTTCAGCCATGACCAGGACAAGACACGAAATCCAGAGGAGACGATTGCATGGGTCCGGAGCATCCTCAAGGGACTCAAGATGAATGTCCTCGCCAACACCGTCCGCATAGACACGGGGCGGCTCGACATACCGGTTTTTATCAGCCTTTGCGGCGAGGATGCCACTCGGTTCACGGGTACCAAGAAACAGATGGGAAAGGGCGCCACACCGCATCAATCGGAGGCGAGCGCTCTCATGGAACTGATGGAGCGTTTCAGCTTCTTTTCCTTTATACATCAGTATCCGTTCCCGACATACACGTACAGCGAACTGGACGATTTCGCCGTCTCGGTGCGGGACTTGAAGAAGTCCGTCTTCGATACGGAGACTCCGGACGAACTCTGCGAGTCCTTTATTAAAGATTTTCCGATGCGCTGGATCAAAGCCCGCAACCTGACACTCGGAAAGGACCAGTGGGTCCCGATCGACTGGTTCTACCAGATAAATGAATACAACGGGCCGGCCGCGGGGAATACTATCGAGGAAGCTATCCTGCAAAGCCTCAGCGAAGTCGTGGAAAGGCATGTCGGATCAATAATCAGCAACGACCTCCTGACTACTCCCGAAATCGATCCCGAGTCGTTGAAAGACCCGGCTTCAATCGAGCTGGTCAACAAATTCCGCGCCAACGGCATTCGACTTTTTCTGCGCGATTTTTCACTGGATACCGGGGTCCCCACCGTTGGCGCCCTCGCTTATGATCCTTCCACATTCCCCGAAAAGAGCGAGATCGTGTTCACGGCGGGGACTACCTCGAATCCCGAAAAATCGCTGTGCCGGGCGCTAACTGAAATCGCGCAGCTTGCCGGTGATTTCGAAAACTCCACTTCCTATCGGCCGACCCTCCCCAAGTATGCCACTCTTGAGGAAGCCTCATATCTGATGGAAGGTGGCGAAAAGGTCCCGATCCAGAGTCTTCCCAACCTCGACCACAACAATATGCGGGTGGAAATCGAGCGGTGCACGAAGGCCCTTGCGTCCATCGGAATGCAGATCCTGGTTGTAAATGTCACGCATGCCGACCTGGGTGTCCCGGCGGTGTATACCATCATTCCCGGAGCGCATTTTCTCGATCATACCCGGAACACGGACTTTCCGCAGCATGCGGCGAGGACTATGCTGCGCGCTCTTCCTCCGGACCAACTGGTCGAGCAGATGGAAAGACTCATCTCCATCTTCGGACCGCGCTACGATCTGACCTTCTTCCTCGCGCACAGCCTGGAACTTGAAGGCCAGCCGGAGACGGCGCTCAAGCTTCTGAACAAGGCACTGGAACAGTCACCGGATCAGGGAGAAATAAGCAGCATCCATGTGCATATCGCCTCCTGCCACAAGGATTTGGAACAGTACAGGGAAGCGCTGGACGCCCTTGGCCGGGCGGAAGAGGCCAACCCGGAACTCAAGGAGATCTTCAACCTTCGGGGCTTTTGCCATTACAAGTTAAAAGAGCACGAAAACGCTATTCAAGCCTTTGAAAGGGCCATTGAGCTTGATCCCGGCTCCGCGATCGACTATGCCAATATCGGCTCGAACCTGAGGGAACTTGGGCACAAGGAGGAGGCCATAAGGCTCTACCAGATCGCCCTGGAGATCGATCCCGACATCGATTTCGCCCGCGCCAGCATGGAAAAGCTGGAGATGGAACTCCGCGCCGAATGCCAAAGGAGCTGATGCGAAATTAGCATTCAGGAAGCTGCCGTGCCCGCCCGTCCGTGCCGAGCGAAATACACCGTGCATTTCGCTCGGTGAGGCGTAAGCAGGAAACGGAGGGCGGGCGCATGCGACGCGCGGGGCAGGCTATTCAACCTGCCGGCGCCTGCACCCGTGCATGCTTCGATACTTCGGGGCGAACGTCGATCTCGAGCTCAGCCCGGTATAAGCTCACATCTACCGTGTTTTTCCCTTCATTTTACAATGTATCGCCCATTGTCTCGAATACGGGGAGTGCTGACTTGTGGGCATGAAACTGGCATATCCCCAAAGCGAAGGGACATGGAGATGCAGTTCTTACTCGGATTATTCGTCGGCATTTTTCTGGGGGTGGTGATTATCAGCCTCTGCCGCTGCATGACATGTGTCACGCCGGACCGGGACAGGTGCCCCCTCGCGCGGTTGAAAACCAAATTTCCGGATCTTGTCATCAGAAGGTAGGAGAGTGTATGGGCGGTGTGGCTATATAGCCGTTGCGACTGAGAACCTGCTTGAGCTTTAGACTCATCCAATCCCCAGTTTTTTCAGAATATAGCTGACGCGCTCATAGGCGTCTCTTTGGAGCAATTCACGATCTTCGGGGTCTGTGACGCCCTCGAAATCCGCCACGCTTCTCGGGCCAACTTTTCTCTCGGAAGCGAAATGCTTGGCTATTTTGGAGAGTCCCTCCCTGACCAGCGTGTGCCCCAAGTGAGATTTCAACTTGTCAGCGAGGGAGTCGAGTCCTTCCGGGTAGTTTTGGACGCAGTAATAAATGTCCCAAGCATCCTTTTCTTTTAGGCGTTCATCCAAGGCGATACCTTTCATGACCAGAAAGGAGACTAAAGATGCGACCTGGACTCGCACTGAATCCTCGGCGCCGCCTGGAAGTTGGCCTTCTATCGTTATCTCCAACGGATCGTCAAACGCGATATCACAGCCCCGCACTTTGCGTGCAAAAATATCCCGCACTCTCTGGTGCCTGTGCTTCTTCGTTGTCCCCTCATACTCTCCGGCGAGGAGATCCACCTGGACCGTGATGATTCTATCCTCCACAACTATGTCACGCAAAAAGCAGAACTTCTGCTTGCCTTCTCTGTATCCATGGCTGATCAGGAGATAATGGATACTATGATAGCCATCCTCCGGAAGGCGCTTGTGGTCAATGGCTATATCGACGTCAGTACTGCCTACATGGCCAGGAAACAGGAGTTCCGGAACCCATCCTCCTTATGATGACAAGATACCTCCGGTATTCACCGAGAAGATGCGCCAATTCGATCATGACCGAACGCGCTGCTCTGACTCCCTCTTCAGAATAATCAAGTCGGGTTACCATATGGGCCTGATCACCTCTTCCAGAATTGCCTCGGCGGCTTCTTCCCCCCTACCCTTAACGCCGACCAGGTCGAGATAGACTTGAACTGGAGAAGCAATCCGAACGCTATTGACCTCTCGCATTCCATAAAATACACCTGGATCGTACGGTCTGATCAAGGTGACATTGGCACCACTCTTGACCTCTTTTAGCCCTATCAGAGGTGCGATATCCTCCTGGGGGAAATTAATATACGCCGATGCCCGAAGATACCGAACCGCTGGAGCCAGTCGTGCCGCGCCAGAAAAGGCGGTCAGCGCGTAATCAATTTCTTTTTCGGCACAAGTCTTGGCCAGATCGGTTTCGACCTCCGATGTTTTTCTCAGGGTGTAATAGCCGCGAATCTCGTTTCTTCGAGAGTCATAGTTGGCAGCCCACTCAGCCAGGAGTTCCATCGGCTTGATTAGCCGCATTCGACCATGCTCGGGGTCTATCCATTCCCGATCGCCGAGGAGGCTTTTGACCTTTGAAACTTGCCCCAAGCTGACTTTAGCCTCATTGGCAAGGTCCTGTAACTTCCAGCACCCATGGGGGTTGGTGAGAAGGACTCGCAGAACCCGCTCCGCTTTGGGGGAATATAGCGAGCGAAGGTTTCTTTTTTCAGAAAACAGATTCGGCTGCTCCTTCTTTTCTATATAGACTTGGCCGAATGAGATACGGCAGTTCCCGCTCAGGTCGACATAGCCGATTTTCTCCTCAGTGCATATTTCCGCCGATCTGGGAGAAATAAACGGGGCGACAACGATTCCATAAGTTCCGGGAGGCGCTGAGTACCGGTACCTGAGTAATCGGCCCGCGGCTTCTCGAACAAATCGAGGTTCACCGTTGTTTTTCACCTCAGCGATAAGATCCTGCTCTCCGTAAGGTACGGTCAGTCTTATCCAGAGATCAGGCCGAAGGTTACTTGGCTCGGCTTGCCCGCGGATCTCGTTGATTTTGACAAAAGGGACGTTCTCAAGGCAGGCTCGAATGGCATTTTCTGCTTTGTCGATAAGTTCTTTACCTGATAATTTCATCTAACCTCTCTCCACCGTCTGGTGAAGAGCAGTATATTCCTGAATTCTTGCTATTTCCAAGAGTTTTTTCATTTAATAAAGTGTTTTCACCGAATGATGAAATTGCCATATTGAGTGAAAATACTCGGTGGCATGCACCTCTCCAGCATTTTACATCCACGGCTAAATGAAAGAATCAATTAGGTCGGAGCCGTTGGCGTTGACTTCCGATTGCCTTGTCCAGCAGGTTCTGTTTGTTGCCTGGCATGAATGCGGGTGCACCTGGTAGTCTTCTTCCTATTTAACCATGAGTTCTTCCGGTATACCTTAGATCATTCCACCCCTCTCGTAGAGAAGTCTATCTTGTTCATAAAGGCCAGAGCGCCCACGGCAGTGAATCCACTCGGCCAAAGCGGTATCGCTCTGACGCTTCTTTCCCAGGGATTCCTTTCCCTTGCACGGTGAAAGCAAGAAAACGTTTAATCCGTCAAATTGTATTCCTTGCGCGGTCCTCTCTCCTCAGTTGTTCT
>JBDKTY010000240.1:0-5639 GCA_039679945.1 Syntrophobacter sp. | reverse complement strand
GCGACGATCATGGCGGGCATTCTGAGGGAGAAGGGAATTCCGACCGCGGCCGGGGGGCTTTTCGTTCACGATCACGCCCCCTGGATTGCCGAACAGGGCATCTTCGATGCTCTGTTTACCGGCTTCGACGGTGTGGAGCTTGCGCGTTTCTGCCGGGATGCCGCGGATGGAAACAACCGCGGCAACGGCTCCCGGATATATTCCGGGGAGGACCCCATGGACAGCCTGCCCAAGCCTTTTTTCTCCGCCGACCTGGTTGCCCGCTACAAGCGGTCTCTCAAAGCCATGTATCGGACGGCGGGGGAATACCTGGTTCTCCAGTACCAGATCGACCAGGGGTGCAACCGGCACTGCAGTTTCTGCACCCGGTTCCAGAAGAAATACCGCCGCAAGTCCCCCGACAAGGTTGCCCGCGAAATCAGGGAATTGTCAATCGAGCATGACACCAGGCTTTTCGGGATGATCACCAACGCGGTGAACATCGACGAAAAGTTTTCGCTACGGATACTCAGGGAGTTGGAGTCCCGGGACCTGGGGCTGGAATGGTATACCTACGTTTACCCGGACGTCAGGGACCCGGATCTGTTCAAGGCAATGGCCGGCGCCGGTTGCCGCGTCGCCCGGTTCGGCCTGGAGACCGTCACGGGAAAGATGCTTAAAGTGCTCAACAAGCACTTTACCGCCGAGCAGGCGGCGCTCTCATTTCAGCGCGCCCACCGGGAGGGGCTGTGGGTGCAGGCAAGTCTCATCGTAGGCGCCCCTCGGGAGACCGAAGAGGATATCGAAGCCATTTGTCTTTTCCTGAAACGCCACGGAGAGTATATCGACAGTATCAGGATCAATCCCTTCTTTCTTCAGAAAGGTTCCGCAATCGTTTCCCGCCCGGAGGAATATGGCATAAAAATCCGCTCCCGGGCGGGTTCGTTCGTGGGGTTCGACGAAGTAAACGGACCCGCGTGGGAGGAAAAGGTCGCCCACACGCTCCGGAGCATCGACAGGATCGACGAGGTTCGGCGCGGCCTTGGGATCGGATACCATTGCCTTTCAACCAATCTCCTTTTGAGCGCTCTGCACGAAAACAGAACAAAGGAAGCCACGCGGAAGTGGTTTGCGGCCACCCACCCCTATACCTTTGAAAATGTAAGTTCCGAGGCGGTCAGATGGAGACTCTATCACGCCCACGAGATGGAGTTGAGCCCGTTTCGGGACGACTGGTCATCCATTTATGGGCTGACTTTTGAGGAAGGGCTGCATTGAGAGCCGCGTGGTAAGGCGCAGACAGAAAACAGCTTTCGACCGCTCAATCCTGGCCCGTTCTACCCTTCGACGGGCTCAGGGTGAACGGGGTACACACCCGCTGGCATCCCGGCGAAGGCCGGGATCCAGTCTTCTGCTTGCGATGGGTGAGAAAAGCCCTGGATTCCCGCTTTCGCGGGAATGAAGGTGTGTAGGATATGGTGACCATGTATGCCCTTGATGTTGCTCACTCTTCAGAACTGTTTATTGAGAGGTATCGAAGCATGAACGGGCCACTCATCGGAATGTCGGCCTTTTGTGTGGAGATGCAATCTTGAAAGCAAATCCGTATCAAAGCTCGTGGGCCGCAACCAGACATCATTCCGGACGAATGCCGGAGCCTGAAAAAAGTTGAGCTGTTTGTATCAGCTCAGCCCGGATTGCCTCCCAATCGACGGGTTCGCAGGTGACCGTTAGAACTGCCGCCGTTCCGCCGGCTTGAGAGAGCAACACTTTTGTGGCCATGAGATGGAATACCCGCCCCTCGGGACCGCCCACGTCCAGGTGATAGTCTTCCGCCAGTGCGCCCGGGAAGATGTGACCCCAGTCTTCCATGCGTATCCGCCGGTAATTCAGGCCCGCTTCATTCCGCAGTTGTTCCTCGAGTTTACCCAGGATTTCTTTTAAATCCCCCCCAGTGGAAGGTTCCAGGCCTACGGAAAGAACCGGTTTCCATTCGCCTTTTTCCTTGCGGATGAACATGGCCTTTACCTTTGGCGGGAGCTTCTCGGATGGCACCGGGACCCACGCTGCGCTCAGGGGCAGCTTATCGGGCAGGCCGGGTACTTTTTGAAAAAGGAAGCCGGCAGGGAGTCCGATTCGAGGAGAGGCCGGTCCGGGTGAACGCCCGACTCCCCGGGTTTCCGAGGCCTTTCCCGGCTCCGCATTCGGGACGAAATGTCCGGTGTGCCACTGGAACAGGGCGACTCCGGAAAAGATAGCCGAGCCCGCGACAACGAACACGATCCGTGCAACAGGCCCCACTACCGGCCCCGTGGGGGCGGCTCCCTGGAGTCCCGTAACAGCGGCGGGAATCCCGGTGAACCCATTGGCCGGCGCCGCGGTTGCAACGGCAACTGTCTCGACTGCCGTTGACGGCTGTCCGCTATCAAGCCGGATGCGTGCCCGATAGATCAGAAGAACGAACAGGGCGATGCCTCCTATTACGAGAGTGTCCGCAAGACCCGTGGACAGGAGACTGTATTTGTAGGCCGGCCAGATGAGCCTCAAACCAAGGTGGGTCATGCCGGCCGCAATCAGCCCGGCAGCCTGGAGCAGCGCGAAACGGCCTTTCGGGATGGTAAGGGAAAGGGCAAGAATCAATGCCGGGATGTTGTAGGCCAGGAATAAAAAGAAAAGATCGTGGTCCAACATGAGAGACTGATGCAGTGGGCGATAGAACAATTCAAGGCGCGGTGGCACAAACGGCAGAACGATGAGTGTATTGGAAAATGCGGCAAGCCCCATGGCCAGTGCAGTGACAAAGAAAAGAACGCGCGCGGTGCACTCGGGGCGGCCGGTGTTCGTCCGTTTAACGCCGACGGCCGAAATCAGGAGAATGGCCATCACGAGGAGCGCACGAGCGGCAATCCAGTCCATGGGCAAAACAGCGGCCTGGTTGGCCGGCGAAAGCCCCTGGACCATCAGTTGCTCATACTGTGCGTCCACAATGGCCTGCAATGCCGGCCAGGACCAGTTGACCATCGCCAGCTTGTCCATGACTGTCAGCGGAATGGTGAGCGCTCCCCCGAGGCAGAAAAACACAAAAAGACGGCTGAGTGGTACGGGAAGCTCTCCAAGCCTCCGTCCCGCGTAAACATAAAGAACGTATGGCAGACCGACGTCGATAACTCCTCGAAAAAGGAAAAAGAAGAATTCATTGACGACTGAGAAATCCCGGATGGCGGTCCTGGCATGGAGCAGGAGCAGAGTGAAAAGCAACACGGCTCCGTATATGGGAAGCCTGGCTGATGCGGGCCACAGAGGCGAGGAGTTCGTGCTCTTGCGCAACCCCAGCGATATGAAGAACCAGAGAAGCCAGAGGGAAGAGAGAAACAGGAGGAAGACGGAATAACGATTTGACCAGGTCAGACTGAAGCTCTCGAAGTAGTATTCCAAAACAACAAACCAGGCAAGCACTGTGTAAAACAGCAGGCCCGCCACCCGTTCGGAATTGAGCATCCTTTTCATCGCGAGCCAGGCTACGGCCAGCAGGTCGAAGACAAAAACCCAGGTCATGAGTTCCAGGGAAAACGAATACATCGGGTTGTCCCAAAGAGCGTACCTGGTGGCTTTGTAGATCTTCCACGCAGCCAGCAAGACCCACTCTGGCCACAGATTCAGGTCGGTGAACATAATAAGATTGTACGAGAGAGTCATCGCAAGGGCGACGGCAAGCAACATGAGAGTAATCGGAATGAACAGAGAGGGGCGAATAATGTCCTGAATGGCTCTCGTCATGATGTCGCTGTTCTTGAGGAGCCTGAAGATGATTCCTACTCCTATAAAATACCAGGCAGGCCAGAACAAGCTGGTCAGATAGCGTTCACCTCTAAGCAGCACTTCGGCAAATAAGCCGAAATCCATGGAAAATACGAGGCCCGATAGAAAGAGAAGCGTCAGAGCGCCGGCAGTCCAAACCATTCGGTGAATCGGCAATAAAAAGGCCGTAAGCGCCTGGATCCTTGAATGCGCTTCATCGGTGCGCCCAAGGAGGAATGCGAGCAGGCCAAGCATTCCGCCAAGCACAAGTCTGCCGACCAGGCTCACTTCCGTGCTCATGGTCCAGAGCGGCAGGGATTTCCACAAAAAGACGCCACATGGGATCCCAATGAGAAGGCCCATCATCAATCCCGCGCATTTGTTCCGAAGCCCCGGACTTTTCATGCGGCGCTCGCAAACGGCTGCCGTGAGAAGCACGGTTGAAGCGGGTATGAAGTTCAGCCTGGAGCCTGCCGGGCTCATTATCACCATGATAAACAAGTAGAGGTCGGCTGCTAAAACGACGGCCGGCCGGTTGGCGGACCCGGCGCCGGCCAGCAGACAGCCCCAGGCCATGGCCGTTGCAAGCATCCAGAGCACCGCGGACCAGCCGGCTACCGGCCCGCCCGCGCCGGTAATTGCCGATGGAGCCAGGGCTGGATATGGCAACAGCAGAGTTAATGGCAGCATGAAGCACAAGACTACGCTCAGAAGGAACACCGGACGAAGCACTAGTTGGGATTCCGGGGAAAGGCCGGCCAGGATGTCACGTTCGCGGCTCAAATCCCTCCAATACAAATCTTCGCCAACGCCCTTCAGGGCTTTACCGCGTTGGCTTTCAAGCCGTCGTTTGGAAAACTCTTTCACACCGAACGCGTCGAGGCGGGATGCCGCGGTTCCCGCCCTCTGTCTGACCCGACTCAGGACCGGGTATAGCCCCTCCATGAAAATCCAAAATTTGCGCAACGTGTTGATGTAGTAGTGCAGGTCCAAGGAAGCGCCCTATTCACTTATGGGTCGATTATAGCCGGCCGGAAGCATTGCGGCATCGCAACCGCCGTCCAATCCCGGGAATGAATGATGCTATGTTTTTTCCGGGAGGTCCCTGACCACTGCCGGGACAGCATACCCTCGCGATCCGGTTGGGTGTCCGGCAACCTGGTGGGCTATGCAATTATTGCAAAAAATTCTGAAAAAATCTCAATTACTCGTTTCTCCATGGAACCCATTCTGTACCAGCTTCGGGAGGCATTCAGAGTGTTTCCGAAAAGTTGATCAGGGCAAAGACCGTGGCAAAATGCCACCCATTTGCTCGGTGCCGGAAGGCGCGCAAAAAAATCGCCGCATAAAGGGAACTTTTTTCTTTTCTCCCTGTCCAAGTAATTAAAAGACCAAACAAGGAGAAGGAAAATGGGTCTGAAAACATTGTATGTGGTTGTGCTGGCGGTTCTTTTGACAGCAGGAGCAGCCTTTGGGGAAGGCAATTATGGACATTATTCCGCTCCATGCCAGGGATACGGCGCTGCCTCTTGTGGAGGATGCAATTCCGCGGGAGGGTATTATTCCCAGTACAGGGGATACTACACTGCTCCGTACCCTTATTGCTGCAGCCCCGAGCTTTACCGGAGCTGGTACATCGCGCAGACGAACCAGGAAATAAACGACATAATCCGGAGCACTTACGAATATCGCCAAAAAGTGATGGACCGTGCGTCCCGGCAGTGGAGCGACTATATCCGGGGAGACTATGGCGACCATCACCATAAACACCGATGAAATGAAACCGGACAGAGCCGCGAACCCCTGGGGCTGGACGGCTCGGAAGTGTTCGATATCCGAGGGCATCGGGATCTCCAGCCGCG
>JBDKTY010000239.1:0-201398 GCA_039679945.1 Syntrophobacter sp. | reverse complement strand
AACATCAAAACAGCCGTGATAACCAGGAATTGCGATGCCGCCGTGCGCATCGTCTTCCCCGACATCCTGGATTATTGCCATTGCTTCCTTGCGCGAGATCACGTTCGCAGCCCAAAGCCCGATCCGGCTCACCTTTTGCGCGCACTGGAGGTCATTGGGGCGGGCCCCGCAACCGCTCTCATGGTGGGGGACCACTGCATTGACATAGAGACCGGCAAGGCCGCGGGGGTGCTCACCGCCGGAGTCGGCAGCGGCAATGTGTCGCGGGAGGAACTTTCCCGTGCTGGCGCGGACTGGGTTGCCGGTGACTGCAAAGAACTGGTATCCATCCTTCTCAAAGAGGGTATGCTGCGGTGAGCGGCAGTCTCTCTACCATATGACCCCAAAGCCTTTGGTTGTCTCCATCAGAACGGAATCGAACTCTCTGCCTGCCATTTCTCATTCAATACCGGGCCGCACTCAAGATGGCATGGAGGGGACAATCTGTTCTTTAAAAGCATGAATAGCGGGGGGAGCCATTCCCATAAGCGCTGATTCAGAATGTTTGAAGGCAGTTTTGAAATCGAGCCGCATCACGAACTGCTCGGAAAAGATAATGTTCAAGCACTTGAGCACTCCTCAAAATCGGTTATCCGCGCTTTAAGTCAATGAGAACCATTGCTCCGCTCTTTTTGAGCTTGAAACATAGCATCCTGAACGCATCTTCGCATGGATCCTTGCGCGCCTATCCCACAGGACTCATCTTTGTTGGACCGTTATTTCCTCTGATATAAGAGGCAGGGGGGCGCGCGAAGGCGCCATTGTTTTTAACTATCCATGGCAAAGGGATTTCTCCGATGTCAAGCCCGAGTAAATGTCTTCTGCTTCCGATAGATGGGACCCTGGAATCGCTTCGGCCGGTGGAGTTCCTGAGCAGGCTCTATCCGCCCGTCAGCGTCAATCTCATCCTCAGCTATTTCTTGCCGGCCCTGTCCCCGGCTTACTCAGGCGGTATCGTGGACTCCCCGGAAATGGCAAGGAGGCGGCGGGAGGCTATGTCCCTGCGGGAACAGACCACTCGGCGCATTTTCGATGCGGCGCGAGAGGCATTGCTCAAGGCCGGATTCTCGCGGGAACTCATTGTAGAACATGTGCAGCAGAAGGAGATGACGGTTGCAAAGCACGCCTGCCTACTCGCCGACACGAGGAAGGTTGATGCGATACTGGTTCAGAAAAGAGTTTCGAGCAGCCTGGAGGGTTTCCTGAAAGGAGACTCGACCTCCGCGTTGCTGCGGCATTGCCTCACAAGTCCAATCTGGTTTAACGAGGGAGAAGCGGCACGGATGGATGCGGCTATATGCATCTACAGCGAGTCGGCTACGCTTCGCATAGCCGACCACACCGCATACATGCTTTCGGAAACCGATGCCGAGATATCCCTCCTGCACGTTGCCAGGTCGTTGGCCACCCCCGTCGCATGTTCATTTGCCGAGGCGGGTGAAACTCTGGCGGCCTGGTCCAGAACTCCGGCGGGACGGGAGGTGATGCCTTACCTGACGAAGTCGGCTGACATAATCAAGGATAACGGCATCCCGGAGAGCCGCATCCGGATAGCCCTCATCCCGGGGATGGGTGACACAGCCCACGAAATCCTGGCCTGGTGCGCGTCAAATGCCATAGGCATTGTTGGTCTGGGACATTCTCAGCCGCAGGGGGTCTGGAGTTTTCTCAAGACCTCGGTAACCAGGACAATACTGTCCGATTTCAGGAATATGGCGGTTTGGGTGATGCAATAGAGGGTATGTCGGTTTTGGGTTTTCTCGCCCGCCCGCCCGTAGCGGAGATCAGGCGAAAAGAGTAAATTGCCTTGGAACAGTCACAGTTCAGAAAACGCTATGCGCGGGCCCCGGCGATCGGAAACAACACGGTTGGCATGCTCAGGATCAGAAGGCGGCGAAGGGGACAAATGGGCGGGTCATGCCGACGATTCGCATGGTGGGTAAGCGGGAGCCAAGCCCTGGAAAAGCGCCTGACCCGCATTATTCATGAATCGCAGTCCGCGCCCGTAAAGCCCGATAAGGACGCGATGCTCGGGGGTTGAAGCGATTTTGGGCCGATAACAACACACTACCGGTCGAAGCTGAGGTGGAAAATCCAGCTAACGCATGGTCGATACAGGGCTTTTTTCGCTTCTTTTCAGAAGGCCATGAATAATTCGGGCTAAAGAAAAAAGCGGACCGGAAGAATCTCAATAATCTTCCAGTCCGCTTCGATATAGGACTGTGTTTTGCTGTTGAAAGCCTCTAGTCTAACGCGTGGCTGCCGCGGCTTTCTTTACTGCTTTTCGCGGTTTGCCTCGCGAAAAGGTGTCATAGACAATGAGGATCGGGCTGGCAATAAAGACCGTGGAATAGGTCCCGGTAATGATGCCGATCAGCATTGCGAAGCTGAAATCATGAATTACCGTTCCGCCGAACAGAAAAAGGCAGAGTATGACAAAGAAAACGGTTGTAGAGGTCAGAATGGTTCTGCTCAAAGTCTGATTAATCGCGATGTTGACCATTTCCTCAAACTTGACCTTCCTGTCCTTACCCCGGTTTTCGCGGATACGATCATAGATAACAATTGTATCGTTGAGCGAGAAGCCCGCGAGGGTCAGTAGGGCAGCCAGGACCTCGAGCGTAAACTCCTTATTAAAAAGGGCAAAGATCCCCACCACGACGATCAGGTCATGGACCAGCGACAGCAGGGCGCCGAGTGCATACGGAAGTTTGAGTACCCAACACAGAGCCAGGGTAACCAGTAGGGCACCGATGGTGAGATAGACGGCATCGAGACCGATCGCCTCCATCAGATAAACGCCAACAACGAGGACGCCGCCCATGATGAGGCTTTTTATCCACTGGAACTCAAACCGACCGGATATGTATATGGAGATGAGGAGCAGTGAATAATAGAGAGCAAAAAGAGCCTTTTGCCTGAGGTCGTGCCCGACTTTTGCTCCGACCATTTCGACCCGGCGAACAAGTTGTCCGGGACCATAGGTCTTGCTGACCTCCTCCTCGATTCTGTTGGAGAGGCTTTGAAGCTGTTCGTGAACGGCCTCCGTACGGATGAGGTATTCATTGTCGGCAGCGTTGCCGATTTGTTGGATGGTGCTTTGAGTAACCGTTCCCTCAAGCGCTTTCCGGATCTCATCGGGATTGGTGGCTTTGTTGAACTTGATCTGGATCAGGGTGCCGCCGGCGAAATCGACCCCCATGTTGAGTCCGCCGCGAAAAAGCAGGGCGCAGAGTCCGGCGAGAATAATCAGGCCGGAGATTACGAGAGCCTTGTGGCGAAACCCCACAAAATTGATATTGATATTGGGCCTTATAAGTTCCATGAATTTTTACCTTGTGCCTCCGGCTAGATGCTCAACTCTTTTACCCGCCGCTCAGTCAGGAGATAGTCGAAAAATACCCTGGTAACAAAGATTGCCGTGAAAAGGTTTGCGACAAGACCGATGCTGAGGGTAACCGCGAAACCTTTGATCGGGCCGGTTCCAAACTGGTAAAGCACGAGTGTTGCGATGAGGGTGGTGATGTTGGAATCCATAATGGTAATGGTGGCACGGGAGTATCCCGTGTCTACCGCTGCCCGGGGCGTTTTTCCCAGACGGAGTTCTTCTCGTATTCGTTCGTATATGAGCACGTTCGCGTCGACGGCAATTCCAATTGTGAGGGCGATACCGGCAATACCCGGAAGTGTGAGGGTCGCGCCGATCACGGCCATCGCCGCAAGCACCAGCATGATGTTCATCACGAGTGCCAGGTTGGCGATAAGTCCGGACATCTTATAATAGACAAACATGAAGATGATGATTCCGATACTGCCTACCAAGCTGGCCAGAAGGCCTTTCGTAATCGAATCCGCTCCCAGGGAGGGGCCGACCGTGCGCTGTTCGAGGATTTTCACCGGGGCGGGAAGCCTGCCCGTGCGCAGTGCAATGGCGAGCACCTTGGCCTCTTCGTCGGTAAATGATCCAGTGATCACCGCCCTGCCGCCACCGATACGTTCCTTGATCTGCGGGGCGGAGTAAACCACTCCGTCGAGGACTATGGCGAGACCGCGGTTAACATTCGCCTCCGTGACGCGCTCGAAAAGGCGCGCGCCCTGAGGATCGAATTCCATGGCGATTTGTGAACCGCCGAAGCCACGGGAGCTGATCTCGACCCTTGCATCCGTGATGTACTGTCCGGTCAGAAGCGTTTTGTCCTCAAGGGCTATGCGGGACTCTCCCTGACGGCCGGCGCGTTCGCCCGAGCGCATGGGATAGACCTTGACGCCCGCGGGCAGTTTCCCCTCACGCATGTCCTGGTCACTGATGTTTTCGGCTGTCAGCTTGAATTCGAGAACCGCTGTCTTTCCGATAAGGTTGATTGCTTCCTGGGGGTTTTTGATACCGGGAAGCTGGACGATAATGCGTTCCTCACCCTCGGGCCGTATGTCAGGCTCACTGACGCCAAACTGGTCTATACGGTTTCGGATAGTCTCGAGACCCTGGGTGATGGCTTGTCTGCGTATGTTGTTGACTTCCTTTTCGTCCAGAGTGAAGTAAACCTTGGAGCCTTCGTCGGTGGTCTCGCCGTTTACCCACTTCAGCCGTGGAAAGTCTTTTTCCATCATCTGACGTAGTTCATTCTGTTGCTCGGCGCCGGGGAGAAGGATTTCGATGTCCCATTTTCCCGTTCTCGCTACCCTTGTGAAGCCAACCTTCTGAGTCCGCAGGGCGTCTTTAATTTCTTCCGCGAATCTTTCCGCCGAGGTCTCGACGGCTTTGTCCGCCTCTACTTCCAGCACCAGGTGAATACCGCCCTGGAGGTCCAGACCGAGCCTTATCTTCTCTTTCGGCAAGACTTTAGTCCACCCGGGTGGAAGAGTGGGAGTAAAGCTGGGAACAAGCAAGATGATTCCCGCGATTAGAATTACGATGCTCAGTGCCGCGCGCATGCCTATATTCTTCAATGATTCCTCCAACAATTTCCGGTGGTATAAATCATGCCGGGAGCCTTCCGCGAAAAAAGGGCTGCTCGGGAGCCGGCCATACTCTCAAAGTTCAGCGGGAAACATCCGGAAATCTTAAATCAGCATCGGTAGAAGGTTCACCCTGTTCGAGAGAAAAGCCAAATCCTGGGCTGGCCTGCTTCCGGATGGAGCATTTATTCCTTTTCGGCTTCCTTCTCGATCACTTCGCCTTTGGCAAGCAAACCGGCGATAGCACTGCGGTTCAGCTTCACGCGAACCCTGTCGGCAATCTCCAGGGTCACGATTGCATCCGACAGCCCCGTAATCTTCCCGTGGATACCACCTATCGTGAAAACCAGGTCCCCTTTTTGGAGATTGGAGAGCATCATTTTGAGCTCTTTTTGCTTCTTTTGCTGGGGGCGGATCAGGAGAAAGTAGAAAATACCGAGCATAGCGAGCATCAGGAAAAGAGGATTGCCCAAACTCAACATGCCTGCCGCTCCAGCACCGTCCTGCGCGAATGCCTCGGCGGCATACGCAATACCAAAAAAAGTCATCTGCTCCTCCACGGATTCGAATTTGAGGCGCCGGCATCGCTTCGGTGGCTGACCGGCCGTAAATTGGCTAAGACATCAAAGTGGCAATAAAACGACATTAGCGAATAAATGTCAATCCGTTATAGAAAAAAATAGGTGCGGCGCCGGCAAGATCAAGCGAACCGCGTGATTTCGAAAGGCTTTGAGGTATCAGGGGGTGAGTGCCCCACCGGCTGTGAATCCGGCGGCCCCGGACGCGGGGAAATCCTATTCGATATCCAGTGCCTTCCGGAGATACTCCGCCATGTGAGAATCCCTGGAACGTGCAATCTCTTCGGGAGTTCCCACGGCTACCACATAGCCGCCCGCGTTTCCGCCCTCGGGACCGAGGTCGATCACGAAGTCAGCCGATTTGATCACGTCGGTGTGATGTTCGATGACAATGACGGTGTTTCCCTGGTCAACAAGCCTTTTGAGTACGTGCAAAAGCTTCTGGATGTCTTCGAAGTGCAGCCCGGTCGTGGGTTCATCGAGGATGTAGAGGGCGCTTCCGTGGCCCCGGCGACTCAGTTCGGCGGCCAGCTTTATTCGTTGCGCCTCTCCGCCCGAAAGTGTCGTCGCGGCCTGGCCGAGCCGGATATATCCCATTCCGACCTCGATAAGCGTGTCCAGTTTGTCGCGTATATTCCGGAAGTTCTCAAAGAAAGCCGCTGCTTCGTAAACGGTCATATCGAGAACGGATGCAATCGAGTGACCCCTGTAGACAATGTCGAGGGTCTCCCGGTTGTAGCGGCTTCCCTCGCACGCCGGGCAAATGACATAGATGTCGGGCAGAAAGAGCATCTCTACCCGCTGGAGACCCTCCCCCCGGCAATGCTCACATCGTCCCCCCCTGGCGTTGAACGAAAAACGCGTGGCGGTATAGCCGCGGGCGCGGGCTTCGGGGACTCGCGCGAAAAGCTGCCTGATCAGGCTGAAGACACCGGTGTAGGTGGATGGTGTGGAACGGGGTGTTTTGCCGAGAGGGGACTGGTCGACCAGAATTACTTTTCGCAGCCTTTCGGCGTTTTCCAGTCTCGTGAATGGCTCCGGGTGCGTTTCGACGTGGTAAATCCCGCCTGCCAGGGCACGGTAAAGCGTGTCCAATACCAATGTGCTCTTGCCGGACCCGGAAACCCCCGTAACGCAGGTCATGCACGAATAGGGGAAATCGACCGTGATGTCCTTGAGGTTTCGACCTTTTGCTCCAACCAGCCGAATATAGCCGCCCAAGTGCGTCTTACGGCGCCTGGGGACGGGGATTTTTCTTTTTCCGGTGAGATAGTCTCCCGTGAGAGAGGCCGCGCATTCTCCTATGAGGGACGGGGGACCGGAGAAGATGATCTCCCCCCCTTGTGTTCCAGCCCCCGGGCCCATATCGATGAGAAAATCGGCCTCCATGATTGTCTCCCGGTCGTGCTCAACGACTATGAGGCTGTTTCCGCCGTCACGAAGACGCAGCAGGACGTCGAGGAGCCTGCGATGGTCGCGTGGATGCAGGCCGATGCTGGGTTCATCGAGTACGTATAAGACTCCCGAAAGTGTGGAACTGATCTGGTGGGCCAGGCGAACCCGCTGAACTTCGCCCCCGGAAAGGGTATTTGTCGGCCTGTCCAGCGTGAGATAGGGCAATCCCAGTTCTTCAAGTCCTCTCAGCCGGTTGCGAATTTCCTTTATGGGCCGTTCCGCGATCTGCTCATAGCCGGCTTCGGGTTTGATCTCCTGTAACCATTGCATGACACCCGAGGGCGCCATTTGACAGACTTCCGCGATCGAAAGTCGGCCCAGCCTCACGGAGCGTGCGGTCTCGTTGAGACGCGTCCCGGAGCAGGCGGGGCAGGCGGGCATGTCGGAAACAGGGAGCCGGGGCGGCTGTTCTCCGGATTCCGACGTGGAGGCAGCCGGGGCGTCCTCCTGGTTGATGCTTATCTCTTCATTTTCCCCCACGTGCCCGAGACCTTTACAGACCGGGCAAGCCCCCGTCGGGTGGTGGAAGGAGAACAGGCTGGGTGTGAGTTCGGGTGCACTGTAGCCACACGAAGCGCACCGGGGGGATTCGCCGTAGAACTTTTCGAGTCCGTCCGGCGTCGCAACCCCGACAACTCCCTTGCCAAGCCGAAGGGCCAGTTCAAGGGAATCGGTGATTCGTCTTGCGCGTTCATCATCGAGCACGAGCCGGTCCACGACAATTTCTATTCCGTACTCGGGGCGGCGGGGAAGAAGCGGAGGCGGATCAAGTTCGAAAACCCTGCCTTCTGTCCTGATGCGTGCAAATCCGTCGCGCCTGAGCCTTTTCAGCAGTCCGGGCAAACCTTTTTCCGCGACGGCGCCCTGGGGGGCGAGAACCAGAAGGCGAGTGCCGCGAGGCAGGGTGTGCATCAGGTCCTTGAGGATTTCGGCAATAGTCCAGGCTCGGATCGGAAGGTTGCATTTGGGGCAGTACAGCGTTCCCAACCGTGCGAACAGCAGGCGCAGGTAGTCGAGAATTTCGGTAAGGGTACCGACTGTTGACCTGGGGTTGGACGGGAGTCCCTTTTGTTCGATGGCAATGGATGGGCTCAGTCCCTCGATTTCATCCACCAGCGGGGCATTGAGGCGGCCGATGAGTTGTCTGGCGTAGGTAGAGAGCGCTTCGAGGTACCGCCTCTGGCCTTCGGCAAACAGGGTGTCGAACGCGAGCGAGGACTTGCCGGACCCGCTTACACCGGTGATAACGACGAACCTGTTTCGGGGGATCTCGATGTCTATATTCTTGAGGTTGTGCTGCCGAGCCCCTCGTATGATTATATGATTGTCGGCCATGGTCACAGCCTACGTGCTTTCGCTTTCCGCCCTGTATCGCAGCCTGTTTTCGGCAATGAAAGACGCCAGCCGGATCGCCGCCATGAGGCTGCCGGGGTCCGCCTTGCCCGACCCGGCTATGTCATAGGCGGTCCCATGATCCACGGAGGTCCGGACGATCGGAAGTCCCAGGCTCACATTTACCGCGTCGTTGAAATGAGCGAGCTTCACCGGGATCAGGCCCTGGTCGTGGTACATGGCGACAACGGCATCGAACTCCCCGGAAAAGGCGCGGTAAAAAAGAGTGTCCGCAGGCCATGGACCACTGATGCGGAAATGAGAACTGTCCGCGAATTCACCGACAACGGGCTGGATTATCTCCAGTTCCTCCCGGCCGAATTTTCCGGCTTCGCCCGCATGAGGATTGAGACCGGCAACGGCAATACGCGGCGAGACGATTCCGAAGTCCTTCCGCAGGGCCTGCGCAGTGATCCGAATCGTGCCGCGGAGGCGCTCTTTTGTCAAAAGAGCGGGCACCTTGGCCAGAGGTTCGTGGATGGTTGCCAGGGCGACTCTGAGCTTCGGCCCGGCGAGCATCATGACGACATCGCCCGCTCCCGCCATAAAGCGAATGAACTCGGTGTGCCCGGGAAAGGGAAATCCGTTTGCATGCAGTTGCGCCTTATTTACCGGGCAGGTGCAGATAGCATCGGCTTTCCCGGAAAGGGCAATTTCCAGGGCTCTTTCGATGAAGGCCACGGTCGCCTTGCAAGCGGCTGGAGATGGGCGGCCGTAGTCAATGTCGGCTTCGGAAAGATTTCCCATTGAAAGGAGCGGGATCATCGAGGAAGAGCAGGGGATATGGCGGGTTTCGGAATCCTCGACGGGCAGGATTGAGAGTGCGGCCCCGAGAGTTCCGACAGCCCTCTGCATGGTCAGCCTGTCCCCGATGACGAAAGGACGGCAGTGTTTGAACATATCGGGTGAAGCAAAGGCCTTGACGATTACTTCAGGCCCGATCCCGCCGGGGTCTCCCATTGTAATGGCAACCAGGGGAAGCTGTGTTTGTGTCATGACGGTTATTCAGTGCACAAAGCGTTGCGACGCATATCTGATTCTCTATTCCCGAGCAAACCCGTAGATCAGGGTTTCCCGGATGCAATTTTGCTCTTCAGTTGTTCGACCTCCGGCGCCGTGAGGGTTTGTCCCTCGGCGTCGGTGACGGTGGTGGCCTGTGGAATCTCCATGTGGAAGAGTCTGGGGTCCAGATTCGGGACTTGTGCAAGCGACTCCAAGATAATCTTGTTGGTGTTTCCGAGAAGATCCTGACTGTCGATCCGGGTTATCCGATAAGATTGCAGGTCGATCCAGAGGAAAAGCAGTTTAACGGTGGGATCTTCCTGTTTCGGAACAAGTTTCAATACGGCGGAGCCCTTGGTGGACTGGGCGGCATCGAGTGTGACGTCGAAATGGTTCTTCAGGCCGACAGCCCCGTCGAAAAATGTCTGTGCGAGAGGTGAGGCAAACAGCTTGCCGGCGTCGAAAAGGGATACCTGGTTATCGGAAGGTACATACAGCCACGCGAAGTGATTGTTCGCCGTGAAAACCTGCAACTCCGGCTTGTCGTATTCCCAGCGCATCTGCCTGGGTTTGGCGTAGTAGAGCCTACCGGAAGCTTCTCCTGGCGTCAGTGTGCCGGCAGCCGAGGATGTGGTGGTTTGGCGAAATGATGCGGTGAATGCCTGGATCTGCTGATACCTGGCTTCGGTCTTGTTCAGGATTTCGCCGATCGATATCCCGGCCGCTGAGGCGGAGCCCGCCGTGAAAAAGAGGCAGGCGCAGACCAACCCGGCCGCCAGGATGCATGCGAGTGTCCGGTTGGATGGAGAAACCGGGGGGAGAACAGCGTTGGAGCCGCGCGATGGCGGGGAGAGAAGGGGGCGTGCCAGCCCGCCGGGCGAGGAGAAGAACAGTGTGACAGAATGCGCCATATGCCCGTTCGGATGAGTAACGGCGAGTAATCTCGCCAACCAGGTAATGAATATCATATCGGGACCCTTAATTCATGCGTTTGCCCAGGACTTCCCTGGGTCTTATGCCATCGGTTGGAGTGACTATTCCCTGCTGCTCCATCATTTCTATCATCCGGGCGGCGCGGTTGTATCCCACGCGGAGTCGTCTTTGGAGCATGGAAATAGAGGCCTGACGGGTTTCCATGACAATGTTGACAGCCTCATCATATTTTTCATCGAGTTCTTCTTCGGAAACGTCCGGAGAGCCGGAGTCCTCTTGGAAATCGACCCGCTCGCGCAAGGGATCTTCCACCAGCTTCTGGGCTTTCCAGTGTTCGGTGAGTCGTTGGACTTCCGAATCGGATATGAACGCTCCATGTATGCGCTGGAGCTTGGCGGTCCCCGGGGGAAGAAAAAGCATGTCTCCCGACCCGAGAAGCGATTCGGCCCCGGAGCCGTCGATAATGGTCCGCGAATCGATTCGCGAAGAGACCTGGAACGAAATCCTGGTCGAGATATTTGCCTTTATTATTCCGGTCAGAACATCCACGGAAGGCCTCTGGGTGGCGAGAATGAGATGAATGCCGGCGGCGCGGGCCATTTGCGCAAGCCGGGTAATGGATTCTTCCACCTCACGGGAGGCAACCATCATGAGGTCCGCGAGTTCATCTATAATAATAACAATGTATGGAAGCCTATGGTGTTTCAGTGCCTCCGGGGCTTCCTGCTCGGGTGCTTTCGGTTTGGCGGGTGGCTTTTCACGAGCGAGCACCCTGTTATAGCTCTCAATATTACGCACGTTTTTGTCCGCCAGGAGTTTGTAGCGAAGCTCCATCTCCTCGACTGCCCATCGAAGTGCCCTGGTGGCCATTTTGGCGTCGGTCACAACGGGGTGGATCAGTTGCGGGATACCCTCGAAGCTGCTGAGTTCTATTCTCTTCGGGTCGATCAGCAAAAGCCGCAGGTCCTCGGGTGTGTTTCGGAACAGAAGACTGCTCAGGACCGAGTTGATACAGACGCTCTTGCCGGTCCCGGTAGCGCCGGCAATGAGCAGGTGGGGCATTTTGCCGAGGTTTGTGACGACGGGGTCCCCCGTGATGCCCTTGCCGAGAGCGAGCGTCAGCGGGGCGGTCGACGCGGTGAAGACATCGGCTTCGAGAACAGCTTTTATTGAAACCAGCTCGCGCTTGAGATTCGGGAGTTCGATACCTATCGCGGCCTTGCCCGGGATAGGCGCCACGACGCGGATGCTTGTGGCCTTCAAGGCCATGGAAAGATCATCGGAGAGGCCCACGATCCGGCTTATCTTGATTCCGGGAGCGGGGGCATATTCGAACATCGTGATTACGGGACCGGGATTGATGCCTACAACCTTGCCCTGGACGCCGAAGTCGGCAAGCTTTTCCTCCAGAATGGAGGCGTTTTGTTCAAGCCGCTTCCAGTCGGGTTTTACGGTCTCTGTCTCGTAAACGTCGAGCAGGCTGAGCGGAGGAAGGGCGTACTTACCATCCGCCGAATTGGCTTCGGGGTTGGGAGAAAACGCTTCCTTCCTGGCCTGTTTCTTTATAACTGGTTCGGAAACCATGCCGGGCGAGTCGGGTTTTGCTTTCCCGGTGGACTTGGATGCCGGAGTACGGGAAGCTTCGGCGCCGGACTCCTCTTCGTCTTCCTCTTCCTCATCGTCGGTGGGTGTGCCCTCGAAAAGCTCGATGATCCTGTCGAAGGCCCGGGTGAGCCGGTCCACTGCCTTATTCCATGCCGACTTAATGGTGAAGGGGGTGGACAGCAGAAGCGAGATGAAGAAAATCCCGAAGAGCAGGATGTGGGAACCGGGGGAATAGAATTGAGCGACGAGGAGATGCGAGAGTCCTGTACCAAGTTTGCCGCCGGTTTCCAATTGCTCGCCGAAAAGAACCATGCGCGGCCAGTGCAGGGCGGCCAGGGTAATAGTGCTGGCAATGAGAAGCGCGATTCCCGGGAATCGAATCCAGGGGTGTTCGAATCCCTGACCGCTGAACAGGCGCCAGCTTACCCAGAAACAGGTAAACGTCAGGCCATAGGCGCCCACTCCGAACAGGAAAAGAAGGGGCCAGGCAAGGTGCGCGCCGAAAGTGCCGATCCAGTTGCGCGGCGCCATGGCCGGACCGGAAGAGTTGAATATGGTCCGATCGCCGGCATGGAAAGAGAGGATGCTGAAAAAAGCGAGCAGGGCGATTGTCAAAGCGCACAATGCCCATATTTCATGTCTTTTGCTGTCCATCCGGCTCCCTAAATTTCCACGACAATAGGGTAAATTACCGGCCTTCTATCGAGGGTCCGGTTAAAAAAGCGCTTCAATTCGCGGCGAATTTCCTCCTGCAGGGCAACGCAGTCCAGTTCCATCTCCTCGGCCAGCACCCGATCCAGGCTTTCATAGATGATGCATTTCGCCTCATAGATGATTTCAGGCTTCGTCTCCTCATGGATAAAGCCTCTACTGAACACGTCCGGGCCGCTCAGGAGTTCGTGTGTCTCCTTGTTGATAACCAGGGATGCAATCACCAGCCCGTCTTCGGCTAAATGCCTGCGGTCGCGCAGGACCAGTCCCCCCACATCACCGACACCCTTGCCGTCAACCAGTATCCTGCCGGTTTCAACGCGTTCCTGTGTACTGATGGAATCTTCGGACAACGAAATGACGGTGCCGTCTTCGACGATAAGGCAGTTACGGGGTTCCATCCCGAGCGAAATCGCAAGCTGCCTGTGCTTCACGAGGTGCCTGTACTCACCGTGGACCGGAATAAAAAACTTCGGCTGAACGGTGTTAATCATGATCTTCAATTCTTCCTGGTAAGCATGCCCGGACACATGAATGTCCTTGACCTGCTCGTGGATCACGTCGGCGCCATGTCTGCACAGGTGGTTGATGATGTTCTGGATCGTGCGCTCGTTGCCGGGAATAAAGCGTGATGAGAGGATGATGGTGTCACCCTCTTTTATTTTCAATTTCTTGTGGTCGTTGAAAGCCATTCTGCTCAGGGCGCTCATCGGTTCCCCCTGGGAACCGGTGGTCAGCATCAGCACCTGGTTGTCGGACATGTATTGGAGATCCTGAATGGTGATTTCGTCATCGGGCGTGAAATCGATGTAGCCGAGTTCACGGGCGATAGCGACGTTGTTCACCATCGACTTGCCGCTGAGGAGCACTTTACGGCCGAACTCCCTCGCAATATGTATGACTTGCTGCATGCGGTGCAGATTGCTGGCAAAAACCGCGACTATGATGCGTCCCTGTTTTTGCTGAAAAATCTGGCGAATAGTCGCGCCGACTTCTTTTTCGGAGATCGTATATCCTTCTCGCTCCACGTTCGTGGAATCGGAAAGGAGCGCGAGCACTCCTTCTTCTCCGAACGAGCCGAAACGCGCGATATCGAATTTTTTCCCATCCACGGGAGTGTTGTCAATCTTGAAATCACCCGAATGCACGACGATCCCGACCGGTGTGCGAATGGCAAGCCCGACGCCGTCGGGGATGCTGTGGCATACGCGGATGAACTCGATTTCAAAGGGGCCTATTTTCACTACCTCGCGCGGACTGACCTTAATGAGTTCAGCCCGTTCGAGGAGATTATGTTCACGGAGTTTCTCCCGGATGAGCGCCAGGGTAAGGGGGGTCCCGTAGATAGGGAGCGGGAATTCCCTGAGCAGGAAGGGGATGGCGCCTATGTGATCCTCGTGCCCGTGCGTTACTACCAGGGCGCTCAGGCGGTGACGATTTTCGATGAGGTAGGAGAAGTCGGGAATGACGATGTCGATTCCCAACATATCGTCTTCCGGAAACATAAGGCCGGCATCGACAAGCACAATGGTGTCACCATATTCGACGACCATCATGTTCAGACCGATTTCGCCCAGTCCTCCCATCGGTATCAGCTTTAGAGCGGGTTTTACCTGGTTCTCATGCATTGCGGGTGAAACCCCCTCCATGTTCATCGATCGGTTGGGTTGATTGAGGCCGGGACTCGCAAGGCTGTCCGGCATCTTCAGTGGCCATGTTTCTCAGGATCGTATCGCGAACGGTCTGCATCAGCAG
Organism: Syntrophobacter sp.; assembly: GCA_039679945.1. Lineage (GTDB taxonomy): Bacteria > Desulfobacterota > Syntrophobacteria > Syntrophobacterales > Syntrophobacteraceae > SbD1. The sequence goes on along the minus strand of JBDKTY010000239.1, from coordinate 186,972 downwards.
ATCACGGCTTTTTCCGTCGCTGCCTTGAGCCATAACCGGCTTGTCGATCGTCATTCGGATAAGCCCCGGATGAATCATCCAACTGTTCTTGGGTAAAATGTCGTATGAACCGCTGATGCTGATGGGGACAATGGGTTGTTGAGATTTTGCGGCAAGAACGAAGCCTCCCTTTTTGAAATCCCTGACTGAACCATCGATGCTTCTTGTCCCCTCGGGAAAAATGAATACGGAAGTGCCCTGGCGGATTATCTCCGCCGCTTTCCCCATGCTGATCAGCGCTTTCCTGCGGTCGGAGCGGTCAATCGGGATATAGCCGGCCGAGTACATGGCGCGCCCGAGAAACGGTACTTTGAACAGCTCCTCCTTGGCCAGCCAGCTAAAAGGAACAGGGAAATAGCCGAGGGCCGCGAATATGTCGAACCAGCCCTGGTGATTGCTGGTGAGAATATAGGGCGAATTTGGCTCCAGGTTGTCCCTGCCTCTGATTTCAACTTTCACCCCGGCTGCCCACAAGTTAACCTTGCCCCACGTCCTGGCCATGATATTGGGCCATTTCCGGCTCACGAAGGCTCCCAGAACAGCCGACGTCCCCAATATTATGGTGGAAAGGGCAAGAATGGTGTAAAAGAAAGCCGATCGTATCTGTCTCATTGCCGTCTCTCATTTGGAGAGTTCTTCCGCCAACCGTTTGGTACAACAAAAAGAGTATTAATAACAGATATTTGGTAAAATTAAGTTTTCTACTGTAAACTCTTTCTGAATGCGAGTCAATTATGCAGTTTATGTACGGTTTTGGTCCTTTTTCAAACCTCGGAAGGGTTCAAAAAAAATACCTGCAAGTTGCCGCATTTCCTATTTTTCATGCTAGATAGAATCTCCTGAAATTAAGATCACGGGGGACTTTTCCGCGAAAAGGGGGAAATTCGATGGACTCAAAGGGTACCATTAACAGGGTAATTCTGGTGGGACGACTGGGGCAGGACCCGGATATTCGCTACAGCCCGAATGGGGTTGCCGTAGCCCGGTTCAGCGTGGCCACAAACGAGAGAATCAAGGCCGGTGAGAACAATTGGGAGGACCGGACCGAATGGCATCGCGTTGTCGCGTTCGGCAAGCTGGCCGAGGTCTGCGGGAATTTTCTGGCCAAGGGAAGGCTGGTTTTTGTGGAAGGGAGCATAAGAGGCAACCAATGGGAGGATGCCCAGGGGCAGAAACGATTTTCGGTGGATATTGTAGCTCGGGATATACAGATGCTTGGAAGCGGCGAGGGGCAGTCCCAGTCGCAGGGCCAGTACCAGGGTCAACCGCAGGGCCAGCAGCAGGGCCAGCAGCAGGGAGGCGGCTTTCAGGGACAGGAGCAGCGACCGGCCCCATCCGGCGGGAGGCCCGCCATGGAGGAACTGCCTCCTCATCACGGAGCACCCGACGATGATATTCCGTTCTGATCGCGGCTCCGCACGGGACGCTGCATCGAATACCTGCTTTACATGGCCGTTTACAAAGAAGAAAAGTGCCCGCGGTGTTGCCCCCGCCGCGGGCATACCTTCAATTTTGTCTTCGGGGCCGCGCGTGCGAGGCGAATAGCTCGGGATCACACACCATTTCTGCTCGAAGATGACTGCAATGAATGCCGGGAATCAATCGCCCTGCGAACCGCATCTCCCAATTCCCGCAGGGAAAGCGGTTTCAACAGAAATTCTTGAACACCCAGCTCCTTTGCTTTTGATTCATCCATTCTCTCGCTAAAGCCCGTACACAGGAGAACAGGAATGGTTGGACATGCGCTCAGGCATTGCCCGGCCAGTTTTTCCCCGGTGATATGGGGCATGGTATAATCCGTGATGATCAGATCAAATTGTTCCGGGTTTTTCCGAAAATGCTCCAACGCCTCGACGGGATTGGTGAAGGCGAGCACCTGATAGCCGAGACGCTCGAGGAGCTTTTGCGTCAAATCCTGGATGTCCTCTTCATCATCGACCAGAAGGATTCTCTCCGTTCCACGCCGGATTTCCTCCGATGTACCGGAACCGGCCTGGGCCTCCCCTTCGCTCGCGGGGATGAACACATGGAAAACCGACCCCTTGCCGGGTTCGCTGTAAACTCTCACCGCCCCCTCATGGCTTTTGACGATGCCATGAACGCCGGCCAAGCCGAGTCCGCTTCCTTTCCCGACCCCCTTCGTTGTGAAATAAGGGTCGAATATTCGCTCCATGGTCGCCTTGTCCATCCCGCAACCCGTGTCGGAAACGCTTAACCGGATATATGAACCGGGCTTCAGGTCATGATAATGCGCGGCCGTTGTCTCATCGACCAGGAAGGAATGTATCCCCACCTCCAGGACTCCGCCACTGTCTTCCATCGCGTGAGCCGCATTGGTGCACAGATTTATGAGGACCTGATGGATCTGCGTGGAATCCGCCAATGCCATCATGGGAGTGGAAGCAATGTCCTGACGAATCTGGATAGTTGTGGGCAGAGAAGCCCTGATCAGTTTGATTGCTTCTTTGAGCAGTGGTACAAGGTCCACGGGAGACCTCTCCTGTTCTCCCACCTTTCGACTGAAGGAGAGAATCTGTTTCACCAGTTCCCTGGCCCTGAAGGATGCCTTGAGCACATGGCGCAGGTTGGTGGCCATGCCGTTGCCGCGCGGCGCATCCTGAATGCAGAGTTCAGTGTAGCCGACTATCGCGGCCAGGATGTTGTTGAAGTCATGAGCAATTCCTCCGGCCAGGGTCCCAATGGCTTCCATCTTCTGAGAATGGCGCAGTTGGGATTCGAGCTTATATCTCTCCTCTTCGGCCTGCAGTCGCTCGCTGATGTCTCTGATGGCAAAAAGCTGGACGATTTTTCCCCCCCAGTCCGAGCGCCTTCCCCTTATTTCGACCGGAAAGGTCGTGCCGCCTTTGCGCCTGTGATACCTGAGAGGTACCTGTATCCTTGCTTCCCGGAGCGCGAGGGACGTCTTTTCCGGTTCAGCCGAGACATCCAATGCGCTCAGTTCCATCAACTCCACAATGCTGTACCCGTATAGTTCAGCGGCCGCGGGATTTGCATCCATGATTTGTCCCGTATCGACGTCGACCAATAAAATAGCGTCCGACTCCATTTCAAAAAGCCTGCGGTATCGTTCCTCGCTCTCTCGAAGGGCCACCTCGGACTTCTTGCGTTCCGTGATGTCTAAGAAACACTCGAGCAGGACGGCACGGCCGGACAATTCAATGGGAACGACCGTTTTAAGAACACATATCGGTTCTCCGTCATGGGTAAACAACTGGCATTCAGCATGATCGGCCATCGGACTGAGTTCACTGACCGGGCAGTGTTCCTCGGGGGTCGGACAGATGTAGCGAAGACATACCTTGCCGACAATGTCTTCGGCTGGCGCACGGATGATATCGGCCGCGGCGCGATTCACATCGAGAATGGACCTTGTTTCCCTGTCCACGACAATCATCCCGGCGGGAATTGATTCCAGGATAATTTTCAGGCGAGATTCACTCTTTCTAAGAACTTCTTCCGTTTGGTCTCTCGCGGCCTGCTCCGCTCGCAATACGTGAAACCGAAACAGGTAGAATGAGAAGCAGAGCCCTATACCGGCAAGTATGAGCAGGATCGCTATACACCGGTTTTTAAAGCCTTGAATATGCGAAAGAACTTGTGAGTCCGGAGCCATGACGCAGATTGACCAGAATGTATCAAACAGACGGACCGGGTGATAAGCGGCGTACATAATTCCGTCATGAGAAGGATCATTATTGTTGTATCCGCCCGTGAATTCAAAAGTTCCCTCCTGACCCGTTAGCATGAGTTTGATGAGAGAGAGGACGAGCGGTGAATCCTTGTGACTGTTCGCTCCAAGCTTCCCGATATGATTGCGATCAGGGGAGGCGAGTTCTACTCCCTGCTGGCTGATTACCCAAACAAATCCTTCTTTGCCGACCCTGACGTCATGGAAGTATGTTTCAGCTATGGAATCATAATCCAGTAGAATCCCGAGAGAGCCAAAATACTCTCCACTTTTGAATACCGGTATATGGAAGGCGGCGGCTTCGAGACCCTGAACACTCATAAAGGTGGGACTTAGTACGGTACGGTGCAATTGATAGACAGATCTTATATGATCCTGGCTTGAGAGACTGGTGCCAATCATTTTTTTAAAAGGATAAGTGTATAAAATATCTCCATGTAATCCAACCCTGGTTATGCTTCTTATGGCAGTGGAATTGTGATTGAAGAAACTGTCCAACAATTCTTCGCCATCTTTGTCCATGTCTATAATGTGTGCATTTTTCGAAAGTAAGGATAAAGAAATCCAATAGTGATCAAATAGAGTTTCAATCCCCTTTGCAGCTTGCTTTGCAAGAATCATTTCCTGAGCATAAAGTTCTTTTACCATGGCTTGTCTGACGCCGTGATAAGCAGAATACAACAGGTATATGGCACAGGCAGTAATACCCAGAAAAACGACCGCCCATTTAAGACGCTTCATGACACCACGACTCCATTAAATTACGACTCCGAATTTATCGCAACGACCCGTCGGTCCACGCATGATCCCGTTAAGACGTCCCCGCGCCCCTCCGTCACCATACGGGAGCCCTCACGGCGACGCCACTGTAATAATAATTCTCTAGTAATGGCAATAGGACGAGCGGCATAAAGCTTAAATCGTTATCACTAGCTAAGGCAAGTAATTCCGAGATGATATGGAATACCAACTAGTTGCGGAACTCCACCGGGCAGAGGAAACCCGGGCATCGGATGCATCGAGAGTGAGAATGGAATGGTTTTTAGAATTAAATGTAAGAAATGTTTGTTGTTGAGGCGCCGAATATCGAAAGGGCGGCGTGCGCCTTATTTCTGAAGCTGTTGCATGCTACGCGAGTACTTGTTTTGCCGAGATCAGCATGGAAGGGGGGAGGATGTCGCGATAGGTTGCGAGTGTTCAATGTGAGCGTGGAAGAGCCGCTTTTGGGAAGCGCCGAAGGACGAAGCCGCTGTTCATTCTTTTCCACGATGTCGTCTCGCATGTACTATGCGAGGCAGGACGAATATGTGAGTGCTGCCGGGCCGGGACGAACTCTTTCACCACGGGCGGATAAACGCACATCCCGAATCCGGCGGGTCGAAACATGAAACCGTCCCGGTTGTATTTCCGCCGACATGGACACGATATGATTCATGGCGGCACGGGATACAGTCTCGCTCACCAGACATAACTGGTAACTACCACGGGAGCGGGTGTCAACCGTGACACCCGGAAGCGCGGGATCACCCGGCCATGTCCTTGGTTTCTTTTTTGAAATTCCTTATGGCCTTGCCTATTCCGGCTCCCAGCCCGGGCAGCTTGCGCCCTCCGAAAAGCAATACCAGTACAAACAGGATGACTACGATCTTGCCGATTCCCAGAGAGCCTATCATGGTTTGGGCAATGTCCGTTTCTTCTCAGTCCTATTTCCTGAGCAGGTGTTCGACCTCATCGAGCAGTTGGAGGAATTCCTTGGACTGCCTGTAGCTGTCGAGTGACTTCTGATGATTGAGCCAGGTCTCCCATACCTTCATCCATTCCGAGTTGTGCCAGTAGGATGATGTCGGGCGGTTCCCGGCGACGCGCGCCCGGTATTCTTCATATTCTTCCTGGCAAGATCGGCAGAAAGTATAGGGAGCGGCGAATTTTGTGGTTTCATCGGCCCGGCCTTCGGCCTGCGCTCCGCACTTCGAGCACTTCATCATGCACCGCGAGCACTGGAATACTTTCTTAAGGGCTTCGACCTTGCGGTGGCGAAGAGTCGTTTCGCGTTCCGACTTCAGATCGTCGGCTTTCTTGCCGAATTCGATTATATCAGCCATTGGCGGCCTCTATTTCTTCAGGGTTTCCAGAAAGCATTGGTCCTCATTCTTAACATCCGGAGTCTCCGCGGTCAAGGATGAGTCCATTCCGTTGGAATCCGCGAGATTGAAGAGCTGCTGCGCAAAATCCACGAAAGTGGTCTGTGTCCCTCTCTGCGCCTTTTTTTTCAGGAAGACTATCGGATCGTGGAGCAGTTTCTTGATGATGGATTCCGTGAGGACCTCGATAGCTTCCCTTTCTCTCTCCTCGAGGTGGTTGAGCTGAGAGAAGGTTTTGCGCAGTTCGTTTCGCCGTATTGCGTCGGCTTTTTCCCTGATGGCGACAATGGTGGGCACCGCGTTCAGGCTGTTGAGCCACTGCCTGAACTTGATCGTCTCCTCATCGATGATGTGCTGTGCAAGCTGGGCCTGATTCCTGCGCTCCTCAATATTCAGGTCGATCACGCCCTGCAGGTCGTCTATGTCATACAGGTACACATTGTCGATTGCGTTGATCTTCGGATCAATGTCCCGGGGCACGGCAATATCTATCAGGAACAGCGGCCTGTTTCGCCGCTCTCGCATTTTCGATTTAATGTCCTGCACACGGATAATGGGTTCCTGCGCCCCGGTCGAGGACAATACGATATCCACGCTCTTCAACGCATCGAGAAATCGATCGAAAGATACCGTGTCCGCTCTGAACCGTTTCGCAAGATCCATGGCTCTTTCGAGCGTCCGGTTGGCCACCGTCATATGGCGCACACCCTGAGCCAGGAAGTGCTCGGCGGCCAGTTCGGCCATCTCTCCGGCACCGATCAGCAAGACCTTCTTGTCCTGGAGTTCTCCGAATATCTTGCGGGCCAATTCCACGGCGGCATAGCTCACTGAAACGGCACACGATCCGATACAGGTTTCTGTGCGGACACGCTTGGCCACGGAGAAGGCCTTGTGAAGAAGACGATTCAGGACCACCTTAACCGTTCTGAATTCAACGGATTCCCGGTATGCCGTCTTTAACTGACCAAGGATCTGCGGTTCCCCGAGAATCATGGAGTCGAGGCTGGACGCCACCATGAAAAGGTGCTTCACCGCGTCGAGGTCTTCATAGATATAGAGATAGGAGTCCAGTTGAACGGAAGAGGAAACTCCCATATGGGTGCGCAGCAGCGCCTTGACTTCCGCCGTTCCCGCCGCGAGATCGTCGCAGGTGAACAGGAACTCGACCCGGTTGCATGTGGACAGGAAAACCATCTCGTCCACATGCTCCAGGTGAGGGAGCAGATGGAGCGGGTTGACATCGGCGCGGCATGCCACAGCGAGTTGTTCGCGAATTTCCACGGGCGCCGTCTTGTGATTCGTGCCTAGAAGGACAATGTGGTGCATTACAATTTACCCGGCAGGACCGAATGATGTCCTTTCAACAGGAGACTTGCTCCCAAAAAAGTAAGAAGTACGGCCGAAAAACCAAATATGGCAAGCCATGCGGCCTTGCGGCCGCGCCATCCCACCGTCAATCGCTCATGAACCAGGACCGCGTAAATTATCCAGGTCGCGAGCGAGAAAATCTCCTTTGGGTCCCAGTTCCACGGGGAGTGCCACACTATGCTGGCGTACGCAAACCCCGCCACCAGCCCCACGGTCATGAGCGGAAAACCTGTTATCACACAGTAGTGCGCGATCGAGTCCAGTCTTTCCAGCGAGGGGAGCCGAAGATATAGAAACCCGAAGTTCTTCTTTTTTATGTGCCGTTCCTGCAACAGGTACATTATGCCCAGGCTGAACGCGAGGGCGAACAGGGCATTTGCCAAAAAGAGGCTGGAAACATGCAGGATGACCCAGCCGCTTTTGAACAGCTCGCTTTTGGGCATGATGTGATCGGGCAAAAGCGACGAGGAAAGCATGAAGATGACGGCCAGCGGGGAGACGAATGAGCCGAGTATGCGCAACTGGAGGCGGAGCTGTACGATAATATATGTGATTACCAGGACCCAGGCAAACAGGGAGAGCGCCTCCGGACCGGTAGTCATGGCAAGCTGGCCGAGTTTGAGCGATCTCGCGAGGATCGCACCGGCATGAAAGAGTGCTCCGACCAGAAGAACCGCCCACGATGCGTAATGCACGAACTCCCGATCCCTGAACAAATAGATCAGGTAGCCGACCGTGCCGCTCAGGTAACAGAGCGTTGCGATAATGAGAAAAAGGGCTTCCATAAATGGTCCCAGGTAGATTGCAGTTCCTCGGCGCTAAGCAGAGGGCCGCAGGTTTCGGATACTTTCAGAAAAGCCTTCTCCCATTCGCCCAGTCTCAGCCATTCGGGAAGGGGAAGGGCGGCAAGAGCATTGAAAACGCGCCGGCTGTCCCGCTCCTGGATGCTCGCGGATATTATGGACTTCCGCAAGGCGCCCAGGAGTTGAATAAAAAACTCCCACTCGGCGCCGAACTCATTTTCAAGCCTGAGCCTGAGGGCCTTGGCAATTGCCGGGCTGAGTCCGGCCGTGCTGATGGCGATGCTGAGAGGGCCTCTTTCGACAAGGGACGGAACGATAAAAGACCCGAGTTCGGGATCAGTGGCCATATTGCACCAGATTCCCAGCTCCAGGGCATCCTCGCGGATGGTCCGATTGAGCTTCGGGTCGCTGGTGGCGGCGAAGACCAGGGCTGTGCCGGTGAGCTGTGCCTTGTCATACTCTTTGCCGGCAAATTCAACATCGCCGCTCGAACAGGCCTTGTCCAGCCATGGGGTGAGCTGCGCGGCAATGAGCCGGACCCGCGCGCCGCACCGAACCAGGCCTTTGATTTTTCGCTCCCCCACGCCGCCGCCGCCGACTACGAGGCAAGTCGCCCCGTCGAGATCTAGAAACAGGGGATAAAACCGGTTCTGTCGCGGTTTGCGCATGCGATTACGAACACTCCACGGGCTGGAGACCATGATCCATCAACAACTGTTCTCAGGGGCATTCACGTTGAAAGATTTCCCCGCTCTCGCGAGATCTTCATTATACCCCGTTTTTCCGTCCCAATCTAACACTGAAACCGGGTTTTAACAAGTACTGGAAAAAGCGCGGGATTTGCCGGAATCCGTTCTTGAGGAATACTTCCGCCTAAATAGAGAAGGATCGTCAAACAAGGTTTCTTGTGGGCCTTCGGATATTTCGTGGACAGGAACCAACCGTCGCGAGCGGACCAGGCGGGAGCCTAAGTCCGCCTGTGAACGACATAATCGGCCATATCGTCGAGAACTTCCCTGGCCGGACCCTCGGGGAATATTTGAAGGGCTTCACGGGCAAGCCGCGCATGTTTCGCGGCAAGATCAAGAGTATGATCGATGCCTCCGGTCCTGATCACGAGGCTTCTCAGCTCTCCCAGGTCCTTTGACATTATCTCCTCCGCGCTGAAGATCTGGCGCAGTCTCAGTTTCTCCACCGGTTTGGCGTTGCGGAAAGCACAGATGAGCGGAAGAGTGGCTTTGCCTTCCTGAATATCGTTTCCGACGGGTTTGCCGAGTTCCTCGGCTTCGCCGGTAAAGTCGAGAGTGTCATCAATCAACTGGAACGCAATTCCAAGATTGTGTCCATAGGAGTGCAGGGCTTTTTCCTGCGCGGGTGAAGCGCCTCCGAGGATGGCGCCGACCTGGCACGCGGCGGCTATGAGCGCGGCTGTCTTTCGCGTGATTACCTGAATGTATTGTTTTTCCGTTACTTCCAGGTTGTCGGAGTGGACGAGTTGGAGAACCTCGCCTTCGGACATCTGGGTGGTAGCGGCGACAAGGACCTCCAAAATCCTGATGTTCTGGTACTCTACCGCCATGAGTATGGATTTCGAATAGAGGAAATCGCCCACGAGGACGACCGCGGGGTTTCCCCAGATCATGTTGGCAGCGGGTCGGTTGCGACGCATCTCCGCGTGGTCGACGACATCATCATGCAGCAGACTTGCCGCATGCACGAACTCAAATACGACGGCGAGGGCGGTGTCATTGGCGCCGGAATATCCGCAGAGCCTTGCCGCCTGAATCATGAGCAAAGGCCGCAGCCGCTTGCCACCACTCTTGACGATATAACGCCCGACAAGCGGGATCAACGGGATATCGGATTTGAGGAGTCGGTCGATTTCCTCTTCGATACGGAGCAAATCAGGGCGAACACGGGAGAAGATTCTCTCTTTTAATCTACCTTGTTCAGAGGAAATCAGGCTGGGGAGGGCGGAGGAATTCACTATTTGCCAATCCGAAACATTATCAAAATACTGAAACCTTTCTGGCCTTATTCTTTTCGAATAGGGCGGAAAAACTCCACGGACAACAGTAGATCAATTGCTAAATAGCGAAAAAATGAACCAATGTCAAAACGTTTTGCTGATGGGTACGGCGGTCGAATCAACATAAGCCCCGAATGCGAGGTTGAAAATATGATCGGTGGGCATTGCACGAAAAAACTTGCACAGAGGACTTCTGAACGGAAAAGCTAGACATGAGCCGCGTGCGGAGTACCTTCCGGACAAATCGCGCTATTTGCATAATGGGCGGGCGGATGCACAAAACTAGAGATGAACAAAAGAGGCCCAAGCCTTTTGGGCGCGGGCCTCTCCATATTTTAATCCATTTGCCGGTCGGCTCTAATTGGCCACTTCTTCCTTTACGGAAATTGCGATCTTGTAGAGCACGGTCAAAACGAAGAAACCGGTTGCCCAGACGCCGAGCGCGATCATAATTTCGGGGATGCTGGGCGCGTATTCCCGGACCTGCTCGAGAGGGTTGGGAATGAAACCGGCCACGATCAGTCCGAGGCCTTTTTCAATGTACATGGAGAAGAAGACGCATGCGGCCGCCGCAAGGAGCATCTTTTCATTCTTGCGCGTATTCGGATTGAGCAGCAGCGCTACACCGGCTACGGCCAGGATCGTAAAGAGCCACATGAAGGGAACCAGATTGTGGTGCCCCTCGAGCCCCACGACAAGATACTGAAGGGCTTGCATATGACCGGGGATGTTGCTGTAGAAGGCCGTGAAGAATTCGAGGCCCACGAAGAAGACACTGATGAGCATGGCATAGGTCATGATGTTTGCGAGCTTGTCGACAGCTTCCTTGCCCGGATCGAACTTGCTGTACTTCTTAACCAGGTAGGACAGCAGGATAAGCAGGGCGGGGCCCGAGCAGAACGCGGATGCAAGGAATCGGGCGGCCATGATGGCGGTCAGCCAGTAATGCCGGGCGGGAAGACCAGCGTACAGGAAGGCCGTGACGGTATGGATCGAGACTGCCCATGGAATGGAGATATAGATGAGCGGCTTGACCCATTTGGGATAGTGAGTGCCCTTGCGCTCGGCCTCGAGGACGTTCCATCCGATCAGGACGTTCAGGAGCAGATAGCCGTTAAGCACTATCATGTCCCAAAACAGGATGGAGTTGGGTGTCGGGTAGAGGAGGACATTCATAAGGCGCATCGGTTTACCAAGATCCACCACTATGAAGAGAAGGCACATGGTGACCGAGGCTATGGCGAGAAATTCACCGAGGATGGTGATTCTGCCGAACGCCTTTACATTGTGCAGATAATAGGGGAGCACCACCATCACGGCGGAGGCTGCCACGCCGACGAGAAAGGTGAACTGCGCGATATAGATTCCCCAGGAGACATCCCGGCTCAGCCCGGTGATCGTGAGGCCTCGGTTCAACTGAGTGAGCCAGGCGGCGAATCCAAGTCCCATAAAGACGAGCAGGACCCCGAGCAGCTTATAGTATCTTGTGTTTCCAGTCAGTGCTCTTTCAAGCATATCCCACCCCTTAAATTATGTAGTAAACGCCGGGTTGCGTCCCGAGTTCGGGTCTTCTTCTGATAGAGAAATGCTCGGCCAGGACCTTGCGTATCTCCGAAGTGGAGTCTTCAAGGTCCCCGAAGATGAGCGCCTTGCATTTGCATGCTTCGACACAGGCCGGGATTTTTCCGACTGCCAGCCTCTCTTCGCAAAAGTTGCACTTCTCGACAACACCGCGCTCCCGCGTGGGGAAGGTGGTATTGAGTTCGGTCTTTATGTAGTTGCGCGGGTCTCTGAAATTGAAGCTGCGCGCTCCGTAAGGGCAGCCCGCCATGCAGTACCGGCACCCGATGCAGCGGTGGAAATCCATCATGGTTATGCCGTCCGCCCGCTTGAAAGTGGCCTTGGTCGGGCACACGCGCGTGCAGGGGGCATTGGTGCAGTGATTGCACAACAGCATGAAAGGTTTCTCCCGGATCGCCTCGGGCTCCATGCCGCTTTCCTGCCCGGGGAAAACATTTTCGTATTTCTCCGCCCACAACCACTTGATCTCTTCTTTCTGCGTACCGATATCAGGCACGTTATGGACGGTGTGGCAGGCCAGGATGCAGTCCTGGCAGCCAGGTTTTCCTTTTTCCCAGCACTTTTTCATATCGATTGCCATAGCCCATCTCTTGGCGGTAAGGGCTTGCGAATTTCCCATGAATTTGGGCGCATCGACCTTGGCAACCGCATCCAAAACCGGCAGGGTCCCCAGCCCCAGCGCGCAGATGCCGCCGATTTTCAATAGATTCCTTCGGCTAGTTTCCATTTAGTTATTCTCCTTTGGGGCGATATGGCAAGTCCAGCAGTAAGGCGTTGAGTCCAGCTTGAGCCCCGCATACGTATGGCACTGGTCGCAGAACTGAGACTTGTTGGAGTGGCACCGGATACACTCGTTCTGGAGGCTCATTTCATAAGTCTTACCGTCCGCCGCGACGTACATTCTCTTCCCGTTGCGCACGACCTCGGTTCTCCAGTCATTGAGAAGCTGCATATGCCCGGTGCGCATCTCTTCTTTTGGCAGGACGCATTGTTTCAGGGCCATCTTCTGAATGACGGGCGTGTCAAATTTGGGTTCCGGCGGGGGAGCCGCCTTGCCATGGTTAAACCATATCGGAAAGGTTGCCAGGCCCAGGAAAATGATCAGGCCGACAAAGATGTTTCTTCCATCATATATCTTCATTCTCACTATCCTCCATTCCAGGCAGAGGCTCGCTACGCAGATCGGTGGTCCTCTCCTGCTCGCCTTCCATCACGAGAGCGTTCCCGACCAGTTCGTGAATTCCGTAAACCGTCACATCGGGAACCCAGTAGTTCATGGACGCCGTAAGCACCGCGCGGTCGATCGCGCAGATGCACGAAAGCGCATTGACGCCGTGCTGCTCATGGACATGCCGCACCGCGTTCGCCCTGGGCAGACCGCCGCGCATTCTCATTTCCATGAATTCGTCATTGTTGAGTCCGGAACCGCTGCCGCAGCAGAAGGTCTGTTCGCGGATAGTGTTGGGAGGCATCTCATGGAAGTTGTTGCATACGTTTTTGAGAACGTAGCGCGGTTCTTCCAAAAAGCCCATTCCGCGGGCGGTGTTGCAGGAGTCGTGATAGGTCATGATGAGGTTATCGTTCCTGCTTGGATCGAGCTTGAGCTTGCCGTTCTTTATCAGGTCGGCGGTAAACTCGACGATGTGCACCATCTTGGTGGAGGCGGCACTGTCAAACTTCGTGCCGGTGATGGGAGAAACGGGTTGTTCCAGGAAATCGGCCGGGCCGTTCATCGTATCCATGTACTGGTTGATGACGCGCCACATATGTCCGCATTCCCCGCCAAGTATCCATTTGACGCCAAGCCGCTTGGCTTCCGCGTACATCTTGTAGTTGAGACGCTTCATCATCTCATGGGAGGTGAACATTCCGAAGTTGCCGCCCTCGGAGGCGTAGGTGCTCCAGGTATAGTCCAGCCCGATCTCATGGAAGAGCATCAGGTACCCCATCAGGGTATAGGTGCCGGGGTCGGCGAAAACGTCGCCGGAGGGTGTGATGAAAAGAATCTCGGCGCCCTTCCGGTTAAATGTCGGCTCTATGCGAATCCCGTTTACGGCTTCGATTTCATCGACGAAGAACTCAATCATGTCCTTGAAGGCGTGGGGCTGGATCCCAAGGTGGTTTCCATTGTGGTAACAGTTGGCCACCGGACCCACAACCCAGTCGATGTTGCATCCGATCAGGTTGAGCAGTTCGCGGCCGATCATCGTGATTTCGGCCGTGTCTATCCCGTAGGGGCAAAAGAGTGAGCAACGCCGGCATTCGGTGCACTGGAAAAAGTACATGAACCATTCTTTCACGACATCTTCCGTGAGTTCGCGGGCGCCGGCTATTTTGCCCATGATCTTGCCTGCCAGCGTGAACTCCTTGCGGTAGATGGACCTGAGGAGTTCAGCCCTCAGGACCGGCATGTTCTTGGGGTCGCCCGAACCGATATAGAAGTGGCACTTGTCGGCGCATGCGCCGCACCGTACGCAGATATCCATGAAAATCTGGAGAGAGCGGTATTTGTGCAGCCGCTCCCGAATTCCCTCCAATAAAATCTGCTTCCAGTTGGAGGGCAGTTTCCAGTCATCATCCGTCGGCGACCATTCCCGAGGGTTGGGCAGTCCGACCGCATTCAGATTCTTTGCCTTTCCGGGATAGCTGAAGGTACCCGGCCGAAAGTTGACCGGAGTATCCATCCATCCCGTCTTGGGAAGCGTATGATCAATAACGAGTTCGCTTGGTTTTGGGACCTTGGCCATTGTTTGTATAACTCCTTCTCGACAGGTGATCCGGCGTCAATCAATGTTTTGGAGGGGTGGTGTCTTCGGCCGGCAATTCTTTCTCGACAGGCAATCCGGCTTCCACCATCTTTTCCCTGAAATGATCTTCATATTCGGCGTAGGTGTGGACCTTCACCGGGTAATTCCACGGGTTTATATGGCGCTTGATGCGGCTGTTGTTGGGCAGGTTTCGGGTCGGGCTGAGGAAGACCCCGCCGGCATGCATGAGCTTGCTGAAGGGAAAATAGGCAAACAGGACACACACCAGGAAGAAGTGAATGAAGAAGATGACCCCGATGCCCTCGGGAACCGCCGGTTTGAAAGTGACCAGTCCCAGCACGAGTTGCTTCACCTTGAGGAGGTCGACCTTCGTGAAGTAACGGGTAAGAATTCCGGTGCAGCCGATGGTAAATATAAGGACCAGTGGAAAATAGTCGGCCGGCAAGGAGATGTAGCGAACCTGTGGGATGATGACTCTTCTGATAAACAGGTAGGTGACGGCAACCACGAAAACCATGTCGGAGATATAGATCCCCGGCAGGCCCACCTGGAGAAAGCCGTCCATTCCGTCAAGCGCGTGTACGAAAAAGGGCACCGGCTCCACGAAGAATCTCAGGTGACGCAAAAGAATCACGAGGAAAGAGTAGTGGAAAAGAAGCCCGGCGAGCCAGAGCCATTTTTCCCACTGGTAGTAGATTTTGGGTCCCTGTTGCTGGAGTTCGGTTTTGGTGTTCCTGAAAAGCGACCTGAAAAGAAGCACTTCCAGGATCATTCTGACAACCGTCTGCTGGTTGGTCACTGGATTATCGAACTTATTGTGCTTAATCCAGGGGAATGATTTCTGCTGACCGGCCGTTGTCGGGATTCTGAAGGGAACGGGCGAGCGCCCCCACTTCAGAACCTTGTACACGATGCCGCCCAGAAAGAGGAGGATGGCGATGTACGGCACTGTAATGCCGAAAAAGCCGTTGAGTCCGGCCGCCTTCACTCCCAGAAAAACAGCCAAAACGAGCGCAACGACTGCTGCTAAGGAAAACCTGATGCCCATTACTAACCCTCGTTTCAGTAAGTTTGGTTGATATGGTTTATTGTTTCTCGTCTTCCGGCTTGCTCGGGGGTATCTCCGCGATGAGTTGCGCCCTCTGCAGGAGCCTCTGAGTCCCGTCCTTTATCTCTCGAATACGTACCTCATACAGGGTGTCACGGCATTTCGAGTAGACGTCCATGGCAGCCAGGACAAGCCCGTCCACTCTTTCGTCAAAGTCGGCAAGTTCGGCGGGTGACACCCGCGCCTCTCCGATCTCGGTTGCAAGCTGCTCGCGGGCAATCCGTTTGAGCAGGAAGACAAACGCCAGAGCGTTGGAAGGAGGGAATTCCTGTACCGCTCTTATCCTGATGATCCTGTCCAGGAGCGCGGACATCTTCTCCAGGTCGTTTTCCCGGAGAAACTCGTCCAGGATTTCTCCCAGCGCGTGAAAGAAGGTGTGTCCCACCGGGTTGGCGAACTGGTTGGTTTCCTTTTTCAGCAGGCGGACGGTCTCCGGGGGGTAAGTCCCCAGCAGGATGTCGAACCAGCTTTGATGCAAAGATTTCTTCCTCGCCTGGAGGAGCGTTTGAAGAGCCATAAATCAGCGTGTCCCGGGAAAAACAGCACCGAAGCAAACGGCATCGCATTTGCGCTCCGGTGTTCTTTTTCTGAATTAAAAGGAGATAACCGCTTGTGCATCTTGGATGACTTAACCCGCACACACGCGGAGGTCAACGAAAACACGAGCAATTTCAAGTCCATGCAAGACAAATGTGCCGACTGCTTTGATCTGTGTTTGCCAGAGCAAAATATTTGGCCAAACCGGGCGAGATCCCGTTCCTGTTCAGCCGGCCGGGAAGTACGTCGGGCAGAAACCAACGGAAAGAAGAGGTAGCGAGGCCGGTACCCTGGTCTTACGTTACACGAAGGCTTCCAATAGCATGACTACTAGTGGATTTCAACTGCAATTAGCTTGTAGACGGTTGTGCACAACAATTTTTGCATAATTCGAAAGTTCTGGAATTCACAATATAGGCTGCGCGCGCTTCTCCCCATCATCGGGCGGCGCCGTTCAATCGACCGCGCGCTCCATATGATCGGGCTTTGCCCATGTTGCCATCCATTTGGCACAAATGCTATATTCACGAACCTCAAATGTCCATCCCGGCGCTTGGCATTTTTTTAAAAATACGGCGGTAAATGGAAGTCTCCACGAAAGGATTCATCGATGTTCCGGTTCAATGGGATCCATCACCTGGCAATGGCCACCAGTGATATGAATATGACGATCCGCTTCTGGCGCGATCTGTTGGGCATGAAGATGATTGCCGGATTGGGTAAGCGCGGGTATAAGCTCTATTTTTTCGAAATCGCCCCGCGACATTATCTTGTTTTTTTCGAGTGGCCCGAGGTGAAGCCGGTTGAGGAAAAGGACCACGGGTATCCGGTATCGGGTCCCATGGTCTTTGATCATGTTTCGTTCGGAGTGGACAGCGATGAGGGAATTTGGGCTCTTCGGGATCGTCTTCAGGCCGCGGGATTCTGGGTTTCCGACATGATAGATCACGGGCTGATCCACTCGATCTACAGTTTCGATCCGAATGGGATACCAATCGAGTTCAGCGCGGGCGTTGAGAGTATTGACCTTGCCGCGGCCCCGCAACTGGTGGACACGGACCCGGTTTCCGCCGCGCTCGAAGGCTTCATGCCGCGCTTCGAAATGTGGCCTCGGGTGGAGCACCCGACACCGGACGAGGAGCGGGATATATTCCCCGGAGAAGGAGTAGAGCTGATCACCGGGGAAAAGAAGAACTGGTGGGCGAAGCCCGTCGAGTGAATAAGACTACTTCCTGCCGCCCGTCAGGATATCGGAATAGAGTCTCTGGACAAGGTCAAGGGACTCGGGAGTGTCCACCCCGATGACCTCTTCTTCGGGTGCTGTCTCATAACCTATCGGCAGTCCGTCGGCATTCATCATCTCGATGAGATCGGTGATAAAGTATTCCCTGATGGCGACCTCTCGTCCATCTATGGTCTTGCGAACCACGTGGGACCGGTCCGACAATTTCTGGATGTAATTGAGCAGGACGGGGCGTTTTACGGCATAGACCCCCGCGTTGCAGTACCGCAGGGCTTCGCGCCGCTCCGGCGGAAATTTGTCGCTGCTCCATTCACTCCATTCCACGATCCGGACAACCTTTTTGCCATCCAGTTCGAGCATGCCGTACTGTGCCCTGTCTTTGGGCTCAAAGGCGAGGACCGCCATCTGGCATGTCCCGAGCCTTTCTATGAGACTGCGATAGGTGTACTGGCGAATGAGGGGCACATCGCCCATCGTGATTATCACTAATCCGGGGCGAGTGGATTCAAGGAAAGCCCTTGCGGCCAGAAGTGCCCCGCCCGTTCCGTTGGTTTGCGGCTGGAGGATGTATTCGATCCCTGGGCCGCGTGTTGCCGCGCGTACATCCGCGGCGCAGTGGTTAATGACGATTCGCTTGGGCCCGGCCGGGAGGTTATCCAGTACCTCGCGGATAAGAGGCCTGTGGCCTTCGTAGAGTGAGGCCCCGGCGAAAAGCGGCAGCAGGGTTTTGTTTCCTTTGTAGCCGGTCATCCTTGTCCCCTTGCCGGCTGCGAATACGACACTGGCAATTTCGGCCATTTTTCCTCTCGCTCTTAGGGAGCAGGCGCACTTGTGTCCGCACTGCTGTTCGTGGTGCTCGTTTCGACTCCCCCCACGCCGTTGGCCGCCGTACCGGCCTGAGTAGTCGCGTGAGGCTCCCTGGGGTCTGATTTCTTTTTCTTCTCGTAATATCGTCCAACGGCCTGCCTGTGCTCATCCACGGTGACGGAGAAGTGGTGCGTGCCGTCGTTGTTACTGACAAAATAGAGATAGGGCACCTTTTCGGGGTACAGTGCCGCCATGAGGGATTTCGAGCCCGGATTGCAGATGGGACCCGGCGGAAGTCCTTTTATCCGGTATGTGTTGTAGGGGCTCTGCCTGCCGAGGTGAGCCGATGTTATCGGACCCGTGAAAGAAGGAATGTCATAGACGGCCGTCGGATCGCTTTGAAGCGGCATGTCTATCTTCAAGCGGTTGTAGAAAACACCGGCGATGACCGCGCGTTCGGAATCCACGACGGCTTCCTTCTCGATTATGGAGGCGAGGGTCACGAGCTGGTGCAGGCTGAGGCCGACCTGGCTCGCGCGGCCGGACCATTCGCGCGGCATATGATTCCAGAATTGCTGCACCATGGCTTTAATCGCCGAAGTCCCTTCCAACGGCCTCTTAAAATGATAGGTATCCGGGAACAGGTACCCTTCGAGGCTGCTCCCGTTGAGCCCCAGACCTCGGATGAGCTTGGGGTCCTTCGCGAGTTCCACGAATTCGGCGCTGGACAGGAGTTCCTTTTGTTCGAATATCCTGGCCACATCCCATAGAGTGGAACCTTCGGGCATTGTGGCCGTGTAAATCACGACGCGGCCACTGACGATCTGATCCAGCACCTGTTCGGGCGTGGCAAGGGTTGAGAAGGCATACTCTCCGGCCTGAAGCCTGTGCATGGACTTCTTGAGCCATGCCAGCACGTAGAAGGCCCGCGCATCCCGAACGATCCCCTGGTCCTGGAGTATCTTGGCTGTTCCGAATGCTCCCGTGCCGGGCGGGATGAAAAACTGTCTCGTCTCGTACGCCGGTTTCGCGGGGAGGCGCAAAAAGAGCCAGAAATGCACGAGTATCGGGACAGCGGTCAGTACCACCAGGCAAGATATAACGAGACAAAATGTGAGGACCATCCTCATGGCCTTCAGCATCAGGGACATTCCATTCCAACCTCCGATTCGTTTCCGTTTAACATGATACGGACCCGATTGGCAACTGCAACAGAGATGATCGGTTATCTGCCCTGTGTTGATAAGATTAAAAGAACGGGCTTCCGGGGCAACGGGAGGTCTGCTTCGAAGCCCCCGGCAATTTCGTTGTAAAAATGGCGTCAGATGTTATATTTATTATTTCATCCGGGTGGAAATGGTTTCCTCTTCCTCCACGGTCCTTATCCATGAAAGTGGTTATGACGTTCGGCGTGGTCGGCCGGAGGGCTACAGCGGGCGATGTTTTTCCAACACAGATACTGTCCCAAATACTAGAGAGGGATCGGAGATTGATGGCTGGAAATCTTTACAGGGAGGCTGGGGTTGACCTCGACAAGGCGAATGAGCTGGTAGGGCGGATCAAGCCCATCGTGCGCTCTACCTTCAGAGCCGGAGTGATAACGGATATCGGCGGCTTCGGCGGCTTGTTTTCGCTTAATTGCCAGGACATGAAGAACCCGGTTCTGGTCTCATCAACGGATGGCGTGGGCACGAAGCTCAAAGTCGCTTTCATGGCAAACCGGCACGACACGGTCGGGATCGATCTCGTGGCCATGTGCGTCAATGATATTGTGGTGCAGGGAGCCCGCCCGCTTTTTTTCCTGGACTACCTGGCTCTGGGTGGAATGAACCTTGATATTGTCGAACAGCTTGTCAGCGGGATTGCCGCGGGATGCAGGCAGGCCGGATGCTCCCTTATCGGTGGGGAGACGGCGGAGATGCCGGGATTTTACGAATTAGGCGAATACGACATGGCCGGGTTTGCTGTCGGCATCGTTGACAATTCCGACATCATCGACGGGTCCACAATACGCGTGGGGCACAAGATTATCGGTATAGCCTCGAGCGGGCTCCACTCGAATGGCTACAGCCTGGCCAGGCGCATTGTTTTTGATAAGCTTGGTCTTAAGCCTGATTCCTTTATTCCGGAGCTTGGGCGCACCATTGCCGAGGAACTGCTCGAGCCGACTCGCATTTATGCCGAACCCGTGCTGAACGTGCTGCGTAAGTACCGGGTGGCCGGCATGGCTCATATTACGGGCGGGGGGTTTTACGACAATATTGAACGGATTCTGCCCAAGGCCTGCCAGGCCGTTATCCGTGAGGGTACCTGGAGCGTGCCGCCCATATTCAGTTTTCTTCGGGAGCGGGGCAGTGTCGGAGACGATGAAATGAACCGGGTTTTCAACAATGGAATAGGGCTCGTGATCGTCTCGGAGCCGGGTGATGCGGAAGAAACGGTTTCATTCTTGCGTGCCATGAACCTGGGAGTCTCCATCATCGGAGAAATCGTTCCACGGGAGGCCGGGGCGGAGGCAGTGAGGGTGATCAGTCGGTAGGAGGCGAATTCTTTTAGCGCTCATCAGTAACCGATACAACGGCGTCGGAACCCGCCCTCTTAGCAGTCGCTGATATGCACAATCAGGACAACACCATCGAAGCCGCCATCACTTTTCTTTCCGATTATCTTCACGGGAAGGAAAAGGCGTTGAGGCTCGCGCTGATTTGTTTCTTTTCGCGGGGTCATCTTCTTGTCGAGGACCTGCCGGGACTCGGGAAGACGGTTCTCGCGGTGGCCCTGGCAAAGATCCTTGGCCTTTCCTTCGGCCGCATCCAGTGTACCAGCGACCTGCTCCCCTCGGATATCACCGGGGTTTCCATTTTCGACAAGAACAGCGGCACATTCGAATTTAAGCCCGGGCCCATTTTCAACCACATCGTCCTCGTGGATGAGATCAACAGGGCGATGCCGAAAACTCAAAGCGCGCTCCTGGAGGCAATGGGAGAAAAGCAGGTCACCATCGAGGGCAGAACCTATGAACTTCCATCACCTTTCCTGGTGATAGCAACGCAGAATCCCGCGGAGCAGTTCGGTACGTTTCCTCTTCCCGAATCCCAGCTCGACCGGTTCATGATGAAGATCAACATAGGGTACCCGGACAGGTCCGCGGAGAAGAAGATTCTCCGGGGAGGAAGCCGAAGGCGGGAGATTTATGGGCTCGAACCCTTCCTGAACCGCCTGGAGGTTTTGGCTATCCAGGAAAAGATCCGCGACGGTGTTTTCGTCTCGGAGAAAATCCTTGAGTATCTGCTCAACATCGTCGAGGCTACCCGTACCTCCAGTTATCTGTCCGCCGGTTTATCCACGCGGGGCGCGCTTGCCCTGGTCAATACCTCGAAGGCCGATGCGTTCATGCGTGGCAGCGATTTCGTCGTACCTGAAAATGTCAAGGCAGTCGCGGGATACGTCATATGCCATCGCGTGATTTTCAAAGAGGAATTCGAGACCGCGGGCCGGAAGGAGATAATACGATCGCTTCTGGACAGGGTCCCCGTCCCGGCGTAATCAAAATCAACAAAGCGGGTTGGATCTACATTCTTGTCAGCCTCTTCATCTGCCTGTCCGCCGTTAATACGGGAAACAACCTCGTCTATATCATCGCTTCCGCGCTTCTGAGTTACCTGGTGGTTTCGGGAATCATGGGGACCAGGAATTTGTTGACCCTGGATGTCCGGATTTGCTTTCCGGAAGATGTCTTCGCGGGGACCGAAGTCCCGGCTGAAGTGAAGGTGAGCAACCGCGGGAAGTGGATGCCTGCTTTTCTCATAACGGTAAATGTCCGCGGGCGGGAGTGCCTGTTTCCCTACATCGCCCCGAAGTCTTCCGTATCGGGTACAATCATGGTGAGCTTCGAAAAAAGGGGCAGGGCCAGGGTTCTCGGCGCCTTGATC
The DNA here is from genome assembly GCA_039679945.1 of Syntrophobacter sp. GTDB lineage: Bacteria > Desulfobacterota > Syntrophobacteria > Syntrophobacterales > Syntrophobacteraceae > SbD1. The sequence goes on along the minus strand of JBDKTY010000239.1, from coordinate 164,907 downwards.
TCATCCGGTTTTCCCTTTGATTTTTTCAAACGGTTTCGCCGGGTTCGCAAAGAACAGGACCTGATTGTCTATCCGAAGCCTCTGCGCTGCGAACAGCGACTGTTCAACGACGGCATGACCGGCTCCAGGGGTGAAAAGGAACTCAATAAACCGGGATACGAATCCGGCATACTCTCGATTCGCGACTATGTGCCCGGAGATCCGCTTAAGTACATAAACTGGAAGTCCACGGCAAAAACCGGTCGGTTGAAGACGAAGGAACTTTCCGGAGCGGAACGCCGGCAGGTTATAATAGATCTGGATACGATTGAAAGAAATGACCTCGAGAGAACGCTTTCCTGCGTGACTCATGCCGCTCTAAACCTCATGCGGTCGGGGATTCCGGTGGGATTGCGCGTGGAGGGTAAAGCACTTAAACCCGGTCTTTCGGCCGCCCACAGACGGTCGATTCTCACCAGGCTCGCCCTTTATGGTCAGAATTGAAACACTGCTGAAAATCGCGACGTATGTTTGCGCCCTGGCAGGCTTTGGTGCGGTCCTGGGGCTTGTCCATCCGGCCTATCTTGCCGGGTTTGTCCTGCTGTGTATTCTTGCGGGCTTGCGCGACTTCGGAACGGTCGGTTTCCCATTTCCTCCCCGGTGGTTTCTAAACATCGCCTCCGTTCTGGCGCTGGTTCCCTCCGTGTATCGGGTCGATCGGGACAATCTGGTTGAACCGGTGCTCGAAGGGCTGTTGCTCCTTCTGGGAATTAAGCTCCTGGAAGACAAAAAATACCGGGACTACATGCAGGTATGCCTGATCAGCATCTTTTTGCTGCTCGGGTCCACGCTTATTTCCCTCCACTCCGCATTTGCTCTGTACTTCTTTATTTTGATCCTGTTCAGCACGGTTTCGCTGATTCTTCTCGCATTCTTTTCACGGTCCCCCAACCTTGCCGTTACGCGGGAGATAGGATGCAAGATCTCTTTGCAGGGCCTTCTGATATGTGTCCTGGCTGTCCCGGTCAGCGTGGTGCTGTTTCTGGTGTTCCCGCGCGCTGATTTTCCCCTCTTCAGTTTCTTGAACAAGGTCGGAGGCGCAACGTCCGGATTCAGTGATTCCGTGATGCTTGGCGATGTTTCGGAGATGCAGGAGGACTCCTCTGTTGTCTTCAGGGCCGCGATGCAGAGCATCCCCGAGGAAAACCTCTACTGGAGGGGCGTTGAACTTGACCATTTTGATGGAAAATCATGGAAGAGGGGCATTGGCAGGAGTGCTCTTAACCGGGAGGAGATCGAATCGGAGGAGGGGACAGTTCAGACGATTTACCTCGAACCCCATGGATATGGGAGCCGCTACCTCTTCGCGCTGGACAGGCCCGTGGCGATTCAGGGCGACAGGGTCGGATTCTGGAAAAGACTTGACGGTTTCTGGCCCGAGCACGTCAATGAACGTATTCGCTATATGGCCGTGTCCGATCCGGCGGGTTTTGCTCCGGCAAGCCAGGTCGATCTCGATGAGTATGTGATGCTTCCCTCCGGCTTTTCACCGCGCATTGTCGAACTCGTTCGAAATACGATCGGGGAGGCTGGCGATCCCGTCAACAGCATCATGGGTTACCTGCGTTCAGGCGGCTTCTCCTATTCGCTCGCGGGTCTTCCGGTTTCAAATTCGCCGCTTGATGACTTCATCTTTGAGTACCGGCGAGGCAACTGTGAGTACTTCGCCTCGGCGCTTGCCGTGATGTTGAGGGCCGCCGGAGTTCCAGCCCGGCTGATAGGGGGGTACCGCGGAGGATATTATAATCCGGCCGGCGGGTACTATCTTGTCTTGCAGAAAAACGCGCATGTATGGGTCGAGGCTTATCGTGAAGGCGGATGGGTGCGGCTGGACCCGACGCCCATATCGATTCAGAATCCCGGGGTGGCATACCGGAACAGCCTGCTTTTGAACCTCAGGCTGCTCCTGGATACCTTCGATTATTACTGGGGAAAATTCGTCATCAGCTACAATGTAAGCAAACAGGTTGCGTTGTGGAGAAAAGTGAGATCCGCGGTTGAAAAGCCGATCACGGATCTTCACGACACCGGATTGTGGCTGAAGGCCGTGGCGGTCTGTGCGGGGGGCGTGCTGTGCGTTTTCGCGGTGGTGGCGGGTGTGGGGCAGCTTCGACTGAGTCGGGAAGCCAGGCTGCTTTCGCGATTTTTGCGCCGGATGCGCGGACGTGGTTATCGTAAGGGGGTGGGGGAGGGGCTGCGTGAGTTCACGGGCAGGATGACCGATCCTGAACTCAAGGCCGGCGCGCTGGAATTTGTGCACGAATTCGAGGTGATCTTCTACAGGGATCGAAAGTTCACGGCGGCGGATACAAAGCGCTTGAAATCTGTCATACGGCGTTTATGATATGCCGTCGAAGTTGAGTGCGGATGCCGGCATCGATTAGGCTTGCTATCATTGGGAAATTCTGTTAAGAAAAATCTTTTGACTAAGCCAATACGGCTGAGTTGACTAGCTCAAAATATTGTCATGAAAGGAATAATGAGTCATGAGCCGAATCTGCGAGTTCTGCGGGAAGACACCCCATGTCGGGAACAATGTCAGCCACGCGAATAACAAAACAAAACGTATCTGGTACCCGAACCTTCAGCAGGTCCGCCATGTTCGTTCCGACGGCACCGTAAGGCGTGTGCGCGCCTGTACCCGGTGCATCCGGTCCGGTCTCGTCGTCAAACCCGCATGATGGTGAAGTCCTGCTTGCCCGTGCCCCGAGCGGTTTTGCCCTGAATCTTTACCAAGGATCCCTCCGGTCGGAAAATGCCTCACGACAGCCCAGGTTCTGAAAAATTGACCCATTTCGGATTCCTTTCCATCCCGGAAAAGGAAAAGGTGGAATGGGTCCGCCGTCATTTCAACTCCGTGGCCGGAAAATACGATTCCATGAACACGCTGTTGAGCTTGGGCATCCATTACCAGTGGAAGCGAATGGCTGTCCGGATGATGGGGCTTCGGCCCGGCGACCGCGTCCTGGATGTCTGCGGCGGTACGGGAGATCTGTCGCGCATGGCGGCGGAATGGATCGCTCCCTCGGGCAGCGTCGTCCTTTATGATATCAACTGGGAGATGATGGCAGCGGGCAGACCCAGGATCTTCCAGCACGGACTGTCGAATGTCATTAGCCACGTTCAGGGCGATGCCGAGAGCATGACCTTCCCGGACAATAGCTTTGACGCTGCAATGGTTGGGTTCGGGATAAGAAATCTGACACACTTTGAAAAGGGTTTTCGGGAGATGCACCGTGTTCTGAAGCCGGGGGGGACATTCCTGTGCCTTGAGTTTTCCGAGCCCGTCACACCCTGGTTCCGTATGCTCTACGACTTTTATTCCTTTCATGTAATGCCGCTGGTTGGCAAATTTCTCGCCGGCTGCGGTCCTGCGTACACCTATCTTCCTGAATCCATACGGCTTTTTCCCGCACCCGACGAATTGAAGCGGATTCTTCGCAATATCGGCTTCCGCGACGTTATCTACCGTAGAATGACCAATGGCATTGCAGTAGCCCACATCGGCAAAAAAGCGAACTGAGGACGGTTTAACTTTGGCGGGCAAGGTCCGGGTCGCGGCGCTGATAGTCCCGGAGCGCGCGGGAGTGGGTTGATGCGCAAAGCCGCTCTGCTCTGCCGCGATACGCCACTGGCTTCTCATCGCGCGGCGCGCGTTGCGGTGTGACACGCAATGCAATCCGGATCCCATGTCGCAAGAAGCGCCGGCTGATTTTGTCGATTGGGTTCCTGTCCGATATCGAGCTTCGAAAAACCCGGAAGACAGCCAAGAAATAGGTTATGACCGTGTGACAATACGCCGATAAGAGTATTTATCGATTTTGCCTCCGAGATCTCTGAACTCGATGGAGATCAGGTCTGTCGGACCGAGGTCCCGCGGAGGAAGTGCGGTGACCGGGCGACCGTGGCTTCAAGCCGTTCTGGCGGCCCTTTTTTCACCGGCTGCACGCCTGGCGCCCGGGCGATTCAGCTTGCCTCCGCACGGTAAACAGTGGAGGATTTATTGGATTTGTTTGCGCATTTTAGGCAATCCGCCGTTGGAAAATCAGGTTCCCGGCACTATGAAAGTGAATGGAAAAGGTAAAGGAGGTTCTCTTATGAAAATGGTGCTAAAGACGTCTTTGCTGCTGGCCCTTGCCCTGTTGTGCGTGGGGTTCACACAGCAGGCATCCGGCCAGGGCTCCGCCCCCGCCGCCGGACCATCCGCTCAAATCTCTGAAATGACTTTCGATTTCGGGGAATTGATCGAAGGGCGGGACTACACTCATGACTTTAAAATCAAGAATGCGGGATCGGCCACCCTCGAGATCAAAAAAGTGTTGCCCGGCTGAGGCAGCTCTCTTGCCCACTTTGATCGGGCAATCCCCGCCGGTGGCGAGGGACGTATCACTTTGAGACTGAATCCCAAGGGCTGTCACGGCGATGCCAAGAAGTCCGCTCTCGTATTGACGAATGATCCGAAGTATTCCTATTTTACGCTGATCGTACAGGGGCGGGTAAGTTCGGACCGCGCGCCCTCGGACAGGTAAGCATTCATCGAAGCAGCCTTCAGCGGGCTGTTGCGCCCGAGCACATGATCTACCTTCCGCGTGCTCGTGAGATCCTCGAACGCCAGTAATTCCAGACTGAAAAAGCGGGCTTTCCACAGAGTGGGGAGCCCGCTTTTTCAGTTGTGCGCCCGGCAGGGCGCATTCACTTGGAGGTGCAAGTCCTCTACAGACCCGACAGGGGGAACTGCTAGCCGGACGGCAGCGCATCCGCAATTGGTTGGAAATGCCAGCGGTGAATTTACCGGCTCTTTTGCTCTATTTGACCGCTGGAATTCACCTGGAGCGCGCTTGTATCAAGCGAGTGAATCCTGCGGCATTCACGAGTTATTGTTTGTCAAACCGACGCTTTTTGACGAGCCTCATATATTTGTCAAGAAACGGCAAACCGGCAAGGGCCGGCAGGATGTATCGCGAGGTACACAGCAGGGCGACCGCCGCGGCGACGGGGGCATCGATGTATTGCTGGAAAAGGAAAATGAGAGCGGCATCCCTGGTACCCAGTCCGGCAAATGTGAGGGGCATGACGCCGGCAAGGACGACAATGGGAGAAAAAGCCAGGTTGAAAAGAAATGGAGCAGACCCACCCATTGCCTCTATGAAGAGCCAGATCTGAAGCAACTGCAGGAACCAGATCATGAGGGAGGCGAGCAGGATGTTCAGCGTCCTGCCCGTGTCGGCAAAAAAATAGCGGGTGAGTTCCACCCAGTTTTCCGACATGCCCCGCAGGTTGTCATGAAAACGCACGGGCAGACATGCTTGGCCCCGCCGGAAGCAGAGCAGGGCAAATCTGTTCGAAGACAAGAAGGCGGTTCCGAAAGCAAATCCGGATATGACGAGGGCTGTGGTCAGGAGGAAGGCCGGACTGGAGTAGGGATATAAAAGAAGACCGATCGCGCACCACGACAAAAGACAAACCATATCCAGCACTTTTTCGAAGGTTACGAGAGACAGCGACATTTCGCCGGTGAAATGACCACTGTCTCGCATGAAGACGGCCTTGGCAAGGTCCCCCATCTTCAAGGGCAAGAGCATGTTCAGGGAGCCCGCGGAAAGGGTGAGTCCCAATACAACGAGGAAGGAGGGTCTCCTGTCCGACGGCATCAGTTGATTGAACCGCCATGCGATGAGAAGGGTAAGAGGCAGGATTGTCCCCACACCCATGAACAGGAACCGGTTATCGGCGCGTGAAAAGACCCCGAAGAGGGCTCCGATATCTATTTTCAGGTGATAAATGACTATCAGCAGTGCGAGGCTGACTGCAATAGAGAGGGATTTTTTCATTCAGCTCCTCAAGTTGCCGCAATATCGCTCCTCATCCCGTGGGGGATTGAGAATCTGGAAGCGGCATGGACTTGCCCCGCAATAATTACGGTGTTCTATGTTACCCGATGTGCTTTTCAACTGGATGAATTCCGGCGGCCGACACTCTTTTTCAGGGGAATGGTCTTTTGGGAAGAAACGGTTCGGGGTGTCCGATCGGTTGATTCCTTCGCCTCACCATGGTCGGATTCCGCATCGCGGACTCTGACTTGAATGTCTTCCAACAATCTCCGGTTGGCCGCGGTTAAATTGGCGACAAGCCCGAAGATCCACATCTGAAAACCGACGAAGAGGGCCACGCTTGCCATTACCAGGCTCGGGACGTGACTCGTCGGTGCTCCCATGATCTGCAAAACCAGCCAGCGGATGCACAGGATGATGCCGATACTCAATGGAAATGCGCCCGTAATCAGAAAGAACCTCAAGGGATCATAGGTAAGAAAAATGCGGAAAATGGTCAGGATGGAACGCAGTACGTACTGCGGGACATTCTTAACCAGGCGCGACGGCCTCAGGTCGCCGTTCACCCCGACCGGAATGGACATGATGGGTATTCCGTTCTTCCCCGCCTGTATAATGGTTTCGAGTGTATAGGTGTAATTATCGAACACATTGAGGCGTAACGCGGCATATCGTGAAATGGCGCGGAAACCGCTGGGCGCATCGGGAATATCGGTGCCGCTCACCACGCGCACGACCCAGCTTCCAAGCTTTTGAAGAATCTTCTTCGTAATGGAAAACTGTTTCATCTCATCGATGGGCCTGGCGCCCATGACCATTTCACACTGCCCTAGCTGGATGGGTCTGATAAGGCTGGGTATGTCGCAGGCGCGATACTGGTTATCAGCGTCTGTATTGACAATTATGTCGGCCCCTGCTTTCAGGCAGGCGTCAAGCCCCGCGGAAAAAGCTTTGGCGAGCCCCCTGTTTCTGGGGAAATTCACAATATGATCGACACCGTGCCTCCTGGCGACCTCGACAGTATTATCGGTGCTTCCGTCGTTTATGATGAGCCACTCAACCTTGTCAATGCCGGGAAGACTGCGGGGGAGTTCCCGAAGAGTTATAGGAAGAGTCTTTTCCTCATTGTAGCATGGGATTTGAATAATAACTTTTTTCAATTTCTTCCCTCGTCACGACGAGCAGCCCAAGAATTGAACACAGACTCAGGCCATTTCGTGTCGATCTCGTCCGGCCAACTTGAAATCCGAGCGTCAATTCAGTACCTGGGGATCGTATTTAGTCTATTGGAATCCGCCCGATTTTTCAAGAAACTATCTGTTTGTCTATTAAGAGCGGGTCGTTATGGATGCAAGGCGGGCAGCGGGGTAAACGCATGCTGTTGAAGCGTGTCGGAAGGGTCTGACGGGATTTCTCGGGGCGAAGCCTGCTGGCCGGTCGCGCAGACGGAAACCCGGTCGTTCCGGTAAGGACACTCCAGTGTATCGGCGGCCGGGTGGCCCTTTTCAAGAACCGCCCAGGAGACGCCATACTTGTTGGCTAACCTGGTGAAATCCGCCCGGCCAAAGTGCTCCCAGCCGTCCAGGTCCCGAACCTGGCCGGCCCACCTGTCGGCAAGACCGGGAAAGAGTGCGGAAACGCCCGCATCCTTCATCCTGTCCGCGACCATGCTCCGCTCGGCGTAAGCTCTGAAACCATGATTATCCTCGCCATCCAGGTCCATATAAAAGGGGTGCATGACAAAGATCGCCTCTCGCGGCGTATTCACGCGAATCCAATCGAACGCTTCAACCCACTTGTTGCAGGGACCTGAAAATGGGAGTTCGATATGGTGGCTGGAAGGGAATATCGCACGCTGGCCCAAAAACATCGCGGCGCTTACAGGGATGAAAAGCAAAAGCCAGCGGAGCGGACGGTGCTTGAGAACGTACTGCCCTATGAGCCCGCCTCCGAGAAGAAACAGCATCAGGTAGACGATTTGAAGAGAGCGAAGCGGTTGCAGCGTGGCAAAGCGCAGGAGCGAGCGGTTGATGGAAATCACCACCGCCGCGGCAAAAAAGAGTGCTCCAAAAGCCGCCGTTCGAGTGCTGATAAACTCCAGTCTGGGATTGTTGATTTTCCGGGCTTCCGTGCGAAGCAGCCACAGCAGGGAGAGAGGCGCAAAAATACCGAGCCATTCATACCAGTGCCAGTTCTGAAGTAGATGGTGTGTCCGGGTCGCCATCGCCTCCGACCATGCCGCGGGCGCGGGTCCCATAAATGGCAGGATGCCGAAAAGACCGGAGGTGGCGGAAGCGGAGAGGCGGGATAGAGGTTTTCGGATGATCAGGAACAGGCAATAGACCAGCCCGAAAGCGGTCATCTGCGGATGCATCACCGCGGAGAGTACAAGCCAGAGCAGGGGGCGCTTGAGCCGATCGTGGAGAATATCGGAAACCGCAAGGAGAAGAAATGCGGTGGCTAATGAACGCGGATGCAGGTGCTGATCGAAAATGTAGAGTTTTGTGCCCGCGACCGGCATGGTGATGAGTGCCGCAACCATTGCGACTCCGCCCCATCGTGCGGCGAAGTCGGAGAAAATGGAGGCGCTCACCCGAAAACATCCGTAGACCAGAAGGAAAATCGAGGCGAGATGCAGTACGAAAACAATCCATTCCAGTGACAGGGGAACCAAACCAGCGATTAGCGCGACTGCCTCGTCAAAGAGCATTGGTTTGGTTTGCGTAAGGAAAAAATCGCAATCAAATGTATAAAGCCGGGGGTCGAGGGCTTTTTTTATAGCAGGTATGTATATTGCGGCATCTTCTATGCCAAAATGGTATCCATGGATCAGGATGGTTCCGGCAGTCAATGCCAGAAGGATTGAAATATGTTTGAGAGTTAAACGCTCAGGACATGGCATATTGCGCGGAAGCGGCTCCTCATTCGGAATCCCTGAAGAATCTTCAATAGCCTGAATAGCGCAAAAAATCACCTTTCGCAATTGTCTATGAGTCACAATGTGAAAATAGTGTGAGAATATCCGTCGAGCTTACACTTTCGACTCCCTCCAATTCCGTTCAGGATTGAATGATGGTGCGCAGGATATCTTCCTTACCGATTACCCCCACCAGTTTGTCGTCTTTTACTACCGGAATGGTATGAAAGCCCTTGTTGACCATGAGCGCGGCAATCTCCTCGATACTCGTCTCGGGATCGACGGCCACGGGATTGGCGGTCATCGCCTGCCCGGCATTGACGGCGGAGATCTTCCGGATCTCTTTTTCGTATTTTCCCGGTGAAGAGAGTGGGATGAAGGTATCAAGCAGGTTGAAAACCGAGGGCAGCGGCAGTCTTTTCTGCTGTGATATCAGATCGCTCTGGCAGATAATGCCGACGAGCCTCTTTTTTTCGTCGATCACGGGTGTGCCGTTGACCCGGTTTTCAAGAAGCACTCTGGCGACTTCGGTTATGAGTGTTTCCGGTGTAACTGAAATAACTTCCCTGGTCATAATGTCCTTTGCTCTCAACATGCATATCTCCTTTTGAGGCAGGCGGCGCACAACTCGGATGCGGGGTACTCATCACCCTACTCGTGGTTAATAATTACTTGTCGGGAATATTGCCAGCCAATTCTTCATCCGGTCCGACGCCCGGGTGGTCCAATTGGTCGCGATGATGTAAACTAATCGTGAATGTGCTTCGTCATAGGATGTAACTGAGTGTTATTCCCGATAAAATATAACTCGGACGAGACAGTGTCATAAAGGCCTCGATCATCACGGCCTGTTTTTTTGGCATCGGGAGGATAGGAGATGAAGAGTTCGAAAAAAGTATTTCTGCTGTTTTTTACAATTCTGTTTGCCGCCGCACCGGCTGCATGGGCTCGATCTCAGGCCCGTGACGCTTCACCGAGGGCGGCGGACCACAAACAGGGGAAAGAGAACGTGCTTGTCGGTCGCATCTCCCTGGTAGAGGGGGAGCTGCTGCGTTACGTCCCGGAGGAAAAAGACTGGGTCGTGGCCGTTAAGGACGCACCGTTCGGTCTGGAGGATGCGCTCTACTCCGGAGAAGGAGGAAAGGCCGAGTTTCTGTTGCCGAACAGCATCTGGCTCAGAATCGGTTCGAACACGCAGGTCCAGATGATCGCGCTCAAGCCCGATGCCGCTGAGATTGACGTGGCGGTGGGCACCGCCCGTTTTATAGATAAAAGCTCAAAGACGGTTGTGAAGGCCACCACGCCTTTCGGCTATGTAGTCGCCGAACCCGGATCGGCCTTCGATTTGTACGTGGGGGATGAATCCGTGGAGGTCATAGGCATCCGCGGAAATATCCAGTTCATTCACGATGTGGACGGAGCGCGGTATGAAGTTCTTGCCGGCTCGCTGTCCATATTGGCTGATGCCCGGCAGGCAACGGCGGGTGAAGGCAAGGTGGACGGCGAATGGGACGACTGGAACGCTTCGCGCGACACCATGTGGTCACAGAGCCTGGAGGTCAAGGGTGAGTCGGCCCAATACCTGCCCGAAGGGATCCGGGAAGACTCCAGGATTCTGGATGAAAGCGGCCGATGGGAACAGGTCTACTACGAGGGTGAGTACCGGCGGGCATGGCGGCCCGTGAGTGTCGAAGCTGGCTGGGCTCCCTACACGGTGGGAAGGTGGACCGAGTATTATGGAGATTACTGCTGGATACCCGGCGAGCCGTTCGGCTATGTTACTCACCATTATGGAAACTGGTTCTGGGCAAATGATTACTGGTACTGGGCGCCGCCGGTTGTTAGCGTAAGTGTTGGCGCGCCGTGGTGGGGAGTCGGTTTCTCCTGGTATCCGGGAAGAGTGGGCTGGATGTATTCAGACGTGAGTATCGGATGGTTTCCTCTGCTGCCCTGGGAACCGTTCTACGCCCACCATTGGTGGGGGCCGCGCAGCTTTGCGGTCACCAATGTCGCGCTCGTCAATATCAACCTGAGCAGATACCGGTTCGCCAATCATGCCTTTGTCGTGAACCACAACAATTTCTTCGCGACGAACAACCTGTCGCGGGTGCGGGCGGCGAATATAAACAGGGCAACCCTTACTACTCAGTTCCGGGGGACCGCGGTTCCCACCAGGACGGCTCTTGGAGGGGCAGGCGGAAGAGAGAGGTTTAATTTCACGAATGCCCAGCCCACCGGAAGACCTTCCCAGAGCGCGCTCGGCAGGGTCGAACGCAATCAGGCCCGGATCACTCAGGCATCAGGTGTAAGCGGCAGGGGCATTCGCCAGCAGGCTTCGAAGGCGCGTCTGGCGAGACCCTCGGGTGGCGGCTCGATCTCGACTCCCAGCAGCACGAGCAGGGTATCCGGGACCGGGACCGGCGCAGCCTCGGGGCAGGCGCGCTCTTTGAACCAAAACCCCAGGAGCGTCCAGTCCGGCGCCTCCCGGATGTCTACCGCGCCCGGGAAGAGAAGCTCCGGCGGGACTGCCGTCCAGGGGGCGCGTCGGGGAGCGGGGAGCCGAAGCGGAGTCTCGACCCAGGCCAGGGTGAAACGAGGGGGTACGCAGTCCAGGTCCGGGACGAGTCTGAGCCGAAGCCGCGCTTCCACTTCCAGCGGTGAGCGCGCCAGGGTCCAGTCGCGAGGTTCGAGTGCGCGCGGCGGCGGACAGATGAGCAGGTCGGGCTCGCGCGCATACGGCGTTCAGTCCCAGAGAGGATCCGGCCAGCTTCGAAGCGGGGAGAGCAGGTCTCGCGGTTCCTATTCGGGTGGGAGGCAGGCTGGAATGCAGCGTTCGCAGCAGATGCGCGCACCTCGTCAGTCTCCTCAAATGCAGCGATCACCCGGGATGCAACGGGCGCCCCAGGCACAGAGAGCGCCTCAGGTGCAGAGAGCACCTCAGGCACAAGGGGGTGGAGGACATAACCGGCAAGGGCAGCAGGGCGGCAGGTGAGGATAAAAGCGCTCTTCACAGCCATTCACATATAGACGGGAGGGGGGCCGACGGATGGCGGTCTCCCCTCACTGTTTGCATCATCTTTTCGCGCCATAAAACCGGTGCGAAGACGGGATTTCAGGCCGCATTGGAACGCCGAGTCTTGCCTCTCCCATGCCTTTCCACAACATAAAGCCCGGTGTGAGGAGAAAAATCCATGAATACTCCGGGAACGGCGAACGGGAAATCCCCTCTCTTTATCGATTGAGGCTCGGCCGCGGTTGGAGCGTTTCCGCGCGCGCGTTGCCGCCTTCGAGTCTTTCCCACCCTCCGCCCAGTGCTTTGTAGAGCGCCACGAGATCGGTAATGAGCGCGTTGGTGCTCTGCGCAAGGGCTTCCTCGGAGGCATACAGCGACCGCTGTGCATTGAGAACATTCAGAAAATCCGTGCGGCCCGCCAGGTAGAGCTGCATGGCAAGATCCTCGGCCCTGCGATAGTTCACGATTGCATCAGCCAGGAGCTTGTTGTGCCGGAGTTCATTGGTGTAGGCCGCGAGGGACGTTTCCACATCCTTCAATGCGGTGATGACGGCCTTTTCATAGGCCAGGAGCGCCTGTTCCTGAACGGCGTTCTGGATTTCGATATTCCAGCGAATGCGTCCCGCATCGAATATCGGCCATGTAACGGCTGGTCCCCAGGACCAGAAGCGATTGGACAGATTCCCGAGCGAGAGTATGTCGTTGCCTGCGGTGCCGAAGTTGCCGGTAAGCGAGAATTTGGGAAACAGATCGGCGGTCGCCACTCCGATGCGCGCGGTTGCGGCATGGATCTGGGATTCGGCGCGCCGGATATCGGGCCTCCGGCGAAGAAGCTCGGAGGGGATGCCCACCGGGATTTCAGGTGGGGTGGGCAGGATGGGCTTTGCGACGCTCAGTTCCTCGAAGAGAGCGGCGGGTTCTTTGCCAAGAAGCACGCCGAGCGCATAGATGGCCGCCTTGGCGGAGGATTCCAGAACAGGTATCTGCGATTCGGTGGTTGCAGCCTGGGCGGTGGCATTGGCGACGTCAAGAGTTCCCACGAAACCGGCATCGTGACGTTTACGGGTGATCTCCGCCGTATGCCGCTGGGCGGCGAGGTTCTTTTTCGCGATCTCGATCTGCTGCTGATACTGCCGCAGATTGGCATAGGTGGTCGCCACATCCGATAAGAGCGTTATCAGTACATCCCGGCGATCTTCCACCGCCGTTTCCATGTCCGCCTGCGCCGCTTCGATATTTCGGCGCGTGCCCCCGAAAAGATCCAGTTCCCAGCTTGCGTCGAGTCCGAGTTGGAAGAGATTGCGGGTGGTTTTGCCGGAACTGACGGACAAACCGGTGAGGCCGTCGGCGGTGTTCACCATTGAAACGGAGGTCGAGGAGCCGAGGCTTTGCGCATGGTGGGAATTGGCGTCAATTTCCGGCCAAAGCCCGGCCACGGCCACTCCCCGCGCGGCCCGGGCCTGCCGGATTCTCGATTCGGCCTGCCGTAGGTCCTGGTTGGACTGGACGGCCCTTTCAATCAGAGAGTCAAGGGTTGGATCAGCGAAGCCCTTCCACCACTCGGTAATGTCGAAGGCGCGCGGTTCGGCTTCACTTGCCTGCTGGAACGGTGTCGATTCCTTAATGGCATGCCACTTGTCAGGAACGCCGGGCCGAGGCTTTTGGAAGTCGGGGCCGACCGCGCAGCCGGCAAGGGCAAGCAGACAAAATCCTCTCACGCATATCACACCGAACTTAGTCAGTTTCAATCGGCTTGGCCTCTTTTCTCACGGGTTTCAGATAGTCGGAATCCCGGCTCGACTTCCACCGGGCGCCGGTATGGATGAGCGGGGTTCGTTTTTGTCATTCGTAGCGCAGTGCAATGATGGGATCGAGTCTCGAAGCTTTCCAGGCCGGGTAATATCCGAATGCAATCCCCACACTGGCCGAAACGATGAACGCCGCGACGATGGCCTCGACAGACAGTTCGACGGGCCATTGCAGAAACGTGGAGACCAGAAAGGACGCGCCCTGCCCCAGGATAATGCCCACCGCGCCGCCGAAAAAACAAAGCAGTACGGACTCGACCAGGAATTGCTGGAGCACGCTGCCGCTTCTCGCTCCCACGGCCATTCGCAGCCCGATCTCCCGCGTACGCTCCGTAACGGATACGAGCATTATGTTCATGATGCCCACACCCCCGACGATAAGCGATATCAGCGCGACGGCGAGGAGCAGTTTTGTCATGAGCAGCGCCGTGGAGGAGAGCGCCTTTGTCATTTCGGTCATATCCCGGATGTTGAAATCGTCCGATTCACCGGGCCTGATCCTGTGACGCTCTCTTAGAAGCGCCTGGATCTGGCGGATCGCAACCGGATTATCCTCGGGACTGCGGGAGGCGGTGAGGATCTGGTCCACATGGTGGAACCTGACGGTCAGGGGGGTGTTGGCTGCCTGTGACGCGGACTGCTGAGGGTAGAGGCTTTGAGAGCCGGGGTATATCTGGTTGAGCGTATTGACCTGGGTGGTTGCGGTGTCGGCGCTTTGATTGACGTTGGCGAGGGCCGAACCCGTTACCCTGTATTTGATGGTGGTCCAGGGCGCAATGAGGATGTCGTCCTGGTCCATTCCCATCATGTTCGCGCCCTTGCTGGCCAGGACCCCGATAACCCTGAAAGAGACGTTTTTTACGCGGACCTCTTTGCCGATAGGGGACTCCCCCTGGAAAAGCTCGTTGACCAGTCTCAATCCAAGAATGACAACCTTGCTGGCGTTTCGTACATCCCTGTCGGTAAACATCTCGCCTTCATTCAAATCCCAATCGCGAACACCCAGGTAACTGGGCGAAGTCCCAAAGATGAAGGTCGGCACCCAGTTGCGATTACCGTAGACGACCTGCGTGCGTGCCCGGACCATGGGGGCTGAACTCTTGATAGCGGGGCATTCAAGCGCGATTGCCTCACCGTCTTCGGGTGTGAGGGTCATGACGCTTCCCGATCCGAAGCTCACTCCTCCGCTGGATGCCGTGCCCGGCAAGATCGCCAGATTATTCGCTCCCATGCTGGCAATAGTCTTTTGGATAGCGTTGGATGAGCCGCTGCCGATTTCCATCATGGCGATAACGGCGGCAACGCCGATGATAATGCCGAGCGTGGTCAGGGCCGCGCGCAGGACATTGCGCCGAAGACCGTTCAGCGCGGTGCGGAACATCCGGTTGAAGTGAAAACCGGCCTTTTTCACCACCTGTGTTCCCGGTCCGGGATCACCTGGCTTCGAACCTTGCGCGGCGGTTTCATCCCGCCCAGCCCGCGAATCGATCAAACCATCCCGTATGCGTATTATCCGCTTGGCCGAATCCGCGACGGTGGGGTCGTGCGTAACAAGAATGATGGTCACGCCCTCGTCGTTCAACTGCTGAAATGTTCGCAGCACCTCTTCACTGGTATGCGAGTCGAGGTTTCCGGTTGGTTCGTCGGCAAAGAGGATGGATGGATTATTTATCAACGCCCGCGCGATAGCCACGCGTTGCTGCTGTCCGCCGGAGAGCTGAGAAGGTTCATTGTTTATCTGGTCCGACAGACCCATTTTCCGGAGAAGCTCCTCGGCCCTTTTGCGTCCTTCGGCGCCGGGAGGGGAATCGGGTGAATAGGTGAGGGGCATCAGCACATTATTCAACGCGCTGGTGCGGGGGAGCAGATTAAAGTTCTGGAATACGAAACCGATTTTCTGGTTTCTGATCAGTGCCCTTTCGTCGTTTGACAGCGCCCCCACTTCGATTCCATCGAGGCTGTAGCTGCCCGAGGTGGGACGGTCCAGAGCACCCAGGATATTCATGAGGGTGGTCTTGCCGGAACCCGAGGTCCCCATGAGCGCCACGAATTCTCCCCGCGAGATCCGAAGAGAGACTCCCCGAAGCACCGGAACGCTCAGTTCACCCATCTGATAAGTTTTATGGATATCTTTCAGCTCAATAAGTTCCATTATGGTTTTCGCCGCGAGCGGCGCTTTCTCTTAGGATGGTTGTACACCTGTTCCGAACTGTGCGGCCAACACCCGATTGCCGGCGCCTTCGCCTCATCGCGGCGGAACCGGAACAGGAATTGCGCGATGCTGCGGCCCCCGGCGTCCATTGCGGAGTTGCCCGGGAATTCCCGGTCCGACGCCGTCCGGATGTGCCGGGACTCTGAACCAGTAAGAGTTAGTGTTGGCGAGAGCCTCCGAACAGCCGGGGCGTAAATGGGCTGGCCGACTGCTGCGCACCGGATGTTTCCTTTCTTTGCTCGCCAATTACAACCTGTGTTCCTTCCTGGAGCCCCTTGCCCTGGATTTCGGTCATCGCCCCGTCGCTCATCCCAACCCGTACGGGCACGGACTTAACGAGACCATCGCTGACCAGCCAGACCTGCCCACGAGTAAAGCCGTCACCGGGCGCGGATTCCGCCGGAGCCGGTCCCCTGGCCGGTCTCGCGCCATCCGGTTTGACCCGGCTCTCGGGTGAAATCTGGTCCTGCTGCGGGAGCCACCGCAGGGCGGCGTTGGGTACCAGCAGCACATTCTTCCGGCTGGCAAGCATGAATTTCACGTTGGCGGTCAAATAGGGCAGAAGTTTGCCGCTTGAATTATCGGTTATGACCTCGATGGTGTAGTTGACGACATTCTGAGTCATGGTCGCATTCAGGCGCACTTTCCCGACTTCACCGTCGAACTTATTCCCGGGAAAAGCGTCCACTGTGAAAACTACAGGCTGCCCCGCATAAATGCTTCCCACGTCGGCTTCGTTTACCGCGACCCAGACCTGCATGCGTTTGAGGTCCTTGGCGAGGAGAAAGAGGCTGGGTGCGTTGAGGCTGGATACAACCGTCTGGCCAATGTTGACTCTGCGGTCGATTACCACCCCCTTGACCGGCGAGACAATGGTGCAATAGTCGAGATTTTGCTGCGCTCGCCTGAAAGTCGCTTCCGCTTGCCTCACGGATTCCCTGGACTGCTGCAGCGAGGCTTTCCCGACCTCGAGGTTAGCCTTGGCGACCTCATAAGCGGAAAGCGACGCATCATAGTCACTCTGGGATAGAGCATCGGACGGCCCAAGCTTTTGCGCCCGTTTCCAATCACGTTCAGTCTGGACGAGTTTTGCCTGGAGTTGACCGAGGTCGGCCTCGGCACGTTTCACCCCCGCCTTGGCCGCATCCACCTGTGCCCGGGCCTGGGCGGCGTCGGCCGCGTAGATGGCGTCATCGATCTGGGCGAGCACCATGCCTTTTTCCACTTCGGAGCCGTAATCAATCTGCCTGCCGGATTTGTCTTTCCCGAATGCGACGATTTTACCGGCCACCTGGGCGCCGATATCGACCAACTCCTCGGGTTCTATAGTCCCCGTGGCGCTGATTGCGGCCTGCAGGTCACCCTTTTCAACCGGGGCTGTTTTGAAAAGAAAGACCTGAGACCCGCCGGATTTAATGAAATAGAGAACAACCGCCAATATGCCCACGACCACCACCACCGGGAGGCCGCGTTTCACGACACGATTCATACAGGTTCCTCATAAGTTGTCCCGCGGTTGTCCCCTTGGCGTTTATTTGCAACAACCCTGAGGTGAAGCCGCATCCGTTTGAATTCAGACAAAAAAGCGCAAGACCTGCTTCTAACGAAAAGCGCGTAGATCATACTCTTTCGGAAGGCGGGGGCAACAGTCAATTTCATGAGTCCACCATTATGGATGCCAGGCGTGCCGCGCCAACCAGGGCGGCATTGTCGCCCAGAATGCCCCGTGTCACGACGGCAAGGTCCGGGTCCAGCATGGAAACATTTCCGGAAAGGCTGGAGTGAAGCGAACCCGAGAAGAAATCCCACGCGGCGCTTACCCCTCCACCCAACACCGCGTGACGTATGCCAAGGATGGAAAAAACGTTTGCCAGCGCGATGCCCAGTGCCCAACCCATCTTTTCGAAAAGAGAAACGGATGCCGCATCGCCCCGCCGGGCGCATGCGTGAATAGCTTCGGCGCTGAGTTGCCCGTTCCTGGCGAGATCCGCCAGCGGTCCTTCCAGGACAATACCTTGCTCGATACACTCACGGGCGCCCCTCACGACCGCTGTCGCGGATGCGAATGCCTCCAGGCAGCCCCTGCATCCGCAGGGGCAGGGAGGACCTCCGGGAAGGACTATCATGTGTCCGATTTCGGCGCTGAAACCGAGGCCATCGCCTTCCCACAACCTGCCATCGAGGAAAAGACATCCACCGGCGCCCGTCCCGAGCGTAATCCCGACCCAATTCGCGATACCTCTGGCCGCTCCGGCGAAACTCTCCCCCAGGCCGAAGCAGTTTGCGTCATTTTCCATGAAAACGGGGATCCCGATTCGGGTGTGGAGTTCGCTGCCCAGGGGATAATTGCGCATGGCGGGAAGATTTGGTGAAAAGACCACGGAGTGGGACAGCTTGTCAATCTTTCCGGCAACTCCGAGCCCGACAGCCCGGGGAGCCAGACCGCGCGACCGCGCGGACCGAATCAGAATCAGGCACTGGGCGGCGAGTCTGTCGAGCGCCGCCCGAGCGCCGAGGTCGATTCGGATTTGGGTTCTTATTGATTCCAGAATTGTTCCGGAACCATCCACCAGGGCGGCCCTGAGATTAGTCCCCCCGATGTCCACGCCAATAAAGACGTTTTGCCTCATGTTTTCGTCTACGGCAGCCGGGAGTGGGATGGTAAACATGGCCTCGATTACCTGGAGTAAAATGCTCCAGGGACGTAGAATACATAATGCCGTGCCAGGCATTCAAACTGTTTGTCGGTGTGCTCCTCGATCAGGATGAGAAGATCCTTGAGCGAACCGGCGCTCTGCAAAGCGTTGATGAAAAGATTTGGGGCGTAGTGCTGTGGCAGCAGGGGAAGGAGAAAACTTTGGACATTTCCCTTCCAGGTGACGTTCAGGCTTTCCTTCTCCTCGTTTATGATTTTAAAGAAGCGTCTCACGAGATCGGTGCGGAGGATGGGGGAGGGCGCCTTGGTCACGCACTCCATGAGACCGGCCAGCCGGTAGAGACGGCGCATGGATGCTTCGTCTTCACGAAACCGGAAAAGCCAGGCGGCGGTAAAATGATATCCGCCATCGAGGGTGATATGATTCGGAACAAGGGACATGAATGGGCGGTCCTGGGCCTGGACCATCTTTTGGCGATGGGCTTCGAAACGCATGGATTCCTCGCGCGTGCAAAGAATGGCGCTTCCCGCCAACCAGTCGCCCTTGCGGAATTCGAGTGGTTTTTGGACTATCAGGTTACTGGCCGGTTTCAATCTGCCGGAGAAATCGATTATGTCTGCCATTATAGTTCAGGGGGCTCCTGATAAGACCGGCCAAGAATAAGGCTGGGCGGCTGCTTGCATGTCCGGATCACTTTCCGGAAAGCTTGCCGGTTATCCCCGCGTGGGCGCGAAGCGCGGATTCTCAAGGCTGATGAAGATAGGGTTCGAGGTCCTCGACGTATTCGGTCAGCACCTTGTAGCCCGCGTCCCTGAGCACCTGTACTGCCTCCTGAAAAACATTGGACCCGATGCGCATCATTATCTGCCATTGGTTCGCATATCCCGGGAGCGGAATGGTGAGAATGCTCCGGATATTGATTTCCGCCTGCTGCATCAGCCTGCCCAGTTCCGCCAGTATCCCGATCCTGTCCGTGGTGATGAGGGAGAGGCGCTGGCTGTCTATGTCGAGTCCAATCGCGGTGAGCAGCACTTCCATGAGGTCGGTCGTGGTGATGATGCCGGCGAGTTTGTCGTCCCTGACAACGGGGAGCGCGCCGATTTTTTCATCGTGCAGGATCCTGGCCGCGCGTTCGATGTGCATGTCCGGTGTGGCGGTCACCAGGTCCCGGGTCATGACGTTTCCAACCGTGAGTTTTTGCAGGACGTAGGTCAGTTCGTGAACGCTGAGCGTCGTGGCGGGAGATGCCCAGGCCTCCTTGAGATCGCGGTCGGTCACCAGTCCCACGAGGTGAGCTTTCCCGTCCGTCACGGGAAGGTGTGATATGTTGTTTGCGGTGAGCATCTCCCTGGCCTTGAAAAGAGTAGTATCGGGAGTGATGGTGATGAGCTTGGTCTTCATGTACCAGCCTACATACATATCGCGTCTCCTTTTTTGGACGTGTCATGATTTAACAATAGGGAATTATCGGGGAGAGTTCAACGTGAAAATAGGGGCATGGGCTCCAGCGGCGCGGTCCCGACATCGGACCGTCTGTCTGTGTGCCCTTTCGTGATGTATGGCCCGCCGCCGGCGGGCCGACCGGGTCATGCGAGGGCGCGGCGGACCGGATACGGACATTCGGCGGCCGGTACGCGGGCGAGATGGAGATGGGGCCGGTACGCGGGCGAGATGGAGATGCGACGGCCGGTCCTGAGGGGAGAGGGAATCCAGGGCTTTTCAAGCACGGTATCACGGTAGGTTGGGGTGAGCGAGAGCGAACCCCAACACCCACGTTATACCTTTCGCCAAAACAATACTCGTCGCGGGTTTGCCCACCTTCATCCCGGCTGTGATAAATGTTGGGGTTTGCTGCGCTCACCCCAACCTACGGGTGGTGCTGCTACGCCGCGAATCCCGCAAGCCACTGGAACTCAAGAGCGTCCCTTAGGTTGACGGCTATGGGCGAAAGCGGGAATCCAGGGCTTTTCAAGCACATGGCAAGCAGAAGACAGGACCCTGGCTTTCGCCAGGGTGACGCATTGGCTTTGGATCGACTGCTCTCAAGAGCTGTATACCGAGAGCCATTGGGGTGCAACGAATCGTGGCGGCCGTTTTGCCGTGGATTCACAATCTCAGTTAATGAAGACCTGCCTGTAGAATTCGACCTGCTCGATGACCGAACCGGCGCCGCGGGCGACAGCGGTGAGCGGGTCCTCCGCGACATTGACCTTAAGCCGGGTATTTTGTTCCAAAAGTTTGTCCAAACCTTTGAGCAGGGCGCCGCCGCCGGCCAGCCAGAAACCCTGGTCGTGAATATCCGAGGCGAGGTCGGGGGGCGTTTTTTCAAGCGCTCTTTTCACTGCCTCGACAATTGCCTGGACGGGCTCCTTGATGGCGTCCCGGATCTCCTCGTCGCCAACCGTGAAAGTTCTGGGTATTCCCGTCAGGATTTCCTTTCCCGTAATGTCGATCTTCTCGGGTCTTTCCATGGGGACCGCGGTTCCGATCTTCATCTTGATCGATTCGGCGAGGACTTCGCTTATTATCATCTGACGTTCGCGCTGCATGTAGCGCAGGATGGCTTCGTTCGCCTCATCCCCGGCCACGCGAACCGATTCGCTGTAGGCGACGGCGAACATCGAAATGACGGCGACTTCGGTAGTGCCGCCCCCGATATCCACGATCATATTTCCAAGGGGTTTTTCGATGGGGAGTCCTGCGCCGATAGCGGCGGCCATTGGTTCTTCCACCAGGTGGATGTAGCGCGCGCCGGCCTGTTCCGCGGCTTCGATAACGGCTCTTTTCTCAACGGATGTGATCCCGGTGGGGACCGCCACGACAAGCCTGGGGCGGAACAACTGACGTTTGTGCAATACCTTGGCCAGGAAGTACTTTATCATCACCGCCGTGACTTCGAAGTCCGCGATGACTCCGTCCTTGAGTGGACGGATTGTCACCACGCGATGTCCATGCCTCCCGATGATATTCCTGGCTTCCTGCCCGACAGCTATTACCTGGTGAGTATCCTGGTTAATTGCAACGACGGAAGGTTCATTCAGAACGACCCCCTTGCCCCGAAGATAAATCAGGGTATTGGCGGTGCCGAGGTCCATCGCTAGATCTTGTGAAAAATATGAAGAAAGCCATCTGAACATACGTGACCCTTTTTATCGTTTTTATTGAGGTTAGGGGTGAAGAGTGTATAGAGAATGAAGGAGTCGGTCAAACAGTTTATGAGCCGGACCTTTCCGGCTTTAGCCGAAATGCGGTATAGAGCCGTTGGCTGACGAGCGGCCAGAGTTCCTCGGTTTTTGCCCCATCCTGCGGGTATCCGGCCGATGCGGTATAGGGGTGAAGTCTCACTCCCTTGATTCCTTTCAACCCGTGCTTTCCCTGGTCGGCGAGCACGGCCAGTTGGCTCTGTGCCTCTTGAACAGTCGTTTCCGGAAAAAGAACACCGAAGCGGTTCTCGGAGAGTTGCGCGACAAGAACGCCTGGCGGAAGCGCTTCGCAAAGACTGGATGCTATTTCCCTTTGAAGCTGACGAATGCGCTTGGGCAGGGCTTTCGTGGAGAGTATCTGCCAGGGTTCAAATTGAATCAGCCCGATGGTGAACGGGGCGCTGGACTGCATGGAGGCGTTCAGGAGCCCTTCCACTCTAGCCTCGAAGGCCGGTCCGTTGAAAAGACCCGTACAGATGTCGTAGGTCTGAAGAGCGTCGTTTTCTTCCTTGTAATACGTTTGTTCAAACAGGAGCTGGAAGAAGTGGAAAGCATGAGATACCGCCTTTTCCGACGCCGAATTCCAGTCGATTACCCGACGGGAGAGAAAGGTGAGGGCCAGGTCATATCCAAGGGATGTACGCGCAAATACTCCCCACAGGGTGCCCTGGTGTGGAAGGTTCTCAGCGGGCGAGAAAAGAAAGTGGTCCGGGGTGTCGGGGTTTAGTCGGATTATGAGAAGGTTTTTTTCATTCTGAAAGACCCAGCCGATCAAGCCCTGCTTTGCCTGAAAATTCTGGTTGATAATGCCGCGCGGCGTGTTGGTGGTGCATCCGAGGAGCCGGAAAGCTTTCTTATTCTGCTCTTTGAGGGCAAGAAAGCCGTAATCGACTTCGAGAAGCTGGGTAAGCTCGGATACGAACACTTCGCAGTAGCTCTCGAGGGCATAGCCCTTGAGCAGGACCTCATCGAGCCGGGTCCATGCATCGAATATGCGGGTATAATGGCCGTGCTGAATCGCCCCTTCCCGATCCTTGAGAATGTTGCCCAGCAGGTCGCCAACCTCGCGAATCCACTTCTGCTGCTTGTCGCTGAATCCCCAGCCGTACTTTGTATCGACATAGAGTACCCCGGCGCCGTCCGCGACAGGTGCGGCATAAAGCCCCTTGATGTGGGATTCCCCCTCACGGTAAAAGGGCAGGGTAAGGGTGAGCGAGGAAGTGGCTTCGTGGAGTTTGTCGAGGTGGATTATTTGTCCCACCTTCTGCACCTGTGAGAGAATGCCGCTCTGCTCGAGTGGGAGCGAAACCGTGGGCGGGATGAATTTGCTCAGGCTTTGAATGGCAGCGATGTCAAGTCGGCGGTTTCTGGAGTCAAATATGAAAAATGCTGTGGTATAAGCTTCAAGAATATTGCTGAGAAGGCTTACAATAGGCTGATACGGATTTTGTTGCATAAGCTGCTCACAATGTTTTCGCGTGGCTCCGGGGCTGATTCTTTTTCCCGTATGCGGCGCCGCGACGATTTCTTTGCGCTATGATAAAAATGGGCATAAAAAGCGTTGCCTCATGTTCATCGCACCAGGTTCTCGCGGTCTTTCCTCCGGTGAACGCCTCCTGGAAATGGCTGCCTTCGGGAGTCATCGCGGAGGAGGCTGGTGAGAGTAGAGGAAGAGCGCTTTCTTGCATACTGGAATGAATCTTTTCTGTCAATAGATTAGAAAGAGTGGGCCAAAGAGTTGCTCAATGACTAAGATATCGATTTTACCTGACATTCTGTGTAACCAAATCGCGGCCGGGGAGGTCGTGGAACGGCCGGCGGCGGTAGTGAAGGAGCTTGTGGAAAACAGTATTGACGCGGGCAGTTCCAGGATCACGGTGAGCCTTCTGCAGGGAGGACGAAAAGAAATTCGGGTGATCGATAACGGGTGCGGCATGCAAGCCGAGGATGCCCTGCTTGCAATCGAGAGGCACGCGACCAGCAAGATACATTCCGCGGAAGATTTGCATGCAATCCACACTCTTGGATTTCGGGGGGAGGCCCTGCCGAGTATCGCTTCCGTAAGCAGGTTTGAACTGGTAACGCGTGAGCAGGATTCACTTTCGGGCATTCAGGTCCGCATCGAGGGCGGGGTGCTGCGCGACGTTCGTGAAAGGGGGACCCCGCCGGGGACGCAGATCCAGGTAAGAGATCTTTTCTATAATGTGCCTGCCCGTCGCAAATTCATGAGAACCGCGGAAACGGAACTGGCATATATCACGGACCAGTTTTTCCGCGTCTCGATGGCCCATTTCGCAATTCACTTTCAGTTATGCAGCCACGAAAGGCTGATTCACGATTTCCCCGGATGCGGCGATTGGTCTCGGAGGGCAGGGCAGGTTCTGGGGCAGGAAGTGTCGAAGGGGCTTGATAGCTTCCAGATCGAAAAGAACGGTATCAGCGTGTGGGGAAGCCTTGGTTCCCCACAGGTACAGAGAACGAACAGCCAGTCTCTGTTCCTTTTTGTGAATGGCCGTCCCGTATGGGATAGACTGCTCCAGCGGACCATTTTGACCGCCTATGAGGCCCTGATTCCCAGAGGGAAGTTCCCCGTGGCCATTCTTTTCGTGGAGTTGCCTCCGGATTGCGTGGACGTGAATGTCCATCCGGCGAAGCGGGAGATTCGGTTCAAGAACCCCGGCGAGGTGATTGAAGTCGTGCGGGAGGGGGTGTTGAGCGCCCTGGCGTCCTCCCGGCCGAAGACATTTTCTTCCTTCATGCCTGAAAAGCCTTCATTTGCAAAAGGCACCCTCTCGCAGACCGGATTTTTCCGGGAGCGGCAGACTCCCTTCAATTCTCGGCGCGATGCGGCCAAAAACATCCCCTGGGTTGTCACCGGCGAGGATACGAATGTCCCCGTGGCGGAGCGTGGCCAGGGAGAGGAAGAGGGTGCGCGAGGGCCCACCGGGAATGCGGAGGCCGGCGAGGACCTCGCCCACGATCGGGAATCATCGGGCGGGATGCCCCCGGAGGCGCGGTCCACTTTCTCCTTTTCGGACCTTGTCCTTATTGGCCAACTCGCGAACGCTTTCATACTGCTCGAGGCCCCCGACGGACTGATACTTATCGATCAGCATGCGGCCCACGAAAGGGTTTTGTTCAATTCTCTCGGCAACAGGCATGGTCCGGGAGCATCTCAGCTCCTGACCGTGCCCGCTGTTCTTGAACTCATGCCCAGGGAAGCCGTCTACATCAGGAAATGGATGAAAAGCCTCGCGGGCATCGGTTTCGAGATTACCCCTTTCGGAGGATCGACTTTTTCCGTGGGCGCCGTCCCGGCGATTCTTTCCGGGATCAGTCCCGAGGAAATGATTCGGGATTTACTCAAATTTGTCGAGGAGGAGGGTCCCGCGAGCGAGTCGGGCCTGATGGCCGGCATTGCAAAGATCGCCTCCTGCAAGGGCGCGGTCAAAGCCGGACAAAAGCTCAAGGATGAAGAGATCCGTCATCTCCTGCAAACGCTCGACGATACGGACCATCCGTTTACCTGCCCCCATGGCCGTCCTCTATGGTTTAAGCTTAGCTATGACCAGATCAAACGCTTTTTCAAAAGGACCTGAAGCCTCATCGCACGCCCCGCGCGTTGTGCTTCTTGCCGGTCCCACGGCGGTGGGCAAGACGTCTCTATCCCTGGAACTTGCGAAAAGGCTGTCCGGGGAGATCGTCAACGCCGATTCCATGCAGGTCTACCGGTACATGGACATTGGTACCGCGAAACCATCCGCGGCCGAGCGCTCCGCCATTGCTCATCACCTCATCGATGTCGCCGCCCCGGACGAACCCTTCGATGCGGCCATGTACCTCGATCTGGCGCGCCCCGTCATCGATCGGATCATTTCGAGGGGGAATGTCCCCATTGTCGTGGGTGGAACGGGCCTCTACATGAAGGTTCTGACACGCGGGATCTGTTCGGGTCCGCCGGCTGACTCCCGGATTAAAGAGGAGCTTTCACGGGAAGAGGAATCCTCGGGTCTGGGCGAACTCTATGAGCGGCTTTCCCGGATCGATCCGGATGCGGCCTCCCGCATTCACCCTCACGACCGGCAACGCATCCACAGGGCGCTGGAGGTGTTTCGCCTGACCGGAATCCCGATCAGTTCCCATCAAAAGAGCCACGGCTTTGAGGAGGCGATCCTTCCCGCTGTCAAAGTCTTTGTATTCCGTGAGCGGGAGGAACTGTACACGCGCATAAACAGCCGCGTGGAGGAGATGATGGCTCGGGGGTTCGATGGCGAGGTAAAAAGGTTGCTCGAAATGGGCTATGGCCCTGATCTGAAGCCGATGCAATCTCTTGGTTACAGGCAGATGGCGCTCCATCTCCTGGGGCGTCTTTCGAGGGAGGACGCGCTCTACCAGATGAAGCGGGAAACCCGCAGGTATGCGAAACGCCAGCTCACCTGGTTTCGGGGTGATCCGGAGTTCCGCTGGTTTCCTGTTCAGGATTTCGAATCTATCCTGGAATGGATAGTGGCGGAAACCCAGAAGGATAGAATGCTTCGGGAATGATTGAGAGGGGGCGGCTGCACGGTTCGGCCGATGCCTCGGGTGATCGTGGACCATACGCCAGAGGGATTATAGTGATTGGGCGACGCTGGCAGGCAGTCAGCTACATATAGTTGACGAGACTAAGCTGTTCCAGTTTTCCGGTTACCTGGAGCGCAGCCTGGTAGGCAAGCGATGCCTGGGAGTATTTGGTGATTGCCTCCGTATAGTCGGTGTCCTGCGTAGTGGAGAGCCAGCCCGCCATATCACTTTGTATAACCTTTATCGAGCTTTTTCTGTTTTCCAGCGAACTGAGTCTCGTGCCCGCGACCGAACTTTGTCGGGCAACGGAAGTTTCCGCATCTTCCAGTGTGGTGAGTTTTTCGCTTATGACATTGGTATCCCCGGTGCTAACGGCTTTTTTCAGTTCCCAGATCTCCTGCATGATGTTGAGGGTCTCTCCTCCGCTTTCGAACTCAAAAACGTCGGGTCCCGCGACGTTCACGGTCGTTGTCCCGCCAGAGCGATCTGTTTTCACCCCCAGCGATCCCGAATTGCCGGTATAAGTGACATTCCCCAGGTCATCTATCGAATAGGGGACCGTTCCGGTGTTGGTCCCGGCAAAAATGTACTGGTCCCCGTACTGGGAGTTGGCGGCGCTGAGAAGCTCCTCCAGGATTTGGTCCAATCCCTCCGCCGTAGCTTGCTGTTCTTCGACGCCGTCAGGTCCGATCGAAGAGATTCCCAGATCGCGAGCTTGAGCGATTAAGTCCGAAACGTTGGTCAAGGCTGAATCGGTTGCTTCGTTCCAGCCAGTCGCGAAATCGATATTTCCAAGAATCGAGTCGTATTCACGACTCCCTTGTTTGAGATCCATTGCTTTTGCCCAGGCGGCGGGGTCGTCTGACGCAGCGCTGAGCCTTACCCCGGAAGATATCGACTCGGAGAGGCTGTACATTTGTTCCAGGTTTTGATTGAGCGAAGTAATCGTACTTTGGTATTGTGTCCCGAATGTGATCCGCATCGTGTTATCCCTTACCTGTCGCGCTTTATGATGTGCCGCTTGGACCGACATCGTGACCGCGCTTTGAGCGACACCGTCTGACGGCTGTTTAGCGCGGTATGTCTTTAGTCAGATGGAAAGGCTTTCCTCGCCCAAGCGAGGCCGCACTGAATGCCATGGTCTCCGGATGTACTCTTTTGCCGATCGGTTGCATTCTCCAATTATTTGCCCAGTGAAACAACCGTATCCAGCAGCGACGAGGTGGCGTCAATTATCTTGGCGGCTGCCTGGTAGATATGCTGCAACTTGATAATCTGAACCAGTTCTTCATCCAGTGAAACACCCGAAACTGACTGCTGCTGTTGGCTGAGCGACGTTTCAATCGTCCCGTAGTACGTCTGCCTGGTTTTGGCAACTTCCGTGTTCGAACCTATTCGCTCCTGCAGGTCGGAGAGAAACGAGCTAAGAGTAGACGTAGTCGATGGCTCGGTGGGATCCGTAAAAGTGAAAGTGACGTTGGTGTCCTGGAGCCCCGACAGGGCAACAGCGCGAGAGGCCTCCTCCGTTGCGTCCTGGCCGGAAAGGAAATCGGTGGAGGCGGTAATTGTTGCCGCGTAGTCGGTTCCTGTAGCGGTGAAGACCTCGGGGCCATCGTTCGTTCCATCGGTGGTTTTTGCATGCAGTTGATTTACATTTGTGATCAACTGCTCGGCAAAAGAATTCAGGCGGTCCATATAAGAGTTTACATCGTCGAGCGACTCGCGCAAACCGCCAAGCTTTCCTCCGGAGATGGTCGAGTCCGTGGCCAGTTCGTTATTCACTTTGCCCCCCGTGACGAGAGTCACGGTTCCGCTTGCATCCGTCGTGGTAAGGGTGGCGATTCCGTTTGCATCTTCCGTGAAGTCTACCGGTATCAGGGCGGAAAGTTCCGTTAGGGCCTGGTAGCGGGCATCTCTCAGGTCATTTGCCTTCGAGGAGGAGGTTTCGCTTTTGAGGATGGCGGTATTGTAGTCGGCAATTTTATGGATTAGTGAGTTCGCATCTTTGACGGTATCCTCAATTTCCGATGGGATTGTATCCGTTGCATAGGTGCTGAGTTGCTCATAGGATGTACGGATGGTCTCAGCAAGGTTATCCGCCGTGGCATAGACC
This sequence comes from Syntrophobacter sp., assembly GCA_039679945.1. Lineage (GTDB taxonomy): Bacteria > Desulfobacterota > Syntrophobacteria > Syntrophobacterales > Syntrophobacteraceae > SbD1. Next base: position 136,551 of record JBDKTY010000239.1, on the reverse strand, counting down.
GATGTCTGTTCGCTCACGCCCTCGGCGTTTTGTGACAACTGGTCCCATGAGTCCCAGAATTTACCCAGTGCCTCGGAGATTCCAGTTGAGCCGTCATCTGAAAAGGAACTCTGAACAGATTTGAGCTGGGATGCGAGCGTGGAGTATTTGGATGCGTTCGAGGTGGCATCCCTCAATTGCGCTTCAATAAACTGGTCTCGCGACTGTACGATGGAGCTGATGCTTGATCCGTTCCCAATCCAGCCCCCATAGGTCCGCGTGGCATAGTCCGCGGTCTGGACCGCTGTCTGGCGGGCATAACCCTCGGTATCGGCATTGGAGATGTTGTGGGACGTTGTATTAATTTCGACCTGGGTATTGAGCAGCGTCTTTTTTGCAATTTCAAGGGTAAGTGAAAGTCCGCCCACGTCAGACCTCCCTGTTAAAAGATCGCCCTTTAGGAGCATGTGGGGCCTTTGCCCCATCGGCTGGTCCATAGCCCTGAGGACGGAGAATGGACAGCAGATCCTGACAGAGGGAGAGCGAGTCTTGGATGAAATAGCGGTTGGAATGATTCATGGCCTGGATCTTCCGCAGTGTTTGCTTCAGCGGTTCAGAGATGGCAAAGTCATTATTCTGCGATGGCCTCAGAGAATCAAGCTTGCGGGCAAGCTCGCAGATCGAAAACTGCTTACGAGAAATCAAAGGGAGGAGTTCAGTCCCGCCAAAGCGTTTCAGAATGAGCGATTCCTCTTCAAGAATGGACTGAAGTTCAAGGGCAGCAGTTAAGCACTCCGTTTCCCGTTGTCTCATCGATAGCGTGGGAGGCCGAGAGGGAGCATGTGCACTTTTTGCGTTCTTTTTCATCTTCGCACCTGTTCTGGTAGTATGAGCCTGGGCGCCGGGAAGGTCTCCCCCGAGCCTCCGCATGTCTATTTATCGGCAAAAGAGTGCTATTTCTTTAATACTTCCTCATTGATCCAGGATACAGAGTCCTCGGCGGGGCCGGGATCAATGGTTTTGATGTCTATCGGGGGCGAGGGGAGAGCGTCAGCCTTCGCGGTCCGCGCGGATTTATGGGCGGCTGATTGTGCCTTCAACTGGGGTTCGAGTTTCTGGTATAGTATGTCTCCGATTCCGAGCGACCCCGTTTTTCCGATTTCTTTTGAAAGCTGGCCCGCCAGCATGTCTTCGAACGCCGCCCTCCCGTGTTCAGGCTCTTCGGCCTGGCTGATCGTGTCCCGCATGGACTTCATGAGATAATTCACCATCACCGTTTCAAATTCCCTGCAGTTCTCACGAAGCTTTCTCTTTTGGATTTCCATCTCCCGATCCTGGGTGGAACCGACCGCTCGGGTGAAATCTGATTTCACGGTGTATCCTTTCAATCTCTAGATCAGCTCCAACTCGGCCTGCATCGCTCCGGCGGCTTTTATGGACTGGAGAATGTTTATTAGATCGCGAGGGGTGGCGCCAATAGCATTAAGACCCTGAATAACCTGGCCAATGGTAACCCCGCCGCCGAGAACCGCCAGCGCTCCCTTGGCCTCCTGGACCTGTATGCTCGACTGGGGTGTGACCTCCGTTCTGCCCTGACTGAAGGGAAGCGGTTGCGATACGGACTTTTGTTCGCTGATCTGAACAGTCAGGCTGCCATGCGCGACGGCAACGGGTGATATCCTGACGTTTTCGCCGATCACAATGGTTCCGGTGCGTTCGTTCACTACAACCTTGGCCACGACCTCGGGTTGCACATCGAGGTTTTCAATCCGCGTGATCATGGCAACCATATCACCGCGCATGCCGGGTGGCACTTCGACCTTCACGGTTCCCGCATCCACGGCGCGCGCGGTGATTTCGGGAACAGTCTTGGCAATGGCGGCGGCGGTTTTGGAGGCGGTTGTAAAATCGGGGGTCTTCAGTACAAGGTCGAGGGCTGGGAGTTCGGCATATTGCACCGGCACTTCCTTTTCCACAAGCGCTCCCCCGCTTATGAAACCGACAGTGGGGTGGTTTTTCTGCACGGAACTGCCGCTTGCTCCCGATATCGCGAAACCGCCAGTGGATATGGGGCCCTGTGCGATTGCGTAGACTTTTCCGTCAGGCGCCTTAAGAGGAGTCATGAGAAGGGTGCCGCCCTCGAGGCTTTTGGCATCTCCGATGGAGGAAGCTTCCAGGTCGATTCTGGACCCTACCCTTGCGAAGGGGGGAAGTTTCGCGGTGACCATTACCGCGGCCACATTCTTGATCTTGGTCTGGGTGGGATCCACGTGGATGCCCATGTTGTCCAGGAGGTTGGCCAGAGTGCTGACCGTAAACTGTGTGTTCGTGTTATCCCCGGTATTGTTGAGGCCCACCACTAATCCGTAGCCGATAAGCGCGTTTGACCGCGTGCCGAGAAAATAGGCAAGATCTTTGACCCTTGCCGAATTCGCCGTCCCGGACAAGAGCAGCCAGATTGCGATCATGGTGGTTGCGGCCGAAATCAAATTCGCCTTCTTTTTCATGCCAATCCTCGTGAACAACTAGCTGATGAGCGTGGTGAGCCCACACGATCTCCTTTGCGGGGAACCGGTTATGCCGTTAGAAAGGTGATACGAAATCCAGCAGTTGGTTGAGCCATCCCGGTTTCTGGTGTTGGCTGACGGGGCCTTTCCCGACCAGAAATATCTTCGCTTCCGCCACGTTTTGTGAAAGGACCGTATTGTTCCTGCTGATATCAGCCGGTCGGACGACGCCTTCCAGAATGGTCTGCTGCATCTCGTCGTTCACCTTTGTCCAGCGTGAACCCCTGATCAGAAGATTGCCGTTGGGCATTACATCGACAACAGTGGCAGTCATATAGGCGGTCATGGAATCTGTTTTGGATGTGGAGCCGTCACCCTTGAAGGTGTTGGCGAAAGCGCCCGAGTAGGGACCAAAAGAGAAATTACCCTTTTTGGACGCCATCGACCCGGCGCTGACACCGGAAAAGTCGAAATTTCCCGAGACACTCTTGTCTCTGCTTGTTGATGTTGTCGCCGCCTTGGACGCTTTGGATTCCTCGCTTATGGTGATGGTGACAACATCACCGATCTTGGTGGCCCTCAGGTCCGAGAAAAGCGAGCCTGTCGTCGGCGCCCAGAGAGAGCCGGTCGGCGTGAGGGATGAGGGCTTGGGGCCCGGTTCCGGGTAGGGCACGGGTGGGATGCCGGAGACATGGGTGGGGGGGGTGATGGCCGTCTGCGGGGGCTTTTCCGGTTTTGCGGTTGTGGCACATCCCATGAGACCAATAGTCAGGCATATTGCGGGAATGACCATGGATATCCGGAGCGTGCGGATGGTGGACCGAGATTTGGGGGCGGTTTGATTAAACATGTTTCCTCCACGTTCAAAGCGTCCGCTCATCACCGCATTCTCGTCGGTGAAGGGCGGGTATTGCTGTCTAGCGAACAGTCCTGACAGTCTGCCCATCCACGACCTTGCAGTGGATAGTCTTTTTTGACGCTACATTCACGACTGCCAGGGTGTCTCCGATTCCGCCATCGGCGTTGACCCGCCCCTTGGCGGTCACCTGAAGTCCGGGCTGATCGTAGACGATGGTTACGGGGTCGCCTTTCTTGAGAACCAGCGGTTTATCCAGATCCTTGAGTTCTATGGGTTGGTGGACCCCTATATCTCTCAGTACACGCCGGGTTTCCACCTGGTCGGGGCGGGTCGCGAACCGGTCGGCGGAGTCCGTTATGTTTGTCCGTTGGACCTCGATGTCCGCGGGTGTGATAATCTCGTTTCTCCTGATCGGGCGCGAGGCCAGGTAAACGTTTTCGAACACTTCAACCTTGCCGGTGACACCCAGGGTTCGTGCTTTTTCCCCGTTGACGTAGAATTCGATGTTGGCGTTAACGTTTCCGATGAAGCGTTGTTTCGGGGTGGTCGGGATGACTTCATAGCTCATCTGCCCCGCGGGGATTATCGGCAGGCCGGTGAACTGAACCCTTTGCACCGTTACATTCTGGGGTTTCCACTGGGAATTTTCGGCCACATACTTCTTGAAGATGGACTCTATCTGCTCGTGCGTGATCTGGGTGGACTCTCTTCTGACCACTATCTTGTCGGGGATGTCCAATTTAACATCGGAAGCGTCGAGGCCCTTGGATTCAATGAGTTTCACGAGATATGCCCGGAGTTGAGCGGGATCGATGAATTTTTCGGAACCCGCGGGAGGGGCGTCGCCGATGTTAAGGCCTTCCGCGATGGTTTTCCATTCCCCGGTAAGCGTTTCCGGGTCGCAGATGTCAGCCAGGCATACTTCCTTTTGCCGGACCAGGACGCTTTTTTGAATTCGTATCTCGGAGATCATTGCGGACCCGCCCCATGCCGTGTCGAGGCAGACCGGTAAACTGACGGCCGCGGCCATGGTCACTAACAGGATGGGAACCAGGATCATTTGCAGTCGCATTGGGTACCTTCCTAAGAAGATCATGCCTTCACATTGTTCGCGTCGCGAAGCATTTCGTCAGCGGCTTTTATGACTTTGGAGTTGGCTTCATAGGCCCGCTGGCTGAGGATCATGTTCACCATTTCCTCCACCACATTGATGTTGGAGGCCTCGAGAAAACCTTGAAGCAGCGTCCCCACGCCCTCCGTCCCCGGCTGTACCTCGGTCACCTCACCGGAGGCAGGGGTCGGAATGAAGTAATTGTGCCCGACCGCCTGCATTCCGGCGGGGTTGGGAAAGTCGTATAGCCGCAGGTTGACGGTACCAACGACGGTTCCGGTCGAGTCCAGCGCGGTGAATGTACCGCCCGATTCAATGTGGATGCTCGTAGCGTTTTTGGGGATGGCGATCTCGGGCTGCAGGCGGTTGCCGGCCGAATCGCAGACGTAGCCGTCCGCATCCGACTTAAAGCTGCCGGCCCGCGTGTAGACTTCCTGCGAACCACGCAAGACCTTGAAAAAACCTCTGCCCTCTATGGCCAGATCCAGTTGATTTGAAGTTTCGGTGAAATTGCCCTGGGTGAAGATCTTTTCGACGGATACGGTCTTCGTTCCCATACCGAGCTGTATTCCGGTCGGGATTTTGGTGTTGTTCGCCGTTTCAGCGCCGGCCGGGACGATGTTTTGGTACATGAGGTCCTCGAAGTTCCCGCGGCTTCGCTTGTAGCCCGTGGTATTGGCGTTGGCGAGATTGTTGGATATGACGTCCATGTTCATCTGTTGAGCGGCCATGCCGGTTGCGGCAGTCCAGAGGCTTCGCATTTATATTCTCCTCGAATTGAGCTGAGTCAGTGGAAAAGGCTAGCCCGTAAGTTTCGCTATCAGTTGAGCGTCCAGGTCCCTGTCAAAAATTTGCATGGTTTTCTGGTACGCCTCGAAGTTGCGCATGGTGTCCACCATTTGGACCATTTCCTCAACGGGGTTGAAATTGGCGCTTTCCAGTGATCCTTGACGGACCGTGCAGCCTTCGGAGGCGGTAGCCGTGACGCCCGAGGCCGTAGGTTCGAAATAACTGCCCAGGACCTTCTTGAGTCCGGCATCGGCCGGGAACTCGACAATATCCAGTGTGTCCGTGAGTGTGTTTTCGTCAAATACTTGACCATTGTCTTCGATGCGCATGTTCGCGGAGTTCTCGATTTTTATGGGACCATTTTTCCCGAGAACAGGCCATCCTTCCTGCGTGACGAGGTTTTTTGAACTGTCGATCGTCAGGTTTCCGGCACGGGTATAGAGGATGCCGCGGTCCGACTGGACCTTCAGGTAACCTTTACCAAAAAGGGCTATGTCGGATTTGTTGCCTGTTTCCCTGACGGCGCCCTGCGTCTTGTTTGTGTAAGAGGCCTGGTCGAGGAAGTTGCTGAAAAGCACACCGTCCTTTTTGTATCCGGGGCTGTTTGCATTGGCGATATTGTTGGCAATAATGTCGAGCCGCTTCTGTTGTTCCATGGCGCCGACAGTGGCCGCATATGATCCCGTTCTCATACGACACTCCTTTCGTGGCTGAATTGTTTGCAACGAAGATGCCAGTGGTGTATTGTCTCGGTCCATCAAGCTGCGAAGCGGGTTTTCTCTGCACAGTTTTCCTGAAGAGCGGAAAATTCTTCCCGAACCATGGAAGCGGATTGCCGGGTTATTGCCGGCAGTCTCCCGCTGGACCCGCCTGATTGCCTTTCCCACGGATGTGCCGGAATTGGTGTGTGCATGATGGCGAATCGGCCTGTTGTTGATTAATTTACTTGATGAGTTTGGAAGAATGTGTGGTTTCCGGTCTTTTTCAGGAGGCTCTTGCCGTGAGTTGCCTTGTGTTGCTTCGAAAACCGCTGTCCGAGAGTTCTATCTGCGGGAACTACGGGTTTTGAGCGCAATGAGCTCTACCGGCGTGGCATCCAGCCATTTCGAGGAGAAAACAGATGAACATTTATGTCGGTAACTTATCGCCAAAAACTTCGGACGATGAACTCCGTACGGTATTCGAGGAATTTGGAGAGGTTGATTCGGCGAAGATTATCAAGGACAATTTTACGGGCAAATCCAGGGGGTTTGGATTTGTAGAGATGCCGAATCAGGCGCAGGCGCAGGCGGCCATTGCCGGATTGAACGGCAAGGATGTCGGCGGGTCCGCGTTGACAGTCAACGAAGCCAGGCCGCGCGAGAGTCGCGGGGGTGGTGGCGGTGGCCGTCCTGGTGGCGGCCGTCCCGGTGGAGGCGGCGGCTACGGGGGAGGTCGAGGAGGACGTGGAGGCGGCGGCGGTGGTGGACGTCGTCCCTATTGATGAAGGGGCATACGCGAAAACAGGGCAACCCTTAATCCGGGTTGATAAGGCCGCGGGGTTGTCAGAAATCCCATGGATACCCCGGATGCTCCGCGAGGTAAATCCGGAGTCGCCTGTCGGATGAGGTTAAGGCGCCCCACGGCGATGGTTCATATGAGAAAACGGCCCGGAGACCGGCGAGGAATCGCGACGGGGCCGGGCCGTTGTGTTCTTGCGGAAAGCGAATTGGTGCATGGGACCGGCGCACAGGCAGGCGACCAGGGACGTTTCCGTATAAAGGGAGGGGTGTTCCCGTTTGTGGGCGCCGATTTGTGACGCAGGTTCTCCAATCCGGACCCGGCAAGTCATCATCGCACCATTGAGAACAAATGGATAACTTCTCCCATACAATTTCTCTGCTTTCACTTTCCATGGCACTCGGCTGGGCAAGCGGGCTGAATGTCTACGCCACTGTCTTCATGCTGGGGATACTCGGTGCAATGGGCAGCATCGTATTGCCGCCGGATCTGCTTATTCTGACTCATCCGGCGGTGCTCATGGCTTCGGGGTTCATGTATGTCGTTGAGTTTTTCGCGGACAAGATTCCCGGCGTGGATTCCGGCTGGGATGTTTTGCATACCTTTGTCCGCATCCCGGCTGGTGTAGTGCTCGCCGCGGCCGCGGTCGGGCCTGTAGATCCGGCGGTCGTTTTCGCGGCGGCGATAGTGGGGGGCGTACTGTCCGCCGGGAGCCATGCCGGAAAGGCGGGCATCCGTGTTCTGATCAACAGCTCTCCCGAACCGTTCACGAACTGGACGGCATCGGTGCTCGAGGACATTCTCGTCATTTCCGGGCTCTGGCTGGCCCTGACCCATCCCTACCTTTTTCTGCTTTTGCTCGTGGGGTTCGTACTCTTCATGCTGTGGCTCCTTCCCAGGCTGTGGAAGGCGATCAGGAGGCTTTTCGGGGCTATTGCAAGGTTTTTCGGCAAGAAGACTGACCCGTTGAAAATAGAGTGATTCCTAAGGCGAGCGGAAGCTTCGAACGTCTCCGATGACACGCCGGCGGGCGGAAAAGCGCGACATCTGAGTTCAGGCCGTCAGGTTGAGATCTTTTGCAGGTTGAGAATCAATTCGACCTCTCCGAGGGGCTTTTTGAGGCTTCGCGCTATTTCGGCGGCTTCGAGACCCTTATGGGCCAGGAGTAAAACTCTCTGGTGATCCGCTTTTCCGGTGCTGCGGTTGATTACATTGGCCGAAACGGACGTGGAAAGAGCCTTGAGGTGCTCGGCGCTTTCCCGAGCCTCTTTATCCAGGCGTTCCATGCGGGTGCATAAATCTTCGGCCTCGGTGATGCGCTGGTCGAGCTTGCCTATAACCTGGCGGATCAGTTCCTGGCGTTTCTCGAGATTTGCTCCGAATTCCCTGGAAATCTCCTCGGTCTCCGCAATAATCCTGGTGAAGGATTCAACCACCCCATCGTCAGTCATGGATACCTTCGGTTTCCTCCCCGCCAGAATGACAAAGAGGAGAATCAGGATGGTGATGTCGAGGACGATCTGGAAAATGCCGCTGAGGCTGGGTTTGCTACCGAACAAAGCGATAATATAGTCCATCTGGTGGAACCTTTCAGAGATTCTCTACCTGGGTGAGTTTGATTGCATCGGCATGGCTTTGCGGAAGCTTTACCCGTATGTAGTCGAGCAGTTCTTTCTCAACGACGTTATGCCAGGACCGGGTAGTGTTCCGGGATGAGTTCTGCTTCAGAAGAAACGAGTAGATCGTGTCCCGGAAAATCACATTTTGCTCCTTGAAGTTCTTGAAGCGGGAAGGGCTATGATAAGCGATTTCCATCCTGAACAGGGTTAGAGTCTTCTGCCCTTCCGTTTCGTTGAGAACGAGAAAGTCGAGCATCTCACGGTAATCCGGAATCGGGACCGGGCGAGTGATGCTGGTCACCGGTTCCAGTTTTGGAGGCGGAGCAGTTTCCGCGTGATTCTTGGCGGCGCCGGATGAGAGAAAGAAAAATATGGAAGAAGCGATGACCACAACGCCCAGTGCCGCAACTGCATAGAGAATCGTCTTTCTGGATAGGAAACCTTTCTTTTGCTTCCCGGCGCCTACATCCGGGGGGTTCTCAGCCTGATCGGGTTCCCGCCCCGAACTCTCGGCACCGGGGCTCGCACCGGCAGAGACCTTGCTCTTACCAGCCGGTCTGTCACTCTCGGACCGAGGGGCGCCCGCGGGACGCTTTGCGGGTTTGCCGCCGGAAACATCCGGTTTATCCTCCGAAGATGTATCCGCATCCCGTTTCAGCGCCTTTTTTTTCAGTTCAAATTCGCCTGCCATATCATCTCATTCCGGCGTGAGGCTTACTTCATCGCCATCTGCTGGTGATTCGGCTGTACCCGTTTCGTTTGAAGCGACCGAAGCTCGTTCTGGGGAATGAACCCCGGCAGGTCCTCCGGCCTGAGTCTTTTCGCCAGCCGGGTTTTGAGCTTGATGACCGCTTTCGTATGGATCTGTGAGATTCTGGATTCAGTATACCCGAGGGTCAGCCCTATTTCCTTCATGGTCAGTTCTTCGTAATAGTAGAGGGAAAGGACGACCTGTTCCTTTTCCGACAGACTGCTTATGGCCTCGGCGAGGTGCTTCTGGATTTCATGCCTGTAAGCATTGTCGAAGAGTTCCTCTGGGCCGGAGGCGAGCATATTGGACTCGCGGTTCTCCCGGATGACCTCGTGGATGTTCTCGGGCAGGAAGGATATTCCCTTGGTTTCATCCAGCAGCTTGTGGAATTCATCCATGTTCACCTGCAACTCCTCCGCGATTTCTTCCTCCGTGGGATCGCGCCCGAGCCGCTGTTCCAGGGCGGCACAGGCCTTTTCCAATGTGCCGTTTTTCTGTCGAAGCGATCTCGGAACCCAGTCCATCGAGCGTATCTCGTCGAGCATTGCGCCCTTGATCCGTATCTTGGCGTAGTACTCGAAGGGGATGCCCTGGCTGGCATCGTACTTCTCGATAGCGTCGATAAGACCGAGTATGCCGGCGCTTATCAGATCGTCGATGGAAATATGGTCCGGTAGCCTGGAAATGAGCCTCAGCGCTATGTACTTGACAAGATCGCTATGCTCGAGGATTGCCCTGTCTTTGTCTGTCTGGATTGCCAAGTTTTCACTCACCTGGTTCTGATAGGGATTTTTTCGAGTGGTATAGATCTGTTCCATAGTGGTTCTTTCCGTTTTCCGCTAAACGTTCAGCAGTCGCTTCCAGAAAAACTGAATCGTGCCTTGGTTGACGAAAGGCTGTGTTTTCCGAATGGTGTCCGCCACAACGCCGAAAGCCCGGGACGCAGCCGCATCGGGGAACACTTCGAGCAATGCCCGTTGTTGGAGAACCGCTTTGGTTATCATCACATCATGTGGAATGGCTCCAAGGTAATCCAGGGAGAGTCCGTCGAGAAAGTGGTCGGCCACTTTGCTGATTTTGGCGAAAATAGCCTTACCGGCGGCCTCGCTCGGGGCCGAGTTCACCAGGATACGGAAATATCGTTCTCCATACTTGGAATAGAGAACTTTTATGAGTGCATAGGCATCGGTCAGGGAGGTTGGCTCAGGGGTTACGACCACTATCTTTTCGTGCGCGGCCAGATTGAAATAGAGAACGGCGTCCGAGATGCCGGCGCTCGTATCGACCAGGAGAATATCGATTTCCGTTTCCATCCCCTCGAACATTTCGAGCAGCAGCAGTTTCTGCTCGTCCGTCAACTTGGTGAGTTCCTGGACGCCTGAACTCGCGGGCATAATCTTTGTCCGCCCCGGACCCCGTACCAGCACTTCATCGATGCGCTTGGTACCGTTCAGCACATGACTCAGATTGTATTTGGGGGCGAGACCGAGCAGAACGTCTATATTAGCCAAACCCAGGTCCGCATCCATGATCAGGACCCTCAGCCCCATCTGATCGAAAGCCAGGGCGAGATTAATGACTACATTGCTTTTTCCGACACCTCCCTTTCCGCTGCTGACCGAGATCACCCTTATGGGCTGGTCCAAGGAGGGTGACCCACTGGAGATGAAGCCATCCGCCTTCAATTCGTTACCATTTGTTTTTCTGAGACCTACCGCCTGATCCATTATCTTCCCCTTTATGCAGTCTTATTTCTGACCGGGAGCAAAAACGAGAGTATTCGCTTCTGGGTGGCTTGCTCGAGATCTTCCGGGACTCGCTGACCGGTGCCCATGTATGACAAGGGATAGTCGAATCTGAGAAGTTGGTTGAGCATGCAGCCGTGGTGGATAGTTTCATCGAGCTTGGTGAAAATGAGGCTGTGGATCTCCATTTCCTTGAAATGGAGAATTGTTTTCCTTAGATCTTCATCCTTGGCCGTGGAACTCAAAACCAGAAAGTGCGAAGGTTTGTGGTTGCCTTCAAAAAGTGCCTGCAGTTCATGAACGTGCTCACGGTTGAGAAAATTCCTGCCGGTAGTATCTACAAGGATTACATCGAAATGGCTGAATTGCTGGATGGCCCGGTCAAGTTCGGTCTTGCTTTGTGCAACGCAGAACGGGATTTCCAGGATATTGGCATAAGTCTGAAGCTGGTCGAGGGCGCCTATGCGGTAGGTATCCACGGAAATTATCCCTACGTCGAGCATGCGCTTTATTTTCAGATAGGCGGCCATTTTTGCCAGAGTCGTAGTCTTGCCCACTCCGGTAGGTCCGATGAAGGTGAAAATCGAGCAGGAGCCGCTGGAATGTGCGACGTTTCGAAAGGGTTTGGACAGTCTCACTTTAGTTAGAAACTGTTTGCAGAAAGCGTCAAACACCTGGTTCTTGTCGCTCGTTCCCCCGTTTAGATGCGATGCGGCTTTGTTCAGAAGCATATAGATCTGCTTTTCATCGAAGCCGCGAACCAGCAGTGAATGATAGATCTCGGCGATAGGCTGTTGCATCTGGAGCTGGACGAAATAGTCCTTGGAGGAGATGAGCAGCGAGAGGAAGCTCTTTATTTCGTTAATATCGCTTTGCATTTCAGCAGATTCGGATTCCGCCCTGGACGGTGCCGTGGAGGCGGCCGCGCCCGGATCGGGCGATGGATCGAGCGCCGCGGTCACTTCGAATCCCGTATCGCCTGAGTCTGGCGGGATCTTTCTGCTGCTCAGGATAATGGCATCGGGACCGAGCTCTTTTTTCACCTGGGCCAGGGCTCTGTCCATTGAAGCTGCTTTGAAAGTCTTAACTTGCATAATCCATCCTGATGATTCCGACGGAGCGGATTTCAAGTGAATTGCTCAGTTCGTTGTGGCTTATCACGGTGACATCGGGCAAAAACCGTTCGAGCAGTTTTCGCAGATGCCTTCTGACCACCGGGGAACAGAGCAGGACGGGGTGGTGCCCCATGCTGACCACGCGCTTTACCTCGTTGCTCGTGGTCTGGATGAACTGCTGAAGGAAGCCGGGCTCAAGGCTGAGGAATGCTCCATTTTCCGACTTCTGAATGCCGCGGGCCAGCTTTTCCTCCAGCCCCTGCTGCAGCGAAAGGACGGGGAACTTGTGATCCTCGGTCTCGTAAGGACGCGTGATGGTGCGAGCCAGGGCCTGCCGCACGTATTCGGTCAGGATGTCCGCATCCTTGGTAAGAGACGCATAGTCGGTCAGGGTTTCACAGATTGTTTGCATATCCCTGATCGAAACCGATTCGCGAATGAGGTTCTGGAGAACCTTCTGAATAATGCCCAGTGAGAGTGGGTTGGGTGTCAATTCTTCGATCAGCTTGGGCTGTTGAGCCGCCAGGTTATCGACGAGCTGCTGGACGGACTGGCGGGTGAGCATCTGGTCAGCGTATTTCTTGAAGAGTTCCGTCAAATGCGTGGCTACCACGGTCGAAGGATCGATGACCGTATAGCCGGCCCTCATTGCCTCATCCTTCCTGCCTTCCGGAATCCACACAGCCGGCAGATCGAAAGCCGGATCCCTGGTGGGAATTCCCTTTATGTCCACGTTCACATCACCAGCGCTCAGCGCCAGGAAGTGGCCAACCATGATTTCGCCTTTACCGACGGGGTTTCCTTTCAACAACAGCCTGTATTCGGACGGTTTTAGCTGCAGATTGTCGCGAACGTGCAGAGCCGGAACGAGTATTCCGAATTCGACGGCAAGTTGCTGACGGATGGCTTTGATCCTCGGTAAAAGATCGCCGCTCTGGTTTTCATCGACCAGCGGTATCAGTCCGTACCCCAGTTCCAGTTCGAGGACATCAAGCAGGGGAGGAATGTCGGAAGTCTCCGGGGCGGGTCCCTTGGCGTCATCGGTGCTGTCCGCATCCTCGGAAGCATTGGTTTTGACTTGCTTGGCGACAAACATCGAAAGCCCCACCAGCACCGATCCGATGAGAAAGAGAGGCAGAGCGGGGAATCCGGGCAGCACGCACAGGAAGTAGAGAAGCATGCCCGAGATGGAAAGAGGCTTTGGGTGCATGCTGAACTGCTTGCCGAATGCGGCTCCCATTCCTGTGTCGGAGGCGGCCCGGCTCACGAGGATACCGGCCGATGTGGAGATGACGAGGGCCGGGATCTGGGACACGAGGCCATCGCCCACTGTCAGGAGCGTATAATTTTTGAGAGCCTCGCCGAGCGGTATTCCATTCTGGAGCACGCCTATCGCGAGACCGCCCACGATGTTTATGATCGTTATGAGAATTCCCGCGATCGCGTCTCCGCGCACAAACTTGCTCGCACCATCCATGGTGCCGTAGAAGTCGGCTTCCTGCCTGATCGCATCGCGCCTTTTGCGTGCTTCCCGCTCGTCGATCATTCCGGAGTTGAGATCGGCGTCGATGCTCATCTGCTTGCCGGGCATGGCGTCCAGGGTAAACCTCGCGGCCACTTCGGATATGCGCTCGGTACCTTTGGTGATCACCATGAAATTGACGAGTACCAGGATGATGAAGATAACGAAGCCGACCACATAGTTCCCGCCAACCACAAAGTTGCCGAAGGCATGGATGATCATGCCGGCGGCTTGTGAGCCCTCGTGGCCGTGAAGCAGGACCAGGCGGGTACTGGCGACGTTCAGCGCAATTCGGAAAAGCGTGGTTACCAGGAGAAGTGACGGAAAGATGACGAAGTCGAGCGGCCTCAGGCTGTACACAGCCGTGAGGAGGATTACCAGACCTGATGAAATATTGATAACCAGGAGTACGTCAAGGAAGCCGCCTGGCAGTGGCAAAAGCATGACGGAGAGGACCGAGACGACTCCGATGCCCATTATGGCATCGCTATCGGTCATGGTTTTGAGCTTGTCCATGAAGAAGTTTTGAGTGACAGCCGGGTTAGCCATTCTAGTTCCGCCGCATTGATTGCTTTTGCTGATAGATGTACGCGAGAATCTTCGCCACAGCCCGATAAAGAATGACAGGGATCGTTTCATCGAGCTTAACCTGTTTATACAAAGCACGTGCCAAAGGAGGATTCTGGACTACCGGAACTCCGTGTTTCCTCCCGACGGCGATGATCTTCTTGGCGAGGAAATCCACTCCCTTGGCTACCAGCCTGGGGGCCTCCATTCCCTGTTTGTAGCTGAGAACCACGGCATAGTGGGTGGGGTTGGTGATGATGACGCTGGCTTTGGGCACCTTCGACATCATGCGCTGCCTGGAGAGCGCCCTTTGCGCGGACCGTATCTTCGCTTTTATCTGCGGGTTTCCGTCGCTTTGCTTGGCTTCTTCCTTTACTTCCTGGCGGGTCATCATGAGGTCTTTGCGCGTTTGCCACTTCTCGTAGAGATAATCGAGAAGACTCAGGAACAGCATGATAAGGCAGACCCGAAAAACTATCCTGAGCGAGAGTTCCCCGATGATAAGCACAATTCCCGAAAGCTCTCTGTCGGCCAACTCCGCCATGGAGGACCGCTCGGACCACATCACGGAATAGACGGCGTAACAGACGATGAGCAATTTAGCGGTGGACTTGACCAGTTCGACCATGGATCGCGTCGAGAACATGCGCTTGAAGCCCGTCATCGGATTGAGATTGGAGAGCCGGAAGCCCATGGCCTTGGGTGAGAAGTTGAAGCCCTTGGTTTGTACCAGATTGAGGAGAACTGCCGCCGCGAGCATTGCCATGACAGACGGGGCGATCATGTCGAAAAGAGTCGTAACGGCAAAAGTGGATGATCCGCCGAGCGCGAAATACCCTGGCGAGGTAAAGGCTTCGGCATTCCAGAGGAGTTCGATGAGCGTGCGGAACTGATGTAAAATGCTACCACAGGAATAATAGACGCCCAGGGAGCCGGTAAGGAGGACTCCCACCGCGATCAGATCGCGGCTCTTGGCGATTTGCCCCCGTTCCTTGGCCTGATCGAGGCGTTTTCCTGTTGGCTGTTCGGTTTTTTCCTGTGAACTCAAGGAGTCGTTCCTACTCTAGAATGTCAAAATTACTTCTTCGTCAAATTTTTGGCTCAGTTGCCAAGTGGCGTCACGCACGCGTTTATTCGGTGTTCTTCGGCTCCAGGCAAGGATGGAAGGTAGCCTGTGGCGTCGATAGTTCACGTGGTGGAGATCAGTATTGCGGAAAGCGTTCCAACCTGGAGCGCTGCATGGAGGGATTTTGTTAATGGGTGCTCAGGGAAAGGTTTCCGAGGAATTGGAAAAGCTGGGAGAAACTCTTGCCGGCCATCTCTCCCCAAACGGCTACCATTAATCCCATGAAGAGAATCCCGATGGTGATGGTGATGGGAAAGCTCGTGGCGAGGATGTTTATTTGCGGCGCGAACTTGGACATGAGCCCCAGTCCGAGCTGGGTGAGAATGAGAACGGCAACGACGGGCGCGGACAGCTTTATCGCGAGAGTGAAGAGCATTCCCGACAGGGTCAGCATTTTGTTGAGGAGAATGGAGTCGATGGAGAAGGCGCCAACAGGGATGGTTTTGAAACTTTCGACTATCAGCTTCAGGATGTAGTGATGACCGTTCATGGCAAAGAAGACCAGAAGGGCAAGCATTTCCCCCCAGACGCTCAGGACAGTGAACTGTGTGCCCGTTTGCGGATCGGCTACCTGGGCGAACCCAAAACCCATCTCGAAGCTTATGAGTTCCCCGGCGAACTGGAACGCACCGATGATGATGATCATGGAAAGGGTGTAGACGGACGCGAAAAGCACTTCCCCGACGATGACGCTCGCCAGCATGGTCGGGTCCAGGGGAAGGGGCTGGACATTCTGGTGGATAAAGGGCAGGAGCATGAAACTCAGGGAGGCGACCGCGCATACCTTGATGGTCGCCGGGAGCTGGCTGGAACTGAACATGGGCAGCATGAAGAAAATGATGCTGACGCGGAGAAAAACAGAGAAGAAAATCGCCAGCTCTGTCATGTTGACATTGATGTTCACCGATGTCCTAGCCCACCAACTGAGGAATGCTCAGGATAACTTCGCGCAGATATCCGACCAGTCTGGACAGCATCCACGGGCCGAAAAGAAGCAGCGCCAGAAACGTAACGACGATTTTTGGAACAAAAGTGATGGTCATTTCCTGGATCTGGGTAACGGACTGAAATATGCTGATAACCAGGCCGATCACCATGCTCACCAGGAGTACCGGAAGGCTTACGAGGAGCATGATCTCCAGTGCTTGCCTGCTGAATCCGAGGACGAACTCATAGTTCATGATTTCTTTGGCCTTCCTAGTGAAAGCTTTTGACCAGAGAACCGATCAAAAGGTTCCAGCCGTCAACCAGGATGAAAAGCATGAGTTTGAAGGGCATAGAGATCATGGCGGGCGGCAGCATCATCATGCCCATTGACAGCAGGATGCTGGAGACCACCATGTCGAGGATAATAAAAGGAATATAGAGCATGAACCCGATCTGAAAAGCAGTCTTCAACTCACTGATGACAAACGCGGGTATTACGGTCGTGATAGAGAGCGATTCCGCATTCTGCGGTTTTTCCTTCTGCGTCATTGAAATGAACAGGGCCAGGTCGCTCTTGTGGGTATGCTTCAGCATGAATTCCTTCAGCGGTGTTAGGCCCTTATCCAGGAATTCTTCGCCGGATATCTTGTGCTGCTGATAAGGTTGGATCGCTTCCTGATGGATTTTCTGCCAGACCGGTTGCATGATGAAGAAGGTGAGGAAAAGCGCCAGGCCTATTATGACCTGGTTTGGGGGGGCTTGCTGGGTCCCCAGTGCATGGCGCAGAAACGAGAGCACGATTGCCAGGCGTGTGAAGCTGGTCATGAGAATAAGCAATGCGGGTGCGAGGGAGAGAATCGTGAGAACGAGAAGCACCTGCATGATCCCGGCGACCTGCTGCGGTCCTTTTGCGTCATCCAGGTTAAGGTTGAATGCGGGAATGTCTATCCCCGCCGCGTTGCATACGGCCGGAAACAAGAGGCAGGCAAGCAGCGGAAGAATGAACGTAACGGCGGTCGCAAACAGTTTTCGTCTTTTTGCGGCCGTGTTCCTGGATGTTGCCGAGGTGAATTTTCTCATACGTTTTCAGGTCTTGCCATGGGAAGGGCGTCGTCGTCCGTGTCCCTCTCGGCGGTGAGAAGACTTATATTCTGGGGTGAAATGCCGACGAGGACATTACGTCCGCCCGGGATTTTGACTAACATGAGGTGGTGGCGCGGCCCGAAGGAATGTTTCGAGAGGACCTCCATTGCCTTCTGGGGCGAGGACCTTCTCGTCGAGGGCGCCCACTTTCTCAACCCGTAAACAATGGCAAAAAAGAGGGCCAGTACGAGTGCAAGGCTTCCGACAACCCTTAACAACTGCAGTCCAAAATCCATATGAAGAAACCCTCGGTATTCGAGCGGATTGGTTCAGGCTCAGGAAAATCCTGATTTATGCCAACTGCTTCACTCGTTCCATGGGACTGATGATATCCGTCACCCGGACACCGAACTTTTCGTTGACCACGACCGCTTCGCCCCTTGCCACCAACTTTTGATTGATGAGAATCTCCAGAGGCTCGCCCGCCAGTTTGGCCAACTCGATGACCGATCCCTGCCCCAATTGAAGCAAATCATTTATCAACATGCTGGTTCGACCCAGCTCGACCGAGATCTCCAGCGGAATATCAAGTAGAAAATCGAGATCCCGCATGCTTTTAGGAGCATGCCCGTGTCCTTCACGTCCTTTTTCCAGTGTAGGAAAATGAGCGCTGTCCTTCTCTATTTCCATTTGGGTCCTTTCTTTTTGTACTTGTGGTGTCAGCCAGGATGGCGTCTAGTCGCCGGACTGTATTTCGTCCGCCACCTGAAAGGCCAGGTTGCCGCGGCAGACGCCAGGGGTTGCGGTGAATTTTGGTATGCCCTGTATTTTCACGATGAGCGGTTTGATCACGTCATTTTCCAGCATGATCACGTCTCCGGGTTCCATGCTGAGCAGTTCCGATCCCTTGAGATGCGTCCTGCCCAGTTCGACGTTCACCTCGACCGGCACCTCGACCAGACGTTTGCGCATGCGCGCGGTCCATGCGGAATCGATTTCGAGTTGATCGCTCTGGTAGCTGGCTATGAGCTTGCTCCGGATCGGTTCGATAGTCGAATAGGGGAGCACAAGCGCCATTCTCCCCATGAGCCTGTCCATTTCCAGTTCGAACCTCACCACTATGACTACATCAGTAGGAGGGATTATCGTCGCAAACTGGGGGTTCACCTCGGAGCGGATGAAATTGAACGTTACGGCGGCTATCGGTTCCCATGACTGGTCCATGTCCTTGAGCGCCATTTTGACGATCTTGCTGATGACCCTGTACTCGATTGAGGTGAAGTCCCGGCCTTCTATTTTGTAGCTGCTTTTGCCCGAGCCCCCGAAAAAACAGTCAACCAGATTGAATATGAGACGGCTCTCAATCATGAAGAGAGCATGGCCGCGGAGCGGCTCGAGCTTCAGGATGTGCAGACTGGTGGGCACCGGCAGGGTGCGGAGAAACTCGCCGAACTTCACCATTTCAGCGGCGCAGACATTAATGTCGAGCATACGACGCAATGCCCCGGATAGAGAGACACGGTGCATCTTCGCAAAGCGGTCGTTTATGATGTCGAGTGTGGGCATCCGGCCGCGTACGACCTTGTCCTGATTTGTCAGGTCGAATGCCTCGACATCAGTGGCCTGTACCTCGACCGCTTCCTTGGGTGATTCGATATCACCGTCAGATAGCCCTTTTAATAGGGCATCGACTTCATCCTGGCTGAGGATCTTTTCCATTTTGCGATCAGACCGCCTTTACTGGATCAGAAATTCCGTAAAATAGATATCCTGGACCTGACCCTTTTTCATTGCGCGGTTCAGGGCCGTCACAATCTCCTGTTTCATGTTAACCTTGTCCGACGGTTTGGATACTTCCTCGGATTCCTTGGCTGAAAGAATCATGATGATAGCATCCCTGAATTCGAAGATGCGTGATGTGAACTCGTTGGAGGCCTGCTGGGTGTCCAGCCTTGCTTTCATTGTGATCTTCAGGAAGCGTTTTCCCCCTGGGTCACTCAAGTTGACGATGAAGGTATCCATCTCCTTGATAATGGGCTCCGCTGCCTCTTTTTCTTTTTCCTTGTGACCTTCCTCGCTTTTCGCCGAGTTGGCGAAGAACTTAAAATAGGCTCCGGCGCCTCCGCCGGCGAGTAACAACAAAGCCAGGACTGGAATCAGAATCTTCATCTTTGACGATTTCGCGGGTGCCTGATTGTCTTTTTGTTCTTCTTCGGAAGCCATTACGGATCCTTTCGGGTAGTCGTTGGGTCGTTGGTGGCCACAGGGCGCACCTGATCTTTCCTCGGATGCTGTTGAGCAATGAACATGCCAGAGCAGTTTTACGACCATTACCCCGCTCGAAACGGTATGCCGGATGCCGAGATACTTGGGAAAATCGACCCCGAGCGCCATTCCGGTCGATGCGGTTGCCCGTCGGAAGACCGCCTGTCTCTCGGGTGGTTGCCGGGTCGAGGTCAGTAATTTGACATAATGCCCTAAGGGGGGACCCGGAATGTCATGACATCCTGAGAGTTTTTTGACGATCTCCATAGGCACGAGGAATTTCCGGAGATGAACGAATAAACATGCGAACGGGGGATCGCGAATCCAAACCTCAAAACCCGCCCATAAATAAATGGTGTTTGCTCCCTTACTACTACCTTGTTTGAATTCAACCTCACGATGCAAAGTTTTCTCCGCGTGGACAGCAATGAGGAAAAATTTGCATGGGCTATCCAGCAATTTTTTCCTGAATTCCTCAGGGCAATGCGTCGGGCTGTATTGTCAACATACTGTAATTACAGGATATTGGCATTGTGGAACAGGTTGGTATCGGTCTTGCTCAAGGATACGGCGGGAATCACGGCTTTAAATACGACCGGTAGTGAAAAGGAGATCGGGAGATGGCGGACAGCAGCACAATACAGGGACTCGGGTCGAACATCATCACGCCCTCGGCTTCGACTGCGACGAGTGGTACCAGCAGTGCCAACTCACTGAATTTTAATTCTTTCCTGACCCTTTTTACGACTCAGTTGCAACATCAGGACCCTAATAATCCAATGGAATCCTATGAACTGGCTTCTCAGCTCGCTCAATTCTCGACAGTCGCTAAACTGACCGAGGCAACTTCGCTGCTCACAAACATTCAGAATTATGCGGTCGCGATAAATAATTCGGAAATGTCCTCGCTGGTGGGAAAAGATGTAGCGGCGCAAAAGAGCACCATGGACGTGACCTCTGATTCGGTGAGTTCACTGAAATACACCCTGGATTCCCCCTCGACCGTTACCATAACGGTGTCGGATTCGGACGGCAATGTAGTCTACACCGGGAGCAAGGGGAATCTGGCGGCCGGGACCTATGACGTGGGATGGGATGGAAAGAATACCAATGGGAAGAGGGTCAGTGACGGCACCTACTCGGTCGCCGTGTCGGCAACGGATGCTTCGGAGACCGTCACGAATCCCACGACTTTTCTGAAGGGCACCGTATCGACCTGCACGCTCGACAACACGAACCCTTACTACACATTATCCAGTGGCGAGAAGGTATCGGTGGCAAGTGTTTACAAGATAGCAACAGCCGGGGAAACGAATTGATCCGGCTCTTCCCGGTTTGGACTTTGAGAGGCAATTTCTGAACTACAGGATTTTTTGAAAAACTTGAAAGAAGGAGAATTTCAATGGGTGTTAATAGTGCGATGTACACGGCAATAACTGGTTTGAACGCATTCGGTACTGCCCTCGGCGTCGTGAGCGATAACATTGCCAACTCGGCCAGTACCGCATACAAATCAAACACAGCCAGGTTCGGGGACCTGGTGAGCGGCTACTACGCGACTCAGTCCAGTGACCCGGAAAGCCAGGGTGTCGGCACGACCATGCTCGGAGTAACCACCGACCTGACAACGGGTACCGCCGTGTCCACGGGCACATGGTCGAATGTGATGCTGCAGGGAGACGGCTTCTTCAGTGTCGAGAATTCGGGCGGCAGCATATTGTATACACGTGACGGCACATTCACCGTGGATGCGGACGGATATCTGGTGGACCTGTCGGGCAATCAGGTGCAGGGCTATCAAAATGACCCGACCACGTATGAGACAACCGGAAATGAAGCCGACAATACTATCCCTCCAACGGCGACTACCGCCACGACCGCGATAATGATCGATGACCCCAGCAGCGGCACATACCCCAAGTACTCCGCCTATGAAGTAGACGAACAGGGCATTATCTGGGGCACGCTCACGACCCCAATTGACATCTACGCCACCCCGGGCGATCCGACCACCGCGATCACGGGACAGGTATCTAAGGAGCCGATCGGCCAACTCGCCGTTACCACCTTCTCCAATCCCGAGGGTTTGGTGAGGAATGGCAGCAATACCTATTACGCGGGGGGGAATGCGGGCGTCGCCAAGACCAGCTACGCGGGAGAAGGCCAGGCGGGTGAGTGTATATCCGGGGCGATCGAGGCGTCGAATGTGGACCTTGCCGACCAGATGGTGAACATGATCATCTACCAGGCGGACTACACCGCGAACACCAAGGCGATCAGCACGGCCAGCAACATGCTGGATACGGTGGTGAACCTCATACGATAGTGCGGCACAAGATAAGCGATAAAAAGGGGTGGCTTCGGCCATCCCTTTCTTATTGGTGGCGCACCCGTTCAAGGGTGAGTTCCATGATGAGTTATGGTTGCCGGCCATTTGCGGGGACGGGAATATTGGAGGAACCCCGAGCCTAGAAATGCCTTGCATCGGGTCCCTTGCATGGACAGGGGGGGGAGCCCCAGCCGCGGTTACGGCCCGCCACGCTGACTCATCCCGCCGAATATGGCCCCTTGATATATTCCAGTACCCATGGTCTCCAGCCGGGCGATGTTCCCGGGGGAAACCGGAATCCGGCGGAGACTGAGCGACCGGGCAGTTGTGCGCGTCAAGTTCCGCAAATTCGATACGACATATGAGTTGCCAGGTTTTGGGGCTCTTAAAAAGCCCCGTCAATCAAAGAACAGAGCGTAGGGCCGCCGATCCATTAGCTGCCACGGATGTGGCGCCTGGACAGGGACATAATTCCCTATTGGTCTGTGTCTATCTTTTCAACCTCAAGTATCCGCTTATATTTCGCGTTCCAGATGTTACATCCCCCGTTCGCCCCGGGCAACTGTGTTTAGAGTCAGGACTTGCTTGCCCATTTGGGGATATCGAAGGTTGGCGGGGGCCAAATAGCGCCGCTCAATAATGGCCCGTTTCAAGCTTCGATACCTCGGCCGGAACGGGGGCTGTCCCTATCCGGGAGAATGCCTACCACAAGTGGGGGCTGGTAGTCCGCGCTTGTTTCGATCACTTGCATTGAACTAACCCCCATCTGCCTTGAGCGGGGCTTACTTCGCTCAGGGCGAACGGGGGGAAGTGCCTGTTCCGGAATGGCGTGACCCGGATCTCCACCGGTTATGCAAATCATCGATATTACTAACTCTCAAAAGCTGTTTCTTGAGGGGTAGCGAAGGGTAGAACGGGCCAATTCTCATCGGCATTTTCACTCTCGGGGGAGACTCATTTTGGACGCAATTCCGTAATGAGAGGAATACGGCAATCCAGCCGGGCCTGTTTGTAATGTGAGACGGGGACCAGGTAAATTCGCGTCGTCCGGCGACTATCCAGGCGTATCCGGGATTTAGCGGCATGTCAAAAAATGGGCTGCCTGGCGGGGCCATTCGGGGGGATGCGGAACGGCATCCTAACGGGCGCCCGACCAAGAAATGAGCGTACCCCGGTTTTTGCCGGGGTACGAGTGAGAAATCTGGAATATCGGAGGACTTTAAGGGCGCGGCAGTAATCTTCCTGGTGGAACTCAGGAGGATCAGGCGAACAGACTCACTCTCGAGAGCCTGCCGTCCGTACTCCGGTAAACGGGTTTCGTTTTGATCTGTTCGGTGGTACCAACCGGCTTGGACTCCAAACCCGTATTTTGGGACTCCGCGGCCTGCCATTGCCGGCCGTTTTGGTTTCCGGAATTTTGACGGTCTACATCAACCATGAACTTTCCGAGTTCCAATCCATTATTCTCCATGGTCTGACGCAAATCTGGCGAGTTCTTGAGTAATGCCTGCCGGGTGGACTCACTATCCGTCATTATGACCGCGGAGACTTCATCCTTGCGAGTTCCAACCCTGATGCTCATCTTGCCGAATTCGCCCGGTTCCATTTCCAGAGTGAGTTGCTGGCCGCCGATGCTTCTGAGGTGTTCGCGGTAGCTCTCGACAATCTGCACCGATCTGCCGGGGTCATAGTAGCTGGTCTGGCCACCGTCGGTCATGGACTGCTGCATGCCGGGCATTTCTATCTTGGTTTCATTGAAACCGCCCGCCAATCCGTGCATGGCGGCGGAGTCCTGCGCCGCATCGCTGTATTTCAACTGCGTTTCCATTTCCTTGGCAACCATCGCGGCGTTATGCCCATTGATGGAGGATTTGCCTTGTGACGCCGACTGAGACGCGGTGTCCTGGGTTTCCCCAATTTGCGCGGTCAGGTTTGAGGCTGATTCCTGTTGAGTCAACCCCGGCAGGCTGGTATCGGATATCGGAGTTCCCGCGGTGCCCTCCGCACTCGCATTGGAGGCAGTGACGGGCTTTGTCGAGGATGGAAACCTTACCATTCTGGATGCGGTGGAACCGGCCTGGAAAGGCCGGTTCTCTTCAAGGGTAGATTCAGAAACAGCGCCTTCGGCCTTCGAAGCAGTTTGAGATTGTGTCCCCACCTGGGCGGCGGCCGGAGTCTTCTTCCTTCCATTTGCGGCCTCATTCGTGTTTTGGGAAGCCGCATCAGCCTCGGAGGTGCTTGACGGCGCGCCGGCGCCTTCCTTCCCGGCATGCACTTGCGTGGCGGCTGCATCCTCGACAAGAGACGGACCGGCCTCCATGCGGGCATCCCGGCTTATCGGATTTTGATTGTACGGGGCCTCCCCGTCAAGCGTGCCATTTGGTGGGGCTGACGCCGTCGTCGTGGATGCCCCATCGCGGGCAAGGGCCTTGTCGGGGCTGTGGGTTGTATCTTTGGCGGTCAGTGCACTCCGGTCCAGATCCCCGTTCTCGCTGGCTGATGTGCGCATCTGGTTCCGATAGCTTTGAAGCTGTTCGTCAGCGCGCTTTTGACCATTGCCCGGGAATTGCTGATCCGTCTCGCCTTCGGCGGCGGGTGTTTTGATAGCGTCCAGGGGTTGTCCATCCTCGGTCAGTTCAGTCAGCACCTGCTCGACCGTTCCTGTTCCGTCGCCGTCGGTTGGCGTCGTCTTGTCAACTTCCCGTCCGTTTGCGCGCGCGAGGCCCTGAACATCCAGGGGTGGGGCTTCCTCGACCGACAACCTTGCGGCGTTCTCTCCAGTTCCGGTATTTCCCGCCGGACTGATATCCAGATTGCGCAAGGTGCTCTCTTCGAGGGAACCCATATAGGCCACCGGCCTGCTTGTGACAGCAAGGGAATCGTCACTGCCCGAGGAGACGATCCTGGCTCTGAATGATTCGGCCAGGGATGTGACGTCCTGGACCAATCCGTCCTGAGCGGCCGGCGATAAGCCGGTGTCCGATGCCGTCTTTTGTCCTTGAGAGTTTGATGCCTGGCTGAGGTCCGGGCTGTCGGTTCCGCTGCCGGTGGCGGGAGTGCCCAAATTCCATTCCGCTGTCTTCATCTGGCTCGCGGAACGGGTTTCATTCGGATTCGTCTTATTGACGCCGTCTTCAGGCATCGTAACCCGGTTCTTTCCGGATGCTTCGGAAACGGGAATTTCTGACTGTTGGGCAGCGGCCTTGATCCGTGCCTGGATTTCGGCTGTAGTTTCATCAACGCCCTTTTTGCCTTCGTTTGTCAGATCATCGGAAACAAAGGACGGGACAGTGGCAGCGGTAACGCTCTCGGTTTGACCCTGTTTGGGGGTCATCATAACGTCGCCCGTTATCTGGGCTTCCTGGGCCGCGGCCGCGGAAGACGGTGCGATGGGCGTTCGTGCCAGGGATTTGTCGGCTGTACTCTCGGCATCGGCCTGCTGGAGTACCTGATCTATCATGGCGCGTAAATCCGCGATCGTACAGTTCCCGCTGGTTTGAGAAGATGCGGGCGGAGTGGTTTGAACCCGCGCGGCTTTTGCGGTTCCGGTCGAAGACGTGGCGTCCTTGCCCAGCTTCTGAACGATGGTTCCGAGAAGCGCCTGCACCTGGGCAGTGGAGATTTGAGCCTGGCTTCCGGGTTGCGCCTGTGATTGCTGGGAGGAGGATGTGGTTGCCTGTTTGGCCAGGAGTGCCTTGAAATCGGCGATGGAAATCCATCCATCCTTATTCTGAAGGTTTTTGCATGCTTTTATGGTTTCAGAAGGGTAATGGAGTTCCGAAAGGATCGATTCCGCAAGAAGGGGATTGGTTATGAAAAGGTTTTCACCGTTCTCGGCGGTGGCTTTCAGGTCTTTTATGCGTGCCCTGGATTCCGCGGCGCGGCTTGATCGAGTGCGGGCGGATTTTGTCTTGCTCGTGTCGTCGACGGAGTCTTCACTTTCGACCTGTGCCTGTCGTCTCTTTGAAAGCGTTGTGGAGCCTTGCTGATCCCTCGACGGCCGGTCTTCAACCGACTCTGCTTCTGTCGCCTCCCTCTTCGTGGGAGCGCGATATTTTTCAAGTTCTCCCGCGAAGTCGGAGCGGGAGATTTCCTGCCCGATTTTTTCATGCTCGCTTCCCAGAAATGAAGCGAGGAGCACTGAAGCGTTTACCGATCCTGCCTGCATGGTATCTCCCCGAGTTAATGGTTTTTAAATTCCGGGGAGATAGAAAGCAATGATGATACCAATGGGTTGTTATTAATTTTTAATTAATAAATCCCATTGGTTATGATTGGGTAGGCATTTTGAAATCAACCGGTGCGCCTGAAGGGAGGAACTTTTTGCTGGGTGAGGCGAGCAAATATTTCCAGCTTGCCGGAACATATTGCCTTAGACCCGCATGCTGTCGGAATTCTGGAAGGGTTCGGAAAGCATGGCGAGGGCGATCTTGCCTTCCTGCCGGAATCTGTTCTGGAGGGAAGCACGAAGTTCGGGGGAGGATGAGCCAAACTGGCCGGCCCTCATGCTGTAGACGGAGTTGATGAGATGAGCGGCCTGAATCCCGCCGTTCTTGCCTTTTGCTTTATTGATGGCTTTCGTGAAAATCTTTGCCGCCCCGTTTGGACCATGCTGTACGGCAGTACTCCATAGAACTTCCTTGAGCGCCCTGGAAGACTGGGAAATGTCCACTCCGGTACGTTCGGTCACTTCCTTGAGCGCTGGCGTGTAGTGCGTTTGCTCAATGAAATCGGTCTGGAGCTTGGAAAAACGCGTGGGGTTCTCGGTTGCGACCTTTTTCCATAGTTCGGGCATTTTCCCGCTGCGACTCCCGGTGTTTGCCGGGCCCGCGGTTTTGAAGCGTTGCGCAAGTTCCGGCGCGTTATCCGAAAGGTAGTCGATGAATTGACGCATCGTTCCGGCTTTTGAGGAAATCTGGAAGGTTCCGTAGGAAGTTCCGCCGCTGGAATCATATCCAATGACGTCCGGTCCCTTTTCGCCGGATTCGAACTTGGCCGACAGTTTTCCGATGCCCTGCGCGCCCGCGGAACCCTCGGCGGCGTTCATTCGCGGCTGCATGGCAGCGAGTTTTGACATCCCCGAACCCATGGAATAGTAGTTGTTCAAACGATTTGAACCCGAAGAGACAGCGGCGAGGGAGATCAGGGCGGAGGCAGCCATGTTATTGACATTCTGAGGGGCGGAGGTTTGGCCCGCTTTTGCTGCTGAATGTCCGGCTTTCGCCGTGGTTTGTCCCGTTTTTGAAGCGGTGGGCTTGTTTCGCCCATAATTGTTGATTGTTGCCGTGGTGGGGCGATTTTGAAAGTGCGAGCTTTCCGCCTTTTGTGCCCCTTTGGTAACCTGTGTGGTGCTGTTGCCCTTCAGGCTGCTCAGGAATTTCTCGAAAAGACCTGTATTCTGACTGGCGCTGGGTGTGGATGTGTTTGAAACCTGCTTCCGGTTCGGTGCCACGGGCTTTATTTTTCCAAAATTCTGAACTTTGACCGCCATGCGAATACCTCCAGAGAAATGTCCGGCCAAGATCAAATGCAAAACCCATGCTCATAGTGGAATGAAATGCGCTTTAGAATCTCTTGACCCGGTCAAGGGAACCCGGGAGATCCTTGAGGGATTCAACCACCAGCACGCCGGTAGTGGTATCGGCCCATTGAAAAAGAGTTTCAGCTTTTTCGACGGGCAGGATGACGCAACCGTGCGAGCATCGGGCGCCGAAAACATTTCCGGCGTGAATCCAGACAGTTTCATAGATGCGGAGTGAAAAGGGCATCCAGGCGGGCTTGCCGAAGTCGTTCGGGTAAGATTTGGAGACGTGGTCGGCATCTTTTTCCTGTACGCGGTAGAATCCGGGCTTGGTATCCTGTCCGGAATCACCGATGCAGGATTGACTGTCGCCGACAAGCACCCCGGATTCATACCAACCGATGAAAGGGATCTCTTTGACCACGAGTATGAATTTCGAGAAACCTTGCGAGGCCGCAAGCTGGACCGGAAGCGGCGTCCAGTTCTTGAAGGCTTTGAAATCCACGGGGACCTTTAATTTGCGGTTATTGCGAATGTCGTCCCGTATATAGAAGGATTCCTTTGTGTTGAGGCGCGAGAGGATCTCGCGGCAGGTATTTATATCCAGGTCGGGATCTGTTTTTTCGAGCTGGAGGAGTTCTTCTTCGGGGATAACCCGCATTGTCCATGCGGGGGGCGTGGAGACAGCCCCATGGGCTGGGGCGGAACCGAGGAAAAGGCAAAGCAAAATGACAACCATAGAGGCAGTGCTGAAGAGCTTCATGTGCAAGACGACCTATTCAAGTGGGATTCTGAAAAAGACGGTAGACTCGCCGCCTGCCATTCCGGGCAGGGAAAAATTGAAATCCGCCGTGGCAAAAATCTTACAACGGAAGGGGAATGTAATTGAAATCGGGACGATCATCAATTTGAATGTGACCATTGTGCCGCTATGAAAGGTGAAAATGCTCGTCACGGAGCTTAGCGGTGTCAGTTGCCGCGCATCTGTTTTCGAGCTTCGGCGTAAAGCGCGCCGGTCCTCCGAGGACAGGCTTGCCAACCGCATCCGCGATCGTCTTGAGCATGCCCCTGAAAAGCCATTGGTGAGGCGGATAGAGGCTGTACCAGTAAAGCAGGCCCGCGATGCCTCTTGGCCGAAAACGAGAGAGTTGCTTCAGGTCGGTCTGCCCGTTTCCAAGATCGGTTATTTCGAATTCCAGTATGGCTTCGCCCGGCATTTTCATTTCGGAGAGCAGGAGCAGGCGTTGAGGGGCGGCGACTTCAAGAACTCTCCAGAAGTCGAGAGCGTCGCCGACATAGAGTATGGAGGGATGCCTGCGCCCCCTGCTGAGGCTCGTTCCTCCAAAGACCTTGTCCAGCCATCCTCTCATCCGCCACAGTGATCCTCCGTAATACCAGCCAGTCTGCCCGCCTATCCTGACAATGTGCTCCCAGACTTCTTCCGGGGATGCCCGCAGGCGGATACTGTATCCGCACCGCATTATCGCTCCCCCCGCGAACTGTTCATCGCCGTACCATGTCCACTCGGGGGGACGCAACGCACCGGCATCGGTCCAACAGGCCTCGACAGTCTGTTTTTCAACATGCTCAAGTGCTCTTCGGATGGTTTCGCGGACGCCGAGAAGATCCTGCGGCAAAATGGAATGGATTCGCGTGTCGTGGCAGACGCCACCCCGGACGAGGCCTTCCGAGAGCGGTTCCACGATTGCCGCCGGTACGGGAGTGATGAGGTGAATCCAGAGGGCGCCGAGACGAGGGGTCACGAAGGGAGCTTGCAAAATGATGCGTTTCCTCAATCCGGCAAGCTCTGCGTATATTTGTATAAGGTCTTGGAATGAAAGAATATCCGGTCCGCCGATTTCGAAAGTTTCACCGATGGTCCGCTCCTGTTCGAGGCATTTCATCAGGTAGAAGAGGACATTGCGAATGGAGATCGGCTGGATGGGGGCCTGCATCCAGAGCGGGGCGAGCACGACGGGCTGGCGGTCAGCCAGGTAGCGCATAACCTCGAAAGAGGCGCTTCCTGAACCCAGGATAGTGGGGGCCAGGAAAACCGTGACGGGAACCCTCCCGGATTGAAGGGTAGCGGCTACTTCACACCGCGAACGACCATCCCTGCCCGCCGGCGTATTGCAGTCACCTCCCAGGGGACCGAGGTAGATTATACGTTCGAGAGATGAGTGCAGGGAAGCGGCTACCATATTCCATGCCGCGCGGCGTTGCGCATCCCGGGAGCCGTTTCCACGGCCGCCAACGGACTGAACCAGGAAGAAGGCTGCCCAGCAGCCCCGCGCGGCCTTTTCGAGGCTCGCCGGGTGGAGAACGTCGCCCTGTACCGTCTCCATGAGTGGGTGGGAGGCCCAGGGTCTGGATTCAAGTTTTGCCTCCGACCTCCCCATGACCCTCACCCGGTAGCCGGCCTCCAGGAGTCGAGGAACGAGACGTCCACCGACATAACCTGTCGCACCCAACACAAGTACTGGTTCCGATCTCATCTCCGACTCCCGTCAGCCAATGTGCAAAAGCTCCGAGGGGTGATTACTTTCCTGAAGAAGTCAAAATATTATACTGTCAAACATAAACATTTTGGGAACAGAGTAATCTAGGGCCGGACCGCGGAATGAATTTATTAAGGGAGATATGCTCCCGGCGGTGGAACCGCGGTGCTTCACAGGTAAACACGCCTACCGGATGTTGACCCCGGTCTATGAGTTCTTTTCTTCGGTCTTGCCTTGTGGCTTTCAGTGCCTCAATTTCGTGTTATGCGACAGGTTTGAGGCTGTCCCCTCTTTCCGAGGTTTTCCGCCCTGGTTGGAAAACTCCTGTCTTTGGGGTGAAGATGGATGGCCACGGAATCAGGAGTATACCCATGAAAATGCCGGAAGACCTTTTTTGCGAAATCTGCTCCGAGCGGAGGGGAATAAACGCGGGGACGCTCAAGGAGATTATCACTCTTTCCGTCGAGATTGCACGCGAGGGCAGGGAGGGGCGGAGGATCGGCACGATGTTCGTAGTCTCCGACTCCCCGGAAGTGTTGAAGCGCTCGCGCAATCTTATCCTTGATCCCTTGTTCGGCCACCCCGATACAGTCAAGCTTGTCGCCGATCCGGATATGCGGGAAACCGTCAAGGAACTGGCGCAGCTTGACGGTGCGTTCATTGTTTCCGATGACGGAGTAGTCGTATCCGCGTGTCGCTACCTGGATGCATTCTCGGAAGGCATCAACCTGCCCCTGGGACTGGGCAGCAGACATATGGCCGCGGCTTCGATAACGAAGCAGACACGCTCTGTTGCCGTGGTCGTATCGGAGAGCTCGATCGTGCGGATAATAGAAGACGGGAAGATAGTCTCGGAGATCATTCCCGAGCTCTGGATGTTCAAACGCTACAGTGCTCATCTGAACAAGGAGGGCAAGAAAGTCGAGCAGGAAATCATTGTCAGCACTCTTGAGAAGGAGTCGCAATCAGCATGAGCCTGTAAGAGAAGGATCGGGCCGATCTACCCCGCACGCGGGCGTGCCGCGAGCCCGCGTGCGGGGATAAAGCGCGTCCAGTATCGGCGAGGTACTGCCTGGTATCCGCGAACGCCCGCGTGCGTGGATAAAGCGGATAATGCACTAACCCGGAATAAAGTCCAGAAGCTCACCGGGATGCGATATGAGTTTTCTTGCGCCATTGGCCAGGAGTTCCTCTGCGGTTCTGAACCCCCATAGAACACCCACTCCATACATTCCGGCGCCTTTGGCGGTTAGCATGTCGGTTGCGGTATCACCCATGTACAGAAATCGATCGGGACTGATGCCGAGCATGCGCGAAATCAGGATCGCCGCTGATGGATCAGGCTTCCTCGGGGTAGGAGGCCGCTCGCCCATGACCGCCTCGAACTTCCATGATGGGAGCAGGTCCACTACGACCTGCTGCATGAAGTCATCGGGCTTGTTGGACAGGATAGCCATTTTGATGTCATGCCGCGAGAGTTCGTCCAACAGTTGCGGGATACCCGGGTAAGGTCTGGTCTTGTTTTTCCAGTTGAGCGCGTAGTGGCCGCGCATCATTTCAAGACATTCATGCACCATGGCGGGGTTAGCGCGCTCGGGGACGGGAAGGGCGCGTATGACCAGGTTCTCCATTCCGTCACCGACAAAGTATTTGTATTTGTCGACACCATGCTCAGGAAAACCGTGATGGTGCAGGGTGGCATTCATGGAATCAGCGAGATCCTCGATTGAATCGAGCAGGGTGCCGTCAGCGTCAAACAAAACGGCTGCAAAGTTTTTTTGAATCGGTGTCACGGTAAAAGCCTCTTCTGAATGATTCATGGAATCTAGTTATTATAGGTACGCCACTCAACCGCGGCGGGGTCATCCCTGAGCCGTAGGGAATCGAGGGGCTTGGAGTGTGGTTCGGCCGAAAACCCTGCAAGCTCAAAGGCTAGTGATACGGGGCGAACGGGCGGGAACAACCGGATGGCCGGGCGGGCAGGAGAGCCTTCTCCATGCGAAGGGCTCCGGGCCTGATGGCCGTCGGGCCGCCTGGATTCCGGCCATAAAGGCATCCCCGTGTGTCAATTCATCGACATGAATCCGTCATTGAGCTGTGATCGGACCTTTCGCGTGAGCCGGCATTCAGGAGAGACTGACGTGGCCTGTCTTTCACGCAAGGGTATTGATACATGAGACCTATATGCCACCCTTTGATAAAACGCTGCAGATGTCAATATGGAGGCAATCGCGTACTCCTTCCGTCGAGGATGCACGATAAACAAAACGGCAGGCTGTAAGCCCGCCGTCTTCATCAGCAGTAAAGCCCGGGGACAACCGGGAATATCCGAAGTCCCGCGCGGATACTTAACGGCTCGCGGTGGATGAGCCCAGCGGGGGGCGTTTACGGGACATTGCCGATTTCAACAGGCTGTATATTTCACCCTGGTCGAGTGCGGAGGCATACACAATGGGTTTGAGGTTGTGGAGATCTTTTGCATGCGGGTTTGCCCCGGCGGCGATGAGCAACCGGACAACATCGGCCTGGCCGTATATAGTGGCAATTGTCAGAGCTGTCCGGCCAAACTGGTCCTTGATTTCGGTTTTGGCATCATTGGAAATCAACAGGCGCACAACCATGGGATGACCGTTCCTGCAGGCATACATGAGCGCTGTCTGACCTTCGGCATCCTGGTGATTGACCGGCACACCGCGGGAGAGCAGGAGTTTGATCACTTCCAGGTTGCCGTTCATGGATGCTCCCATAAGGGCGTTGACCCCCTTCTTCCGCAGGTTCGGGACTTCAATCGCACTCCGGGCATCAGGATCTGCGCCTCTGGACATCAGTAGACCCACAACTTCGACATGTCCCGCCCATGCGGCCTGCATGAGGGCCGTAATGCCGAAGACGTCCGCCGCATTGGTGTCGGCGCGTTTTTGCAGGAGCAGGCCAACTATTTCCACATTCCCGCGAAGCGCCGCGTGCATCAGTGGCGTCATGCCTTCCCGGTCCGTACCGTTCACGTCCGCTCCGGCGGCAAGGAGCCGGTTGATACCCTCAATGGACTCGCTGTTCACGGCCGCGATAAGATCAAGACTCATCTGCTGGGTGCGGAGCGAGTCGATGGTCTGCTGTGAGCTTGCCGCCTGTTTGGATTGTGCTGAGGCGGGGGAAGGCTTTTTCTGGGTTGCAGCCGAAGCCGGTATTGCCAGAACAAGGCAGACCAATGTGATCCAGATCACGTGTTTCCCCTGCTTCATTTTTTCCTCCACACTTTTTGAAAGTAAATTTTGGTGACTGATTTGGCGAATAAACGGCAATGTCCGTATGCAAGTTGCGGGCCGCAATAGGCGTGTTGATGCAACTGATGACAAGATCTGAAATATTCATGGGTCCGCATCAGCATAATGAGGCAATTAATCCCATTTTGCACGGATATTTACAAGAAAATTCCGCTTGAGAACGGCGGTGCCGCTCATCTGCAGTATAGCGATTTTGCTTTTCTTAACTCCATTTCGTAATTCGTGACTGATAGACTATGCGCGATCAGTGAGTCAGAAGTCCGCCCGGTTGACCCGCGGCCCGAGCTATAAGCGCACCGAGTCGTCCAGCCTCGGCGAGCACATTTGCTTCATCGATAGTTAGAGCATCACCGGCTTTTATAAGTTGCTCACCATCCACCCAGACGTGTCGCACATCGCTTCTCCTTGCGGAATACACGATATGGGAGACGGGGTCGTACATGGGGGAGAGATGCGGTTGATCGATGTCCAGGGCGATGAGATCGGCCTTTTTACCGACTTCCAGGCTCCCCGTCATATGAGCCAGGCCCAGGGCCGCTGCCCCCATGGAAGTGGCCATGGAAAGCGCCACGGGAGCGGGGCAGGCGAGCGGGTTTCGTTCGAAGACCTTGTTGAGTTTCGCCGCCATATTCATTTCGGAGAAGAGATCCAGGTTATTGTTACTCGCGCAGCCATCAGTTCCCAATCCCACCCGGACGCCTTCAGCGATAAGGGCGGGAACGGGCGCGATGCCGGCCGCGAGCTTCATATTGCTTTCCGGGCAATGAGATACCGAGGCCCCATGGCGTGACAGCGCTTTTATTTCATCGCTTGAAAGCCATGTCCCGTGGGCGCACAACGTCAGTTCATCCAGAAGTCCGAGGGATTCCATGTGGGCAGCCGGTGTGAGCCCATAGCGCCTCTGGACTTCATCCACCTCGGCCGATGTTTCCGCCAGGTGAGTCTGGAAAAGGATGGCATTTTCCCGACACAACCGTTTGACCCATTTCAGGGTTTCGGGGCCGCAGGTATAGGCGGCGTGGCAGAACAGGGAAGGGCGGACGCGGCCGGTAAAAGTGTCAAACGATGATAGAAAAGCCTCCGCCCGTTCCCTCGCCCGTCCGGGATCGGGCTGGTCCGGAGTGGGAAAATCCAGTATGCCCTGACCCATTACGGCCCGCATGCCGCCAGTTCGGGCTGCCCGTACGGCGGAGTCCTCAAAGAAATAGCCATCACAAAAGGTGGTGGTACCCCCCTTGAGCATCTCCAATACGGCGAGGAGGGTCCCGGCGTAGACCGTATCCGGACGAATAAATGCGGCCTCGGTGGGAAAAATGACTTTTTCGAGCCACTCGTGCAGACGCATATCGTCGGCAAGTCCGCGAAACAGGGTCATCGCGGCGTGGGTATGCGTGTTTATCAATCCCGGCATGAGGATGTGACCGGAAAGATCGATTTCTCTCTTTCCGCGAAATACTGATTTCAGCTCATCCGTATTTCCGACACCGGCCAGGCTATCACGATCGATTGCCACGGCGCCCCGGCGGTATCGTTGCATGCTCGAGTCGCAGGTGATGAGCCAATCCGCGTTAAAGAGGAGCCAATCCACCTCCCGGGGCGGGTCAGATACGGATCTGTTTCGAGAATTCGCGGACATGGCCTAAGATCTTTTCAACGTCCAAGGTGAGCAACTTCCGGTCTTCCATTACGACTCGGCCTCCGATGATGCTGGTGCGAACGTCGGCCGCCCCGGCCGCATAGACCAGGTGGCTGACCGGATTGTAGACCGGGGTAAGATGGGGTTTCGAAAAATCGACTACGATGATATCGGCCAACATGCCGGGAGTGATTCCTCCCAGAATGCCACGCCAGCCCAGGGCTTCAGCCCCGTTCATGGTCGCCATCCGCAGGACCGTTTCCGCCGGCAGTACGGTAGGATCAAGAGTGGCTGCCTTGTGGAGTTTGGCGCAGGTGTCCATCTCCCCGAACATGTCCAGATTATTATTGCTGGCGCAGCCGTCGGTTCCCAGCGCCACTGTCACTCCCATGTCGAGGAGGCGGGGGACCGGGGCAATGCCCGAGGCTAGCTTCATGTTGCTCTCGGGATTGTGGACAACTTTTACGTCACTGCCGGCGATGAGCGACATATCGTCGTCATCGAGCGCCACGCAATGATCGGCGATGAGACTCGGGCCGAGGAGCCCAAGATCCGCGAGATGACGAACCGGTCTTTTGCCGTACTTTTCCATGACCAGTTGAACTTCGGGTTCGTTCTCGGCAAGGTGGATCACGAGAGGCACCTGATTTTTCCGGGCAATCTCGTGGCAGTCGCGAAGCAGTTGCGGTGAGCACGTGTAAAGCGCGTGCGGCTCGACGGCCACCCGGATCAGTGGATCGTCACGCCATCTGTCGATCAGGGACTGGGTATGCCGAAGTCCATTTTCAACAGGTCCATAGCAGGGGGAGGGGAAATCGTAGAGCACTTCTCCCACCAGGGCGCGCATGCCGGCATCTTTTGCCGCTTCCGCCACTTTGTGCTCGAAAAGATACATGTCACAGAAAGTCGTAATTCCCGACAGGATCATTTCCGCGCAGGCCAGCATCGTGCCCCAGTATACCCATTCCTGCGTGAGTCTGGCCTCGGCCGGGAAGATATGCTTTTCAAGCCACTCCATCAGCGGGAGGTCATCGGCTAATCCGCGAAACAGCGTCATGGCGGCGTGGGTATGCGCGTTGACCAGCCCCGGAAGAACGACACAGCCGGGCACGTCGAGTATTTTGGGGGATTCGAATCCGGATCGTATTGCATCAACCGGGCCGACCGCCACGATGTATCCGTCACGAATGGCGACTCCTCCGCGTTCGATGCGGGGAATCTCCGGGTCAAGTGTCAAAACGAAGCCGTTGAGGACAAGAATATCTGCTTTTTGTTTGCCGGCTGGTTCGGGTGCCCGCACTTTTTTTACCTCTATTACCTAAGTTCTGGTGTTTTTTTTCTAGCTTCCGCATATTATTCAGACAGTCAGAATGGCAATACCAAATTGCCCGGCATCTGTCGAGTCATCTCAATCCCGATATTTCCGATGGAAGGATCAACCATGAAGGTTTTCGATGGGCTGCACGCGTTTATCTGGACCTCGATGTCCGCGAATAACTGCAACACATATCTGATAGATGGTCCCACGAAGATACTTGTCGATCCGGGCCACCTCCATCTGTTCGAGCACGTCTCGACACAGCTTCGAAGTATCGGCGTCGAGCTTTCGGACATAGATCTCGTACTGGTCACTCATGGCCATCCGGATCATTTCGAGGCCGCCAAACTTTTCAAGAATCTGCCCGCCGCTTTTGCACTCAGCCGCACGGACTGGCGCATGATCGAGGAGATAGGAAAATACCTGGGGCCGTCCTTCGATCTGTCCGAATACACGCCCGACTTCTTCCTGGAGAAAGGGGACCTCAAGGTAAAAGATGTCGAGCTTGATGTGATCCCCACTCCGGGGCATTCTCAGGGATCGGTCTCGCTTTACTGGACCGAGCGGAAAGCCCTGTTTACGGGAGACCTGCTGTTTCGGGACGGTCTGGGGAGAACCGACCTGCCGGGCGGCAACGGCGCCATTCTCAAGGAGAGCATCAAAGGCCTCGAATCCCTGGATACGGAATGGCTGTTGCCCGGGCACGGCGACATGATTTCCGGAGCGGTGGAGGTGAGGTCGAACTTCCGCAGAGTGGAAGAGTTCTGGTTCGGCTACATTTAGGTAATCCATATGCGATCAAATTTCGATCCCGGCAGGACAAGCGTTTTCATATTCGACGTTAATGGAGTTCTGCTCGACTCCAACCGCGCAAACGCCGAGGCCATGGCGGAGGCTTTTACATCCGATCCCGTGTCCAGGCGGCGTATAGCGAAGTTTTATTTAGGACTCACGGGAATCGACCGCGGAGCCAAAATTCGCATCATTCAGGAAAAACTGGTAGGGAAGCCGTTTGCCGGCGGAGAATTCGAATTGCGGTGGGAGAGGTTTGGAGACCTGGCCTCGAAGTCCATGGCCGCGGCGCCCCTGACTCCCGGCTGCAGGGAGGTCCTTGCCGAACTGGGCAGGCGGAAGAAGGTTCGTGTAGCGTTGTCCAACACGCCCGAAGCGGAGTTAAAGAACATCCTCGACGCACATGCACTGGCCCCGCTGCTCGATATCATCCGCGGCGGCGGCGATTGGCCGAAGGCTGAATCGCTCGCGCGCTTTCTCGGTGAATCCGGTATTGAGCCGTTGGACTGTGTTCTCATGGGTGACGGGAAAGGGGATTTGAACGCCGCGAAACAGTGCGGAATGCCGTTCTTCGGCATCGACGCAGGCACGGACGAGTTCCGGGCCGCAAGCGGCCTTCCCCTCATGGCCCGATTCGGCA
This sequence comes from Syntrophobacter sp., assembly GCA_039679945.1. Taxonomy (GTDB): domain Bacteria; phylum Desulfobacterota; class Syntrophobacteria; order Syntrophobacterales; family Syntrophobacteraceae; genus SbD1. The sequence goes on along the minus strand of JBDKTY010000239.1, from coordinate 99,068 downwards.
ATCTCGCCGAATGGGGCGGGAATATACTGGGAATGGAATTCTCATGAAACGGGGCGGAAGAACAGGCTGCTAGTGCCCCGGCGCGTCACTGCTCTCCCCTCGGCGGGCTTCCTCGAGAGTTCGCAGGCGTTGTTCCATGAGTTCCAGTTTTGCATGGAGGTCCTGAAGGTCCTTCTTACGGACCACTTCCATATTGTCCGACCACTTTTTGGCGGTCGATTGAAGTTTGCTGTTGATATCCTCCCATTCGCGTTCACCGCTCTTTACCAGGTCGTCCGCGAACTTCTCGGCTTCGTCCGTTGACATTTTTCCTTCATCCACGAGAGTTCTCGTTACCTCGCGGACTTTGTCCCTTGTGATAACGACGGCCCCGAGCCCCGCCATCAGACTCTTTTTCAGCAACTCAAGCATTACAGCCCCTTTCCCGGTGGATAACCTCAACAGCAAAGTTTGATGTCTTTATAAAATAGCAATATTTAGCGGTAGTGCAATGGCGATCTGAATTGGGGAGATGAGGGATTTCGAGGGGGAGAAATCTTCGGGGCGACCATGCTGCTTTGTGTGATAAGTCTAACAGGATGCTGCACGGCCAGAGCGAGGCGCAACGAATCAGCGGAAAAACTCTCACTCTTGTAAGGACTTGAGGCGAGCGGTCTATGAGTACGATCAGGCAGGAAATCATGGCCCTTTTGTCCGAGGGCGAATATGGGGCAAAGGACATCTCCAAAATCGTTCGCATCAGCGAAAAGGAGGTTTACGAACACCTCGATCACATTGGCCGTTCACTCAAATCACAGAAAATGAGGCTCAGAATAACCCCGGCGGTGTGTCTTGCCTGCGGATTCAAATTCGAAGCACGAAATCGGTTTTCGTCGCCGGGAAGATGCCCTAAATGCAAGGGCGAACATATTCAGGACCCGAAATATGTTATTTAGCGTCAAGTGAAGGGAACTAACCACCCCCCGCCTGGAAAGTTCGCTAAGCCGCTTCACGCACGTCAACAACCAGTTTCTTGCCCAGTGCCGCCAGGGCGGTTTCGATCTGCTCGATCCGGCTGGCATGCGTGAGACTTAACAGGCGGTCTATGACTGACGGAGAAAGGTTGAGCTTACGGGCCAGGTCTGCTTTGCGAAGGCCCTTGGTTAACGGCACCCGGGATAGTTCCGACCATCAGCCTTGAATGCGGCTATGTCTTCGATGGTGAGAACCGTTTCACACCATTCGTGAAATGTCCTCGTTGCGGGGGAGAGCGGATGCAGAGCCCTCAACTCACTGTAAAGTGATATGGTCCGCGATATCTCGTCGCGCCGGACCGGCAATTGTTTCATGATGTTGATGCTCAAAATCAATTTCCCGCCTGAAATACTCAGTTCACCCCGTTTACATCCCCCTCAGCGCTGATATCTTAGAGACAACCGAAATTATTCCATACCCGCCAGGTTTCCCGATACTGGAACAATTTACAGGAAATCGTGGCTGGATGCCGATATTAACCTAGAACGGCGGGAAGACGCTGGTTGGGTATCATTGGTCTCCCGGGGAGGAGCTTTTCATGGAGAAGAAAAAGGAACGCATTATTCGTGCTAATGAGGTTTTTTGCGATGTAGCCGAACAGAAGGGCATGGAAGTCTGCTCATGGGAAGCCATGCCTGGTTGGGAAGGCTTCGTGAACGGTCAAACGACGGAAACCGATCTCGCCGAACAGGCGAAGGAAGAAATGGCGCAGTTGGCTCGGACTTTCAGCAAATACACGGTAGTGGCCGAGAAAGATGTGTCCGCCGAGAAAGAAAAAGAGGCGAGGGAAAGAAAAGTGAAGGCGGCGAACAGAATCTACAGAAAGGCTTGTATTGATTCCGGCAGGAGCCTTTGCTTCTTTAAAGACTTCACTTCCTGGCAGGAATTTGTGGAAGGCCGTATCGGTGACGATGAACTTTACGGCAAAGCGGTGGAAGAGGTGGAAAAGCTGATGGCGGAACAACGGAACTGAGTCCGCTGATTGCCGGGGGCGGCGACATACCTGTTGAGACTATGCCGGAGGCCATAGATCTCGAGATTCGTCGATCCCCGGGGCACGAAGGTGACGCACGAGGACAAGGCACACGGGAGGCGGGCAAAAACTGAGTAGATGTGCCTTAAGTCATCGAGTGATTTGTTGAATGAATCCTGGACAGTTCTTCAACGGAAGCAGCTTTTGGGCTCTTCTTATTTCCCTGCCCGCCGGGGTGTTCTGTCGGGAATGAACGATCGGGGAACAAATTCCTGGAATGGAACGGTTTGGAGGGTATTGCCAATTGGGCGCATGAGCTATAACTAACTGGCAAACGAGAGCTTTTTCCGGTCCATGCAAGAAAATATTTGAGCCTGACTCTTCAACCACTGGTTAGGTTAGCTCAGCAAATTGGCCGTGTGTAACAAGGCAAGGGACACATCCCGGACTTTTTCCCCGAGGTTTGGCTGAATGAGAACCGAACCCAAACCCATAACTATTTTGATAGCGGATGATGACCAGGATGACCGTCTTCTCATCAGGGAGGCGTTCATTGAGAATAAGCTCCCGTACGATGTCAGGTTTGTTGAGGACGGAGAGGCGCTGATGGACTATCTCCTTCAGCGGGGTAAATATTCGGCGTCCGATGCAGCTCCCGGCCCCGGATTGATACTGCTCGATTTAAACATGCCCGGGATGGACGGACGCGAGGTATTGAAAGAAATAAGGGCAAATGCTCGACTCAGGCACATTCCAATAGTCGTACTGACAACTTCGCATGAAGCGGAGGACATTTATCAGAGCTATACAGTTGGGGCCAATTCATTTATAACAAAACCGAATACTTTCGAAGCTATCTCTCAACTCATAAATTCTATCGGCAAATATTGGCTGGAAATTGTTGAACTTCCCAGAGACAAGATCGATGTCTGAACAGGAAAGAAAAATCATAAGAACTCTTCTCATCGAAGACGATGAGGATGATTACGTGCTCATTAGCGGGATTCTTTCCGATGTCGCATCCGCTCACTATACAGTTACCTGGATACAGAGTTTTGAAGGGGCTCTGGATGAGCTGGGCAAGGGCGAGTACGACATCTGCCTTCTGGATTACCGTCTTGGGAGCAGGAATGGCCTGGAAGTCCTGCAGAATGTCTCGGATAGTCCGGACAGGCCGCCCATTATTGTCCTGACCGGGCAGGGAGATTACCAGGTGGACGTGGAGGCGATGAGATGCGGCGCGGCGGATTACCTGGTCAAGGACCACCTGGACGAGAATACCCTGGAACGGACCATCCGTTATGCGATAGAGAGGAAAAAGGCGGAGGACGCGATTCGCGAGTCGGAACGGCAGCTTGACTATCTCTCGTCGCAGCTTCTTGCGGTTCAGGAAAATGAGCGTAGAAAAGTGGCCGCGGAGTTGCACGACAATTTGGGCCAGGTCCTTAGCGCCATCAAGTATAACATTGAGAATGTTTTAAACCGAATGCCGAGGTGTGATGCCTGCTCACAGGATCTCCAACAGGTCATTCCCCTTATTCAGGGCGCGGTGGAGCATGTCCGGAGTATTTACACTCAACTTAGGCCCACGCTGATCGATGACCTGGGGGTAAAGGCGACCCTGAGCTGGTATTGCCGGGAGTTTGAGAACACCAACCGGCAGATTAACGTGGAAAAAGAACTGGTGATTGAAGAAGAGGATATTCCGGAATCCCTCAAGCTGGTGATCTTTAGAATCGTTCAGGAAGCAATGGAAAATGTCGCTGCCCACAGTTGCGCAAACAATGTGTGGCTGACGCTTTCCTGTGAAGACGCAGGCCTTTGTCTCCAGGTTCGCGATGACGGGAATGGCTTTGAAGTTGCCGCGCGGATGTCCCAGACCCACTCGGAGAGCGGCCTCGGTTTAAGAAGCATGAAGCGGCGGGCTGAACTTTCGGGAGGGGCTATCGACGTCTATTCGAAAAATGGCGTGGGAACCAGAATCCAAGTCCTGTGGCCAGCACCGGCTCTGGGCTGAGGGACGATTATGAGGCTGCGACAGCTCGCGTTTTCCCCGATCCCGTAATAAATAGTCCGTGCGGAACACTCAGATCAGTGCAGGTCGCGTCTTGCCGCCGGGAGAAGGCCTTCCGTGTCTCTCTCCGGCTTTGGCGTGCCGAACGGCGCGTCCTTATCTGGAAGCAGCCCCGCGATTATAGCCTTGAGTTGGTACATCCTGGCCTCCATCATCAGCCCAAGTACAACCATCCGGTTCTCGAACCCGACGACATTGCGAAGCGTAGCGTCAATCTCGGCCTGAAATTCCCGGAGATGCGGGTTTTCCCGCAGGTATTGTTCTCGCGCCTCAATGGCGTCATCCAGTGTCATCTCACTGGAAGCATCAGAACGCCTCCGATGTATATCTTCCGAAGCCCTCGTCACTTCAGCCATCTCTTCTTCTCCCTTTGCGCGGCAGCTTGGATTTCCGGATCATGTCGCATCTTATGAACAGCAGTGGATATTGTTCAGTGAAACATCATCCTCTCTCTCAACGTCTAGGAGTACTGAGGGAGGTTGTCAACCATAGTGTGGGAAGGCGAACTTTGTGTAAAGGGGTAATTTAGTGGGCATGGGTTAGGTATGATAAATACCCAAGTAACTATGTTTTATCGTAAATACAGCTCATTGTGGAGACATGCCATGATGTCTTGGGATGCCTGAAATGTATCACTGAGGGGAGATGCCCGTTTCCATGCTGCCGAAGGAGAAATGACATTCATGGCTTAACGTGGTATTGACAATTAATACAGGGTATTATGCATCGGAATCATTGCCTGTCAGGATTGCGCGCCTTGGTTTTCCTTGATCGAGGAGGAATCCGCTTTATCAAGCTCCTGCTGATCCTGGAGTTCCTTAACTGATTTGAGGACGTCCCTGGTTTTGAACCCCTCGAACCACAGGAAAAGCGTTCCGAATGCAATCATGGGCGCAACCTCGATAAAGTGGAGAGCAAGCGCATAGCTGACACCAACTTCGATCTCCACCGAAAACAGTGACAGGGCTCCCACGGTTGCAAGCTCAAATCCGCCAAGATTGGCCGGAGTGCTCACGATGGCGATTCCAAAGTTGAGCAGGATGAGTGTTATCGGCGTTGCGATGAGCGGCAGGTCGAGTCCGAACGCCATAATCATAACGAAAATCATTGCCGCGCGCAGGAACCAGGAAAGAACGGAACAGAAGACTATCGGGAAGAGGAGGCCGGCGTTTCGCATGACAGACAGTCCCGTCATGAACTTGTGTACTTCTTCGGCTATGCGGCTGCGTATTTTGCCGGTCGAATTGACGCCAATTCGGTGGCCGATGCCCGCCAGCAGGAAGATAACAGCGATTGTGGCAACGAAGACCACTCCGGCAACGAGCGCCATCTTCGTTACGGAGGATGGAAAGGGGTGTAATAGGGCGGTAAGCGCCACGAGAGAAAAGAAGACCAGAAAGTCGGCAATCCGGTCCAGCATGAGCGCCGAAAGAGAGCTGGAGAGCCCGATTTTTTCGGTCTTTGCTATGTAGTAAGCCCTGGCGCCGTCTCCGAAACGCAGGGGGAGCATAACATTTCCAATTATGGCGATTAGCGTCGAGTTGAAAGCGTTGAGTACGCGGAGTCTCTTCTTGATCGGAAAGAGAATAACCGAAAGCCTGAGTGCTTCGACGAAAGTATTTGCGACGTTGAGGATCGGTACCCAGAGAGCCCAGCACCACCTGATGCCGGTCAACGCCTCGCCCACTTTGTCAAGGTCGGCGAATGCCAGGACCAGAGCGAAAAAAACCGCGATAAGCGTAAGGGACAAGAGCCGCGCGGCTTTCATCCAGTTCATCGATCCTCCGCATCCAGCATTTGCGGAATGGTGACGAATTCAAAGCCGCGCCTCCTGAGTTCATCAATTATGCCCGGAAGCGCCTCTACAAGCTGGCTGGAATCGGTACCATGCTCCGTGCCTCGCCCGTCGTGGAGCAGCAGAATGCAACCGTCTGTCGCACCTTTCAATGTGCGATGCAGTATCTCCCGTGCCCCCGGTCGATCTGTGTCCCAGACTCCCAGAGTCCATGCAACGGGGGTGCACCCCTGTTCGCGAGCGATGCCGTTCACCCAGGGATTTCTCCACCCGTGGGGGGCACGGAAAAGGGTGGGCCTTCTTCCGGTAATGTATGCAATCAGCTCGGATGTCTTTTCGATTTCCTCGCGAATACGGGAGGGAGGCTTGAGGGGCAAGACGTCATGGGTCCAGGTGTGGTTGCCGATTTCGAAACCCTCATCGGCCAGGCGCTTCACCGCTTCCGGGAACCTGGCGCAGTTATCGCCGATTACGAAAAAAGTGGCTTTGGCCTTCTTGTCCTTCAGGATTTCGACCACTTGCGATGTGAAGGGTTCATTGGGTCCATCATCGAAGGAAAGGGCGATCCGGTTGTGCCCCGGTGCACCCCTCCAGAAGATTGGTCCAAAAACAGGCGCGCGCCGTTCAAGAACCGCCAGCAGGAGCAGCGTTTCGGTCGCGAGAAAAACGGCCAGAAACCACGCCGGAAAGCTCCCGACAAGGGAAAAACGGACCATGATCCCGGCCGTCGCAAGGGCAAGGAGCGCGGAGACCAGTGTTACGGCTGTGACTATCTTCGGTATCATCGACGGTTCAGGGTTTCCTTGTAGAAGGCGGAAATTTCACCAGCGACTTTGTCCCAGGAAAAAGTGACTGCCTTGGCCCTGCCATTCATGCCTTTTTCTTTCCTGAGTTCAGGATTTTCGAGCAGCTTGAGGATGGCATTGGCGAAAGCCCTCGGGTCGCGCGGTGGAACCAGGAATCCTTCCCCGGGGCTGAGAAGTTCCCTGTAGCCGCAGTTGTCGACGGCTACAATGGGCTTTCCGCTGGACATGGCCTCAAGCAAGGTGACCCCGAAAGAAGCTTTCTCTACCGGGGAACAAAAGACGTCACAACTCGAATAATACAGGCTCCTCTCTTCGAGCACGGGGCCGACGAGATGGATGTCGTCACGAAGGTTTTCGGGTACCAGCCTCTCGTAATACGTACGCAGGGGGCCATCTCCAACGATAATGAGCCGGACGTCGGGCATCCGGGAACGGATCATCTCAAATGCCTGGATCATGAGACCAAGTCCGTTCCGGGGGTCAAGCCTGCCGAGGAAAAGCAGATTCTTCTTTCCGTCATCGAACTGGGGAAGTCTGGGTGCGTCCGGTCTGAACTGGAGAATGTCGACGCCGTTCGGGATTATCCTCGCATTGATTCGAAAAAATGGTTTGAGGGCATCGATGCAGCTTTGCGAAACCGCTATCTGGCCGCTCAGCCTGTCTATGAGTTTTTTCTGCACTGCCCGTTTTAACAGTGAATACCAGATGCTGCTGTCGAAATAAGTATGAAAAGTGCCCACCGCCGGGCAGTCCGCCGCAAAGAGGGCAAACATGGGCAAAGTGGGAGCGAGGGGGGAATGCAGGTGAAGCAGATCGAACCTTTCACGCCTGAAAACAGCCTTGAGTTCGCCTATGAGATGCTTGCCGAGGGTGACTCTGGCCAATGAACCATTACTGTAAATCGCCGTGCTTCTGCCGATCCTGATTATATCGTTTGGTGAACCGGAACCGTTTCGATGATCTCCGAGATGCGAAGTGATTATTTTAACCGTATGGCCTTCATTCCTTAACCGTACGGCTGTATTGTAGACGTTTTCGGAAATACCTCCAAGCAGCGGATAATAATATTCGGTGACTATTCCCAGTTTGAGACTCATATTCGAAATCTCCATTTCATTCTAAAATCCGGTCATCTACAAAGTGAACGGATGAATTGGCCGACACAAGAAAGGGATTTCGAAATCTATGGCCATCGATTTTATGTGGCGGGAATATTAAATACCGGGTTGTGTTCAAGATGGCATCGAAGAGCTGCTCTTGAAAAGCATGGGAGAGGTGTCTCCCCGTCACCGCTTCGTTGTTCCCCCGAGCGGTGGAATCAGCCCTCCGCCTTCATTGAGCCCGGAAAGAACTATCTTGAACGCAACCTCGTATCGATGCGAAGCCCGCCGAATGCCCGCGTCCCGGAAAAGATCGCACCGTAACATTTCCGTCACAATCGGCCACTCTTTTACCAGCTAATTCCTTTCAAATTCAATATAAATGTTCTTCCGGACATCGCCACGGACCGGAGGAGACCAACGAAGACTCACTGGATACACGGAACTATCATTTTTGAGTTACCCGCGGGGCCGGGAGTGAGGTACTCTGCAATGAATTCAATGAAGCGAAGGGGGCCTTCTGGAAGACTTCACGGGAATTGATACAAACGGGAAAACGCCTTCCGAGATTGAACTCGAGTGGTTTGAGAATGTTTATCGCGGTGATCTGCCCCAGCTCACGGTGCGTGCTGTTATCATGGGAGCTTTGCTTGGCGCCGTAATGAGCCTCTCGAACCTGTTCGTTGGGCTGAAGACCGGATGGGGCCTCGGTATCGCGATCACCGCCTGCATCCTTTCCTTCTCGCTGGGGGCGGCTTTGAAAGGTGCCGGCCTGATTGGCTCAAATCTTTCCATCCTTGAAAACAACTGTATGCAGTCCACGGCGAGTTCCGCCGGCTACTCCACGGGCAGTGTCCTGGTGAGCGCGGTCAGCGCGCTGCTTCTCATCCGCGGAGAACACCTGCCTTTCTGGACACTCATGATCTGGACGCTGCTGGTTGCACTCCTGGGGGTTTTTCTCGCGGTCCCCATGAAGCGGCAGATGGTAAACGTCGAGCAGCTTGCCTTTCCAAGCGGACTCGCGGCCGCGGAAACATTGCGTTCGTTGTACGCCCACGGCGGCGCCGCGTCGAAAAAGGCAAGGAGCCTCTGGATGGCGGGCGGCGCGGGCGGCCTGATAGCCTTGCTGCGGGAAAACCAGATATCGTGGTGGCCAAGTTTATTGAGACTGCCCGCAATGGTCGAATTCCCAGGGACCATCGCCGGTCGCGGGCTCTCAGCGTGGACAATTTCCTTCGAAATAAGCGCCATCATGGTTGCAGCCGGGGCGATAATAGGGATTAGAGTCGCGTTGAGCATGCTGGCGGGTGGAATTTTCAACTATTTCATCCTCGCTCCGTATGTGTATGAACGCGGAATAATCGCTGAACTCGGATATAAGGGCATTGTCTCCTGGAGTCTCTGGGGTGGGACTGCGTTGATGGTGAGTTCGGGATTGCTGACGTTCGCCTTCCAATGGAAGACCGTCTGGCGCGCGCTTGCCGGAACCGCCCGAATGCTGAAAGGGACCGGGAGGGGACGTGAAGATACGAAATTGCGGCAGATGGACCTGATAGAAGTCCCGGGAAAATGGTTCGGGCTGGGCGTGGCGGCTGCCGGGGCCGGGCTGGTCGTCATCCAGGTGATGAGTTTTTCAATCCGGTGGTGGATGGGGATTATATCGGTCCTGCTGACCTTTTTCCTGGCTGTCGTGGCATGCCGGGCAACCGGTGAGACCGACATCACGCCTATCGGAGCCATGGGGAAGATCACCCAACTCACTTATGGGATCATCGCTCCCGCCGATACAACGGCAAACATCATGTCCGCGGGTGTTACGTCCGGGGCCGCCGCTTCCGCGGCGGACCTGCTGACCGACCTCAAGTCTGGGTATCTCTTGGGGGCGAACCCGCGCAAACAGTTCATCGCGCAATTTCTCGGAGTTTTTGTCGGGGCGGTGGTGGTAGTCCCCGCCTTTTACCTGCTGGTTCCCACTCCGGACATTCTGGGCGGCGAAATGTTCCCCGCTCCGAGCGCTCAGGTATGGAAGGGGGTGGCGGAGTTACTGGCACACGGTCTGTCCAGTTTGCATCCGTCGGCGCGGGTTGCTCTCGTTATCGGGGCATTGGCGGGAATGGTCCTGTCGATTTTGAACCGTGTTGCCCCGAAACGCGTGCGATTAATCCTCCCATCCGCCATGGGGCTAGGTCTTGCATTCGTCATCCCGTTCTGGAACACACTGTCAATTTTTGCGGGGGCTGGCGTGGCTTTCCTGGTGAAAAGAACTTCGGCGCGAGACTTCACCATACCCGTGGCATCGGGACTGATTGCCGGGGAGAGTCTGATCGGAGTGCTGTTTGCAGTCCTTTCGGCCATAGGGCTGCGCTGAAGAGCTGGGAAGCTGCGGCCATGGCTCCGCGGCCATTCAAAAGGCCATCCGGGCGGGCGCGGCCGAGGAGCCTGTCGGAGTACTAATTAGGTCCAGCTAGCTTCCCACTCTACAGCTCGATTTGTCCCTAATACGGAATGCCAAACGTCAATAATAAATCGACTTTGTATAGCTATTCCCACTTTTAAGGAGTAATTTTTGGAAAATGCCGTCACTCCGACACGCTCCGGGGGGCGAGGAGATGAACAGCCGGGATGGGCTTCTTGATTACCCCCGGTGCAGGGCGGAAGCGTACTCTGACTTCCGGTGCTGACTAAAAATGAGAAGTCCGATGAAAAGGGCGCCGCCGGCCGCCAGGAACAATGCCTGAAAACCGGCTGATTCCGCTATGTAACCGAGAAGGATGGACCCCACGAAACCTCCGGCATCTATGCTTCCCGTATAAGCTCCGGTAATCTTTCCCCGGATTTCCTGGGGTTCATCCCTTATAGCCAGTGCATTCAACGCGGGGTATAGGACTCCATGCCCGCACCCTGTCATAAATCCGCAGAAGAAAAGCAGAAAACTTCCCTTCATGAAAATCATCGCCAGGAGTCCCGTGCCCATGAGAACAGTTGCATACGGGACTATTCTGTTCTCGCCCATTCTGTCCACGATTCCGCCCCCGACCATGCGGACGAGTATGGCTGCGACGGAATAGGCAATGTAATAAAGAGAAATGAACTCGATCTTCCTTTCATGCGCATATGGGGTGACGAACCCGTTCACGGCCGCGATGCCGATGCCGAAGAGCAGGGCAACGATGGTGACGACAAGAAGCTTTTTCTTCTGGAGTATGAAGAAAAAGGAGGAATCGGCCGTTCGAAGGACGTGAACGTAGGTTTCCTTCAGGAAGAACTGGATGATCAAACCGATAAAGGGCATTGCGGCCGCGGTGAGGAAGAGAAGATCAAAACCTGCTCCGCGCAGGATCAGTTCTGCTATCAGGGGGCCGACCGCGGACCCTATCAGGCCCGAGATACCAAACATCCCGAGCCCCTCATTGAGCCGTTCCCTGGGGATGAGGTCCGCCATGTAAGTGAATGCGGCCGTTATGCAAATGGCAAAGCCGACACCGTGCACCACGCGAACAAGCATGAGCGGCAGGTAAAAATCATTAAGGCTCCCTCTGAAGAGCAGGTAGGTCAACGGCAGGATGGTCATTATGAGGGAGCCGAGCGCATAACTTACTTTTCGGCCGATCCTGTCGATCATGTCGGAGATCCAGGGGCGGCACAGGACCGAAGCGAGCGCGAAGGCCCCCATCGTGATGCCGACGTCGACCTGGTCGCCTCCATGGTTCGTGATAAAAATGGGGAACAGAAAAAAGACAGAAAAACTGGACATGCAGGAAAGATGGGCAACGGCCATTGCGAAAAAAGTGCGAGTATAGAGCATCTGGGTATTCGTAGTCTCTCCGGGGATGTATGGGGAGTATGGCCCCTGGTTGCGTCATTGGCAATTGAACGGTCGGTCTGAATAGTATAATTCGGCCCGCGGTGAAGGAAAGGCTTTTCGAAAGAATTATGTGCTGGCGCGAGATGAAGGTTTCGATTGACACGGCAGCCTTGAGGCGTGGCTGCGTGGATTGGTGCACCGTCAACTCTATTGTCCCCGATTGCATGGTCACGGAGAGAGGAAACCCGGATGCAATAAAGTTCCCTTTGATGGAGCGTTTACCGGCGAAATGCAATTCTACTGCACGTCTCCACATTGCCGGATTACCGGTTCCGTGGCGAAGTAAAACCTGCTCCCTCCGAGAACACGCGGTTTTTTGAAGGAGGATTTCGCCAGACTATTGAGCTGTGGGGCTTTGGGGTTTTTCAGGGCGCTTCGGGTTGAGGACCGGGAGGCGTAACGATGTAGCCTTTGAGTTCCTCCGGTTCGATTGTCCACTGGTAGCCAATTCTGGTAGTAGCGTTGAACAGAAGAGGGCTTTGAACGTGAAATCGCATCTGCCCCTTGTCCCTGTTAAAAGACACGATGTTAAGAACCAGCAGGTCTTCCTGTTTTTCGAGGCCGATGACCCCGGTTTTCGATGCAGGGACTTTGTATTCCAGCCCTATCACGTCGGGTGGGCATACCACGAAAGCCACCGAGGCTTCTTCAACGGATTGGAGCCACTGGAAGGGGCCATTCTTATATTCAAGCAGAATATAGCTTTTTAGTTCCTCGAATCCGGGTATTCCCCAGGGGAAAGTGATCAACTTGGAGTCTTCTATCTCTACGTTGCCGAATCGTGATGTGTTTACCTGCATGGATGCTCCTTGGGCTGGTCCTTCAGGAATTATCCCTGTCAGTGGTGTCGTTTAGCGGGAATCCCGTGTATTTTTCGAGTATATTGTCGAACTCTTCCTTGCCAATAGACGCCGCGCCCCTGTTTTCTTCCTGTATTTTACGGTAGAGTTCCTGCCTGTAGATCGGAATGTGTGAAGGGCTCTTTATCCCCACCTTCACCTTGTTCTGATCGATCGAAGTGATAACCACCTCGATATCGTCGCCGATCAGAATTGACTCGCCTGCCTTTCTGGTCAGAATCAGCATTGGGTTTTGCCTCTCTGCTAATATCGGTGAACTGGATGATGTCCTAAAAAGGAATTATACAACGGGTGCCCATGGAAGCCCCGGATTATAGTGCCTATGCTGGAGATAAGACAGTTCTTTTCGCTCGGTGCATGGCGATGGGGCTGGATTTTTACGACTTGAAGACGGTATCTTAATTTATTAATCTGAACAGTTGCAAGCTGCATTGGCTGTGGCGCCATTCTTTTTAATAATTTCCTGCGAGGAACTCGGGAGGCATGACTCCTGAAGAAGTGCAATTAAAAGACGACTATCGCGCACTTGGGCTCGAACCAGGCGCCGCGCCAGTTGAAGTAAAGCGTGCCTTCCGTTCTCTCGCGAAGACGTGCCACCCCGACCGTTTTCACTCGAGATCCTATGAAGTCCGGGCTCAGGCCGAAGAAAAGTTCAAAAGAATCAACGAGGCGTACGGGAGGATATCCCGCACCTGGGTTAAACTGCATCAGTCCGAGAGGAAGGTTTCAACCAGCCCGCCGGCAAACGGGCGGAAAGAACAGGCAGCAGCCTCACGATGGCGGACATGGTGGAAGAATGCCAGGGACAGGGTGGGCCTTGCGCACGCCGCGCGCCTTCTGCTGCTGGCGATGAGTGTACTGGCGCTGTTTTTCATGGGCCGGACGGATTACTCGCCACCCGTGGTGGAAGTGCACAAAGACCAGCCCGCGCCATCGCCGGGTCCGGCATCGACCGGGTCCAAATCCGGCGTGCAGCCGGCGGAACCATCCGCGGAGTTGGAATCCGATGCAGGCGGACTTCTCCCGGACAGTCCGGCCCTTCCTGAACCTCCCTCCTCTCTCCTGGATGGTCCTCCGGGTTCATCGATGCCATATTTCACTATCGGGTCATCCAGTTCGGATGTTTTGCGCGTCCAGGGCTCTCCGAGCCGGGTCCAGGGGCAGACCTGGGTTTACGGTCTTTCGGAGATTCAGTTCAGAAATGGGCTGGTACTGCGCTACAACAATTTCGACGGCTCTTTGAAAGTGCGTATGCTGCCCCGCAGATTCAATGATCCTGCTCCAACCTACCTGAGCCTGGGCTCCACGGAAGACGATGTGCTGCGGGTGCAGGGGACCCCTACCCGCGTGGAGCAGGACAAATGGTTCTATGGGTTCTCGGAGATTAAGTTCAAGGACGGTCGGATTTGTGATTTCAACAATTACTTCGGTAATCTGAAGCTTCGCCTCCAACCTGCAAATGAACAGGGTCTCCAGAAGGGCTATTTCACAATAGGTTCCAGCCCCGATGAGGTCATCGCGGCACAAGGGACTCCGACCAGCATCCAGGGTGGCGTATGGGCTTACGACTTCTCGTATGTATTTTTTCGAGATGGAAAAGTCAGCTCGGTAAGCTCGGCGGGCGACAGCAGCCTTCGTTTTCTATCGCCGGAAGATATACAGGATAATTCGCCAAAAAAGCCATGAAAGACCCATGGCAATGAAGATCAATTTGTATTAGGCAAATTTCTGCCGCGGGCTTCGATTTGGCCCCCCTGAGCGCCCGCAAGCCGCGACTCGATGATGCAATGGGAGGCCGGATTATCGAGGGGTAACGCGAGATAGCGCGGGAGTGCTCCCGTCATCACGTGGCAGTGGAGGAGAGCCTGTTGAAGACCGGCCGCCGCCGTGACTCCGGGAAAGCATGTCTCGGCGCGGCCGTATTCAGGGATGGGGATCGAAAAGTCCGACCCGACAAATTATGAAACCTGCCTCTACTTCATGTGCTCCATCATGGGACGCAGGTGATCGATCCAGATATCGACCATTTCGGGGTATTCCGCTGTCCCCTTGAGCACTGCTTCGCAAACGAAACCATTCTTTTTCAGAACGGATGTCCAACTGCCGGGTTTGTCGCCGGCCATATCGTTTCGGGCATGGTCGCCGGCAACCGCCATGAAGGGCACGACGTAGACTTTCTTGATCTTTTTCTCTCTTAGCTTTGGCAGGACGTCTTCCAGGGAGGGGTAGCCGTCAACGGTTGCAATATAGCAGTTCTGATCAAGTTCCTGGAGTGTATGGTACATCGCGAGATAGATGGCATCGGAGGGATGTTTCTCGGTGCCGTGTCCCATCAGCACGATCGCATCCTCCGGTTTTCGGTCGGCGGGAATGTTCCTCAGGACCACTTTGGCTGCAAGTTCCATGTCCTGGTGCGATGCAAGCAGGGGACGGGCAAGAAGGACCTTTTCGAATCCCCCTGTCATTTGCGCGAAAAGGCGGGCGTTCTGGTTCAACATGTGGAATTCTTCCCCTGGAATGGTGTGCAGGGAGAGTATTGCCACGTGAGTGTAGCCGTCGTCCATTAACTTTGCCAGGGCTGATTCCGGAGACTGGACTACCTTGCCCTGCTGGGCCAGTTTAGCGCGAACGATACTCGAGGTGTAGGCCCAGCGCAGCTCGACTCCCGGAAAGGCTTTTTTTACACTGGCTTCTACCTGTTCAAAAGCTTTTTGCGCCTCCGGTACTGTCGTTCCAAATGCCGCCAAAAGGATGGCCTGTTTGGGGGGACGCGAGTCTCCATGACCGGCGACAGCGCTGGCTGTCACCATGAGAACGAGGATTGCCGCCGATATTCCGGAAAACCATTTTCTAGACATTTATCACTCCTTATATTTTGAATTCCCCCAGTCAAAAAGCACAAACCTGTCCTGTCCGCTGTTGGTGAATCACATCGGGGACCACGGCTCCATTTGCATCATGCCCGTGAACAGACGTCTTCGCGGGTGGGAGAAAGGCCTCAAGTGCGCTGCCGCCAGGATGCTTATGGTCAAAAAAAAATCCTTGGAGCTGAACGCTCTAAGGATTGCACCCTGTTTGCTTGGTCCTTAAGTCGGCTTGCCCCTGTATCTCCCCGTACAGGCATACCGAATGGCAATCAGGCAGGTCTTCTGACTCACGGATCATTCTAAAACCCGGGCCTTCCCATCTCGCGTTCACGAAACAGTGGCTTTGCCGGATTTTGTCCCCGTTTACAGCGGCGGGACCGCTCCCGGATTACACGGGATTCCCTTTTATGCTCTTTCGAGCACCTGATGCCGCAAAGATGTTACTCGAATAATTACGACCTTTGGGCGGAGGGTGTCAACTGAATTGTGGCCGGAGGAGAGCACCCGTCTCAAGCCGGAACCGTGTACCGCAACCCGGTTGCTCATCGGCCGTTATTTGGCGATGAGCAACCGAATGTGACGGTGTGGCAGGCAATTCTAATAAAAACCCAACAGGTTCAATGCCAGAATGAGAAGGCCGAGCGCCGCGATTCTCTTAACCATGAGGGGACTGATGCGCTTGGCGATCTGCGGTGCGATGTATCCGCCAAGAATTGCGGCCGGGAACATAATCAGGAAAAAGACGAGATCGAAATTCCCGAATTGATAGTGCCGCGCACTGCCCATGATAGTGTTAAATGCGATTGCCAGAAGAGAACTGCCGACAACCACGAAAACGGGGAGGCGCAAGCCTACCGTCATGAGGGGCATCATGAAAGGTCCACCACCAAAACCGAACATGGAGGAAACGATGGCAATCAGAAAACCGCCAAAACATCCCAAGACCATGTTTACCTTGAATTCCTGACCCCAGAACTTAACCAACATATCTATTCTCCTTTGCGGGCGTGCATGCGCGATTAGGCCTTGGCCAGCTTGGCTTCTTCCTCGGCCTTTTTGCGGTATTCTCTCAAGATTGCCTGTTCCTTGCTGTTCTTGGCGATGTAGGCAGGCGTGGTCTGCCATACAAGGAGTCCGGCAAGAATGACCAGAATCCAGCCGAATACAAACTTATACTGCTCAAGGCTTATCAATTCCGTTAGCTTCGGGCCTATAAAGCCGCCCAGAAGCATTGCGAGACCGATCGACGCGCCAAGTTTCCAGTTTATGAACTTGATCCTGGAGTAATTGACGACACCGCTGAGCTGGGAGAAAAGAACGGTCGGCATCACCGTGCCCGCGACAACTGTATGTGGCAGAGGCCAAATCGATACCAGGAGGGGGTTAAGAATAAATCCTCCGCCCGCTCCCATCAGCACCCCGAAGATGGAAATGGCGAGGGAGAGAAGGAAAGGGTAGACAAGATTGAGGCTTGTACCGGCATTACTGAGATAGATGTAGGGAAAGCCGATATGGTTCTGAAAAGAGACAGTCTGGCTGGCGATATCGGGAGCGACGACGGCGCGGGCGCTGAATTTGCCTTTCGCGGAACCCTGGTTGAGAGTAAGCTTGGCATTAAAGCTCCCGTCGGGCTTCACTTCGACAATCGGTGCAAAGACGGCCTCGGGATTACGAAAGCGGGCTTTGACCAACTGCATTGCCCTTCTGGCGTTATCTTTTTCGTTCATGGCCGGCAGCAATTCACCCCTGGACCCGACGACACTTCCGAGAAGGCTTGCCTGGTATCTTTGGACGGGGGCGGCGCACGCGGCCGCGTAGGCGGGTTCCGCGCCGAGTTCCTTGAGCGCCTGAGAATAACTCCAGCCCCTCCCCTGTGCTTTTATTGCCGCAAAAGCACTCTGTTTATCGGTTGGAACCAGGATTTTGAAAAAAGCAGGCATTTTGTCGGTCATGTAAAGGATGTAAGGTCTTTTCCCGGTTTCTTTGTCAAAATCGGAATCGAACCGGGATGCACGCACAGTCTCCTCGGCCCAGACCTCGATAAGGACGGGCTTACCGGCCGGAGCAATCCCGCTGAGTGTAATGGTTCCTCCAGTATCGAGTTCCGTCTTGTCGATTTTCAGCTCCACGGCTGCCGCTGGTTGCGTGGCGCCCGGCGATTGCGGGGCCTGACTTTGTGCAAACTGGAGTGTGGCCGTGGAGTCCGCGGATGAGGACTGCAGGGCGAATCCATTATGTTGGTAGAGCATGAAAAATGTTGCGGCCAGTGCGATAAAAAGCGAGATTAAGACATTCCTGCGCATGCTTTTCCTCCTGGTAATTCCATACGATAAAAGTGGCGATGGCATTGGGTGTTCGAGGTTATTTAACGTTTGCCAAGTGATTGCGAATTTGTAACCGAACCCGCGCCGCAAGGCGAGAGGGCAATCACTTTTTGGGCCGTTTGTCTGTGTGCATGGTGGGTTTGGAGCTAATGTCTTCAGGGGAGTAAGTCAAGTCGCGGGTGATGAGACCTCCAGTAAGTACGCGGATTACGTTATACATGCTTATGAAGTCGTTGCCGTGAGATTGTTGCTTGAAATTGTGCCTGTTGGGGGCGAATTTTCTTTTTTCATACTGAGCTGATGAACTAAAATAATACCTGCCTGGGCTGGTTGAACCGGAAATTCGCTGGTCCGCAACCGGATGGATTTCTTCGCTTCATCTGATTCCGACTCTTTTATGCATTCAAGCAAGACAGCGGGGATTGTCCAGGATTCTCACTGATTCGAGCATGGAAGGTACTAAAGTGACCGAAGACAAGGATAAGAGCAGGGAGCAGCTCATAGTGGAGTTGGAGGACCTGCGCGAAAAGCTTTCGGGGGCGGAGGAGAGCCGGCAAATTCTGGAGGCAATCATGGACTATGCTCCAGAGGCCATTATCATCACGAGTGGCACGCCGGACTTTACCGTTCGAAGAACGAGCAATTATGCGCAGGAGTTGACCGGACACCCGAAAACCGTAACAGATGGTCTCCAGGCGGAAGACTACGCGCAGACCCTGGGACTCTCCCTCCCCGACAAGCCCGCCAGTCCGGAACTGGAGAGCCTGCCAATTTACAGGGCGCTCAAGGACGGCAAAGTCACTGAGAATGAAGAATGGGTACTGAGCCGGCCAAACGGGCGGAAAGTACCTATTCTGTGCAAGGCCGCGCCTATTCGCGATACGTCCGGGAATATCATGGGCGGCGTCACTGTATGGCGTGACATCACCGAACTCAAGGAAGCGGAAAAGCTGGAGAAAAACTACGGCAGTTATCTCGAATACCTGATTATGGAACGCACCACCGAACTCGCGCGCGCGAAAAAGAATGCCGCGCGGGTAGAGATCGAGCTTACCGCAATTCTGAACTCAGCCAGCAACGGAGTGATGATTTTTGATAAGGATGGTGACCTTACGAGGATTAACAGCGCGGCGGAAAAAGCCCTGAGCTTCACCCCCGATGAGAAGATGCTCCCTCTGGAAGAATGGCTTTCGGGACTCCAGGCCACGACGCTTGATGGACGCAAGTGCCAGCCTGAAGAGTTCCCCGCCTTCCGCGCTCTCAAAGGTGAATCTGTAATTGGCCGGAAGCTGTGGGTACTGGCGCGATCGAGTCCGCAGCGCAAATGTCTGTCCTTTAACGCCGCCCCTATTTGCGGACCGAATCGCGGGCAGGTCGGCGCCGTGTGCACCTTTGACGATATAACCGAGCAGCAGAGGAGCCTGGATGCATTGCGCGCCTCGAAAGTGGAACTTGAGTTCAGGCAGCGGCAACTCGGCGAGGAGTTGGAGGAAGCAAATCGTGCACTGTCGAGTATGACGGCACGCGCGTCCGAAACCAGGGTCGGTTATCGGGTGAGGCTGGGGAGAGCGGCGAAGAAAGTGGTGGGGCGTTTCTGGGGCTCGAGGTAAAAACCGTGCACCTGTTCTAGTGGGAGTCCGGACTAGCGGGAGCGGCAGCCGGGTAAACCACCTCCCGGGTATCCGAGGACCCGGCTCGGGTCATTTTACGGAAAGGAAATGAATATCGGTTTTGCTTACTTCCGGGGAAGAGGCTGTTTATTGGGCTGATTCTGATTGCGGGGTTTGTCTTCCGTCTCGGGGAAATCCAGAACTACCTCATTTTCATGCACCCAGCCGAGTTCCTGACGTACAAGCCTCTCCTGGGCCTTGGGGTCTGTCTTGAGAGCCTGAATCATTTCAAAGAGCCGCTGGTTTTGCTGCTTCAGGGTGAGAATCTTCGCCTCCATTTCTCTTACCTGCTCGTTTTGCTTTTTGTACCCCTGCAGTCCATGCGAGGAGAAGAAGATAGCATAGAGAAGGAGCCCGTTCAGACCCAGCAGAGCGCATACCAGGAGACTGACGACATAGACCCCCTTCACTTTGAGAGTCCTCTCGTGGTTGTCGTTTTGACGATGTTTGGCGGGCATTACTCTACGATTCATGACTAAACCCCCCGTTCCGGCGAACCGGGCCAGGATTCCGGAATCCGCACGGATGGAAAGAGCCGCCTGTTTGTATGCGGCAAAAATAAAGCTCCCCTGAATTCATTCATAAGTTCAAGGTTAACATTCAATTCGAGATAGGTAATCCTGCCCCTGACCAAATCCGCCTCCTTGAGTAGCGAACGGTCTAGAAGTGTCATGGAGGCACCCAGCAGACTGGCATTTCCCACCCCTGAGTAGGTCTCGGGCGGTAGATCGGGAATCATGCCTATCCGGATGGCCATTTCCGGATCTATGCGGTTCCCGAAGCTGCCGGCGATAAAGATTTTCCGGATGTCCCCGAATGCGAGCCCAACTTTCCGGGAGATGATCGACAATATAGTGTACATCGCGGCTTTTGACTTCAAAAAAATCCCGACATCAATCTCGGATATGGAAATGTCCGCCCGGCCGAGGGCTTGAGCAGCGGGCACCAGCACATAGGCCACTCCGTCTTCACTGCAGGTGATGCGCCGTGTGCGCGTTCCGTTTCTCAACTTGCCTTGAACCGTCAGAATGCCCGATGCGAACATCTCGGCTATGAGATCGATGATTCCGGAACCGCAGATTCCGGATGGCTTCCCCTCCCCGATCACATGAAAGGACGGTTCCAGAGTTTCGCGGTTTATGCGCACGTGGTCGATTGCACCGGGGATTGCCTGCATTCCGCTGGCGACGACTCCTCCCTCGAGAGCCGGACCCGCGGCCCCGGCGCACGCGAGCAGCCAGTCCGAGTTGCCGAGTACTACCTCCGCGTTTGTCCCAACGTCTATCAGCATCGCGGGTTCCGCGACCCTGTGAAGACCGGTCGCAAGAATTCCGGAGACGACATCTCCTCCGACGTAGGAACCCACGTTCGGAAAGACATACAAAAGAGAATTCGGGAGAAAATCGAATCCGTATTCCGGCGCGCGACATATGGGGAAAGTATTTGCGGCGGGTATGTAAGGCTCGCGGGCAAGATTCGACGGGTCGAGTCCCACGAAAAAGTGCGTCATTGCCGTATTCCCGGCGCATGCGACCGCATACACATTTTCCGGGGAAAGGTCATGTTCCTTTAAGGCGTCGATCATGGAATGCCTGCATGAAGCGAGGAGGGCATTGCGCAGGGTGGCGTGGCCGGCCGTGGTCCTCGCGAACTGTATGCGGCTGAGTATGTCTTCACCATGAACGGATTGAGGATTAAGGAAAGATCTCTCCGAAAGGATGGATCTCCGGGAAAGATCGATGAGTCTAAAGACGATGCTGGAGGTGCCGAGATCAATCGCGAATCCGAGTGCGGGCGCATTGGAATGCCGGGGCAGCAGGTCGAGAATCTCCCAGGAGTGACCGGCAAACCCCACTATGGCGGTGGCACTGAATGTCAGATCGCGCAATCGACGGGAGATGCAATCCATTTGAGCGGGAATGAGCCTTAAGGGAGAGAACCCCATGGCTGCCAGGGCACGAGCCAATCTGTCGATATCTCCCGTGTTGTCCGCGAGGTTCGGCGGAGGAAGATCAACCGCGACAACCGAGGCAAGAGGTTGTTCCTGAAGCCATTCGGGGAATTCAGCCGTCATGGCGCCCCACTTCCGTGAGAATTTGCCATCATCCATGGCTCCGGTTTATTGGACATAGTTCGGGACACGCATTGCGTCTTCGAACCAGGATGAAAAGTGAAAACACCGTGTTTGCGGATTTCGGCGCGCGGCCGGTTTCCGCGTTTTCTCAAACAGACTATTTTTCGAGGATGGCGTGAACAAAGGGCTATTTGACATTGTGATCGATTTCTCTTTATAACATCTTATTAATACTAAAAATTTGAGTTGACACTAAAGCAGATTTTGCATAATTTCACAAGTGTTCGTGAGCCCACCAAACCAAGTTCAAGCTCATCTTCTTTGTGCTGCACTGTTCTTTCGCTTTCTTGAAACCTTGTCGCTGTTAAGATGCCGACGTTTGTCGGTGCTGCGCTGATTCTTTCATACATGCGTGTTCTTTGCCGCGGTATTCTTCTGGAACCGGAAAGGAAGTTGACCTTCTATGGACCAAGATATTCAGATCAAGGAATTAGTCGAGTTCATCGCGCGTTCTCTCGCCGAACATCCTGAACAGGTAGTAGTAAAAGAAGTGTGTGGGCAGCAGATATCTGTAATCGAACTGCGTGCGGCGAAAGAGGACCTCGGTAAGATCATCGGAAAAGAGGGACGTAATGCCCATGCTATACGCACTATCGTAAATGCTGCCGCGACCAAGCTAAAAAAGCGTGCCGTTCTCGAAATTCTCGAGTAGAATTACTGCTCGATGGAGACTGAGCATGACTGAACCCTGTGAGAAGAACATTCTTCCCGAGGCGGTCCCGCCGCAACCGGCCTGTTTTGGTGATGGGGAGAAAGTATGTCCTCGCGACGAAGACGGTGTTATGCAACCGCGGAGGGAGTGCGTCACCTGTCCACATATTCGACCGTGTCTCCAGCTTGCCCTCCATCGACGTGGAACGATACGTTTGGTGGAGGAACCCGCTTCTTTGAAGGTTACCGGTTTTCTGAGGAGATGGTCCGAACAGAAGCTCTCCAGGCATGAAAAACCGTAGGATCTGTTTCAGACCAGAGCCTGGCGTCCGGCAGTCGTAGACTCTGCCCCACCCACACCTTTCCCGTCTCGCCCTCCTATGACAGGTTCCGTCGAGAGCCTTTGCGTGAAAAGGGCTTCCCTTTCATGAGGGGAGAAATTTGACTTTCAGAGGTGCTTGCTTCGTCTCAAGGGCGAATGGTAGGCGAAGAGTGGAATAGGGCGCCATGTGAGGGCACCCCATGTCCATATCAGAGAGGGGCGGGGGAGGAGTTCTTCCTTCGTTCAGCCGGCGGTCAAGGCAATGCGTGGCTATTGATCCTCTTTTGGCTTGAGATGATCGGGCACGACGACCATCTTCACGAGCAACGGCTTCAGAAAGCTCCATTTGATTCCGAGACGGTAGATCTCTTCCATGTCGCGAATCGTGTCCCAGCAGTTGTGGCAGGGGGCGATAACGAGCTTGGCTCCCGTGGCAATGATCTGATCGCGCTTGACTTTCATGTTCGTGTTGCGCTGTTCCCGGTAAAGTCCGATACCGTTGATCCCTCCCCCACCGCCGCAACAGAAGTTGTGCTCCTTGTTGGGAGTCATCTCGACATAGTATCCGGGTTCCACGAGATAGCTCATGACCTCCCGTGTTACTTCCTTGAGTCCGTAGTTGCGGATGTAATTGCAGGAGTGCTGAAAAGTTACCGGCTGCCGAATGCGCTTGGCGGGATCGATTTTGATCTTTCCGGTACGCAACGCCTCGGCGACCCATTCCGTGTAGTGAAGATAGGGAGCAGGCGGGCGACCGTCTTTCCTGCCTACCCAATAAGGCCCCTCGACAACCATGCAGCGGTGGGCATGACCGCATTCCGTGCCGATGACACGTTTGGGCTTGAGGCGTTCGATGGCCCCATACACATTCTGAACCTGCATTTTGCAGGAACCCCAGTCGCCGGCGAAAAGAGAGAGGCAGGTCTGGTCCCAGCCCTGGCTCGGCACTGTCCAATTCTCCCCCGCGATGTGGAAAAGGATCGCGGCATCGGCGATGTCGTCCGGATAGTGCTTGGGTTCCCGGGCGTTGCACGTGTACATGATGTCAGCGCCCTGCTTGTCCACCGGAATCTCCAGGCCGGGCCACTCCTCCTGCTGCTCCTCTTCCATCCATTGGCACGTTTCGACCCAATCTTCGGACGTCACGTCCATCTGGGCGCCGTAAATGCGGTGCATACCCGTGCCTATCTTGAGTTCCCAGGGGACAAAACCCTGGGCGAAGCACAGTCCGCGCAGGTAGCTGAACATGATGCCCATGTCGATTCCGTATGGGCAAAATGAGCCGCAGCGGTTGCAGCAGGTGCATTGTGACCAGGCCACATCCATGCAGTGGCGCATGAATTCGTTATCGACATCGCCGTTGCGTTTAACGATCTGTCCCAGTGTGGATTGTATCTTGTAGGAGGGGACCTGCCTGGGATCGCGCTTGTTGGACAGGTATATGAAGCAACTGTCCGCGCACATCGCGCAGTGGGAACACAAATCCAGCCATGTATGGAAGCGCGACTTGCATGTCGCCTTCAGGGCTGCCTTGAGCTTCTCCTTGTCGACCTCGATGCTTTTCATCTCTTCATAGTATTTTTTGCCGCGCTTATCGGAGAGGAGTGCATTGAGATACTCCTTCGTATCGACTGTATTCTTATTGCAGAGTGTTCCTTCAGGCATGGATCGTTACTCCTGAACTATCGAATTATACTACCAATCAAAACCGTCGCCCTTGAAGCCGCGCTTGATGCCGAAGTCCATGCCGAGTTGGCCTCGTGAAAGGAAGAAGCCGACAACATGGTAGAGCTTGGTAAAAGGTATGGCGATGAGCAGCAGTTCCGCGCTCAAGATGTGTGCATATAGCCAGAGCCGGTGATCCGCGACCTGGTGTACGAGCAGAAATCCGGTGACAAACGGAGCGGCCGTGATAAGAAGCAGGAGGTAATCATAAGCCGTGGTTACGATGCGAACTTCGGGCAGAGCCATGCGTCTGACGGCTATGAACAGGACTGAGCACATCACCAGAACAGTCAGGACATCGGCAAGCCCCATGGGGATGGTGGGCCAGTTGATGCCGAAACGTTCCTTGATAAGTACGGCGTGACCGATCAGGAAAACTGGAGTGAGCAGGAGCCCCGTATGGAAAACAAAAAAGATGATCGTAAAGAGGGGCTTCGCGCGCCAACCCACGGACCAGAACGGCAGAAGCCAGTGAACGATGGAGCGGGTGGCCTCCCTGAACCCGAGAGCCATGTGCGTTCCATAGGCCACCCGGTCCACCTGCCAGTCCAGCCCGCGGATGTAGACCACGGTTCGAACGGTAAGCCCTATGACGAGTGTCGCGAAGGACAGCCACAGCAAAAGTCCGGTAATGAACCCGTACATTAGAAACTCCTCCAGGCGATCAGAATACGGCACTCAGTCCTATTTGATCTCTTTGTCTTCGTCCCTGCCGGTGAGGTAGAGCCAAAACCCGAGCATTCCAACAATCATCGCACCCACCAGGAGGTAGGCCACACTCTTCGTGTGGAGCATGAAATCGTGCAGCGTGTAAAAGGCGTTCTCCATTGAACCCTCCATCATTAGCCGAGACCGTGGCGGGGAGATTGAGCCGGCTCCGGTTCGTGCATCGCATAATCCGGATGCTCGTGGAATATCGGCATTCGGGAAGAGATGAACCGGAAGAGCAGGATACCCACGGTTATTATGAATACGGACACGGCGATCTCCATCCAACTGGGAAAGTATCGGTCCACCGCAGGCAACTGCCAGTTGAAAGCCACCATCGAAACATTGAAACGGTTCACTATGATGCCGACGACCGTCAGCGCCGCAGACCACTTGATGAGAGGGATATTCCTTTCGCGGACGGCCATGGCGTACAGGAGGCAGGGCAGGGCGACGAAAACAAGCAACTCCACGAGAAACCAGGCGCCGTACCCGGTCGTGAGGTAATGCCAGTTATTGTCCATGGCGATACCCAGGACCTTGAGGCAGAAATAGGATGCAAGGACGAGCGACGCGGCCTTTGCAAACCCGGTGGTCACGCCTTCATGCCCGCTCAGGTACTTTTCATCCATCTTGTCATGCATATACCGGTGTGAAAGAGTTCCTTCGAATATGACCATCGACAATCCGGCGGCGATGCTCGACACGAAGAAGAACACCGGCAGGTAGACCGAATACCAGAGGGGGTGGACCTTGGAGGGGGCGATCAGAAACAGCGCCCCGAGCGAGCTTTGATGAAGGGTGGAGAGGATAACGCCAAGGATGGTCAGCGCCAGTGTCATCCTGACCACGGTTTTCCTTGCCTTTTTATACCCGAGCCATTCGAGGCATGCGGGGCTCCATTCCACAAAAAGCGTTGCCAGGTACAAAAAGACGCACAGCCCGACTTCGAACAGCACTGATGTAGTGCCCTGCTGTACGAAGATAGGATAGGGAAGCCTCCATGGGCGACCGACATCGTAGTGCAATGCGAGGACAACCAGGGCGTAGCCCAGAAAAGCGGTTAGAATGGCGGGCCTTACGGCGCTATGGTAGCGCTTCAACCCGAAAATATAGCAGGCGGCTGAAGTCGTGTAGCCGCCCGCGGCCAGGGCGACACCGCACAGCAAATCGAAGCTGATCCAGATCCCCCATGGGTTATCGTCCGATAAGTTTGTGACCCCGGCAAGCCCCAGCGTGAAGCGCAGGATGGTCAAGACCACTCCGGTCAGTATGACGATGCCGGCCATGATGTTGAAAGGCGTGAGGAGCGTTCTTTTGACAGAATTGGATTCAGTGGACATCGTTACGCTCCCTCTTCGGTCTGACTCTTCGCGGCTTCTTCCAGGGCCTTTCTCACCGCGCGTTCAACGGCGGTTTTCTTCTCGGCTTCGGCTTGTATCAGTGCCCTGTTCAGGTCCGCTTTGGCCTCGGTCCGGACCCTTGCCATTGCCTCCAGTTTTTCCTCGTGCGCAACCTTATCCTTGCGTTTCGAAATGGCATAAATTCCAGCCAGCAGCGCGGGCCAGGCAACGGCGACAACCGGTACGGCGGCCAGCGCCCCCGAGGTCAGCTCCGGCGCGGAGACAGTACCGAGATCATCTCTCATGCCGATCGATTTGAACTGCACCCCGGAGAGGTAGAGCCAACTGGTCCCACCCATTTCGTGCTCACCGTATATGTGGCTGATGTAGCGGTTCGGAAATGCCCTGATCCGTTCGCGGGCAACCATGATCAAATCGTTTCGGTTGCCATAGGTCAAGGACTCATTGGGGCATGCCGCCGTGCAGGCCGGGACCTGGAGCCTGCCGGATGCGATGTGCGGATAGCACATGGTGCACTTCATTATGCGTGGCGTAAGGGGATCGGAATATTCAAAAGCCGGAACGTTGAAAGGGCATGCGACCATACAGTAGCGGCAACCCACACAGACCGAGGGGTCCCACGTAACGGCGCCATGAGCGGTCTTGGTGAAGGCGTGCACGAAGCACGCGGAAGCGCATGCCGGTTCCAGGCAGTGATTGCACTGGGACTTGCGAAAGACGGAGCCGGCAACACCCGGGATGTTGTCATAGCGGTTTACGACGGTAAATGTCCCGGCATTGGTTCGGCGCTTTACGTCGAGGACCGAAAGATCTTCAAATGTTTTGGACGGAGCGGGCAATTCGTTGACTTTATTGCATGCCGCTTCGCATTTGCGGCAACCGATACAGCGGGTGGCATCGAACAGGACACCGAAGCTGCCGGGATGACCGGCAAACTCCCTGTTCCCGGCGGCATGGGCGGAGCGGCCCAGAACGACGCCGGTGCCCGCGCTTCCAAGAATGCCAAGAAAGGTTCTTCGCAACATATGTGTACTCCTCCTCTCAGTCCCGACCTGCTACTTCTTTTCCTTATGACACTCCGCGCAAGCCGTGGCAGATGGCTTCGGGACCCCCAGGGCCTTATGGCACCCCATGCACTGCTCGTGGAATGCAGCTTTCAATCCGGGCCGATTCGGCTGCCTGGGATCGAAGGGTTTGCCGTGGCAGTTGCCGCAGTGAGGAGGCTGCTTCGAGGCAGGGCTCCGGTGATGGCAGCTCTGGCAGACTGTCCCCTGCTCACCGTGAAAATAGGCGGCGAGCGAATTGTCCTTCATGCCGTTCATGAGCGTCAGGACGATCTTGCGGTGTGGCATCACGGCGGGCTCGTATTCGGCGGCCAGTTCCTTTATCGAAACTTTCTCAGGAATATCTTCAATGGCGAACGGAACGCTATTTTGACCGCGACTCTTGAGAAGGATCTCCGCGATCATGGATTTGCGCTCCCGCGACAGGGGCGGAGCCGGAGTCAGGCTCCCGGTGTCTGGAAGCGCATCCGAGGGTACCTCCATGTGGCATTGGCGGCATGTGTTGTTGTCGGGAGTAGAGGCTTTATTCATGCGGCCATGGCAACCGGAACAATTCACCGCGCTTTGTTTTGCCGCATGGCAACCCGAGCAACTGCGGCCGCTGGCCGCGAGATGCATTGCCTCCTCGATGCGAACGAAATTGCCTTCCCGGGCGCCGGAGACCGTATGGCACTTGCCGCAGGAATCCATTGAGGCGTGATGGCAGACGCGGCAGTTATTGTTGCGTTCCTCATGGCTCTTGTGATCGAAGGCAACAGGATTCATCGACCGGGGCCTGGTGTTTTCGGGGCCTTCAACGCCGGCATTCGAGGAGAGAAGCGTCAGGTCGGGTTGTTCCCGCTTGAGCCGAGGCGCCTTTCCGTCGGGTAATCCGGCCATGACCTTCCGGTTGTTGGCGGACGCCGCGGCGTGTCCTTCGGCGCCATGACAACCGGCGCACAGGTAGGGGCCCCTGTCTTTCACACCCTTATCGGCGAGGTCGAGATGGCAGGTCACGCATTGCTGGTGCGCGGCCTGTCTCATACTCCTCACGCCATCCACTCGGTTTTCCCCGTGGCAGTAACGGCATGTCGATTCCTTGCCTCTGGCGTAGAAAATCTTCTTCGCATTCTTGTCATATTCGTGATGGCACTGGGCGCAGTTATCCTTTTCGGCGGCAGTGGACGTGATGTTTTTGGAATCGATGTGCCTGAAATGCAATACCTTGTCCATGTCAACGGGTTGGGACTGTGATACTGCCCGGGGAGCAATGTGACAGGCGCGGCAGAGCCCGTCGAGAGGTCCCGTGGGTTTGTCGGCGGCTGCTCTTCCCATATGGCAGCCGATGCAGCTCGAATGATAGATTTCCTTGATACCGTCAGCCTTGCCGGGTTTGATGCCCTTGAAGGCAAGGGAGATCTTTCCGTCCTAGACTGAGTGGCAGGTCTTGCAGTCCTTATTTTCCTTGAGAAGCGCCTCGGTGTGCTTGTCGTGCGGGAACGCGACCGGAGGAAGTTCAAGTTTTCCGAATGGGGCAAGGGTATCGATGGTGATCATGTCAGCGCGCGAGGGCTGGGTCGCGCTATCGGGCTGCATTACTCCTCCCGCATCGAAGCGGATGATCAGGATGGATGCACACAGCAGAAAGATACCAGCCAACAGATGCAGTAGTCTTCCCTTCTCCATGAATTCAGGCCTCGTTTGATTGCTGGAAAAAATGAGAGAGTATGAGGACAGGTAAGCGCAACCGCTGGATTGCCGATGGAAAGAGATATCGGGATACTCGGATAACCGGATTGATCAGCCCGGATGGAAGGAGGTTTGCCCGTTTCATGATCGCCCCTGTGTTGCACCCCGGATCGAATAAAAGGAGAATCAGGCAGAATCAGGTCTTGGCGATATAATACAAAGACTCTTGTTCGGGTCCTATTCCCGAGGTCCGAACAAGACAGACCATCGGGATACTTTCCCGCCGGATCGGAGAGATCCGCCGCAATCAGGAGCGGCATGAGAATCTCTAAATCCCTTGGAGTATCAGACATTTAATCCGGGATGAAGAACACGTCAATTAAAATCGTATGATAAGGAATTCACAACAGGAGTGATAATGAAGAGATAGGAAGACTTGTATTCTCGGTAACTGACCAGGTAGTGAATTTCGTTTCCAAAACATCCGACTCAGTTTGGCCGGTTCATATTTTATGTATACTAAAATAGTATACATATTTCCAGGGATTTTATGACGGTTTTGCGGGTCAACGGCGCGGAGGCAAAAAAGCCCAAAAGCGTGAGAAGGAACAACGGGGAGAGCCGGCATGTGCCAAAAGATACATCCGGGCAGTCGGAGGTGAAAGGAAGAAGGCGCGTGTCGGAGCAGCGGCATTCCACGCAAATTTGATTCAAAAGGCGGGACTGAGCACGTCAATCAGACCAGATGTTCTCCTCGTATGGACTTCGATAACCTCTAAGCTGCTCGAGCGTCGGGAGTTTGGAATACCTGGTTGATACTCGGCGGGTTCGGGGGGGAAGAATCATATGAGGGAGGAAGTTCAGGAGAGTGCATGATGGGAAACCGGGAAGCGCCGGCCCATCTGATGTGGTCTCCTGCCGAGACGGCTTTTCCTCCGGTGAAGGCGTGCTCATCGCAACCGGACCCATTCAAGGGTTTTGCCTCACTCCGGGATTAACGCAATGGGATAGCTCGAGGGCTTCGAACTCATGAGCGCGGCGTTATAGAGGAGATCATCAGTCCCTTCTGTTTAGAGATGGATCCGCCGCCCGGCTCCAGGGGATTGGATGACATATCGGGCCTGTCCGTCATGAATATGGCTTTGATTGAGCTTGAATGTTGGTGTGCTTTCAATATAAAGTAAAAGATGTATGATTGCCGCCAACGCTTGATCGGCTGGGCAATAATACAGGAACCTCGGCTCGCCGATGATGTTGCGGTTGCAGTCGCTAAAGCGGGTTTGCAGAAGCAAGGTCAAGAAGCTTGAGTTAAGGGGAAATACCCTGTTCATCCTGGTTGGACATTCCCTCGCAAGGCTGCCGGAACCCTCTCTCCTTAACGAATTCACGGAAAGTCATATAAGTTGCACGAGTGCTTGGGAAGTCCCTCGGCGCCCGGCGTGTGTAATGCGGAATACTGGATATTTGGCGGCCAACCCAAAATCCCCCGAGCGGTGACATGCGCCCATTTTGAGCATCCTGTCGCGCTTCAACCAAGAAGGAGAAAGACGATGGCCTATACGAACGTACTGGTGGACAAACAGGACCAGATCGGCTTCATAACCCTGAATCGTCCCGCAGACATGAACACTTTCAATGTCCCCTTTGCCCGGGAACTCAATGATGCATTGTGGGAAATGGAGCGCGAGCCCGGGGTTCGCGTCGTGGTGATTCGAGCGAACGGAAAGCATTTCTCCACCGGCATTTCTCTATCGGAATTCAAGGATAAGAGCCATAAAGAATACCGTGAGTTTATCCATATGATGGATGAGCACAATCACACTATATCCAAAATGAAAAAACCCGTGATCGCCTCGGTCAAGGGTTATGCGCTGGCAAATGGTTCGGGGCTTACGTTCGCCTGTGATCTGGTTGTCGCTTCCGATGACGCGAAGTTCGGCACGACTGCCATCAACGTCGGTCTGATTTGCCTCGGGCCCGCCGCGCCACTATCCAGGCTTGTAGGGCGCAAGAAGACCCTGGAAATGGTGCTCACGGGCGATATGATCACGGCGGCGGAAGCCGAGAGGCTCGGACTGGTCAACAAAGTGGTTCCCAGGGAAAAGCTGGAGGAAGCAACCTTGGAGCTTGCAACAAAGCTTGCAGCCAAGAGCCCTCTTGCCCTTCAGATCGGTAAGGCCGGTATCTATGGAATGCAGGATATTCCATACCATCAGGCAATCGACTACCTCGGTGAGCTGTTTGCCGCGCTTTGTGCCACTGAAGACGCCCAGGAGGGGGTGAAGGCATTCCTGGATAGACGGAAACCGGAGTGGCGTGAGCGATAGGGCGGCGACGATAAGGTGAGAATCGAGGATGCCATGAGTGTTGAAGAGGTAATGGAAAAACATGGGTTCCGTGTTTCGGCCAGTTGCGCCGGTACCGCGTCGTATACGCGATGGATCAAATATAAGGGGAAGCGTGCTTATGTAACCGTCACGGATACGACCGGGGACGGTTTGCCTAAAACCCTGGACGATCCCGTAAAGGTGGGGACTTTTGAACTGAGGTCGGGAGATGAGTTGGAGCCCAGCCAGGACATCAGTTCACTTAACGCTTACCTGGAATCGCTTCAGGAATAATAGCAGCAGGTTATTTGCGTCGGAGTGCGGCTTTTGGCGGCCCAGGGAATTGAACCTCCTCTGGTTCTGAATTCGTATCGTTCAGATAGGAAGGGGTTGGAAGAATGGGCGATCAGCCATGGAAATGGCCGCATTCCGATGAGCTGTCTCGTCAGGGTGAGCTTTCTTGTCACGGTGAGCGGGATAATGCGGGTGCTCAACTAGTGTGAAAATACCGGGATTGCCTTCGCGCCCTCCAGTTCCAGCCAGGTCCAGAAGATAAACTTCCTGGCCGTTATGTGAATTGCTTCAAATCCCTCCTTTATCCTCAAATTTGCCGGATAAAATATCCTTATGTCGTCGACACTGGTCTCGATGTACCGGTTTTTATCGGTCGGCAGGGGTTCGCCCAGCAGAAGCTTCGGGACGTAACTTCCAGTTACGTGCTGGCTGGAGCAGGCTCACCCGCCCATTGCCGGCTCCAGGTCGAGCCGCACGACGACAGCGCATGATTTCTTCGAAAGGTATTCAACCGCCTTGGGATGAATCGTGAACATGGCTTCCTTCCGATGCCTCATAGCCTAGAGGTCGTGAATGTCGTCCTTTCGGAAATTCAGATTGTACTTGCGCAGCTTCCGCAACAGGGTGGTCCTGTGAATACCCAATGCGGCGGATGCCAGGTACAGGCTTCCGTCATACTTTTCCATGGCCTGGGCGAGGATCATTTTTTCAAAACTATCCATGACCGATTTGAATTCACCATTGACGGGCAAAGGGGGAGTCTCGCGCGGGACGAGTTCCACTCCCAGTTCATCCCATACATGTTCTTTGCTTATCTTGCGTTCAGCGCTCAAAACGACCAGTCGCTCCATCGCGTTACGCAACTCGCGCACATTTCCGGGCCATGGATAATCGGTCAATGCCTGAACGGCCGAGGGGGTCAGGATCTTGGTGACATTATAGCGGCTGCAAAGGGACTTCAGGAAGAATGTCGCGAGGGCATAGATGTCTTCCGGACGCGCCCGCAAGGGTGGAATGTTAATAGGAATGACATTAAGCCGATAGAAGAGGTCCTCGCGGAATTTGCCCTCCGCGACCAGATCCTTCAAGTTGCGATTGGTTGCCGCGACGAACCGTACATCAACGGGTTCGGCAATTGTACCGCCAACCCGGTATACTTCTTTTTCTTCTATTACTTTTAACAGCTTAGCTTGAGCCCTCGGGGACATCTCACTGACTTCATCGAGGAAGAGGGTCCCCCCGGCGGCGGCCTGCAGAAGACCGGGCTTACCCGCCTTGAGGGCGCCGGTAAAGGCCCCGCCGCGATATCCGAACAGTTCGGACTCGAAGAGTTCCTCGGGGATGGCCGTCATGTTGACTTTTACGAAGGGCTTGTGTCTTCGCGGGCTGAACTGATGGATTACAGAGGCAATGGCGCCTTTTCCAACCCCGGATTCTCCATGAATCAGGATAGTCGCATCCATAACGGCAACCTGGACCGCGCGCAAGAGCACTTTCTGCATCAGTTTGCTTGCGGCTACCATGTTGGCCATGGCGGTGAGAGGGTAGGGCCGGGAATCCGCGGACTGTGGCGACCGGCCGTGACACTCATCCGGGTAGACGGAAGTTACAACATAGATTATATCACCAGCCTGGTTGAATATGGGATTGCCCGTCACAACCACTCTTCTGGATGTGCGAAGGATCTTTTGCTCGATTGTCATCGGCGCCTTGTTCTTTAGGACCAGCAAGGAAACGGAACGGTCGAAGTAACCCTCCGTTTCAAGTTTTTGCATGTGCTGGCCTATGACGTCGCCTTCATGGAGTTCGGTGAGTTTTTCATAGGCGGGATTAACACCGAGCGTGAACCCGGCGCCACTGGTGAGATAGATGCCTATACCACCATTGGAGCTGGCAAGCTCCTTTTCTTCCTCGTTCAGGAAATCCTTGATCCTGTTCACTGCTTGGCCCTCGTAGGGTCCCGCATTCCGGCAAATATACTCCGCGAGCGGATACTTTTGCTAAACGGTTTCGGATCGGAAAGCTGATACTCGAACCACACCCTGAAAGCAGCGATTCCGTGCCGCCTTTCACTTCAAGGATCCCGCAATTCACATCGAACCTGGTCATGATCGCCATCGGGCCGATTCGGCCCCGACTGAATCGATTCCATATTTATACCAGATTAGGGCACCAAAAAACAATAAGCCACATTTGTGCAAGGCTGCACAGATAAGCCGGTGCAACCCTGCACAGGAATGGGATATCGGGTGCGTTGGATGGATAGTTGAAGCAAATAGAGTCGATGCCACCCATTAGTTCATATTTCCCTAACTATATGTAACTACACTTTATTGTCGTGCATGGCGGCGTACGGTTATCACTCGTGCCGTTCGGTTTTTGTACATTTTCGAAGGTGGCATCCCTGTTGCTATATATGCCGTGCCCCTAAGGGGGTGGGCACTGAAGAGGAGGGCGAACGAGGAAAGCAGGTGAGTTGGGATATTGGCACTTGGGCATAAACCGTCAATGCTGAAAGGAGATACGACATGAAATGGGCCGGACCAATTTTTGAACGGCAGCCCGGTGGAAGACAGCCCTACATCCCCTTGGGACCGTTTCACTTAAGACTTCCGTTCATACATTACCGATTCGAGTTGGCGGACTACATCCAGGGTTTGATCATGTGCGCGGTTTGCCTTGGAATCATACCGGTGCTCACCGAATACCTGGGCATGCCCTTCGACATAGCAATCACCATTGTCATCCTTAACGGTTTTCTTTACTGCTGGCATGCACACCTGGGCGATCCCGTCGTTCCGGGTTGGATCACTCCGGCGATCCCTCTTCTGCTGGCCTGGCTGAAGACCTACCCAGAAGGGGTGCCGCGGATGCATGCTCTCATAGCATTCGAGTTTGAACTCGGGGCTCTTTCTCTTTTTCTCGGGGGCACCGGGTTAGCGAAGAAATTTGTTGATCTCGTCCCGGATGCATTGAAGTCGGGCATCTTGCTCGGCGCCGGAGTTGCCGCCGTGCGGTTGGTTTTCGAGAAGGGCGGCCGTTTTGATACTTATCCATTTACCATCACCATCGCCATCGGATTTGCGTTTTTTATTCTTTTCTCGAATGCGTTCAAGGCATTGCGCTCGAAAAACCAGGTATTGAAAGTTCTTTCCGATCTTGGGCTTCTGCCAGCTTTGATATTGGCCATAGTCATCGCTCCACTTTTTGGAGAGCTGCCCTGGCCGACCATTGAGTGGGGATTCACGGTTCCGCAGTTCGCAACACTGTGGCATGACTGGACGCCTTTTTCCGCAAGGATCGGATTCCCGCCGTTGGAACTCTACCTTTCCTGTGCTCCACTGGTGGCCGCGACATACATCGTGCTCTTCGGCGAGCTGATCCAGGCGGAGGCGCTGATCGATGAGGCGCGGGAATTCCGCCACGGCGACGAGGATGTGCATTTCGAGGCCAACCGCAACAATATGATCGTCGGCCTGCGCAACGTAACCATGTCGATGATCGCCCCCGATGCTTCGATGTGCGGGCCGATGTGGGCTGCCATGCAGGTGGTGGAGTGCGAGCGCTACAAACACGGCAAGGAAGCGATGGACAGCCTGTTTGGCGGTGTGGCGTCGTTCCGGCTCGGGACATTCACCGGTTACTTCATTGCGCCGATCGTAACCCTTGTTAAACCTATTCTGCCGATAGCACTTTCTCTGACAATGCTGATTCAGGGCTATGTCGCCGTGCGCGTCGGGATTCTCAAGGCGCGGACGTTTAACGATCTCGGCGTGGCCGGTGTCGTCGGCGCGGTGCTGGTTTCGCGCGGGGCCGGCTATGCATTTGGCGTTGGGCTGGTTCTTTGTGCACTCATCTACGGGAAAGATTTCTTCCGCAACTGGACCCTTTACGACAAAGCTAAGGATCCGGTTTTCAATTCGAGGATTTCCGAGGAATAGCATATTTGCCAGCAGGCAATGCTTTACTCCTTGAACACACACTTCAATCTCAAAAAGGAGACATTCCATGCCGCTCATGACTGGTGAACAGTACGAGGAGAGTCTGCGCAAACTGAACCTGAAGGTGTATCTGATGGGGGAGTTGGTGGACAATGTCGTGGATCATCCCATCATACGTCCATCGATGAACTCCGTGAAGATGACATACTCACTTGCACAGGACCCGCAGTATGAAGACCTCATGACTGCTTCTTCCCATCTTTCCGGGAACAAGGTGAATCGTTTCTGCCATCTCCACCGAAGCACCGATGACCTCGTACGCAAGGTGAAAATGCAAAGGCTCCTGGGCCAGAAGACAGGCGCCTGCTTTCAGCGCTGCGTTGGCATGGATGCAATAAATGCGGTCGATTCGGTCACCTTTGAAATGGATAAGCAGCTCGGCACACAATACTATCAACGTTTCACAAACTTCCTGACCATGATGCAGGAACAGGACCTGACAGTTGACGGGGCGATGACCGATCCCAAGGGTGACCGCGGTTTGGCTCCGCACAAACAGCCGGACCCGGATATGTACGTTCACGTCGTTGAGAAGAACAAGGAGGGCATCGTTGTTCGAGGAGCGAAAGCCCACCAGACAGGGGCCGTCAATTCGCACTGGATCCTGGTTATGCCGACGAGCACGATGACCAAGGATGATGCCGATTATTCAGTCTGCTTTGCCGCTCCGGCGGATGCTCAGGGAATATTCTACATCTACGGACGCCAGTCCTGCGATACGCGCAAGCTGGAAGGCGGCACCCTGGATATGGGCAACTCCCAGTTCGGTGGTCATGAAGCACTCATGGTTTTCGATAATGTATTCATTCCCTGGGAATATGTTTTCATGTGCGGGGAGTATGAGTTCAGCGGAGCCCTCGTGGAACGCTTTGCCGGGTATCACCGCCAGAGCTACGGCGGCTGCAAGGTTGGCGTGGGTGATGTTCTCATCGGCGCCGCGGCTCTTGCCGCGGAGTTCAATGGCGCCGCCAAGGCATCTCACGTAAAAGACAAGCTCATCGAAATGATGCACCTCAATGAGACGCTCTATGCGTGTGGAATCGCCTGCTCCTCGGAAGGCCAGAAAACGGCATCCGGCAACTACCAGATAAACCTGTTGCTTGCGAATGTGTGCAAACAGAACGTAACGCGTTTCCCGTATGAGATCGCCCGCCTTGCAGAAGACATTGCCGGCGGTCTGATGGTGACCATGCCGTCCGAAAAGGACCTGCGCCATCCCGAGATCGGCCCGGTGGTCAAAAAGTACCTGCAGGGAGTGAGCGCGATACCGACGGAAAACCGTATGCGTATTCTCCGTCTCATCGAGAATATCACTTTGGGAACGGCGGCCGTCGGCTACCGGACCGAGTCGATGCATGGCGCTGGATCTCCGCAGGCGCAGAGGATCATGATCGCGCGACAGGGTAATCTCGAGCATAAGAAGCTTCTCGCCAAAACGCTGGCGTGCATCACTGACTGCAACTGCAAAGCCTAAGAGTTCGGCGGCACTACTGGTTAGCTCGCTGGTCTTAATATCCGTGTTCAACTGTCCAATTAATTTCGGCCGCCACGCCCACGCTCATGCGACAGCGTGGCGGCCCCATAAGGGTTAGCCGGTTGATGAAGATTGACGTCAAGTATTGCGGCGGATGCAATCCGCGGATCGATCGCGCACAAATCGTCCGGGAGTTGGAAGACCGGCTCCGAGGGAGGATCGAAGTGATCACCGGGAGACCCTCCAGGGAATGGGAGATTGGTATCCTGATGTGTGGATGCACGTCGGCCTGTGTCGATCGACCGGAAATCACCGGTGAGGCCGCGGGGACCTGCATCCTTGTGAGTGGAGCTATGGTTGACTTGCAGCCCGTTGCGGAAGCTGAGATTGCTGACAGGGTGGCTGAAATGCTCATCCGGCTGAAAAATGTCTGAGAAGGAGGACTGCAATGAAATGGCAGGACTATTACAATAGTAGATTACTGACCGCCGCGGAAGCAGCCGAGAAGATCAAATCAGGTGACAGGGTAGTGCATGCCCATGCGTGCGGGGAGCCGAAGTGCCTGGTTGATGCCATGGTCGCACGCGGGGATCAGCTTGAAAACGTGGAGATTGTTCACATGGTCTCCATGGGAGAGGGAAAATACTGCCGTCCGGAATATCAAAAGTCATTCCACCACAACTCCCTTTTTGTCGGCGCCAGCACCCGCAAGGCTGTCAATGATGGGAGGGGGGACTATACCCCATGTCATTTTAGCGAAATCCCGCTGCTGTTTCGCAATAACGTACTGCCGGTCGATGTGACGTTGATGACTGTTTCCCCTCCGGATAAGCTGGGATTTGTCTGCCTGGGCATTTCGGTTGACTACACAAAACAGGCCGCTGTCAGCGCCAAAACAGCCATTGCCGCGGTAAGTCCCCAGATGCCCCGGATCGGCGGCGACTCCTACCTGCACGTGAGTGATATCAGTTATTTCGTGCCTTCCACCGAGCCCCTGATTCAATTGTCTCCTCCCGTTCTCGGGGAGGTGGAAAAGGCGATCGGCAGCAATGTCGCCAGCCTGATCAAGGATGGAGACTGTCTCCAGCTTGGAATAGGCGCCATCCCCGATGCCGTCCTGAGTTTCCTGGGCGAGAAAAATGACCTGGCAATCCACTCCGAAATGATCTCGGACGGTGTCATGAAGCTGGTGAACGAAGGCGTGATAACCTGCCGGCGCAAGACATTCCATAATGGGAAAATCATAATCTCCTTCGCCATGGGGACGAATGCCTTCTATGAATGGATGAATGAGAACACCATGATTGAAGGCTACCCCGTGGACTTCACTAACGATCCATTCATCATTGCTCAGAACGACAACATGGTTTCCATCAACTCCGCGCTCGCGGTGGACTGCATGGGCCAGGTCGCGGCGGATGCGCTCGGCGCCCAGCAGTTCAGCGGAGTTGGAGGCCAGGTGGACTTCGTTCGCGGAGCAGCCCGGTCCAAAGGCGGACGGAGCATAATCGCTCTTCCCTCCACGGCCGCCAAGGGTACGCAGTCCCGGATCTCCGCCACTCTTTCGGCCGGGCAGGCAGTCACAACCTCGCGCAACGACGTGGATTACGTGGTGACGGAATACGGGATCGCGCACCTGAAAGGAAAGACGCTCCGGCAACGGTGTGCCGCGCTTGTAGAAGTCACCCATCCGGATTTCAGGGAACAACTGAAGGAAGACTGCAAAAAGATTGGAAGGTAGGTCGGCGCCCTCGGGATCACCGATACTACGGTCGAAAGGCAAACTGAGGGGAAGGGCGGACTTGGTGTCCGCCCTTCCTCATTCTGGAGCCGTCATCATTTGTTGCCGTTATCACCTCTTTGCTGCCGCTCAAGAAATTCATTCAGGGTAGACTCGGAATACTGCATGAATTGTTCGAAAAAATCCTCTGAATAGCTACGGACAAAGTCTTCCCCCTCGGGACTGATGGCGGTGTACGTGTACTTCACTTGAGCATCGGTGTTGCCGGTCTCGTTTGCCGACAGGGTAATCGTGATTTTTCCGACTGTCATTCCGGGAGTGATCTTCAAGATCTCAAGATTATGGTGCTCGGGATCGAAGACCGTAATTACCCATATTGAATCGGGTTTCTCATCTCCGGTTGTAAAGATGCAATCATCCTCGGCAAACCCGGAATGGGTATAGACAGCCAACGGGTCCCAGCCCTCGGCCCATTCCTTTTCGCGCACCGGACACAGCAGCGGGAAGATGTTGCGAGGTATTCCGCGAAGCTTCTGGACGTAGGATCTTTCAACTCTTACCGGTTCCACTATTTGCATTGAGTTCAGCTCCTTGGTGTAGGATCTCCAGTATGGATGCATAAGCTGGCGAGAAGTAACTCGGGTGCGACGTATAACTCAGATTAGTTCAGTCTCGGGGCTTATCCGTAAAAAAACCCTTGCGCTCGCATCCGGCCTCTGGCCTGATTTGTCCGCGCCTCAATCGCAGAATCCTCGCCGTGGTTCAACTGCGGCCGTGGTTTTGTACAATTCTTGCTGCCAAATCAGCCTCGAATTCCGGCGCGATCCCCCCAAAGGTCAATTCGTGGACAAGTCCTTTATAGCTATATCAATAGATAGCGAACACAGACGGTAGCACATCAATTGTAGAAATCAAAAAGCTCTTTAAAACGGATGTCCGCATAACGCTCGTCCTTGTAGGTCTCATACAGAATCTTCTTGCCTTCCTCGAGATGATGCGAACTGATTCCATACCGGATGGAAAGGGATGCCTCGATAAAGGCCGCGAGCTTGTCACATGCCTTGATGAGTTCGCCGTCTACCGGTGAGAACCGGTCTTCATTGTACGAGTCCTGCATTTGCTTGCTTGTCATGCCCTTCGAGACCTCTTCGCCTTCCTTTATCCTGTTCGCGAACTCGTCATCGATGAAGTAGTCTACCTCATCGCGCAAAGGCGGTGGGAGCAGGGGGAGAATCCGCTCCTCGAACTGCCGTCTCTCATAGGTCTTTATTATTTCGTCGAGTCCTTCGACAGAGGTCTTGACGGGTGAAACGATGTCACGCGTGAGGACTTCCGGAAGGTCATGAAACAGTCCGCACAGGAAATTGTTGCGTATGCGCCGCGGGCAAGCGTTCAACTGAACAGAGCAAAAGTAGGACATCATCGCGACCAGGAGCATGTGGCCGAGCACCGATGTCCTGGGAATGCGCTGCGAGTTGGCCCACCTTTGTTGGAAACGGAGTTGCGCGCACAGGTCGATAAAGCCGAAGGATTTTTTCCGGAGGGATATCTTCTGCACACCGATGAGATCATAATGGTCTTCGATCTGATTCTCAATCTCTTCCCTGGTCTTGTCTATTCCATAGATGAAGGGAGCGGTGTTGTAGATGATCTGGAATTCCCAGTTTGTAGCGAGGTAATTGGCGGCTTTGAGTAATCTCTTTTCAAACCGCGCGTAGTTGGGATCGAACAGGTATTGTCTGAATTTGGCCAAAAAGTCGCCCTCTATGCCGCGGATGTCCCGCTCGACCTTCTGAACAATAAGAGTGTTTATCTCACGGCCCTTTTGGCTCATCAGCTTGTGATACACCGGGGCCTTTATATCCGTGAGTATGATGCGGGGGAGGAATTCGAATATTCCGCCCTCGATGAGTTTCAACCAGTCTATTTCCACCTGGCGTTCCGATTCCTCCAGTTTCGCGAGGAGGTAAACAAGAATCATCTTGTGGGCCTGCTTGTCGAGTTCCGTGAATTCGACGGGCCGCACGTGGTCGTTCCAGCGTTGAATGCTTGCGGCTTCAAAGAGCTTGTCAAGCAAGCCTTTTGTCATCATGGGTTTTCCTTTGGGAAAGGGACCGGTTTCCCTGTTTTATCTGAATTTCGGTTTGCCGTTTCCGCGCGCGGGAACAGCGGGGGAGCGCCCGGCATCTCACCAGTAAACAATGCGGGCGCGGCAGGATCGAGAGCCATATATAGCACCGAAAAGAAAGTATTGAAATGACGGGGAGAGTCCAGGGGTGAGGTTAATCGTGGGACCGGGGCTGAAACACAACCAGGCGTCCGAAAAGTGGCAGCCCTATTGCCAGGGGTAAGGTTGATCGTGGGGCCGGGGCTGAGACAGTGGACCTGAACTCCCGGAGAAGGCTGGCGGGGCATGGATGGCTCCGATCTCGCGACCGGAGCATCGGGTACGGCGGATCATCGTCCGGGATGCAACTGCCGCCGTTGGACTTGCCCATTGCGTGAAAACCGCAAATCGATGCCGAGCCGTGAGGAATTTTCATTGTCCATTGCTTCGAAACAGCCGACATCAATATTGTCCTTTCATGTTCGACCAAAAAATCTTAATTTTGCCGTAACCCGGCTAAATGCCGAAGACATTCTTTTTATTGAGGAGCTGACTAAAGTGAGAAGAAGCGGAATCTTGCTGCACATCACCTCGCTTCCCTCCGAGTTCGGGATCGGAGACCTCGGAAGCGGTGCGTACGCATTCGCCGATTTTATGGCCGATGCCGGCCAGACGATCTGGCAAATCCTGCCTTTCAGCCCCTCGTCGCAGGCATGCGGGAATTCCCCTTACTGCAGCTATTCCGCATTTGCCGGAAACCCGCTGCTCATAGGCCTGGACCTGCTCGTCAGGGAAGGGTACCTGGCCGCCGCGGACCTGTGCCGTTTGCCTCTCTTCCATGGGCGCAGGACTGACTACAAGCTGGCATCGGAGTTCAAGCACGAGGTGCTGGAACTCGCCTTTGAAAAATCAAGGACACTGCACGATCGGGAGTGCCGGTTCGAGGGCTTTCTGCGCGAAAGTGCCTGCTGGCTGGATGATTACGCTCTTTTTACCGCTCTCAAGGAAGAGTTTGGCGGAGCGGCCTGGTATGAGTGGCCGCGTGAGATCAGGGACAGGGAGCCGTCTGCTCTGGCACGGTGGCGAGAAGAACATGCGACCGCGATCGCGCGGGAGAAGTTCTACCAGTTTCTATTCTTTAGTCAGTGGATGGCTCTCAAGGAGTATTGCGTCGGGAAGAACATCCAGATCATTGGAGACCTTCCGATATACGTCAGCTACGACAGCTCCGATGTCTGGTCTCATCCGGAGCTTTTCAAACTCGATGAGGAAAAAAGGCCCATAGCGGTGGCCGGAGTGCCTCCTGATTACTTCAGCGAGACCGGTCAGTTCTGGGGAAATCCCGTCTATTCCTGGGATGCGTTGAGGGACAAGTCGTTTTCATGGTGGATCGAACGCTTGGAACACAACCTGAAATACCTGGATTTGATACGCCTGGACCATTTCAGGGGGTTTGTCGCCTACTGGGAGATTCCCGCCTCCGAAAAGACCGCGGTAAACGGCAGGTGGGTCGAGGTACCGACACGGGAGTTTTTCGACACGCTCCTCACGCGTTTTCCCCGTCTGCCCATCATTGCCGAAGACCTGGGGGTCATCACGGCCGAGGTCAAGGAAGTAATGGAAACCTATAAGTTCCCCGGGATGAAGATACTTCACTTCGCCTTTGGCGGCGATGCCGTGACCAATCCGTACATACCGCACAACCATGTGCGCAATTGCATCATATACACGGGGACCCACGACAACAACACAACCATGGGATGGTTCGCGCACGATGCCGCCGAAGAGGAGAAGGAAACGCTCTCCCGCTATCTCGGCCGCGAAATAGACGATGTGAATGTGAGCGCGGAGTTGACCCGGTGCGCCATGATGTCCGTGGCCGATACGGCGATTATACCCATGCAGGATTTCCTGGAACTCGGGGCAGAGGCGAGAATGAATACGCCTTCCACTACTTTTGGCAACTGGGAGTGGCGGGTTAGTGCGGAACAGCTCACCCCGGAGCTTGCACGGAAGATCCTCGAAATGACAAAACTGTACGGCCGCGGGAAATAGTGCTGCCGGGTGATTCGCATTAGCCGCATTTCCACCGGGTGATTACACACTAGCCGCATTCAGGATCGACTCTCCTGAGTACAACCCGTTTAATCCGGCCACATACGCATCGGCGGTCGTGGTACCGGGCAACCCGGATGCTCGTTATCGGGGCGCTGGACTTTAAACCTTTGCTTATTCAGCCGGTAGCCGGTAGGTTGGGGTTCGCTCCGCTCACCCCAACCTACCGGGTTAGTATCGGGTTAATACCGGGTTAGTATCGGGTTAATACCGGGTTAGTATCGGGTTAATACCGGGTTAGTATCGGGTTAATACCGGGTTAGTATCGGGTTAGTATCGGGTTAATAGCGGGTTAATAGCGGGTTACCGGGTCACTTTGTGAGCACTGTTAAAGAGGAGCCAAACCGTTTCGGACCCGGACAACAAGTGTCCGGGCCATCCACGGCCTCACCGCCAAACTCTTTTCTCAGGCCGGATGCATCTTGAACGCTCTTCCGTCCTAGCCGAGCACCTCATTATATTGCGGCGTGCAATATTCCCACCTGGCCCCGGCGGGGGTGTCAATTACCCGGATGCCGCATTGCAGAAGCTGGTCTCTGATCAGGTCGGCCGCGGTCCAGTCTTTCTTTGCTCTTGCCTCCTCGCGCTTGTGGAGGAGTTCTTGCTCGGCGGGGCCAAGGGCACGAATTCCGAGGTCGAGAACTCCGAGTATGGCGTCCGTTT
Organism: Syntrophobacter sp.; assembly: GCA_039679945.1. GTDB lineage: Bacteria > Desulfobacterota > Syntrophobacteria > Syntrophobacterales > Syntrophobacteraceae > SbD1. Next base: position 55,362 of record JBDKTY010000239.1, on the reverse strand, counting down.
TCCGGAAGACGTCCATGACCAGTCTTTTCTCCGCTTGACCCGCGCCGTAACGGTCGAAGATGGGATTTGCGTGCCGTATGAACCTGAATATGCTTGCGAGGGCATGCGGCACGTTCAGGTCATCGGCAAGCGCATTCAGGAAATCCTGTTCCAGTGCGTGCACCATTTCGGTAAGCGGGCTTTCTTCCATCTCCACCATGCGGCACGTCCGCACCTTCTTGAGAAATTCGTCTATGCGCCTGAGTCCCGCCGCGGCACTGCCCAGACTCTCGGGTGTGGCATGGATGGGCTTGCGGTAATGGGTCGACAGCAGCCAGTACCGGACCTCGCGCGCCGAATAGCCCATATCGAAAAGTCCCCGAACAGGCATGCCTTCCTCTATGGATTTCTGCTTTTTATCTTTCCTGGCCGACCATATCCGCTCCGCGATCATCCAAGTGTTGGCGAAAGGCTTTCCAGTGAGCGCCTCACCTATCTCGCGGACGTTTTCCAGGTGTGGGAAGAGGAAATCCATGCTGCTGACAAGGATGTCGATCTGCGGTCCAAGGTCGTGAATGGCGGCCGAAGCGGCCGAAATGTGCCAGGTGGGAATTACGTTACCCCAGTCGGTTTTGACGAAAGCCCCGCGTTTGAGTTCGGAAAGGGTGGCTCGCTTGAGCAGAGCAAAATCACTCGGATTGAGTTTTTCATAAGCATTCAGGTCTACTGTTTTTCCCAACCGGATTTTCTTCAGGTTGACCCGGGACAGCTTGCCGTAATTCTTGCTCTTTGACAGGTCGAAATATACCGACCGGAGCTTTTCATAGGCGAGTTTGTTATCGATAAGCTCACGCGTAAATTCGACTATGGTATCGAGATGTTCCGTCGTGCGTGGATAGCGGTAGGCCCGGTGGATTCCGAGGGCGTCCAGGTCGCCCAGGAAAGACTCGAATCGCTGTTGCGTGTAAGGCCCCAGGCACATTCCAGCGGCAAGCGAGCTGTTTATGGTGCGGCTGTCGAAATCCGGGATGAGAACCACCTCATCGACGGAAAAGCTCTTGGCCTGAAAGAATCTGGAAAGAAGATCCGCAATGAGGAACCTTCGGGAATCCTGAATGGAAAGCGGCTGATCGAGTGGTGGGCCGGTTACGCAGATGCGCGCCTTGCCCTCGCGGACGGGCTTGAATTCGGTCTTTTGGCGCTCGATGAGATTGTAGAATTTGAAATCCGGCTCAAGCATGGTGGTGAACAGGTTGGTACTGAGATACCTGTCCCCTCCATCAGGCAGAACAGCGACAATAACCCCTTCCTTCATGCCGGATGCAATCCGCATGGCTACCGCCATTGCAGCCCCGGAACTCATCCCCGCGAAAATGCCTTCCTCGCGGGCCAGGCGGCGGGCAGCCACGAACGCATCCTCATCGTTGACGTGGACGACCTCATCGAGTGCGTGCCGGTCAAAGATCCCGGGGATATAGGATTCCTTCATGTTCTTGAGGCCCTGGACCTTGTGGCCGGGGTTGGGCTCGACCGCAACGACCTTGATTCGAGGGTCGCGCTGCCGCATGGCCTTCATGATGCCCATGGCCGTGCCGGTCGTGCCCAGGGTCGCCACGACCACATTCACTTTACCTTCGGTCTGCTCGTAGATCTCGGGACCGGTCCCGTTGTAGTGTGCATTCACGTTGGCCGGGTTATTATACTGGTCGGTCATGAAATACCGGTCAGGGTTTTCCCTGACGAGGTTATACACTTCTTCAATCGCACCGTCGGTTGCGAGTGCTCCCGGGGTGAGCAGCAGTTCGGCCCCCAATGCTTTCAGGATTTTCTGCCGTTCGAGGCTGGCTGTCTCCGGCATGGCAAGAAGGACCTGGTAGCCCTTCACGGCGGCGACCATCGCGAGCCCTATCCCGGTATTGCCGCTGGTGGCCTCGACTATGATTTTGCCCGGGACGAGTTGGCCTTCCCGTTCGGCTGTCTCGATCATTGAGAGTGCGGCGCGATCCTTGATACTGCCGGCGGGGTTCTTTGCTTCGAACTTTATGTAAAGGGTGACATTCGGGTTCGGGTTCATCCTGTTGATGCGGATGAGAGGGGTATTGCCGATACATTCCAGGACGTTTGAATATACATTTTTGCAGTTCACGTGGGCCATCCTGAGTGCGGTTATGGGAGCCATTTGCGCATCGGAATCCGAGCAGTTGGATTTCGAGATCCGGAGACTTTACTATATAGCGTCTAATCGAGTGTAAAGCTAGTTTCACTTTTCTCCGGCCGGAGAATTTCATTTCCTATGATAATCGGGACTTGCACAGAGAAGGGAGAAAAAAGAAAGCCGGATGATCTCTATGCGAGTGACCGGCCGCTGGGTTGGGTTCCGGGTCGCCGGGAGTAGAAGTATTCGGAGACGCTCGTCAGGGAATTCATAACGTTGGGTTCCGGGGCGCCGGGAGTAGAATCTGTTCGCTGAATACCGGCGCCCCATGCTTCAAAACGGCGGCGGACGCAATGCACGGCGTCCGAACAGCCCCTGGCATTGCGATCTGACAAACCTCGGACCTGGAGGATGAAGAAAGCGCCGAACACGTGTTCGGCAATCCCGCGGATGATCTCTCGACATGAACGAGGCCTTATAGTTGCTCAAAAGCCTGCCAAAGAGTCACTATCTCTCCGGATGATCTCTCGACATGAACGAGGCCTTATAGTCGCGGCGGAACTCCTTTTATGCTTCGTCGGGAACCAGGCAGGGGCCATCGGGTTCTTCGCTCACCCTGTAGCCGAAGAGGCCAACCATTTGTTTGAAGCTTCTGCCGAGAACAAGCTCGATATTCGCGGATGGTATGCGGAACTGTTCACTGATAAACTCTCTGAAATGTTCTTCGTACGACAAGATCCGCAGAAGCTCTCCGAAGTTGTCTTCCCCAGTTTCGCCGAGTTTCTGGAAAGCGTTCGCGAAGGCATCGAAACTGCACCGCGCGTCGTGTTCGGCAATTATATCGAGCAGCGGATTGACGTCTTCGAAGATGTGTTTTCTCAGTAAAAAAGGCTGGGTCGCCAGGTCCCTGGCGGGAATGGGGTCCCAGCATGCCTGTGCGCGGCATTGCACGGGACGGTCGAGGTAGATGGAGCACTGGTCGGTCTCGTTATCCAGAAACACGCATTCGCGACTGTTCTCCTTTTCCCTGACTTTGATTCTTTCCTCGGGGAGGACAAAGGGCTGGCCATCGAGAGAGCGGGCAGGTTCGCCCTGCCTGAGGGTAATGAGCTGTTCCCACGGGATTTTGCCGGCCCTGAGGAGTTCAAAATCCTCAACCTGAAGGGTAGGGCTGCCGGCCCGGCAACATTCGCCGCATTGAACACATACCGGGAGGATTTCCCGTGAAGAGCGGTCGGCATCAGCGAGAAGCTTTTTCCAGCTTTCGAGCCGTTCAGAGCCACTCATTTTTTCCCACCTGGCGGTCATGTCCCGGAAGGCAGGCGTCTGCTCGATTTGATATTGAATGCGTTTTCGTGGAACGAGCGAACTACTGTTCTCTTCAATGATCGCATCGATGAAAACCTGCCAGTTGGCGCGAAATTCATCGATACTCCAGCCGGAAGGGTGATTTGTCGAAAAATGGGACAGGTGATCGTTGTTTTCCATGCAAGTCTCTCGGTTGTGGGGGATTGAATAACATGAACCCGGGAAGCGGAAACTTCCGGCTCCGCGGCCCATTATCTTATCCGATTAGCCCTGAATAAGAAACCCCATTAGATGAGGCCCATGAGGGAGCACGACCTTGAGCGGCCATGCTTGCCCGGTCGTAAAGCGGCCGCCCCGTGAGTCCGGGGCGACCTCCCGCCGGTCGGGATTGCCCGCATCCATACAATCATCGGGGTGCTCCGATTGACATACCAGGATGGATTTGATTAATATTCCGGACCACGAGCATATTCTTTAACCAACAGGGGACTGTGAAACCAAGGAGATATAATGCCTATTTACGAATTTCGGTGTGCTGAGTGCGGCCATATACAGGAGTTCATTCTCAAGGGTACAGGCGAAAATGTGGAAATGAAGTGCGGTGAATGCAATGGCGAGGCGCTGGAAAGAGTGCTGAGCCGCACTAATTACGCGATGGGATCATCGGGTTCGAGCAGGGAATCCGGTCCAGCAGCCACAACGCGCAATTGTGGTCCGGGTAAATCGTGCACCTCCATTGAACTGCCCGGCTACAGCAAATCCTGATATTTCCGGAGCTGTGTATTTGCTCCCATCCCGTTAGTATGACCTGACACGTCCCCGCTGCTCATGCCCGGGAGTCTCTTCCCCTGTCTTGTTATCTTTCGGCCGCCGGTGCCGGCTCGCGAGTCAAATCACCCGGGCGGGTTCCCACGCGCGGGCGAGAGGTGGTGTGCAGGACTCAACCCACTACGAAACAATCTCACGCCACGCGCGGGCAGGCGAGAGGGGCTGTTTCATGTATGCCGGCCGGCTTTGCCGGGCTGTGAGCAACGGCGCACAACGGGTGTGGTTCTCGCCGGACTGCCTGGTCTCCCGGAATCAGAACGAAGGTGGGAATCAATCCGATCCCGATTCGCTCTTCCCCATCCTGTCAACAATTCTATCGAAATAGCGCTGGTTTTTTTCCAGGGAAAGAGACGTCTGGCGGGTCATATTGAGCTTCATTATCAGGTAGTTGAGCTTTTTGATGTGTCGATATTTCTCTTTGGTGTCCTTCATCCCCTCCAGCAGCTCCTCCATTGTGAGAATTTCCTTTCGCAATTCGAGTTCGGGGGGAAGGCAGTCCGAGTTTTTGAGGATCTTATGGACCATGCGAATATCTTGTGGAATATGACTGTCGTCTTCGAGGTTCAGCGGTTTGCCTTTGCCGGGCAGGTCATCGAATTCCCCATGGTCCATCGCTTCACGGATCTTCTGGTCCGCTATTTTGTCGAATATCGCGAAAATATTGCCCATGTTACACCCGGATGTGAGGATTGCCGCAATGGCCGAAGGCCATAACCGGAATTTGAGCTATCTTTATATTTTATCATAGAATTCTCATGGAAGGCGAAAGATGTCCGAGAGTTTTTTAGAGTGCGACCCTTTTTCAGAATATTTTCCCCCAAGCGGCATTCAGATCCTTGGAGCGGGGCGATTTGGAAGAATTGCCGCAAAGAGGCTTTCACGCCGATACCCTGCCTCATCTATCCTGGTGATCGATGAAAGTGCGAAAAGGATCGAGGAAGTCAAACAGGAATTCGGGGTGAGAGGCCTTGCGCGGGACTCGATCGAGGCGATCACGGCGACTTCGCTGCCCGGAAATCTCTGGCTGGTGCCGGCGGTGCCAATCCATGTCGGGTACGAGTGGGTTATGCGGGAGTTGAACCGAAGTGTTCGCGCGCGCGGGCTACCGGTCCCCGAAGAGGCGGAACTCCTGGTGCCGAACCCGATGCGCTCGCCAACGGGCACACTCTATACGAGTTTTGCGGATTTCATCTGTCCGGATTCCTGTGATGAACCCGCCGCGGTCTGCACCCACACGGGCAAAGCCCGTACAGGGAATTTGTTCCAGGTGCTTGGCGCCATGAAGATCCCGGATTACAAAACCATGGTGTTGAGGAGTTGGCAACTTGCGCCGGGAGTGGGCGGCTATCCGGCGGCGAGTCTCACGGAGTTGATGGCACAAATCCTGACAAGGCGGGGGAAATATATCGTATGCACCAGTTGCCGCTGCCACGGAGTGATTGATGCCCTTGAGTGGGAGACAGCCTAGATCACGCCCGCCTGTGCCAGGAAATAATTGAGCATGTTCAGAATCTGAGGATCATAGAAACCGGGAAAGTTTTCCCGCATGACGGCGAGTGCTCGGGCGGGGGGAAGCGGCTCAACGAAAGGCCTGCCCGCGGCGAGGGTGTCATATGAGTCGGCTACCGAGATGATCCTCGCGTGCATGGGGATGCTGGAAGCGATGAGACCCGCGGGATAGCCGCTTCCATCACCTCTTTCGTGATGAAAAAGGATGGTGTTTATGGTGATCTGCCCGAGCGGCACCTGAGAGGCCATGCCGACGCCTCTTTGTGGATGCTGCTTGACCAGTATCCTTTCTTCCGAGTTTAGCTTACCTCGCTTGTAGAGCACCATCTTCGGGATTGTAGTCTTCCCGAGATCATGAAGGAGCGCACCCAACCCGAACTGTATTCTCTCTTCTTCCGGGGCATCGAATCGTGAAAAGATGGCGGCCGAATAGAGGAAAACGCGCACACAATGGGAAGCTACCGTTAAATCAGGGGACACAATGGCGCCGATAGACCTCAGAGCTTCCTTGCTGGCAAAAAAGCCCATGCTGGATCGCACGATCTGGGTCAGTTGATCGAGGGACTGCATATCCAGGAGGACTTTGGTTTTATCAAAGACATCCCGTACGATGATGCTGGATGCATGATAAAGGGCATTGGAGCGCACTTGAAGGGGGATATCGCCATTCAGGAGGATTTCAGCGAGGTTGTCCCGCAGGTATTCCTCATAGTTGTTCTTCTCGGAGATGTGAATGTAGACTTCCTGAATCCCGTTTTCGCTCAAAACCTCCTTTTGCTTCTGGTTGAACTGATCAGCCTGGCATGTGAGGAGAAAATAGTGTTTTCCCCTTTTCAGATAAACCCGAAATTCCCCGTAGGCCTCCGGGAAAACCATAAAGGGGGAAATCGGGTAGTAGGCCTCCTCCACTTCATCGGAGTCTTTTGGACTCAGCAATCCTGGAAAAAGGCGTTCAAACCCGTTTTTGCGCATCTGTAAACCACCTGGAAAGGGCACGTTCAAGTTCCCAACCCGCAAACAATTGTTTGCCAATCTCACGCTGAATTCTTTCCATTTCCTTTTCGTCCAGGAGCGTTCGCAAATCCGGACAGAAATAATTGAGACAAAAAGAAAAGCGTGCCTTCAACCTGCAACCATCTTTGCCGACGAAACGGCAACTTGCGGGTGAATAGGGGGCCAGGGAAAAATCTACGCCCATTAACATATTAATATAAATCAAAAGAGCGCCGTAGCTTTGATCCATGCCTTCAAAACAGCAGCTTCCCTTCTGTTCGGCGCACTTGGCGCATGAAAATGCGACGCCGGACTTCCACATCAGGGAATCGGTGCGCCGTATGGTTTCGAGGTATGTGTCATAGAGGGTCCGAAGGACCGCATCATCCGGCGGAACCGACTCGAGTCGATCGCGTAACTGAAACGCTTTTTCCAGTTCGCTCTCTCGGTTCATCCCTGGCTTGTTCATATAGTCGTAACAAATCTTGAAAAGGTTGAAAGAATAGTTATATCGAACGGATTTTGAAAAAATCAGCCTTGTTTGAGATTTCGCAATGCTTCATGAAGGCAATCCTCGGGGCGGAAGCCCTGGATGCGGGCTATTGCAACCAGTTGGAGGAGGATATCGCCAATGACTTCCATCGACACCCGGTTACCCGAGGACAAGGCATCGGCCAGGACGCCGTTCTGAAGGGAGTAAGCCCTCATACGAGCATCCATGTCATCCCAATCCTTGTCGCCGTGCTGGGCAAGCCGCGAGACGATCCGATAGGCGCGAATCAGCGCGGGAAGGGTTTCGGGAACAGGGTCGGGCTCTTGGCCGCTACGGTCCTTTTCTTCCTTTTTGATCTTTTCCCAGTTGTCTTTTACCTCTTCGGCAGAGTTGACGCTGACTTCACCGAAAACATGCGGGTGTCTGCGAATCATTTTTTCACTGATGTTGTCGCAGACGTGTTCGAGCGAAAAATCCCCCCGCTGTTCGTAGAGATAGGCAAGGAAAAGGACCATGAAGAGTACGTCGCCCAGTTCCTCGGCGGCATCCCGGACATTGCCGGAGCGCACCGCGGCCGCGGCCTCGTGAGCTTCCTCCACAAGGTATGTCTGGACTGATTGCGGTGATTGTTTCCGGTCCCAGGGACAACCATTTTCACCGCGAAGACGGCTGATTATTTCCCAGATATCTCGTACCTTATTCCAACGTCCGTTGTCTTCTTGTATCACTTGTTACCCTTGTTTTGCGTGGAGGGGACAGAGACGGGCTCCCGCCGAGAGGGCGTGTTGCGCATCAGAAACTGTTCCAGCTCTCTTTGTTTTCGCATGAATTCGCTTTGCACCTTTTCCGGCGCGACCATAAAAAGATAGCGGGACGCCTCTTTTATGTGGGGGACCAGCGTGGATTGAGTGAGAAGAGGGCTGTCCTGAGCCGCAAACATTGTCAGAATCGAAACAGCGGCTATAGACAGAAGCAGCGCCTTTGCAAATCCGATCATCCCTCCCCAAAGCCGATCGAGGAATCCAAGGCCGGCATGCCTCAGGACTTTCCCGATCCAGAAACCGGCGGCGGAAATGCAGAACCACGTCAGGAGGAAAAGCAGGATGAAACCTATCGTACCCGATCCGGCGAGTGATGGAAAGTTCCGGTGAAGTTCCGCGCCGACCTGTTCATAATAATTTGCCGCTACATAAAACCCCAATAGAATGCCCGCCACGCCGAATATCTGAGAAACGGCGCCGCGCATGAAACCCCTGAGAACGGAGAAACCGGCGGTGCCCGCGAGTATCCAATCGAGCATATTCATGAGAACGCGACTCCAGTCACTGTGAGGAATTCTCGCCGCGCCCCCTCCCGGAACAATCGGACCCCATCATGTGATACATGGACGTGACGATTCGGGGCGGAGTCGAGTGTCATGGAGAGAAGCAGCGTACGGGCCGGAACAACAGCGGCAGTGTAAGCGCTAATTTTCTCCGTGTCCACTTCCTTCGGCATAGTTCGAATTATGGGTGAAATCGCTCGCTTTTTCAAGCGGAGTTCCTGGCGGAATGAGGACAGGTAAGATATTGGCGGCCCGGGAAAAAGTGGATGTTGTCAGCATAAAGGTTGCATGATAAATATGTCAATTCTTGACAATTGGCAGGATGTCAGGGGCCTCGGCGGAGGTGGTCGTATCGGTTTGACTTTCCTCCAAGAGCCGGGAATAGAATTGAGAAAGGATATCCATCCATTCAGGTTTCATTTGACGATATCGGCCTGGTCCAGGCCCTCGCCGGAGAACAGAACGGCAATCTGAAGGTGATCGAAAGACAGCTCGGCGTTCGCGTGCATTTGCGTGGGAACCAGTTCACCATCTCGGGAGACCCCGCCGCCATGCAGATTACCGAACGGCTGCTGGTCGAGCTTGCTGACCTCGTGCGGGGCGGTTACCCACTCTACGGCAGCGATATAATCTTTGCGATACAGATTCTCAGTGATAATATACACCGCCACCTCAAGGACATCTTTCTCGACCAGGTTTTTATTGCTTCCAGCAAGCGGAAAATCACTCCCAAGAGCGTCAGGCAAAAGGAATATATAGAGGCCATTCGCAAGTATGACATTGTGTTTGGAATAGGCCCCGCCGGAACCGGCAAGACATACCTGGCGATGGCAATGGCTGTTGCGGCAATGACCAAGGAGTTTGTCCGAAGGATAGTCCTGGTCCGGCCGGCCGTTGAAGCGGGCGAAAAGCTGGGTTTCCTGCCGGGAGACCTGGCTGAAAAGGTCAACCCCTATCTGCGGCCGCTCTATGATGCTTTGCACGATATGATGGACTTCGAACGGGCAAGCAATCTGATTCAGAGGGGGGCGATCGAGGTGGCGCCGCTTGCTTTCATGCGCGGGCGCACCCTCAATGATGCTTTTGTGATTCTCGACGAGGCGCAAAATACGACAACAGAGCAAATGAAAATGTTTCTGACACGTCTTGGTCTCGGGGCGAAAGCTGTGATTACGGGCGATATCACACAGATCGATCTCCCCGAGAACAAACCTTCCGGTTTGGTGGAAGCAATAAGCTTGCTCCAGGACGTTTCCGGTATTCGCATGGTCTATTTTACAAAAATGGACGTGGTTCGGCACCGTCTTGTGCAGGATATAATCGACGCATACGAAAAGGCGGAGATACGCAAGTCCCAGCCCATCAGGGACTCCGAGAGAGGCTGAATATGGACCGGGAAAAAAAGGAACAGGAGAAGCCCAGCTCGAGATGCAGGGCGAAGCAGAATTTCCTTGGCAAGTTCCTTCCATGTAGCGTTGAAAATATCTACGGCAGAAGAATCCTTCTGCTGAGCGCAGTAAGTATCATCATTGCCTTGCTGACCACTCCCTCATTTACAATAGACTCTCCTTCCTTCCGTCTCGGAGATATCTCGGATCATAATATCAAGGCCAAGCGGGATTTCCTTGTTGAAGACGAGGATGCCACTTCCAAGAAGCGCGAGGAGGCAGTCAGGCAATCGGTCATCGTATACGACCTCGATGAAAATCTGTCACGGCATTCTATCGAGCGTATCCGGAGCGCCTTCTTATCGATGCGCGAATATCTGACCGGACTCGAATCGCAATCCATGGATGGGATCTCCAAGGACCAGATAATCGGCTCCCCCGTGGCCTCCGAAAACCTTTCCTCCCTGGTCTTGTCTAATGCGGGTCAGCATATTCTTCGAAAGAAAAAAGACTTTGAGAATGTACTGGCCTGTGATGTTTCCGGCGAGATATTCGCGGGACTCCTGGAGAGGCAGTTCAGCCCCATCATGGAACAGAAGGTGGTTGATCTTCTGAAATATGCCCTGGACCACGGCATTGTTTCTTCGAAGGCATGGTTGCGGCAGAACAGGGGCGACAGCCTCCTGGTCCGCAGAATGGGAACCGCGGAGGAATTTGTCGTGCCTCCACCATTTCCATATCCCGATCTTGAAGAAGCCCGGAAGCTCATTGTAATGCAGGCTTTGGAGGCCGGTCGGGATGTTAAGGAAATGATGGTTACGGCCTCGCTGGTTTCCCAGCTTCTCCAGCCGAATTTAACGTTTAATCTGGAGGAAACGGACCGCAGACGCGAGGAAGCCTATAATTCGATAAAGCCGGTATTCATCAAGATCGCGCGAAACGAGATGCTGGTACGCGAGGGGCAAAGAATCGGTCCGGAAGAGATGTTGAAGCTCCGGTCCCTGCATACGGGCGGGAAAGGCAAACACTGGCTCCTCGCTTTTATGACCATACTGACCTTCAGCGCCATGTGCATCGGTGTGGTTGTGTATGTTATAAAACTGCACATGCCGGCCATACGCATGGATTTTTCGGATCTGCTGTTTCTGGGTATTTTACTTGTCTTTTTGATTATTCTGTCCAGGGCCGGTCTCTGGGCGGGAGATCTCATAGGCGACAGCAACGGCATTCTCTCCGCCAAAACCTTCATCTATGCCGTTCCCCTGAGCGCGGGCGCCATGATGGCCTGCATCTTTTTCGGCGTGACCGTATCTCTGGTTTTTTCGCTGGTTTTCACACTATTTGCGGGAATGGTCTTCGGTAAGGACTTCGGACTCTTTTTCTATTTCATGATCGGCTCCTTTATTGCCGCGCACGGCGTTTCACCCTGCAGGAACCGGATGGTGCCCATAAAGGCCGGGCTGCTGGTCGGGCTTGGCAACGTTGTGCTTATCGTGCTGAGTGCATTCCTGCTGGAGCAGTGGGTGTTTTTGCGAGTGCTCACCAGTGCCTTTTTTGGGCTTTCGGGCGGCATTTTCGCCGGCATTCTCGTGACCGGGCTCACGCCGCTGGCCGAAATGTTTTTCGGCTACACCACCGATATCAAGCTGCTGGAAATGGCCACGATGGATCAGCCGCTGATGCAGGAACTCATGGTGGAAGCCCCCGGGACGTATCACCACAGCATTATCGTGGGGAACATGGTGGAAGCGGCGGCGAAGTCCATAGGAGCCAACTCGCTGCTGGCGAAAGTGGCGGCATATTATCATGATATCGGCAAGATACGAAAACCGCTCTACTTTATCGAGAACCAGCTCGAATGCGAGAACCGTCACGAAAAGCTCGCCCCCTCAATGAGCAGTCTCATATTGATAGCCCATGTCAAGGACGGCGTCGAACTGGCCAAACAGCACCACCTGGGCAAGGAAATCATCAGTATCATCAGTCAACATCACGGGAAGAGCTTTATCTCATTTTTTTATAACAAAGCGGTTGAGGCACGAGAGAAATCCCACAGTCCCAAGGCATCCGCACTGCCCCCGATCAACATGGATGACTACCGCTATCCCGGACCAAAACCGCAGACCAAGGAGGCGGGACTGGTCATGTTGGCCGACGTGGTGGAAGCGGCGTGCAGGTCTTTGTCGGAGCCTACGCCCGCGAGGATCCAGGGGCAGGTGAACAGGCTCATCAATAACATCTTCATTGACGGCCAGCTTGACGAATGTGAACTCACCCTCAAGGATCTTCACCAGATTGCGAAACACTTCAATCAGATCCTGGCGACTATTCACCATAAGAGAATTGAATACCCGGTTACAAACGGTAAAGGAAAAGCGGATGTCTCTGATCCAGGTCAGCGTGAACCAAAACAAGATAAAGATAAATCTGGAGCAAATCGAGAACGCTGCAAAACGGATCTTAAACGTCTTGGGATACACTGAGGCCGAACTGAGCGTCCTGATTGTCGATGATGCCGAGATGGCGGAAATAAATCTGGAACACAGGCAGATCGATCACACCACCGATGTTCTGTCTTTCCCCATGCTGGAAGGTGAATTTGGAGAAGTATGTCCGGAGATGATCGGTGATGTGGTCATTTCGGCCGAGACGGCGGAGTCGATCAGCCGGCAGACTTCTCTTGGCTTTGAGTCAGTTATGGACCTGCTCCTGACTCACGGCGTTTTGCACCTGCTCGGCTTCGATCATGAGGATAGTGAACCGCGTGCCCTGGAGATGCGGGAAAAGACGATGGAACTTTTGACGGAACTGGGTCATTCCCGGGACGATTTCAAGTGGTTTTTCGATGAGGCGACGGACTAATGGCGGTGTATCGAGATTTCATAAGGAGAGAATTTGGCCAGGCTTGCTGTTAATGTGGATCATGTGGCTACGGTACGTCAGGCGCGTCTTGCAAAAGAACCCGACCCCGTCACTGCCGCCGCGCTGGCGGAACTCGGCGGAGCGCACGGAATAGTCACACATCTGCGGGAGGACCGCCGACACATACAGGACCGGGACCTCGCGATCCTGCGTGAAACTGTCAAGACGAAATTGAACATGGAAATGGCCGCAACCAAGGAAATGGTTGAGATCGCCCAGAAGATCAAGCCGGATATGGTGACCCTGGTCCCGGAAAAGCGCCAGGAGCTTACGACGGAGGGCGGACTGGATGTGGTGCTTTTTGAAGACAGCCTCAGAGAGGTCGTTGGGACAATGCATGGTGGCGGTATAGCCGTCAGCCTTTTTATAAATCCGGACGCGAAGCATGTGAAGACGGCCCACAGGCTTGAAGTGGAATATGTGGAGCTACACACCGGCGCCTTTGCGGAAGCGCGCTCTTTTGCGCGCCGCCAGGAAGAGTACGAGAGGCTTGTCACTGCCGCCAGACTTGCGCGGAAGCTCGGAATCGGCGCGCATGCCGGTCATGGGGTTGACTACCAGAACATCTTCTGGCTGCGCAATATTACGGAAATCGAGGAGTTCAGCATAGGCCATTCCATAATTGCCAGGGCAATCCTGGTTGGAATGGAACGGGCGGTGCGGGAAATGATCCAGTTGGTGAGTTGACGGGGCCCGCACGTGCGTGGAGTCGGCACGGACACGGGAGTCCCGGGTTCCGTGCCGCTGTCCAGTCAATCGGATCCGTGTCTTGCTGTGGGAGCGAAATCAGCTCCTGGTGACCGGCCGGGTTGATGGCTGATTGCGAAGTTTGCGCCGTAAGAGTTTGCCGGTAGGAGTGCGGGGCAGGCTGTCCGCATATTCGAAGATTCTGGGAAGCTTGTATACCGCGATAAACTTCCTCATGAAGTGTTTCAGTTCCGCGGAGATGCTCTCGCCCGGCTCATAGTCGGGCTTCAGAACAACAACTGCCTTGATTATCTGCCCCTTCTCCAGATCGGGAATTCCGACCACGCCGACGTCCGCCACCGCCGGGTGCCTTGCAATAGCCTGTTCGACTTCCACCGGGCTTACGCGATAGCCCGAAGTTTTTATCATGTCATCTTCACGGGAGACGAAGAAGATGTTTCCATCATTATCCCGATAGACTGCGTCCCCGGTCCGGTTCCAACCATCCACGACCACGGACTTCTGTGAATAGAGCAGCTTCTCTCCGTTTTCGTACGGCTTCCAGTAGATGGTGCCCGAAGGACACTTCAGGGTCATGCTTCCAATATCAAACGGCTTGCATTCCTTGCCGGAAAAATCCACTATCCTGACGCGTACCGCCGGCAGAGGTTTTCCGATTGAGTCGGGGACCGGCTCCCGATTCATGGTGTTGCTGGTTACAAGGTGCAGTACCTCGGTTCCCCCGAGACCCTCCCAAATGGGTTTTCCAATAGCATTCTTCCAGAGATGAAAAGTTTCGGCGCCCAGTGAGTCTCCACCGGATGTGAAAAGGCGTACGGAACTGATGTCGTATTTCTTGAGGTCCTTGCACCGCAGAAGCGCCCGGTACGCGGTAGGAAGACCCGTTAAAACGGTTATCCGGTGATGTTGGATGGTTTGCAGCATGTCAACGGGGCTGAATTTGGGCAGAAGCGATACCGCCGCTCCTCCATCGAAGGGCAGGAGTGCAAAGGTGCCGAACCCGGCGGCAAAAGATACCGGGGCCGATCCGCCCAGGGTATCGCCGGGCTTGAGTCCATAGACATACTTATTGACAAGGCGGGCGGTCAGGAGAGTGGGACGGACGTAGTGTACACACCCCTTGGGCATGCCGGTTGTGCCGGAAGTGTAGAGGATCACCCCGATGTCCCATTGGTCAAGCATTTCCGGCTCGATATCGGGATGACTGCCGGCCACCATTTTTTCGAAAGAAAGGTCTCCGGCCTTTTGAACTTCGGCCTCGCTGCCCCCGATGATAATTACGCGCGTGCCATGCTCGAACTGTTCTTTCGCATCCTCTACCGGGCCGTTCAACGAGATGTTGACCACCAGGAACTTCATCTCCGAGTCATTGACGACATAGGCGAGTTCCTCGGCGGACCAGAGAGGGGATGTGGGCACGGGAATGGCGCCGATCTTTTCGATGGCAAAAATTGTGACAATCGCCTGGGGTGAATTGACCAGGCGGATTCCTATCCGGTCCTGGGCCTCCGCGCCCGCGGACCTCAAGCCGTTTGCAAATCTGTTTACAAGACTTTGAAGCAGTGAGTAGGAGAACGTCCGGTCCTGAAACTTGATCGCTATATGGTCGCCCCGGCCCTCCCTGATGTGGCGGTCCAGGAGGAAATCAGCGAGGTTAAGCCGGTACGGGATATCGGTGGATTCGTCCGGAATTGTGAATTCCGGCCAGGTATCCCTCGGGGGAAGAAAGTGTATGGGTATGGTGGTCATAGGAACACTCGCTGAAACAATTGCGGCAGTATGAGGGCATTATTTAACCATAAAATAAAAAAGAAGGTAGCATTTTGAGTATGAGGCCGGAAAAAAACAGATGAAGAGAAGCTGGATCAGTGACTGGCTCCAAGGTGAGTGATCACTGGAACTCGCCCGTATCTGTTTTTAAAATCCCGCGAAAAGTTCAACGCACACATAATCATAGCAACCAATTCCCAGCCGCTGGAAGCGCCGATCGAGAATGTTTTTCCTATGAGTCGGACTGTTCATGAGCGCCTGATGGATTCTCTCGGGCCTGTCCATTCCCTTGGCGAGGTTCTCTCCGGCGGACCGGCATGCATAGCAGCGACGAACGAGTTCCCATGCGGGGTTCTTGCCTGTTGTGGGGTCGTGGTGCTCGAAATAACCCTGGACGACGAGTTGTTTTGCGCGGATAAAGGCTTTCTGGGCCAGGCACTGGTCCCACCGAAGGCGCCGGTTCTCTTCCCTCGTCAGCAGGAAAAGTTCCGATGCTCTGCGCAATTCGGAGGCATCGGGTCTGACAGGAGGCCTGCTGGAAGGACGGGGGGGCATGGATGGATCCGATGTCGCGACCGCGGGCGTCAAAATAGCCAATAGAACCGAAATTACAAGAGAGACCGCAAATGTCTTCATCCGTTTGTTTTCCGTGCCATACCTTCAGAAATTCGTTGTCATTCGGTCTGAACGTTTCCCAATCCGTGCCGGTCGAGAAATGCAGGGCCCATCTGAATCACAAGGCCATGCTCTCAAAAGAGCGGAGAGTTGATGGCGGTCTCCCAACAAAGCAATACCGGCTGTCCAACATTTGGATTGCCAGCATGATTCGAATCGGAATTTGTGCTCTTTTTAAACCATGCCGCGCGAAATTCCAAAACATTAAAAGCCGGCACCCAATTGGCTAACGATTTCGCGGTGCTGAACCGATACTATTGAAGCGGATGTGTGAGTCCCTGCCGGTGCGGGTGCTTTGCGCGCATCTTCTGGCCCGTGATGGTCCAGGCGCTGGCGAAGGCAGGGGGACTCAGTACGATATGACAGTCCGTGTACCGATTCCGCATCTCCGGGCGCGGTAGGGGTCTGTGAATCGGTATAACGGGACAGGAGTGCTTGAAGGGTGGATGGGAAATCCTCGAGGATGACTTCATGAAGGCGGGTGGAAGCATGCGGACAAACGACCGATCCAGCCAAGGAACAAATACCCCGATGATGCGGATCGAAATACCTCAGTTGGACACTCTTCGTGTTGTGGCAATGCTGGCCATATTTCTGCACCACCTTTGGAAGACTGTTATCGTTACCGCGGACGGCGCGGCTCAGAAGATACTGGACCCGGTATTCAGTTCCGCATCGGACGGAGTCATTCTCTTCAATATAATCTCGGGTTTTCTACTGGCCTTGCCGCATCTGGGGCCGGAGCGCCGTCCATTCATGGGCTATGCCGCTTTTTTGCGAAAACGCGTGCTGCGCGTCTTTCCTCCCTATTACCTGGCACTGTTGCTTTTCACGGCGGCGAACATCCTGCGCTTCGATTACCCTCTGCCCGCTGCTTTGGAAATGCTGGTACAGCATCTCCTGTTCGTGAATTCACTCGATTATGGCAATATGTTCTCAAACTTTTCCCATTTCTGGTATATGGGGCAGCTTGCTCAATTCTATCTCCTCTTTCCTGTCATACTCCTGCTCTTCAATCGAATGGGTCCCGCAAAGGCGGCGCTGACGATCACCACGCTGTGCTGGGGGACATGGATGTTTCTTGCCTGGTATATTCCGTCACCCGTATCTTCATTTCCCAGCCTGGCTGAAAAGCTGATGCATTTTAACCTGCCGGGTCGGCTCCCGGAGTTTGCTATCGGTATGTGGTTAGCCTCGCTATGGAAATCCGCCGGAACCTCGCGGCGCGATCTCTTCAGCGGCCCTTTCGGGGTCTTTGCCTGCGTGATGGCAGTCTATCTGTTCGTGGGAGTCGCGCTGATTCCCATGATGAGCCTGGCATTTCTGCACCTCTTTCATGTCGCGCTTGCCTTTGTATTTTTTCTGCTCCTGCTGACCTGGGGTCTTGCCTTCAGGTTTGGGCAGTTCGGTTTTCTGAAAAGGCTCTCCGAGCATTCCTACTCAGTCTACATCGTGCATGTCCCAGTCTTTAGCTATGTGGGCGTAATGCCCTCGACCGTGACACATACACTCGGCAATTTCGTCTTTCTCACCTGTACACTCCTGCCTCTCAGCTACGTTGCAGCCGTAGCGCTCGATTTCCTCAGCGGCCGGATAATGAGAAGGATTACGAAATGAAATCCTCCGAGCGAGCCTGAAACTCGGAGCTTATCAGCACGGGCCGGCAAGGCGGTTGCGCTCGGGATAACGGTCGCCTTGGGGTATGTAAGGGCGGACAACCCCGCTTGCGCTTATGGCCGGGCACTCAAGGACGCCTATTACTTATTGAAGGCCCAAAATTCCTTGAGCAATAAATTTCAATACTTGTAATCCACTGTACTCCGTTCGTAATGATTTTCTGTTCACAGGCATTGCCATACTCCACGATCAGTTTTAACTATGATCAGAAGGAGGGCATGCCATGCAATCGGGCAGGACCAGGGAAGGCGAGGTGAGAGCGCTTTATCGCCAGATGGCCGAGAAATGCGAGGAGTATATGGCTTTGAAAAACCTTCCGGAAGGAAAGGATGACGCCGCCGAGATTAAGCTGGAAATTCTGCGGCTCTACGCGGAAATTGTAAGGCGTTGCGGGAAGGCGCCGGAACTCAAGCCCGATCTTTTCGCGTAGGGCAATGCCCGTTTTTTGACCCTTCCTATTTGGATTTCCGATTTAGATTTCCGAGAAACTCCCACCGAGCCACGAAGAAATCGAAGCAGCGCTGCATCCCTTTTTGGATATGCCGGGGGGCTGGCTTATTCGCTCGTTCCATAGACCTTGGGAGCGGGAGAAGGCGGTTGTCGCCAGCCGGACTTTTGCGCGACAAGATCCAGGTGAAGAGTAGTCCATTCCTCGAGTGGCCAGTACGGAGCGTATGGCATTTCCCGGGTGTCCACCTGTTTGAAATAGAATCCGCACGGATTACAGTAGACGATCCTGTTCTGCCGCTCTGCCTCCAGTGCCAGATAACCCAGGGACTCATGATAACGGTTATCGCAATACGGGCATTGAATCCGGTGGATGTCCCACGAGGTTGAGCACCAGGAGCAGAAACATTTGCGATTGCCGTCGCCTTCCAGGTAGAGCAGGGAGGGAAAAGATCCGCAAACCGGGCAGTAGCCCTTGAGCCATGAATCCGGGATCGGATGGCTTTCAAGGAGAGTACTGGCTGTAAATTCCAAAGATGGCTTGATGGCGCTTCGGGCAAGAAAAAGAATGGAGGCCAGGTCAAGGCCATCCTCTCCGGCGTCGATCCATTCTTCCCATGGTTCCATTTCGTGGTGGAGAAAGCTGCCCCAGAACCTATCCCTTTCGGAACTGTTTTCGGGAATGGCGCGGGCCAGCGCTTTCCATGCCTGTGCCAATTGGAGATTCTGCTCCGGGATTGCCTTTCCAGCGGCATCGAGGATACGTCCGGCTGCTTGTGTATCTACCTGGAAGTCCCAGCGATTCAGCAGTGGGAATCCGTCTTCCCATTTTCTTTCCGGAGGAACGCCGGACAATGGGGGGATTTTCACGCGCAAATCTGCTTTAGCCTCGGCCCCCGCGATGAACAGCGACTCCAGAAATGAATAAAGGTGTGAGTAAGCGGGTTTCTCGGCGCGTGCCAGAGCGATAGCCCGTTCTATTTTTTCCTTGTCCCGGTTTATAGCGTTATGCAATTTTGCCGTTCTCCTCAAAAAGACGAAGCCGGTTTCGCGACCTCGGCTCCTTCGATATAAAAAGTGCTGTGAAAAGAAGAAATGAGTACCTTGTGATCCGCTCAGGAGCGCCCGTTGCGGCATAACCTGTAATCCCACCCGCCAGAACGGTCGAGGCCTGGACGGGCGGGATATGTGGCAGGTCACACTCCGATCACGGATTCGAAGATTCTCCTCAGCGGTCCGGCAAGCTTGTTTGCGTTCCCATTGCCGATGCCGGGCCGCAGGCTTGCGACTGCGTTTTTGTGATACTTCTTCGGGTCATCCACGACCAGATAGATGACTCGGACCTGATCGGCATCGAGGAGCTGCGCCTTTGGATATCTTTCCTTCAGAAGGGCGAGCCTCTCTTTGGCAAGCTTCAGCATTTCGTCCCTCTCACCAAAATTCATCGCACCGGTCGGACAGATCTTGACGCAGGCCGGTTTCATTCCGTTGGTGATCCTGTCGACGCACATGGTGCATTTTACGGTTTGCCCTTTTGCATTCTGCCTTGGGATGTCATAGGGGCAGTTGGTTTTGACCTCGTCAAAGGGCGCCTCTTTCGCCTTTTCGGTATACACGACAGCACCGGTAGCATCATCGAGGACAACCGCGTCATTGACATAGCCTTCTATGGTGTCTTTGCACGGGGGTTCGAGACAATGCCTGCACTGGTCCGGGAAGAAATACCACGCGATCTTTCCCTCTGTTTCCACTTCACTGAACCGGACGAGCTTAAAAGTGTTGCCATCCAGATCAGGCGGGTTCTGGTGGCTTCCGAGATTCTTGGTCGCGGAGGCGCCGTTCCTGTTCCAGTTTTTGCATGCCATCTGGCAACCCCTGCAGGCGGTGCAGCGTGTAGTATCTATAAAGATGCTTTTACCTGCCATGGCTTATGCCCCCTTCTTTCGCACATTAACCATAAAGGCCTTTGATTCCGGGATCCTGGTATTGGGATCTCCAACCGATGGCGTAAGCAGATTGGCGCTGTCGCCTCCATCGGGGGGATAGATCCAACCGAAGTGCCACGGCAGGCCTACCTGGTGTATTTCCGTTCCCTGGACTGTAAAAGGCTTGAAGCGCTTGGTAACAATCGCGACGGCCTCAAGGGAACCTCTCGGAGATTCGACCACTACCTTCTCGCCGTTCTTGATGCCACGTAACTGGGCAAGCTGCTCGCTCATCTCGACGAACAGTTGAGGTTCGGCTTCAACAAGCCACGGCAGCCATCGGGTCAGCACACCGGTCTGCCAGTGCTCTGTTACGCGGTAAGTTGTGCCCACGAAGGGGAAGCGGGGATCGCAGCTTTTTATGACATCTCTTGCTGATTTGAATGTCGCGGCGACCGGACTGTTCAGTTGCGCGCTGAGAGGGTTTTTCTCGACAGGGCATTCCAATGGTTCATAGTGTTCCGGGAATGGGCCGTCCTTGAGGCCTGGGCCGAATATGGAGGCGTAGCCGTCCGATTTCATAATGAAAGCCAGTTTTCCGTCCTGTCGCGACGAGCCGTCCGGGTTTTTCAGCGGAGGCCAGGGACCATCGGGCACATCGCCTTTCCATGAACCGGAAACGTACTTTCCGTCCTTCACTTCCCCAACGTATTCGACCACTACTTTATTGGGGTTCCATGGCTTGCCGGTGGGATCGACCGAAGCGCGGTTGTATATAATTCTCCGGTTCACGGGCCATGCCCAGGACCATTTCGGGTAAAGTCCGATCCCGCTCGGATCGCTTTTATCGCGTCTGGCCATATTATTGCCGTCGGCATTGTAGCTCTGGCAATAGATCCAACTGCCGCAGGAAGTTGATCCGTCCGCCTGGAGCAATGCGAATGCGGCGACCGGTTCGCCCTTCTTGTAAGTTTTGTCTCCGATTGTGGTGTCTTTGGTCCAGAAGCCGTTGATTGCCTTCGCGACCAAATGGGGGTCAAACTGGTGTTTGGTTGCATAATCCCACTTCAGATTCAAAATGGGATCAGGGAACCTGGCCTTTTTATCCTTCTGGTAAAGCGTCCGAATTTCATTGAAAAGCTCGAGGATGATGTCGCCGTCCGGTTTCGATTCGCCGACGGGCTCCTGCGCCTTGTATCTCCACTGCGCCCACCTTCCGCTGTTGGATATAGAGCCTTCCTTTTCCAAGAACGCGGCGCAGGGGAGGAAGAATACCTCTGTCTTTATCTTCCTGGGATCCATTCCCGGCCCCTTCCAGAAGGAGGCCGTCTCATTATCGAAAACGTTTACGTTTACCATCCATTCCAGGTTGGCCAGCGCCTCTCTCGTCTTGTTTGAATTTGCTCCGCTGCAGGCCGGGTTCATTCCCCAGGCGAAGAAACCCTGGATTTGCCTGGCATACATGGCGTCGAAAAGATCAAGCCAACTGTAGGCTTTGCCTTCTTCGCCCTTCGGGAGCCAGGAGTAGGCAAAGTCATTTTCCGGCTTGGCGGCATCGCCATATAGCGCCTTGAGGAGACTGACCACGTATTTGGGGCGGTTCTGCCACCAGTTGGCACTGAGCGGGTCCTTGGTGGTTGGAGTGTTCTTCTTGTTGTAATCGGCGAGAGTTTGCAGTGAAGCCGTGGGAGTGGGCAGATAGCCGGGCAGGATGTGGAACAGAAGGCCGGCATCGGTTGATCCCTGAACATTGGACTCGCCGCGAAGCGCATTCACTCCGCCCCCCGCGATGCCCATATTGCCGAGCAGCACCTGGATGATGGACATCGTCCGGATGTTCTGAACACCCACGGTATGCTGGCACCAGCCCATCGCGTACATGATAGTACCGGCTTTGGTCGGAACGCCCGTGGCACTGTATGCTTCATAGACTTTCAGAAGGTCAGCCTTGGGCGTGCCGGTAATGGAAGCAACTGTATCCAGGTCGTAGCGGGAGTAATGATCCTTCATCAACTGAAAAACGCAACGCGGGTCCTGGAGGGTCGGATCTTTCTTCGGAATTCCCTGCTCATCCAGAACGTAACCCCAGTTGGAGGCATCGTAAGCCTTCTTATCGGCGTTGAAGCCCGAGAAAAGACCATCCTTGAAACCGTATTTCTCGCCCAGGATATAGGATGCGTTGGAATAGTTGAGGATGTATTCCTTGAAGTATTTGTCGTTTTCGACAATGTATTTGATCATTCCTCCCAGGAATGCAAGGTCGGTCCCGGAGCGCAGAGGTGCATAAATATCCGCTTTGGTTGATGTGCGTGTGTAGCGTGGGTCGACATTGATGACGGTGGCGCCGCCGTCCTTGGCCTTCATTACCCAGCGGAATGAAATTGGGTGGTTTTCGGCTGCATTACTGCCCATGATGAGTATGCAGTCGCTGTTTGCGAGGTCTATCCAGTGATTGGTCATGGCACCGCGTCCGAACGACTCTGCCAGAGCCGCGACAGTGGCGCTGTGTCAAATGCGTGCCTGGTGCTCGATATAAAAGAGTCCGAGGGCGCGCAGCATCGTCTGGTAAAGCCAGCATTCCTCGTTATCCATCGCTGCGCTTCCAACGGAAGCTATTCCGTCACAGCGATTTACGATCTGGCCCTGGGCATTCTTGGCAACGAAGCTGGCATCGCGGGTCTTCTTCACGCGCCTGGCGATTTCCTTCAGTGCCCAGTCCCACTTCTTGACCTGCCATTTATCACTGTTGGGAGCACGGTATAGGACGTTTGCGGCGCGCTTATCATTCTGGGCGATCTGGTAGGCGGAAGCCCCCTTTGCGCACAGGGCGCCCCCGTTGATTGGATGGTCGGCGTCACCTTCGGTGTAGATAACTTTTCCGGTTTTCTTGTCTGTGTGGCATAGGATACCACAACCCACCGCGCAGAAGCAGCAGATGGAGGGCGTCTCCTTGGCATCCTTCGTGCGCAGCTCCCAGGCGTACGCCTCGACTGGATGCAGATCCAGTCCCAGCCCATTTAATGCGAGACCAGTGGTTGCGGCGCCCGAGATCTTGAGGAAATCTCTTCGTGTCAGTTTCATCCTCTTCTCCTATCGGGTCGGACATAAATTTTGGAATGAAGAAACTAAGCTAATGGTTCAGGGTATCCCCCCTTTCGTTAATTTTTTCTCATGAATGTGCGGGGCAATGGGACAGCCAGGCAAATGCAAGCCATGTACGAGAGTCCTGGAAAAGATGAGGTGGAAAGGACTCGGAACTGGAATGACAACGATCGCCGGCACTCTCGTCGTCTACTTTTCAGCGTCTGTAAGTCTACTTTTTGCGTGGGTGAATGTCAAACGGCAACTTGTGCATGGATAGGGCAAAGTATGTTGCTGTAAGTGTGGAATCGACGGGCAGGTAAACCAAAGTCATTTGATTATACGCATTAAAAGTGAGTGAAGAAGAGTGCAAGCATTTAATGCCGTATAAATATATCGGCGTCTTAGCGGATTAATTCATCAAGTCTGCCGGTCCCCGGCCAGGGATCACAGGGTCATAAATCCCGACATCGGATTTCATTCGAAAACCTTTCTCAAGGGAGAGCGCGTTCGGTGTTATCATAAAATAGTGCTGAGAAATGCCGCATGTTCCACTATGATTATCACCGCTGGCCGCTTATATGGAATAGATGATCGCGTAGCGGAAGAAGCCGAGATGAACAATAGCCACCCCGAGCAACGGCGGGTCTGTTCTTGGGTTAATGAGGAGCCCGGATATGAATAAGATTTTGGCGGTCTATGGAAGTCCTCGGCGGGAGGGGACGACGTCCCTGTTGCTGGCCAATGCGGTAAGAGGTGCTCGTGAAGGCGGGGCGGAAGTGGAAGAAGTCTTTCTCAGAGATCTCAAGATGTCGCCATGCCTGGAGATTTACGGATGTAGAAAATCGGGGCGTTGCGTCATAAAGGATGACTTCCAGCCGCTTCATGACAAACTTATTGCCTGTGAAGGTCTCATGATCGCCTCGCCTATCTTTTTCTATACAGTGAGCGCGCACACCAAGATCTTCATGGATCGCTGCCAGGCGCTGTGGGCGAAAAAGTATCTCATAGATAAGGCGCCTTTTGGAATCAGGCAGCCGTCCCGGAAGGCGCTTTTTGTCTGTGCCGGCGCCACGCGTGGGAGCAGGCTTTTCGAAGGTGTTCTGCTTTCGATGAAATATTTCCTGGACACGCTGGATATGGAGATTTGGAAGAGTCTCCTTTATAAGGGGCTCGACAATCCAGAGGATCTGCACGACAATCCCGTCTGGCTTGAGGAAACTTACACGACGGGTCGGGAATTCGCCGGTTTGGCGTGAATACGGCATGAGCACGGCGCCGCTGATCAGGATATAATCATTCGAATTTCGCGATGATGAGCGAAATGCCCGGTTGCCGGGGGAATAAACAGAAAACTCAAACACGTTTGAGAGGGTTTCAAGGAATGTATTTGACGGGAATTTCGCGGTGAGAGGACCCTTCAAGAGCATGGATGGGGGCTCGGGTCCCGAGAGCACTCAAACAGACAGCTCCTGGCATTCGATCAGCCTTATTGTTCCCATTTTCAGACGACACGCATTACGGCTTCTGGGAGGATTTCTGGCCCTTATCCTGGTCGATCTGCTCCAACTGTTTATCCCCCGCGTTGTCAAATGGGCCGTGGATTCCATCCAAACAGGCGCCGCAACCGCGGCGGGACTCCTGGAATACGGGATCTATATCGTTCTGATCGCCATGGTTATCGCATTGTTTCGCTTTGTCTGGAGACAGCTCATCCTTGGGTTCTCCCGGATCCTCGAAACAGACTTGCGAGGCACGATGTTTTCGCACCTGCTCTTCTTGGACAAGTCTTTTTTCCAAAAGACTACCAGGGGAGAGGTAATGGCGCTTGCCACAAACGACCTATCATCGGTGCAGCTTGCAACGGGAATGGGAATCGTTGCCTTCGTGGACGCCGTATTCATGGGGCTCGCGGCATTCGGCTTCATGCTCTATATCCATCCCACGCTGACTATTGTCGCTATTGCCCCCATGCCCGTGCTTGCGGTCCTCACTCGATTCCTTTCTTCCCGACTGCACAGGCGCTTTAAGAGCGTGCAGGAGCAGTTTTCACTGCTGACGGAGTTTGTCCGGTCGAGCATCGCTTCGATACGCCTTGTTAAAGCCTATAACCAGGAAGATCTACAGTCCGCCCGCTTTTCCGAGATGGGTGAGAAATATGTGAGAAACAACCTGCGGCTCGCTTTCGTCTATGGCGCTCTTTTCCCCATTTCCGGTTTCATTGGGAACGCCAGCATGCTGCTGGTCCTTGTCTTCGGGGGGCGGCTGACAATTTCGGGAGCAATCACGGCGGGGGATTTCGTCGCATTTATCAACTACCTTTTCATTATGACCTGGCCGATGATGGCAATGGGGTGGGTGGCCGACCTGTTCCAGCGCGGTGTAACGTCGCTTTCCAGGATTCACGCACTGCTCAATACGGAGTCTGTCCTTTCGGAGCATGCAGGGGTTTCATCCGTGGATATAACCAGAGGGGATATCCGGATCGAGAACCTCACATTCCGCTACCCGGGCCAGATTGAACCGGGCATTCAATCACTTAGTCTCACTGTGCCGCGGGGGACCCTCCTGGGAGTAGTCGGGCGTACCGGGGCGGGCAAGACTACCCTCTGCAACCTGTTGAGCCGGTTGTACCACGTGGAGGATGGGACTCTTTTCCTGGATGGAAACGACGTCAATACCATATCGATCCATTCCGTTCGCAGTGCGATAGCCTATGTTCCTCAGGATGCGGTGCTCTTTTCCGATACCATCGCGTTCAATATCGCCCTGGGGAAACCGGATGCCTCCAGCGCTGATATCGAAAGAGTTGCAAGGGCGGCGGCAATCCATGATGAGATAATCGCGATGCCTCGGGGTTACGAGACCAGGATCGGGGAGAGGGGAGTCAAGCTCTCCGGAGGGCAGAGGCAGCGGCTTGCGATCGCGCGGGCGCTGCTGCTCGAACGGCCGATAATAATCATCGACGATGCCTTGTCGGCCGTGGATATGGAGACGGAGCACGCAATAATCCAGTCGATAGCCTCTTATATCAGGGGACGGACGTGCATCATAGTGTCCCATAGAGTCGCCCCGCTCGCGGATGCCACGGAAATCCTCGTGATGAATAATGGGCGAGTCGTGGATCGTGGACCTCACGAGGAGTTGATCAGGCGAAACGCCTTTTATGAGACGATCTACACGCGCCAGACCAGCGGAGGGACAAATACTGTCGATGAACCCGAAGGGGAAGCTGAGGAGTGGCAGGCGGACAGGTGATGGAATTCGATCAGGAAACGTTTGAGAGTGAAAACACCCGCTATTTGAGCGATCTGAAACTGTGGGGGCGACTGCTGAAGTTCATGCTGCCTCAGTGGAAATGGGTCATGCTGGCGGTCGGCCTCGCATTTGTCATAACGGGCACGAGCCTGGTCTGGCCCCGGCTCGTGCAGGTTGCCATGGACCGGTATATTCTGAATGACGCGGTGGCGATCGATGAGCGACTCCATGGACTGTCGGTTATGGGGGCGTTTTTCCTGGGAGTTATCCTTCTTGGGTTCATCGCCAATTTCTTCCAGGTTATCGCCCTGGAATGGACCGGCCAGAGGATAATGCATTCCCTGCGCCAGAGCCTGTTCAATCATGTCATCCATTTGAACCTCTCCTTTTTCAGCGCGCACCGGGTAGGCAGACTGGTAACCCGCCACACTAACGATATTCAGAACATGTACGAGATGTTTACCTCGGTAATTATCACGCTCTTCAATGATGGAGTGCGTTTGCTGGGCATCCTGGCGATCCTGTTCTGGATGAACTGGCGCCTGTCGGTGCTTCTCGCTTTGACCTTTCCCCTGATGATGCTCATAACGCTTTGGTTCGGACGGCTCAGCCGGGATGCCTTCCGCGGCATCCGGGCTCACCTTGCCGGAATCAACGCATTCCTGCAGGAGGCGGTCTCGGGGATCTCGATAATCCAGATCTTCCTGCGGGAAACGGATGCAAAAAAGAGATTTACGGATTTAAACCGTAAGTACTTCGTTTCGGCGATGTATCAGATACGAGTCTTCGGTGTCTTTGTCCCGCTCATCGAGGTGATGAGTTCCATAGCGCTCGCGCTTATCATCTGGTATGGGGGGAGCCAGATACTCGAGAATTACATGACCCTGGGCATGCTGACCGCCTTCATCTCGTATATGCGTCTTTTTTTCCAGCCCCTCCGTGAACTTTCACAAAAATACACAATCGTACAGTCCGCCATGGCATCGGCGGAGAGAATCTTCCAGCTCCTGGAAACCAGGGATTACATTGCGCCGTTGCCTGACCCCGTCAGCCCCCCGGATGTCAGAGGGGACATTGCATTCCGCGGCGTTTCTTTCGGCTACGAACCCGATAGGCTTGTTCTGAATGAGATATCCTTCTCGATAGATTCGGGGCAGACGCTTGCAATCGTGGGCGCCACCGGTTCGGGGAAGACAACGGTAATAAACCTTCTGGAAAGATTCTACGATCCATCCCACGGGCAGATACTTCTGGATGGGATCGATATCCAGGGCCTTGAGCCGAAATGGCTGAGGGACCAGATCGGTCTTGTCATGCAGGACATCTTCATAGTGCCGGGATCATTCCGGGCTAACATTCTGCTCGACCGCGACCTCCAAGAGGACGAGTTGGAAGAAATCCTGAGGATGTCACAACTTTCAAGACTTGTTAGCAAGCTGCCGGACGGGATTGAAACCCGGATCGGGGAGGGCGGGATGGACCTCTCGGCCGGGCAAAAGCAACTGCTGTCCTTTGCAAGGGTGCTGGCTCGAAATCCTAAAATACTGATTCTGGATGAGGCAACCGCTAACGTGGACACGGAAACGGAGATGCTGGTCGAAGAAGCGATCCGGGCGCTTCTCTCCAATAGGACCAGCATCATTATTGCCCACCGGTTGTCTACAATCAGGCGGGCAAACCAGATTATCGTGCTCGACCAGGGAAGAATCATGGAGCGCGGTACCCATGAGGAACTAATGGGCAGGCTCGGACTCTACTACAACCTCCAGATGCTCCAAAACGGGGTTCACTCCCGGCAGGATAGGGATGGGAATGCCTCAGGTGAGTTGGATCAGTGATTGCGTTCAAGGTTTGGCTGAATTGTCGCCGCTGAATGTCCACCACCGGTTGCCTGAAAAAGTCCAGAGGAAGATGAGAAAGGTGGTCAGCACCTGGGCCGGGATATAGTGCAGGGACAGTATGTCTACGAAAATGCCCAGAAGCAATGCATTCAGAAGCATCCCGGACAATGCGACGGCGTAGAACTTCCCGATTGTCAGGCTATGACTTTTTCTGCTGCGGAAAGTATAGCGATAATTGAGAAGATAATTCGTAAGAGCGCCGAAGATAAAACCGACGGTACTCGCCAGCGTTGGGGCAATCTTCAGGAGCTGCACGAGGCCGATGAGTATGCTGTAATGCAAAAAGGTGCCCGCCGATCCCATGGCGGCAAAAAAGACCATCTGGCCCAGGATCGTGGATCGGGATAAAGAATGGGGTCTCAATGAACTCTCTTCCGGATTATCGATAACGGGTTGCCCGCATGTATCATTCTTCGATGATGATATAGAGGTGGAAAAGCTACGCCACCTGGACTAATTCCAACTGGTCACGTCCGCGTTCTCTCCCTCGCCTCCATCCTGACCGTCAGCCCCAAGGGAATAGAGATCGTAGTCGCCGTGTTCACCCGGAGACCGGTATATATAAGATTTGCCCCAGGGATCTCCCGGTACATCCTTCGGCAAATAAGGACCGTCCCAATGGTCGAGACGGGGATTTTTGCGCAGGCTCTCCAGGCCTTCCTCGGTGGAAGGATACCTCCCGACATCGAGCCTGAACTGGTCGAGAGCGCCTTCAAAAAGGGCTATCTGAGTCTTTGCCGCCTTCTGTTTGGATGACCCGATCTTCTGAAACATCTTCGGGGCCACCAACGCTGCCAGGAGGCTGAGGATAATCATGACAATCAGAAGCTCGATAAGGGTAAAACCTCTCTCGATGCGATATTTGGACTCTGCATTGGCTCTTCGGCAAATCATGCCCTACACTCCGTTCGGATCAAGTGACGCGGTAGTATCATTTCGGATTCCGGATGTGGAATTACGCCGAATAAATGCGTTTTTCGGGATAACTTTCTGGATTGATAGACTAACCGCCTCTTTCCCACAAGTCAATCCGGCAAATATTCGGTTGCCGCGTGCGCGTTCCGCGTCAGCCGTTCTGGTCCGATTCGTCGAGAGCGAGCGATCCGAGCGAAAACCCCGATGACTCGCCTCTGAGGAATAAAGTCCCGTCCTCTCCCACCGCAAGAGGCGTTCTGTACTGTCTCTTGAACTCGAGCACGAACCTGCCGTCAATGAGTCTGGCGGTGACCTTTTCACCATTGGGAAGACAATATCGCTGGCCATCGATGAGTTGCATCGAAAACTCCTCTTGAGTAAACAGAAAGAACTGCCGAATCCCCATAGAGAGGTACTATAATAGAATACAATTTCGGCCAATTGTCGCAAGGGAAAAATCCATGGAGGATATTCGGAGAAAAGGCCAATAATTATCGAAACATATCAACCTTTGGCACTTTACATATCAAAGGAGGATGGTTACTTTCTGGTGCCAGTAAGGAACCGTATCGGCACATTGCCAGCAGGAGGGAGAATCATGAAACGGTATAGGGAGAGCATGGAATTCTTCAGAGGTGACCCGTTGGACGGACTCAACCCTGAGTCCCCGGAAGCTATAGAGGTTTTGCCCGGTGAAACGGCGCTCTCTTCGGCTGCTCCGGTCGAGGCCGCGAAAGACTCGATGGAGAATGGGAGCGAGGAGAAGATGGATCGTTTGATGAAAAGCGTAAGCGAATTTATACGTAAAATCGATGTCACGGCACTGTAAGATTCATGACGTCGAGCGCCCCCTTCCGCATTGTATGTCCGTGCGGAAGGTTTACTTGTGTCAGGTTCCGGCATCACCAACTTGCCAACCTTACGAAGCCTCAAAGCCGAGGATGATGAGATCCGATAAAGCTTCCCGCCGCGCGGTCCCACCTTTCCCCAATGCCAGGTACCGCAAACGCTGCGATCGATGCCCATCCATGTTGCAGGTGTGCGGGCGTCGAATGCCGTTTCCCGCAATTTCTTGAAAGAAATTTACTTCCCGAGAGTTTGAAGTGCAAGGATCAGAAGCATTTCGACCGCTCAGTACCTAAATTCCCCCCGGGGCGGTTGCCGTCCGCCATACATGACCATGCATGGTTGGCCCTTGAGGCGTTGCCGAACTAGCGCCTCGCGGTTCCGCGCGATTATTCGGTTGGCTTCGCAACCGGTTGATTAGCGACCTGAACTCGGATATATAGACTCTTTCACACTCGCGGGAGTTCGCCCCGAAGACTTGTTGTGGGAAGGTCATCAGTTCTATGGAGAGAAACAAGTGCGGGTCCATGTTATCCAGGCTGGGCGGCTTGTTCCTGATTTTCGGCTTCCTGTTCCTGCCCGTCGAGGGCGGAACCGAGACGAAACAGCCGGCGAACAGGGTCATGGGCGACTGGCTGGTGGAGCAATTAAACGCTGAACCTTCCACCTTGAATCCGATTACCTCCACCGATGCATTCGCTTCCACTGTTCAGAACTACATTTATGAATCGCTGCTGAAAAGAGACGAAGAGTCCATGGAGTTGGCGCCGGTCCTCGCCGAAAGTTGGGAGATCGCGCCGGACCATCTCACCTACACTTTCCACCTGAAGAGAAATGTCAAATGGGAAGACGGACAACCTTTCACCGCGAGGGATGTCGTATTTTCCTTCGAGCGCATCAATGACCCCAAGGTAGATGCCGCGCATCTTCGCAATTACTATCAGGATATCGAAAAAATCGAGGCGCTTGATGAGTTCACGGTCAGGTACCGCTACAAGATTCCCTATTTCCGGGCACTTGAATTTTGCGGGCAAATACCCATTGTTCCGGCTCACCTGTTCAAGGAAGGGGAAGACTTCAACCAGCACCCAATCGGGCGCAACCCGATTGGGACCGGCCCGTATAAGCTTCAGCACTGGCAGACCGGAAAGGAAATCGCCCTTGTGCGCAACGAGAACTATTGGGGCGAGAAACCGTCACTGAACAAAATAGTCTTCAAAATCATCACTGATTCGACGGTTGCTCTCCAGGTGCTGAAGCAGGGAGGCCTTGACGAGATGGGACTGCGTCCGATTCAGTGGGAGCGGCAGACGCAGAGCAAAAGGTTCGAGGAAAACTTTCAGAAGTTGAGCTATTATCTTCCGAGTTACTCCTACATCGGCTGGAATGCGCGAAAGAGTATCTTTTCCGACAAACGTGTCAGGCAGGCCATGACAATGCTTGTCGACCGTGAGACGATTTTGCGGAAAATCCTTTTTGGACTGGGTACGGTTGTCTCGGGGCCGTTTTATATTAACAGTCCGGAATATGATAAAAATCTGAAACCCTATCCGTATGATTCGTCAGCCGCTTTGGCCCTGCTTCAATCAGCCGGATGGGAAGCGCGTGAAGGCATCCTGCAAAAAGAGGGAAAAGATTTTGAATTCGAATTCATGATTTCATCCGGCTCGAAGTTTAGCGAGCAACTCGCCACGATGCTCCAGGAGAACCTGAAGGATGTTGGCATCAGGATGTCTATCCGCAAACTCGAATGGGCTGTTTTTGTTCAAAGAATCGAGGAGCACAACTTCGACGCATGTACCATGGCGTGGCAGATGGGATGGGAATCGGATCCCTACCAGATATGGCATTCATCCCAGGCCGTGCCAAAGGGGTCAAACTTCGTGGGCTTCATTAATGCCGAAGCGGACCGCCTGATCGAAGAGGCGCGCAGGGAATTCGACCCGAAGAAGCGTTATGCCCTCTACACGCGTTTTCAGACGATCGTGCACGAGGAACAACCCTACACGTTCCTCTTTACGAACAAGGCGCTGGTGGCAGTTGCCAGGCGTTTCCAGAATGTAGTGGAGTACCCGATGGGGCTTTCCGCCCTGTACTGGTGGGTGCCGAAGGAAGCGCAAAAATATAAAGAGCCCTGATCCTGCTCTGAAAGGGTTTGAATTTCGAGGTCAAATGGATAATTTCGCCAGATCCTGCAATCACATGTTCTCTGTCCCCATGTTAAATCGTGCCCACAACAGGCGGAAGCGGGTGGAATGGCTGCGGGAGCGATTGGATGATCCCAATTCGGTGTTCGTGCCGGTATGGCAATCGAGGGTGCTGGTCTTTGATGGTCCGGCGCCTCGGGCCGTCTACGTCAAAAGGCGCGATATTGAACAGGTCCTGATGAATGACGAAGAGGCCCTCTTCCTCGGAGAAGAAGACGACCGGGGTTTTTTTGCGGTGGAAATAGAGGGTGAGAACTCGGCGCTGCCGCCTTCGCTGGAGCAACTCGGAAGATTCAGGGACCTGCGGGCAGTCGGACCACTGCTCTCAAAAAAAGATGGCGCGATTCTGGCCTATGCGAAAACACTCACTTTCTGGCATGGGCGCAACCATTTCTGCGGGGTTTGCGGCAGTCCCACTATCAACTGTGAAGGTGGCCATTTTCGAAAATGTTCCAATTCCGGTTGCGAAGCGGTGCATTTCCCAAGGACTGATCCGGCGATTATCGTGCTTATCCACAGGGGCGAAAAGTGCCTCCTTGCCCGGCAGCCGGGCTGGCCGGATCGCATGTACTCGGTTCTGGCCGGGTTTGTGGAGCCCGGCGAGAGCGCGGAAGCCGCCGTTGTGCGTGAGGCATTCGAGGAAGCTGGCGTGCATGTGCGGGAAATATATTATCAGTCTTCCCAGCCATGGCCCTTTCCGTGTTCGTTGATGCTGGCATTTAGGGCCGAAGCCGAAGATGAGCAAGTCCGGCTTGGCGACAAAGAGCTGGAGGAAGCGCGCTGGTTCAGCGCCGAAGATCTTAAGAGGGAAGTGGAAGTGGGGGCGGTGCGTCTGCCTTCCAGGATTTCCATCGCGTATCATCTCCTGGAAGACTGGTTCGATGGGGTGAGTGTATCGCACTTGAGCGATCTCGCCGGCACGAACGCCTACCGTATGAAGTAGCCGAGGGAGGACGAATAATTCAAAGATGAAAGCCTACCTGCTGAAAAGGGCGTTCCAGATGATCCCGACGCTACTGGGGATTACCTTCATCACGTTTCTGATAATACAGCTCGCGCCGGGGAACCCAGCCATGCTGAAGCTTCAGATGGGCAAGGGCCAGGCGGAACTGGGAGGCGACAAGGCGATATCCGAACAGATCGTTCAGCAGACCAAGGAACTGTATGGGTTGGACAAACCGATCCCCATCCAGTACCTGCTCTGGGTAAAACGGGTTTTCACCCTGGATTTCGGAACATCCTACAAAGATCATCGCAATGTCTGGGATAAGATCGCGGAACGGCTGCCGATAACGATTCAGCTAAATATCATCTCGATTTTTCTGGTCTACCTGATCGCGATACCCTGCGGAATCTACTCATCAACACAATCCGGGACTCTGGCCGACCGCGCCATGACCCTCCTCTTTTTCTTCCTGTATTCACTCCCCAACTTCTGGGTTGCCGTGCTTCTGATAATGCTTTTTGGAGGAGGTGATTTCTGGGATATTTTCCCGGTTTACGGGATATCTTCCATCGGGAGCGAAACGATGGGTTTTCTGCCCTGGCTTGCGGACAGGGCATGGCACCTTATTGTTCCCGTATTCTGCCTGACCTATGGCGGGCTTGCGTACCTTTCGCGGTTGACACGGGCCGACATGCTCGAAGTGATCCGGGAGGACTACATACGGACTGCCCGCGCAAAAGGTCTGAGCGAGAGGATTGTTATCTACAAGCACGCCTTTCGAAACGCGCTCCTGCCGATCGTTACTCTTCTGGCTTTTCTATTGCCATCGATGTTCGGCGGCAGCGTGATAATTGAAAGCATATTCTCGATTCCCGGTATGGGACAATTGGGTTTCGAAGCTGTGCTGAGCAGGGATTACCCGGTCATCATGGCGATTACGACGATATCGGCTTTCCTCACGCTTATCGGGTTGCTGATTTCGGACATTCTCTATGCGGCGCTCGACCCGAGGATCAAGCTGGAGTAAACAAGTACACGAAAGACCTGATTCAGACATGAGTGATCCATCAAAATCCGGCACGCTTCAAACCACGGAGCCTGAAGTCCACCTCCAGAAAGAGATGCCAAATACCTACTGGAGAATGGTGAGCTATCACTTCAGGAAGCGGAAGATGGCTGTAATGGGGCTATGGGTGACGATCCTTTTGTTCATCGTGGCCATTTTCGCTCCTCTTCTGGCCAACGATAAACCGATTTTCTTCTACCGGCAGGGTAGCGCGTATTTTCCCGTGTTTTCCGGAGTAGATAAAATAGAATCGTTTGCTTGGAAGGATTTGAAGAAGAAGGCCCCATTCATGTTCCACCACATAGGGGGCAAGGAGGAAGCCTTCGCGCTTTGGCCCCCGGTCCGGTATTCGCCAACCGAGTACAACCTGCTGGAATACCTGGAAGCCCCGAATGCCAGGCACTGGTTCGGCACGGATGACAGCGGCCGTGATGTTCTGAGCCGGATGATTCATGGTGCGCGGGTCTCGCTTTCGGTCGGTTTTGTGGCGGTGGGGATTGCACTCGTTATCGGCATCTTTCTCGGCGCCCTCGCGGGTTATTTCGGCGGGTGGACGGATGTTGTGATAAGCCGCGTCATCGAGATAATGCTCACCATCCCTACCTTTTTCCTCATTATAGCCATCATAGCTTTCCTGCCTCCGAGCATATACAACATCATGGTTGTTATAGGATTGACGGGCTGGACGGGCGTGGCACGGTTCGTTCGAGCCGAGTTTTTGAAGCTCAAGCAGCTCGATTTCATCACGGCCCTGCGTGCCCTGGGAGCGTCCCACCGCAGGATCATCTTTCTGCACATGCTCCCCAATGCGATGGCGCCAGTACTTGTGTCCGCTGTTTTTGGAGTGGCCGGGGCTGTGCTTACCGAATCAAGTCTTAGCTTTCTGGGGTTCGGTGTGCCGCCTCCAACACCGAGTTGGGGTGACATTCTTTCCCAGAGCCGTGATTATATTGAATTTGCCTGGTGGCTCACCGTTTTTCCTGGATTTGCCATCTTTCTCAGTATCACGGCGTACAACCTGGTGGGTGAGGGGCTGCGCGATGCAATGGATCCCAGGCTCTTCCGTTAGGGGCCTCGGTAGACTATCCTTGGATGCTTGAGTATGTTTGTTCCTGACAGCGACGAAGACAGCGGAGTCCTTACAGTCAGCAAACTGAACCAGCGGATAAAGACGCTGTTGGAGGCGCACTTCCCGTTTGTATGGGTTCAGGGTGAGATATCCAACTTCCGTGTCCCGGCTTCGGGACACTTCTATTTTACCTTGAAAGATGAGCACAGCCAGATTCCCGCGGTATTTTTCCGTCAACAGAACAGGTACTTGCGTTTTGTCCCGGAAGCCGGGATGCAGGTGCTTTGCCAGGCCCGCCTCAGCGTTTACGAACCACGGGGAGAGTACCAGATCATAGTCGAGCTGATGGAGCCGGCGGGTATCGGCGCCCTTCAACTCGCGTTCGAACAACTTAAGAAGAAACTCGAAGCCGAGGGGCTGTTCGATGCAGCGCGCAAGAAGCCTCTTCCGCTTTGTCCCCGGAACATTTGTCTCGTCACATCGAAATCGGGTGCGGCTATAAGGGATATGCTCAAGATTTTTCAGAAGAGCCCGTATCCACTGAACGTCACTCTGCTTCCCGTGGCTGTCCAGGGGGCGGAGGCGCGTGGTGAGATTACCGAGGCTTTGCTTGCCGCTAACAGGCTTGTCTCCATATACGAGTGGGATGTCCTGGTAGTCGGACGCGGTGGAGGAAGCCTCGAAGACTTATGGTCCTTCAACGAGGAATCGGTTGCTCGCGCAATCACGCAATGCTCCATTCCTGTCATTTCGGCGGTGGGGCACGAAATCGACTTCACCATCGCTGATCTGGCGGCTGATCTGCGCATGCCTACTCCCACGGCGGCCGCCGAATGGGTGGTCGGAGCACTGGACAAATTCCAGCGCAACCTCCAGGGCTACCGCGACCGGATGGTCCAAATAACGCGGCAGAGGGTGGATACTCTGGCCTTGAAATTGAAGTTTTTGTCAAGCAGAGTAACGCACCCCACGAGGCGGATTGAAACTTTAAGACTCCAACTCGATGACCGGACCGAACGACTGGTGAATGCACTGCGAATGCGACTGGAGAAATACCGGACTTTTCATATGCACCTTGGCGACAGGCTTCTCTATCTTAATCCCATGGTCCAAATCCAAAGACGCCGCGCCGGGCTGAACCAGGCATGCAGGGAACTGCTGCTCCAGCATCATCGCATCCTCGACGGGTATCGGCTCAAGTTCCAACGAAGCGTTTCACGACTGGAAAGCCTGAGCCCCCTTGCGGTTCTCAATCGCGGGTATTCGATAGCCTACAGGACAGGGGATCGGAAGATCATCAGGAGCTTCCGGGAAGTCGCGGCCGGGCAGGAAGTTGTTATCAGGCTTCACGAGGGGCATCTTGACTGTCTTGTGCAGGGTACCGGCAACCTTCGGGATGAAGGAAGTGGAAAGGGCGACCGTGGCGAAGAAAAGAAGTGACCAGTTTGAAGAGGCACTACAGAGACTCCAGGAAATTGTCGATAAGTTGGAGAAGGGCGATTTGCCGCTCGAAGAAGCGATGGAGAGTTTCTCGGATGGGATGCGGCTGGCCCAATTCTGCCACAAGAAGCTGGAGGAGGCCGAAAACAGGGTCCAGGTGCTTATGAAAGACCAGCAGGGCGGCTGGACCGCGGCGCCTTTTGATGCTTCCCCGGCGGGGCGGGGCGAGCGGGAGTAATTACATGGGGGGTTCATTTGCAGTGGAATACAGTGACTGTGCATGGTACTATATATGCTTGACCGGTATTTACCGGGGACTCTGCTGGGGCTGTATTGACGCATAACAAAAGACTCGCTGTTGTTGAGCTGGCGATTTGGATCACTCCAATCAAGGGGTGATCTTTGCATATGAAACGGACCGGCCAATCATGCCAGAATTTGATCTGAAACCTTATCTTGCTGAGCGAAAGCAGTTGATAGACTCGGCTCTGGAAAAGATTTTCCCGGTCGCCGCGGGTCTTCAGAAACAAGTCATCGAAGCGGCGCGTTACAGTCTGTTCGCCGGGGGAAAGCGCCTGCGACCTATATTGTGCCTTGCCGCCGCGGATGTCGCGGGCGGTTCTCTGGAACCGGTGATGCCGGCCGCATGCGCTCTTGAAATGATTCATACCTATTCACTCATACACGACGACCTGCCCGCGATGGACAATGACGATTTCAGGCGTGGCGTTCCCACCAACCACAAGGTATTCGGTGAAGCCATTGCCGTACTGGCGGGGGACGCTCTTCTCACTGAAGCCTTTGAATTCCTCGCGGCCTGTGGCGATGCGGGGGTTACCGCCGAGAAAACGCTCAAAGTCGTTCGTATCGCCGTAAAGGCCTCCGGTTATCGCGGAATGATAGGGGGGCAGGTCATCGACCTCGAATGCGAGAACCGAAAGGTCGATCTTGCAACCGTGGAATACATGCATATCCACAAGACAGGAGCGCTGCTTTCGGCATCGCTGGAAATCGGCGCGGTGCTCGGGGGCGGTGACGAACTCCAGATCAGGGCCATGAGAGATTTTGGCCATCATCTGGGGCTTGCTTTTCAGATCACCGATGATCTGCTGGATGTGGAAGGCGATGCCGCCGTGATGGGAAAGACGCCTGGTTCGGACGCCGCCAGGAATAAGATGACGTATCCGGCGCTGCTTGGATTGGTGCAATCCAGGGAGGCCGCTCGCGAACATGTGGACCGATCCCTTTCCGCACTGGATTCATTCGGCAAATCCGCGGAGCCTCTACGTGCGATTGCACGCTATCTGCTCGTGCGGAAGGCATGAGTTACCAGAATTATATCGGCCTGGGCTCGTTTATTTTCAATAACTTTCAGCGGGCGGAAGGCAAATTCAGGAAAGATGAAAGGGCTTGAAATTGAAAAAGAAAACGGCCGAAAAGAGCCTGCTCTCCCAGATAGAAACGCCTTCCCAGATAAGAACCCTGACTTACGATCAGCTCCAGCAACTGGCCCAGGAAATCCGGGAAACAATCATATCGACAGTGTCCCAAACTGGGGGGCACCTCGCGCCAAACCTGGGAGTAGTCGAACTCACCATCGCGCTCCACCATGTCTTTGATGCGACTTACGACCGGATAATCTGGGACGTCGGGCATCAGGCTTATACGCATAAGCTCCTGACCGGCCGTCAGGCACAATTTCATACCCTTAGGCAGTTTGGCGGGATCAGCGGTTTTCCGAAACGTGGGGAAAGCCGATGCGACGCCTTTGATACAGGCCACTCCGGCACATCCATTTCCGCCGCGCTCGGCATGACGGTGGCCCAGCATCTGAAAGACAGTTCCGCGAGGGCGATTGCCGTGATCGGGGATGGAAGCATGACCGGCGGCATGGCTTTCGAAGCCATGAACCATGCGGGCGATCTCGCGAAAAACCTCATCATCGTCCTGAACGACAACGAAATGTCCATTTCTCCGAACGTCGGCGCTCTTTCCTCATACCTCAGCAGGAAGCTTTCGGGAAAGACGCTCATGTATCTTAAGCGGGAGATGGAAAATTTCCTGAAATCATTGCCTGGGCTTGGCAGCAGCGTGCTTCAGATGCTGCGTCGAAGCATCGATTCGCTCATCAGTTTCTTTACTCCGGGCATGCTCTTCCAGGCACTTGAAATCCATTATATCGGTCCCATTAACGGACATCGCATCGACAAGCTGATAGACGCATTCCAAACCGCTCGCGGCGTGGACGGCCCCGTACTGATCCATGTGATCACGCGGAAAGGCAAGGGCTATGAACCGGCCGAAAAGGACCCGACCAGTTTCCATGGTGTGGGGGCGTTCGATATTGAAACCGGGAAAAGCATCAGCACGGGAGGAAATCTCTCCTATACGAAAGTATTTGGCCTGGCCATGAAAAAGCTCGCCGATGCCGACCCCAAGGTGATCGGAATTACCGCCGCCATGCTCCAGGGGACGGGATTGGATTGTTTTGCCGAGAAGTATCCCGATCGTTTCTTCGATGTCGGCATAGCGGAGCAGCACGCGGTGACATTCGCGGCCGGATTGGCGGCTGAAGGCTTCAAACCCGTGGTGGCGGTGTACTCAACGTTTCTGCAGCGCGCCTTCGATCAGGTCCTGCACGACGTCTGCCTGCAGAATCTTCCGGTGACTTTCGCGCTCGATCGTGGCGGCATTGTTGGCGAGGACGGCCCGACGCATCACGGGCTTTTTGATATGTCATTTCTGCGATGTATTCCCAACATGGTCCTTATGGCGCCCAAGGACGAGAATGAACTGCAGCATATGCTGAAGACCGCGGTCGAACATAATGGCCCGGCGGCCGTGCGCTACCCCAGGGGAAGCGGCATCGGGGTCGCGCTGGACGATGAACTCCATACGCTCCCGATTGGAAAAGGCGAGCTGCTGCGGGAAGGCAAGGACGTGCTTCTGGTCGCGGTCGGGTCGACCGTGCAGAGTGCGCTGGACGCGGCGGAAAGACTGCACGAAGATGGGGTAGAAGCGGCTGTCATCAATGCGCGCTTCATCAAGCCTCTGGATGGCGAGCTTATCCTTTCATGGGCCAGAAAAGTGCGCAACGTGATCACGATAGAGGAGAATCAGCTCCAGGGTGGTTTCGGGAGCGCTGTTCTCGAAATGCTTCAGGAAGAATCGTTTTATCCAAAGGCCTTCACTCGCCTGGGAATGCCCGACACCTTCATCCCACATGGGAGTCAGAGTACTCTCCGAAGTCTCTACGGGATCGATGCCGAAGCTATAGAAAGCGCCGTATACCGGATGGTAGGGTCCCGCCATGGCAAAATCCTTCACGCGATTAGACAAACTGTTGGTAGATAAGGGGTTCGCTCCAACACGCGAACGCGCGCAAGCCCTGATTCTCGCGGCAAAAGTGACGGTCAACGGCCGGCTTTGTACCAAAGCCGGCCAGAAGGTCACTGAAGAAGTGGAGATCCGTCTGACGGAAGAGGCCATTCCGTACG
Organism: Syntrophobacter sp.; assembly: GCA_039679945.1. GTDB lineage: Bacteria > Desulfobacterota > Syntrophobacteria > Syntrophobacterales > Syntrophobacteraceae > SbD1. The sequence continues at coordinate 15,035 of JBDKTY010000239.1, read as the reverse complement.
TCAGCAGGGGAGGGGTTAAGCTTGAACATGCAATCCGAACCTTCTCCATAGATGTTTCCGGACGTACGGCCCTTGATATAGGAGCATCCACGGGGGGATTTACGGATTGCCTGCTTTCCTTCGGCGCCCGACGCGTGTTCGCGGTGGATGTGGGGTACGGGCAACTCGCCCTCAAACTGAGAAACGATCCCAGAGTCGTAGTCATCGAGAGGCAAAACATCCGCTACCTTCCCGCTGAAAGCATTTCCGAACCTGTTGACATAGCGACGATCGACACCTCTTTCATCTCGCTCAAGCTGGTAATCCCGGCCATGCTGAAATTTCTGGAACCCGAGGCGGTGCTTATCGCGCTCATCAAACCGCAGTTCGAGGTCGGACGCGAACTGGCGGCCAAGGGCTCCGGGGTGATACGAGACCCCGTAATACACGAACAGGTGTGCGATTCCCTGCGGGAATTCATCGTCAACCTGGGCTTTACGCCTATTGGAACGACTCCTTCTCCGATTCTCGGGCCAAAGGGAAATCGTGAATTCCTGATGACGGCCATATACCATCCTGTCCCCTGAAGAGACAGTCATGTAATGCGAATTCATCTTGTGTTCGTCGGCAAGACCGGGTTTGCGGATCTCGAATCCGCCATAGGCCGCTATGTGGAACGGTTGGGGCACTATTGCGCCGTGCGGGTGCATTATGTCAAGGGGGAGAAGATTATTCCGGGTTCGGCCGAACATGTTGTGCGGGAACGTGAAGGCGAGCGGATAGCAAAGCTGGTGGACCGAGGTGGGCACCTGGTTGTCCTGGATCAGACGGGAAAGGAACTGGACTCGCCGGGCCTTGCGCGATTCCTGCAAAAAGTGATGGATTCGGGCGTTTCGGACCTGTGGATGGCGGTGGGGGGACCGGTGGGCGTTTCGGAGGAGCTTCGGAAGAATGCGGATACGGTGCTCTCGTTATCGAGAATGACTTTTGCCCATGATCTCGCGCGACTGGTATTGGTTGAGCAAACCTATCGCGCTTTTACCATCATGAGGGGGGAGCCTTATCACAAATAGCCGGGGAGGCGGGCGACCAGCCGGGCGGAGAAGGATCAAGGGGCTGGTGTTCGTGCCGATCATCGTCATGGGAGGTTAGCCGCGCCATGACCCTGAAACGGGCTGCCCCGGGGAGTTGCTTCGCGAGTGCCGCTTTAATTTCAACCCGCTCCGGGGCGCCGATTTCAATTATTTGTGGTACTGCATGATTATGTCGGAGTGATTACAATTCGAGGGGAATCCACCCGGATCGCTATCACGGGTCACAGCAGGGTTAAACTGCCACTACCTCGGTTACTTCGGGAACTTCCTGTTTTATGATCCGCTCGATTCCGGATTTCAAGGTCATCTGGCTCATGGGGCAGCCGCTGCATGCACCGGTGAGCCGGACTTTCACTATCGTGCCTTCAACATCTATCAGAACAACGCTTCCACCGTCACGTTCCAACATCGGTCTGATCTTGGCCAAGGCTGCTTCAACTTTTTCCCGCATCTTACTTTCCTCCTGGATGGAATGATTGCCGTGCAGGCCGGAGGCAGTTTCAGCCGCCGAACCTGATTTTCTTCAGTTCCGCGCGAACGGACGCCCCAAAATATCATACGGGCGGAAAAGAAAAAGGAAAATTCGGCGTCAATTTTGCTTTTGCTTCAGACTCTTCCAGGTAAATAGGACCGTGTCAGGGGGAATCGAATTGAACTTTAGCATTACTTTCAGTAAAATACTGCACTTATCAAATTTTGCCATTGGCGGAAATCATAGGGAGGCTTGATGAGACAGTATCAACTTGTTGAACTCATCTCGACCGAGCAGCTCAATCAGTGCCTCGATGAACTGGCCGCGCGGATCAACAGGGATTACGAAGGTAAGAGCGTAGTGATGGTAGGCATCCTGAAGGGGGCTTTCATTTTCATGGCTGACCTGGCAAGACGCCTGACCCTGCCTCTCACGCTGGACTTCGTTCGACTCGCCAGCTATGGGGATGATACCTCTACCTGCGGGACTGTCAAGATTACCAAGGACATAGAGCTGCCCGTGGAGGGGCGCCACATCATCGTAGTCGAGGATATCGTCGATACCGGCACAACGCTCAAATGGTACCTCGATTATCTCTGGGCCCGGAAACCCGAGTCGGTGCGCATCTGCGCCTTGATTGACAAACACGAACGGCGTCAGGTGGAGGTCCCCCTGGACTATGTCGGGATGGCAATTGACACTGGGTTCATTGTGGGCTACGGTCTCGACTTTTCCGAAAAACATCGCAATCTTCCGGCAATTTATGAAGTCGTGTTCGAAAATGCCTGAAAGCCATGGCCATGGATTGCCAATTTTGAAATTGTGGTTACGGCCCTGGTGTTAATTGGGAGGGAGAGGAATTTATGCCCCTTATTGTAATTACCTGCGAATCCTGCGGGTCACAATACCATCTCGATTCCGCACGGCTTATCAAGCCTAAAAACAAGGTCCGGTGCACAAAGTGCAAGCACGTGTTCCTGGTGGACCAACCGGATGAAGATGCACTCATTTACATCGATGTGGAGGAAGGCGAGGAGAGCTTTATTCCTGAAACATTCCAGCAGGAGGAGAGCGCGGCGCTTCCTCCTCCCGTTTCCCCGAAGAAACGTTCAACTTCATGGAGGGCTCTCCTGTTCGTCGTGCCGCTGTTGCTCATTATCGGCGCCGGCATCTATTACAGCATGGGCAGTTCTATTTTCACCGGCGCAACCACGACGAAGGCGACGACCCCACCTGTCAAGGAGCCGACCACTCCGACAGTGACTATTATGGATTCGCTGCAGGCCTTTTATCTCGAAAATGTCCAGGCGGGACAAGTGCTTGTCATAGAGGGGGAAGTCCTCAATGAATCCAGCAAACCTGTCAGCTTTGTCCTGATTGAAGGTAAACTCTACGGACCCAACGAAAAGGTGGCCCAGATCCGGCGGTGCTCTTCCGGAAATAGTCTGACGCGCAAGGAGATCTCAAATCTCAAGATCACGGATATCGAAGAGCGAATGATGAACAGAGAGGGCAAGAACCTGAAAAACGTACGCATTCCGCCCGCCGGGAAAGTGCCGTTCGTACTTGTTTTCCACAGTCTTCCCGAGATAAATTCTCTCAGCAACTACAGCGTGGACGTGGTCAGTTCAAAATTCGACTAGTCGTTTCCAATCGATATTCCGATATTCTTCTTTATCTAGCTGCCAACTTATTGAAGTAACAAAAAGAATTGACAAAACGCAACATAAGGGATAAAGAAGCATCAACCCAAGAGCCTGTAAAGAATAGGGAAAAAGTTTTACTGGAGAAATCCGACCATGCTGGAAGTCAAATTTGTTCGAGATAATATCGAACTTGTGCGCCAGATGCTTAAAAACCGCAATTCTGAGTTGGACCTCCAGCCCCTTCTCGATATAGACGAGTTGAGGCGGCGCATTCTGGTGGATGTCGAGGATAAGAAACATCGGCGCAATGTCGCTTCTGATTCGATTGCCCAACTGAAGAAGGAAAAGAAGGATGCATCGGGTCTCATAGAGGAAATGAAGGGACTTTCCCAGGAAATAAAGGGGCTCGATCAACGGTTGGGTGAAGTTGAGCAGCAGTTTCGGGACTTTTTACTCAATATCCCGAATGTGCCTCACGAGTCGGTTCCCGTGGGACACGATGAAAATGACAATAAGGTTGTCAAATTCGGTCTTGAGAAGCCATCCTTCAGTTTTACGCCGAAGCCCCACTGGGAGATAGGCGAAGATCTGGGGATCCTTGATTTCGAGCGGGGAGCAAAGATAACGGGGGCGCGCTTCACCCTCTATTGGGGCGCCGCGGCGGCCCTTGAACGGGCGCTCATCACGTTTATGCTCGACGTCCATACCTCCCGCCACGGCTATACGGAAGTGCTTCCCCCCTTCATGGTGAACAGTGCAAGCATGATGGGCACGGGGCAGTTGCCGAAGTTCAAGGAAGACCTGTTCAAAATAGAGGGCTGGGACTATTGGCTTGTGCCTACCGCCGAGGTCCCTGTTACGAACATTCACAATAACGAAATCCTCGAGGAAGCTGAGCTGCCCAAGTATTATACGGCCTTTACGCCGTGTTTTCGATCGGAGGCCGGTTCCCATGGCAAGGATACCCGCGGGCTCATTCGCCAGCACCAGTTTAACAAGGTGGAACTGGTCAAGTTTACCCGGCCCGAGGATTCCTACATGGAATTGGAACGTCTTTTGGATAACGCCGAAACCATTTTGCGCGAACTTGGAATACACTACCGCGTGATCGTGCTCTGCACGGGAGACATGGGGTTTTCTTCCGCTAAAACCTACGATATTGAAGTGTGGCTTCCCGGGCAGGGGACATACAGGGAGATCTCTTCCTGCAGCAATTTTGAGGATTTTCAGGCAAGGCGCGCCAACATCCGTTTTCGCCGCAAGGGGCGAAGCCGCACTGACCTTGTGCACACGTTGAACGGTTCAGGACTTGCCGTTGGCCGGACGCTGCTGGCGATATTGGAGAACTACCAGCAGGAAGACGGAACGGTCGTAATCCCTGAGGTTCTTCGACCATATATGAGGCAAATGCAAAAGATCGAAAAGCTTCACTGATTTTTATACGCAAGGAGTCCTTATGACAAAGAGCGAGTTGATCGAGACGTTGGCTAAGGCTGAGGGGATTACCCTGAAGGCTGCGGAGACCGCAGTCAACATTACTTTCCAGAGCATGGAGCAGGCCCTCATAAACGCCGACCGCCTCGAGATCCGCGGGTTCGGTAGTTTCAAGGTGAAGGATTATGAGGGGTATAAGGGCAGAAATCCAAAAACCGGCGAACTCATCGAAGTCTCATCCAAGAAACTGCCGTTCTTCAAGGTAGGAAAAGAACTCAAGGAGAGAGTAAACGGAAAGGAGTCCGTGGAGGCCCCCGCAAAAGTCAAGTAACAGTCCCCCTGCCGTCGGGCAGCCGGCGTACTCAGCTCTATTGCTTTTTGTCGCTTGCGGAATATGACGCGCCACTCCCTCGGAGGGGAATGGCGCGCCTGCCATCATGATTCCTTGATAAAGAGCAGGTAAAGATTAAGGCCTATCAGGGCCACACTGCCTCCGAGGAATGTCAGAAGGTCGTGGAGAGGAATTTTCTCCCCGGTGGGTGGGAGCGTGTACTGAAGCAGCAGCAGAAAGCCGGCCATGGAGGCAAGGGCGATAAGTATTTTGAACCGCTTGGTCCAGAGGACGAATACCACAATGGGCAGAGCGATCAGCCAGGTATAGCCGCTTTTCAAAACCACGCGCCAATCCAGTTGCCTCATGGATTCCATCAGAGTCGGGAAATCATGGGCGGCAAGAAAATCATACATACGCAACAGGTACTCTTTCATCGTTCTTTCCTTGTCAGTGAGTGATTCTGAATGATTCAAAATCCCCCGCGTACTCTTCTTCCAGGACTTCGACGGTATCCACGCGGCTCATCGGGCTACCCTGATGACACCATTGCAGCATTCTCTCTATAGTGCCCGCATCACCCTCGAACACAGCCTCCACGCGGCCGTCACTCAGATTGCGAGCCCAGCCGGTGACACCCAGTTGAATGGCCGTATCGCGGGTGAAGGCGCGAAAAAACACCCCCTGTACCCGGCCGGATATCCAGACATGCGCGCGCTTGTTTCTCATAGTCGCCTCTTGTTCCTACCTATAATATCTCATCGAGCATCCTGGAAAACTCCGCTTCATCCATGACGCGAACCCCCAGCTTTTCGGCTTTTGCGAGTTTTGATCCGGGGTCTTTGCCCGCCACGACTATATCCGTATTCTTGCTGACGCTCTCCGTTATCCGGGCCCCCTTTGCCGCGACGGCGCGCGCGGCGCTCTGGCGCGGCATCGACGAAAGGGTGCCGGTAAATACCACGGTTTTCCCTGCCCAGAAGCCTTCCTCCACGGGCGCCGGTAGTGATTGTTCAATTTTTATGCCAAGGGAGAGCAAATCATCAACGAGTTTCCGGTTCGAGGGGTCTAAGAAATATCCCGCGACGGCGGTCGCGACAATTTCTCCCACTCCGGCGATCTGCCGCAGCTCTTCTTCGTTCGAAGATCTGAGCGATTCCAGCGAACCAAAGTGGCCGGCGAGAAGTTCGGCCATGTGGGCTCCGACGTGATTGATTCCGAGGGCGTGGAGGAACCGGGCAAGGGTCGTTTCCTTGCTGGCCTGAATGGAGTCGAGTAGATTTTGGGCCGATTTGAGTCCGAACCCGGGGAGATGCTGGAGGTCATCGAGTCCGAGCCTGTAGAGGTCGGGGACGGAGGAAATGATGCCTTCGTCTATGAACCTGGAGACGATCCTGTGTCCGAGTCCCTCGATATCCATGGCATCCCGGCTCGCGAAGTGCGCTATGGAAGCCTTTACCTGGGCCGGGCAGTTGCGGTTGAGGCACCTGTGAAAAGCCTCGTCCGGCAACCGTACCACCCGTCCACCGCAGGAGGGGCAGGTATCCGGCATGTGGAAAGGCTTTTCTTCGCCGGTTCGCTTCTCCTTGATGACCCGGGAGACCTCCGGAATCACGTCACCGGCTCTGTGTACGACTACCGCGTCCCCGATGCGTATTTCCTTGCGCTCCACCTCGTCCATGTTGTGGAGAGTGGCGCGCTTTACCGTGACACCGCCAACGAGGATGGGATTGAGGAAGGCCACGGGCGTAAGAATGCCGGTGCGGCCGACCTGCACATCTATATCGAGAACGTGAGTCTGGGCTTCATCGGGGTTGAACTTGAAGGCTATCGCCCAGCGGGGGCTTCGGGATTTCTCCCCCAGTTCCGCCTGGAGGTCGAAGCGGTTTACCTTGATCACCATCCCGTCGATCTCATACGGAAGACCTTCTCTTTGCTCGACGAGCTGACCGTAAAAGGAGATGGCCGCGTCAATGTTAACGCAATTGATCGATCTGGGGTTTACCGGCAGCCCCCATTGCTTGAGCTGGTTCAGAAGTTCCCACTGACTTTTGAACTCATGCCCCTCCAGTGTTCCGACGCCGTAAAAGTACACTCTCAGGGAGCGGTTGGCGGTTATGTTGGGATCGAGTTGGCGAAGAGAGCCCGCTGCCGCGTTCCTGGGATTTGCGAAAACGGGTTCGTTCGCATTCTTGCGGCGTTCGTTCAATGCCTCGAAGTCTTTCTTCTCCATGTAGACCTCACCCCGAATCGCCATTCTGCGGGGCAGGGAGCCTCCGGGACTCGCGGGATGAAGCTTGAGCGGAAGGGAGCGGATGGTCTTCACGTTGGCGGTCACATCCTCGCCCGTGAACCCATCACCGCGGGTGCCGGCCCCGATGAAAACCCCGTCCTCATAGACCATCTCCACGGCGAGCCCGTCCATCTTTGGCTCCGCTACATACTCAATGTCGCCACCATGGTCGAGGAGCCTTCTGACCCGCCTGTCGAATTCGAACACGTCCTCTTCGGCCATCGCATTTTCGAGACTGAGCAGCGGCATTTCATGGCGGAAACTCAGGAACTTTTCGATCGGCGCGAACCCGACACGCTGAGTGGGGGAGTCGGGCGTGATGAGTTCCGGGTTCTCGTTTTCCAGCCCCACCAGTTCGGCGAAAAGCCTGTCGTACTCGGCATCGCTTACTTCAGGTTCATCAAGGGCGTAGTAGCGATAGTTGTGATGGGCGATCTGCCGGCGCAGTTCCTCGATCAGAGCGCGGATATCCTGTTTTTCATCCATGGGCTCGTGCCACCTTGGTCTTGGAGTATTTTACCATTGATCAGGGTAATGCAGGTGGGGGGGAAAAATCAACTATGAGAGAGGCTTGCCGCCGCCGAAGATGATGCATCAAGTGTCAGACGGGCAACTTTTCGGCGCGATTCCCTGAAGACCGGCTCCCGGAAGCCGTGACGCCACTTGAAGTTGGAGAGGTCGTCCGAGACCACGAGGACCACGGCGAGATCGATGCCACGAAACCTGGCCACTGTAAAGAGCGCGGACGTTTCCATCTCAACCGCGAGCACACCCTCGGATTGGTATCTCTCTACCTTGGTGACTGTTTCGCGAAAGGGAGCATCCGTTGTCCAGACCGTCCCTTCGTGAATGGGCCGGTCGGATGGCCCTAGCGCCTGCCTCAGGGTTTGCATGAGGTGGAGTGAAGGCGCCGCGGTGTCCTCGGGATAGTGGCGGGATGTCCCCTCCTCCGATATGGCGGCCACGGGCAGGACTATATCACCGATGCCGACATGTGTTTGGAGAGAGCCGCACCAGCCCGAGGCGATAACCTGCCTGGCCCCCAGGGCGATTATTCTCTCCAGGACGAGGATAGTCTGGGGTGCGCCAAGCATCGGTCCGGCAAGGGCAATGGGCGAGCCGTTGAATTCTCCGGTAAAAACATCAGCCAGTGCGATCTTGTGCGACTTGCTCACGGGGTGGGTGAAACAGTCCTGAAAGGTGCGAAGGTCTTCAGGATTGAAAACCAGGATAGCTGAATGGGGCAGGGGATCTTCTTTCCTGCCCCTTCGCGGTTCAATGAGGCATGAGTCTTTGTCTTGGCGCATGAGAGAGGAGAAGTCTCTTCCGGGACCGGGGAGGTCCATCGGCACAGGTTATTTCAAGGTGTCCTTGAGACGGTTACCAGCTTTGAACCTGACGGCTTTCGAGGAGGGGATGGTAATGGGCTGGCCTGTCCGGGGATTGCGTCCTTCGCGTTGTGCTCTCGATGCAACGTCAAAAGTGCCGAAGCCCACGAGGGTGATCTTTTCATTTTCCGCCAGGGCCTGGCCAACGGTTGAAATAAAGCCGTTGAGCGCTTTTTCGGCGACGGAGCGGGCAATACCCCCTGTTTCCGCCATTTTTGCAACTAGTTCGGACTTCGTCATGGAATTTCTCCTCTGTTTCGATGTGGTGTGAAATGGCTGAAAAGCCTTAATGGAACTGGATTGCCGGTAACTTTTATATGAGGGGCATTATACGCCTGAAGCGGTGCCACGCAAGCGCTAATATAGTTCGGACCCTGAGCCGGCGAGGTTTTTCCGGCGTATCGAAGCCGCGAATATCAACGATCGTCATCATGCGCTTGAAATGGCCCCGATAGGTTTTGACCTGGTTTTCCGCATATGATACTAAATAGTTGTAAACATAGCCAATAACCTTTCCTCAAATATTGAAAAACCCGTGATGTCCAAAGACCCGATGAAAAAACTGGTGGTGAAAAGCCTGCCGGGGTGGCCTGAGCACTCGCGCCCGCGGCGCCGTGGGTTTCGGGGAAGGCACCTGTTTTTACTGCTGGTGGCAGTGGGAATCGCTTTCGGGGCCTACCGGCAGTATTACAAGCCGGCCGGCGTGGCGCCGGGGAAGGCCGGTGTGTCCACGGCCGAAACGGTTACCATGTTTGAACCGTCCCGGGAGGAGGTTCTTCCGCCTGCTCATAACCGCGAACCCGCCGGGAAATACGAGATCCGGCATCAGGTAGTGCAGACGGGAGATTCGATTTCCCGGATACTGGAAGGCTTCGGCATTTCCAACGAACACATCGTGCAGTGGGAAACGGCCTGCAAGACCTCCCCCTTTGCCCAGGTCAGGGAGGGAGACGAACTGATAGTCCTTCTTAACCGCGAAGACCGGCAGCCGGTGAGAATTATCTACTCGCCGCCTGGCGGAGCCCCTTTCACGATGCGGAAATCCGCGGAAGGCTGGGAATGCCGGCCGCAGGAAGCTGCTCAAAAAACACCGGTACGGACAGTCCGGTGCCGTTTCGCTGAAAACTTTTATGATTCCTGCATTGCCGGAGGTCTGCCCGCCAATCTCATTTCGAACCTGGCGGACATTTTTTCCTACGACATTGACTTCACCACTGACTTCAAGGATGGTGACACTTTCGGCGTCTACTTCCAGGAACAGGAGATCCAGAGTACGGAAGGCAAACAGTATCTGATCCTGGCAGCCGAGATGGCGGTTTCGGGGAAGGTTTATCAGGCCTTCGGGTTTCAGTCCTCCGAGGGGTCGTGGGAATACTTCGACAGCAGGGGGGCATCCCTTAAGAAGACTTTCCTGAAAAGCCCGCTCAGCTATCGTCGGCTTATTTCGCCCAGTGCCTACAAGAACGTAAAGCCTGTGTTGAAAATCTACCGCCCTCATCTGGGGATAGACTATGCCGCTCCCAAGGGTACGCCGGTAAGCTCTATCGGCGATGGAGTCATATCCGCCCTGAACAAGAAGGGGAAAACGCCCCTGTCCATAGAAATCCGCCATCGTGGCGGGTATAAGAGTCACTACGGCCATCTGTCCGGCTATAGCCGCGGCCTGTACCGTGGCAGCATTGTCTCCGAGGGCGAAGTCATCGGAACGGTGGGGGCCGGCGCCGGCGGGAAAACCTTTCTCGATTTCTCTCTCAATAAGTCCGGGAAGCCGGTCAACTTCCAGACGGCTGATTTTCCCCGGCTCATGACCGTTCCCAAGTCGGCGCGAACCGAGTTTGAAAAGACCCGCGATGCCTATGTGGCCGCCCTCGGAGCCGCGACGCCCAAAAGCCAGGAACCGCCGTCCGGCAAAGAGTAATGATGGCACTCCTGTTTGCCGAAATCATCATCCTGGGTACGGCCCTCGATAAGATCCTGCATTACTCCATCCCGGAGAGCATGCGGGAGACTGTGCGTCCCGGGAGCATGGTTTCCGTCGGCCTGGGCAAACGCAGGGTCGCGGGGATTGTTCTCTCCGTGGGCGAGTCGCCTCCCGACCTTCCCGAAAACATCACGATCCGTCCCATCCACGAGGATCTGGAACCCCAGCCGGTCGTTCCGGAGGACCTCCTTGCGCTCAGTCGGTGGATTGCCGAATACTACTTCTATCCGCTGGGAGAAGTCCTTGGCTTCGCCGTACCCGTCCGGGAGCCACACAAGATCGGCGCGCTCAGGGACGGCCCCCGGATACGGATGGTCCGGCTCAGCGGGAAGACGCCCGGAGATCCGCGGATGGCGGAAAGCGGCCGCCATGTCCTTCAACTGCTGGAGCAGTCCGGCGGAGAACTACCCGTGAAGGCATTGCGGCAATCCATCCGCAACGCCGATTACTGGCTGCGAAAGTTCGAGAAAAACGGGACTGTCTCCATTGAGGATCGGGAACAGGCGCCGCTTGAGCCGTCAGGCCACGAAACAGCCTCCGGGCCGGGGTTCGAGCTGACCGACGACCAGAAGCTGGCCTTCGATACCATATCCCGACATCTCGAAAACCCAGCCTTCGAACCGTTCGTTCTCTATGGCGTCACGGGAAGCGGCAAGACCGAACTCTACATCCGCCTGATAGAGACGGCCCTGCGGAACGGCAAGAGCGCCCTGGTACTTGTTCCGGAAATAGCGCTCAGCACGCAGATAGAGGCCATCTTCAGGAAAAGGTTTGGGCCGCTTCTGGCGGTGTGGCACAGCGCGAGGACCGAAGCGGATCGGCGGCGGCAGTGGGCCGGCATCCTGGGCGGAAAGACCCGGATCGTACTGGGTGCCAGGTCGGCCGTGCTGACGCCCGCCCGCAACGTGGGACTGATTATCGTGGACGAGGAACATGACCCGGCCTACAAGCAGGAAGACCGTCTCCGGTACAATGCCCGTGACGTGGCCCTCATGCGCGGCAAGATCCTGGGTATCCCCGTCGTGCTCGGATCGGCGACCCCCTCGCTTCAGACTGTCCACCGGGTCGGGGTCGAGCAATACCGTTGCGTCCAACTCCCTTCGCGCATCCTGGGCCGACCCCAGCCCACGCTTGAAATCGTCGATATGAAAAGGGAAGGGGCCCGGGGCGCGGTCCTGTCGCACAGGCTCAAGGACGCCGTCGGGCAGGTGCTGACCGAAGGACGCCAGGCCATGCTCTTCCTGAATCGGCGCGGCTATGCCAGGCACTTCCTCTGCAACGCCTGCGGCCATATCCTCCAGTGCATCTCCTGCAGCCTGACGTTGACCTATCATAAGAAAGAGAACTGTCTGCGCTGCCACTACTGCGGCTGGGAAACGGGGCTTCCCGAAAGATGTCCCCAGTGCGGGCACGCAGCCCTGTTCGCGCACGGGTTCGGGACCGAGAGGGTGGAAAAGGAACTCAGGCTGCTTTTCCCGAATTCGAAACTGGTGAGGGTTGACAGGGACACCATGGACAGTCCGGAAAAACTGATAGAGGCCCTGGATTCTGTCCGGACGGGGCGTGCCGACATTTTGCTCGGTACTCAGATGATAGCAAAGGGGCATGACTTCCCAGGCGTCACCCTGGTTGGCGTGATCAACGCGGATGTCGGACTCCAGGTGCCCGACTTTCGGGCCGGTGAAAATCTTGTCCAACTGCTTTTCCAGGTGGCCGGGCGCGCCGGACGCGGCGAGGACCCGGGCGTGGTGATTCTGCAGACTTTCAACCCCGGCCATTACACTATCGATTCCCTTTTGAAGATGGACTACGACGGCTTTTGCAAAACCGAGCTGGAGTCGCGGAAGGTTCTCCAGTATCCGCCGTTTTCACGGCTCCTGAAGTTTCTCGTCACATCGGGAAAAGAGGAAACCGCAAAGGGCGGCGCTCAACTTCTCGCGGCGCTTTGCCGTGAAAAAGCCGCGATGCTCAAGGACTCCGGCCGCCACATCGCCGTCCTTGGGCCTTCCCCGGCCGTCTACGTCAAGCTCAAGAACCGCTTCCGGTGGCAGGTGTTTATCAAGACCTGGCAAAGCTCCGATATGCAAAGCTTCGTGGAACTCGTGATTGAATCGGTGAAAAACCATCCGGACTATCGCGGGGTCCAGATAACCGTGGACCGCGATCCTGCGAGTGATATCTGACCCATGCCCGATGTCCTTCTCATCCAGCCGCCCATAAGGGATTTCTATCTCACCGCCAAGCGGACGATCCCGTATGGCCTTGCCAGCATTGCATCGGCCCTGGAGAGGGACGGGTTTTCGGTCCGTATCATCGATGCGCTTGCCACGCCGAAAGCGCAAACCATCCGGCTGCCACGGGAAATGGGGTACCTGAAGGAATTCTATCCCACGGCCGACATTTCCCCTTTTTCCCTGTTCCACCAGTTCAAGCATTTCGGCTACGGCTTCGAGCAAATCGGTGAACTCGCCCGTGAGTCAGGCGCGGTTCTTATCGGGATATCCTCTCTTTTCACGGCCTACAGCGATGAGGCTATTGAGACGGCCGAAGCCGTGAAGAGGAAGTGTCCAGGAGCCGCCGTCGTGCTCGGGGGGCACCACCCGACGGAGTTGCCCGGGGAAGTGCTGCGCCACGAGTGCGTCGACTATGTTATCCGGGGCGAGGGCGAAGCCGCCCTGCCGCGGCTCGCTCGGGCGCTCACCGGGCGCCTGCCCCTGGAAGACGTTCCCGGCATCGGTTTTCGGATGCCCGATGGCGGCATCTTTGTGAATCCTCCCGCCGTAATTCAGGACCTCGACGCCGTGGCTTCTCCCGCTGTCGAGCTTATTGATTCTGTTTTTTACCGAAGGAAGGGAAAACCGAGTGCGGTGATCGTTTCCAGCAGGGGGTGTCCTCTGCGGTGCAGTTACTGCTCAGTGGGTGGCGCCGCGTGGTCGCGCTTCCGGCTCAAGAGTACGGACACGGTTATGCGGGAGTTGGAACTGGCGGTTTTCGATTTCGGCGCCCGGTTCATCGATTTTGAGGATGAGAACATCTCCTTTGAGCGGAAGTGGTTCCTCTCGCTTCTGGGAAGAATAAAGGAGCGCTTCGCCGGATACGGCCTGGAATTGAGGGCCATGAACGGACTCTTCCCTCCGACTCTGGACGAGGAGGTTGTCCGGGCAATGAAGGAAGCGGGATTCACGGCGCTCAATCTTTCACTGTGTACGACCTGCGCAGCGCAGCTCAAGCGGTTCCGGCGTCCAGACGTCCGGGAATCGTTCGAAAATGCGGTGCGCCTTGCCGGGAAGTATCGTCTGGAGTGCGTCGGCTATATCATCGTGGGTGCGCCTGAGCAGGACGCGGAGGAGTCGCTGGCCGACCTTCTCTATCTTTTGCCGATGAAGGTGCTGGCGGGGGTGTCGGTATTCTACCCGGCTCCGGGGAGCAGTGATTTTGAAAAATGCAGGGAACGGGGGCTGCTCCCGGACCGGTTTTCGCTCATGCGGGCGACGGCGCTCCCGATTACCGACACGACGACACGGCTGGAAGCCGCGACGCTGCTGCGGCTCGGGAGGGTCGTCAACTTCATGAAGACGCTGAGTGCCGGGGAGATGCGGGAAGTGGCGGGAGGAGCGGGCACCCTGGCACGTCCTGCGTTTGGTGTGTCCGGGTCTGAACTCGGTCGGAATATGGAAGGTGGTTCCCGCAAGCGCGAGCATGAACCCGGGCAACCGAAGCCGAGTGAAAAGTCCGTGGTGGACTGCCTGCCGGGAGGGCACATCCGCGGCGGCAGGCGCGAGATCGGGAAGGTTCTGCTGGGAATGTTCGTCCGGGACGGAATCATTCGCGGGGTCAAACCCGACGGGGAAATATTCGAACACCTTGCTTCGCGTGAACTGTGCATGAAGTTCAGGGAGATGATCCTGGGGATGCAATATCACCCGTGATCCTGGATCGCCCTTGCAATCCGGTTGGTCAGTAACCCTTCATTGGCGCGGAGCGTGACTATAACCGGGGCGGCTATTTCGGATTGCGTGAGCGTAATCCTCCGTGGGCACGGAGCATAACCGGCCGCTCATTCGCATGACCGGGAGCGCCAAAGGTGCACCCGGTCCCCGGTTTCCCTTTCGGCTTGACCTGCTTTAAACCCGCATGATATAAGGCCATTCACGGTTTACGCTGGCGTAGCTCAATGGTAGAGCAGCTGATTTGTAATCAGCAGGTTGGGGGTTCGACTCCCTTCGCCAGCTTAGAGATTAACCGGAAAGATCCACAAGAAAGCCCACCAGCCTACCCGGCCGGTGGGCTTTCTTGTGTTATGCAACGGGCTTTTAAACCGGGTCATTGGAGATCAGTTTAATACGAGCGGAATTCACGGGATCTTCCGGGATTGGTTTTGAATCCTGTGAATGGAGGGTATCAATTCCGCGAGTGC
>JBDKTY010000238.1:0-20408 GCA_039679945.1 Syntrophobacter sp. | reverse complement strand
TGGAGCTGGACGGAATCGAACCGACGACCTCTTGAATGCCATTCAAGCGCTCTCCCAACTGAGCTACAGCCCCGTCGCGGTTGACCCGGCGGTTTTCTCTCCCAGAACCGGGCAACCCGGTTTGTGTAGCTAATTTGGGAAGAACTGTCAAGCGTATTTCTTCGCGAAAAATGAGATGAAAATTAGAGCGGACTCGATGGATTCCAAATTCACATTGTGATTGCAATGACTTGCATTATGCATCGAGTCCCGAGGCGTCTTCTTTTCCACTTCGCGATCCTGGCACAAAAAAAGCGCGCTCAATGCTTTTCGACGGAACCAGCATTTCCCTTGACACTTGTGAAAGGCTCTGAGTAAAATTAAAGATCAAGCCGGAGTGGTGGAACTGGTAGACGCGCTGGACTCAAAATCCAGTACTCGCAAGGGTGTGAGAGTTCGATTCTCTCCTCCGGCATGCGGGTGAAAAGATTAAGGACTCTGTCGTTTAGGCGGGGTCCTTTTTTTGTGGGGAATTGGCCGTTTGGTCAAGGGTTTGGTCAACATTTCGCAGAAAACACCTATATTGATCAATGGCCCTATGGCCATCATCGGCATCAATGGTGTTGTACCTGTCGAGCATCTCACGGGTGGAGTGCCCGGTAATGTCCATGTTCACCGATTTGGGGACGCCGGCCTTTCGCATGTATGGGTTGAATGGGTGGCACCGATCCAATTGGGGACCATTCGAAACTCACCAGGAGCCCTACCATGCCCTCTCACACCGTCCAGCAAGACCGAATGGGCCTCTTTGATCAGGCGTTGACAGAGAGGCAGTTCTTTTAGCAAATCAATGGCCCGCCACATTGCCTTACGATAATTGAAATCTTAATGATATCTTCTTTTCGCTCGATGGAAATGTTGTCCGTGTCTCCTTCTGCTTCAAACTCAAGTGCTTCGCCCATTGTTGCTTGAGTGCCCTCAATGCGAGAAGGAAGCACCGCTTCTTGGGTAGATAGAGGGCTCAACAGAACATTGGCATTCGGAATCGCTGAAAGGGTGCCATCATATCTTGCCAGGGCCGCGTTCGCCGGTCCGATTAATGGTATTAGTGTCATCCAGTCTATGCCTGAATCCCGAGGTGGGAACCTGCCATAATGGTAATGGGACAGGTTGGGCCATCCTGAATGCCCTCCTGAGTTGCTGATTTTATTTGTCATCCAAATTATCTTACGGGGAATGCCGTGTGTGAAGACCTATTGTTTGATCAAGAATGAACATTGTCTGGCCATGGGCTGCTGATGAACGATCCTATCCGGGTATTAATCTCCATCCAGCTCTTCGCCGCTTTTCAAGGACAGAAGCATCCGATTCATGCGGTCCTCTATGAGAGAGGTAATGTCCGCGAGAGCCTTAAGAGAGGTGAGGAGTTTGCTGAGTTGTTGCTTGTGCTTAATATCCAGTTCCGGATGTTCGAGAAGGCGCAGGACATCTCCCAGCAGGCCAAGGTTGGCTGTCGAAAACTCCGTATAGGCCAGCTTCGGCCATTGAACCCGAAGATCTTCGGGAAGGTGTACCATTCTTTTCGCGAGTTCCTCATCCCCCGCGAGCCGGATGGCATCTTCCAAGTGAGTCAGGAGCAGGGGCACCTCTTCCTTGTATACTTCCCATGCCTGACATTCAGCCAACAGGCGATGCCATTTGGGGCGAATCTTGTTGTCGAGCCAGGCTTTTCCATGTTGAGGCAGGAAGAAGGCGTTGAACACGACCATCTGCTCGGCCAGCAGTTCTTCACTCACCCGCGTCAGCTCCTTCTGGCCGCCGAGATTATGCTGTCCCATGAGGAGAAGCTCCCCAAGCCGCATGAGTATTGCGTTTTTGTCTTCCTGATCCGATAGGACTTTCCGCAACTCCAATTCCCATTGCTCGCGAAGAAAACTCATCACCGAATTGATGGCTGGAAAAACAAACCCAATCTTAATCAACGAATTGCGCAGCTCATGGGCCACCACGTTGCAGGCCTGCAGACGCTGGCGAGAGAGTTCACGGCGAGCGGCTTCGGCCTGCCTGCGCTCGGTGATGTCCTCAAAAATCCCCACGGCCCCCAGCGGTTTCCCATCGTCGGCGGTAATTCTCCCATACTGTACCCTCAGCGGGATGAGCCTGTCGCTGATAATAAAACGATAGTCCCCCTCGTACAGGCCGATCCCGCCCGATAGCGCTCCCGCGACGGCCGCTTGCATGGCATCATCTCGCGGGGATTGAAGCATGTTGAATCCCATGATTTGTTCTTCTGTCACGTCGAGGATTTTAAGAAGCTGCTTGTTGAAGCTTACAATTTTTCCCTTCAGGTCAAAATGCAGGATTCCCAAGGGTGAATGTTCAAAAATCACCCGGTATCGTTCCTCGCTCTCCCGTAGCGCATCCTCGGCAAGCTGACGGTCTGTGATGTCCTCCCAGATTCCCACGGTTCCCAGGAGTTTTCCATCGTCGCTGGTGACCCGGCTGTAGAGAACCCTCAAAGGGGTGACTCTATCGCCGGTAACAGAACGATAATTCCCTTCATAATGACCGATCCTGCCGGAAAGCGCTTTCAAAAACGCGGCGCGCATGGCGGGGTCCCGCAGGGATTGGAACATATTGAAACCGATGACTTTTTCTCCGGGTGCTCCGACAATATTGAGAAATTGTCTGTTGCAGGTCACGACGTTTCCATGCTGGTCGAAATGAGTGATCCCCAGGGGTGAATTCTCGAAAAGCACCCGGTACCGCTCTTCACTCTCCTGGAGCGCTTTCGCCGCCTGTTTGCTTTGGGTGAGATCCCGAATGAGCCAATGCAGTCCGGTCACGTGGCCCTGAGAGTCTTCGACAGCAGCCACCGTGATGGATGCGGGGAAATCAACCTCTTCCGAGGAGCGCAGAACCGACTCCCACTCGTGAGCCTGCTTCGCGGCCCGCAACTTCCCCATCCGGGCTTTGAAGTCATTGAGATTCTTCTTCGGCACAAAGAGCCCAAGCGGTTTGCCTGCCAGAAGGTCGGGGCCTGCCTTGAATAAGGCAAGCGCGGCGCCGTTGGCCTCCTGAATGATCCCCTCGGTATTGGATATGACGTAGGCGTCGGGGATCAGCTCAAACAACTGGCGAAACTGGCCGCACTTTGCCTCGGAGGCACGCAGGGAGGCGGCTAAAGCCTCATTTTCCCGGCGGAGTCCATCGTTTGCCGTCTCCAACTCTTCCAGGGCCATCCGGTATTGTTCTATCGTCCGTGGTGGCAAATCTCCCGTCGGCATCAAAACCTCCTCGTTCCCGTTCAGACTCACCGTTCATGGCCGCCGAGCGAACAGCCCGGTGATCGAACGATCAAAGCATCCGAGAGCCGAAGCTCAGCGAGTCCCCCTATGCTTCCGAGGGGACCGTCCCTGATTGTCTATTCATTTAACGGCGCCCGGCTCTCTCTGTCGAGGGGCACTCCGGCAGCGGGAGGGACGCGAAACAACGGTACCCGATTCTGGGTGGCGCGGGGATTGCCGGGGAGGCGCTTATCAACATCAAATGATTTCCCTGAGTTGCTTTTCAGAAGAATGGGGAAACACAATATTGCCGCGGTTCTTCACCGCTTGGGACTATTTGCCCCGGGTGCGCCCGCTTCCCGATATTCCCAGGGCGGGACAGGGTCCGGAAGGGACCACAGGCCGTTTTTCTCATCGCGGGCCTTGGCCTCGATGAACTTCCATGCCTTGCATTCGGGTCGAGTGCAGGACTGGTCATATACCCAGGCATAGCCGGCGCGGACCAGTTCGACGTTGAGGTTCACACGCTCGAAAACAAGCGTGGCCGCAATGCCCCCGGATGGGCTCTTCTCAAGGGGTTTGACACTCACTGTCTTTCCCTTCACTTTTTCCGACGTGAACTTTTTGGCTTCCCGGCTGAAGGCCTGACTTTCCACGGGGACCATTATCCCATACAGCCGGATCGTCTCACGCTTACCATCATGCAGAATCTCGATGGTGTCACCGTTTACGATGTTTACCACCTTCCCCTGCCACGACCAGGATGTGGCGGGCAGGAGGAACAAAAACGCCAAAACACAAGGAAACAGGCATGGCCGGTACACTGATTTCATTGGCTGGTCCTCCGTGCGCGAGTCATGAAGGACTCGCGTTCAAAGAGTTGTCCTGAATCGTGGCATGTGAACAGCGAGGATAATCATTCCTTCCGGGGCAGGTAATTGCAGCCGGGCACGCGGGCCCGGATAATTTCTCTCTAAATTACTCTTTTTCCCTTTTTTCTTTTAACTTAAAAACCAACGTGCCGATTATATCAGTGAGTGGTTCATCTGTATCTCTTCTCATCAAGGCCAGGAGAATACCCCTCCCTCCTGGCTTTTTTTTATTTTCCGCTTCCTCTGGTTGCCCTTACGGTCTCGCGCGGAGTGCGGCCGCGCCGCACACCTCATTGAAGTCACCTTTTATACTCCGGGAATGCCTGATTGTTTCAATGTTATTGTTGCGCGAATTCCGAACAGGCGACGCCGGCGCATCGTGCATTGCGCCATCGCCGCTGAATTCGGGCTCGCCGGAGGTTCGAGAACAAAAGGGAAAAGTGTTTTTCTCCGTTCATAAAACAGGGTTTGCGCGGGGACCATTCTGCCCGACTCGCGGATTAAACCGGTGCCATGCTTTTCGGGTCATTGCCAGGGCAGGTACAACACACTTGCGTCCGGAAGGCATAAAGCCTAAAATCCGGGCTCATTATTTCTCGGCACGGAAAAGGGGCGCAAGTGACGGAATCCCTGCCGGGCAACATAATACTGCATGTCCGAGTTGCTCATGATGAGCGGGTGAGAAGGGCAGAGACCGTTCCGCGCGTCTGAAAGGATGAATCTCTCCATCATGGAGCATATGCTTGAGTGTATCGCACGTACAACTGATGTGGAGGATGGAGGAGGTTTCACCATGAGATTCAAAACAGGTGGAGCGAGTCTTGGGCTGTTGCCGCTCGCTTTGCTTCTCACACTGCTTGCGGGCTGTTCCATGTTCGATTTCGGCCACAAGTTGGAGTTCAGTACCACCTGGGTGTCCACCACCGGCCAGCCCAGCGAACAGCTTTATGACGATCAGGCGGAGTGCAGGCGGGACGGCGTGATGATGAGTCCTCCGGGGCTCCCGCTTTCCCAGGGCACGGGTGGAGACAGTTGGGGCTACAGCGACATGAAAGCTTTCGATAGCTGCATGAGGGCCAAGGGATGGGTCAAGAAATAGCCAGAGTTCCCGCCTGACCCGCAAGACCCGGCATGCGGGATCGATGTCATCGAAGCGGCCTGACGGCATGGCGGGCTTCCCGGCCCGCCGGGCATCGTACGCAAACCAATACCGCTCTCCATACATCAATGCTTCAACAGAAGCCGAGACGGATCTCCGGAAGCATCCGGGCCAATGGGGCGGTGCGCTCGAAACGGTGTTACCGCACCGCCCCCTGCGCCGGTTGAGCGCCAGGTTCCCGGACCAAAAGCTTGACAGCAAAAGAGTCGCGCACGACGGCTTCCCGGGGTGGATATTTGCCGCGAGACTCGAAGAACCGGTTTGAGATCTATTGACCACCCGTCTTGGCTCCCACACCGAAAACTTAGTATGGTATTCATATAGTTTTCTGTTAGAATTCTGGAAACTGCTGTTGTAACCTCATATTAATCTATCGATCATGAATACTCCGAGCCTGGTTTGGGCGAGTCATATTTTCCATGGGGGCTTGCAACTTTGTTCCCACTGGGGGAGGCACATAGAGTGGCTGCAAATATGCGAGAATTTTTCATTCTTGTAGCCGATGATGACGAGGACGATTGCCTGCTCATACGTGATGCTCTCGCGGAGTGTCGGATCAACGGCGATCTTCAATTTGTCTATGATGGTAAGGCGCTTATGGAGGTCTTGAATGGAAATATACGGACGGGACAGGCGCCGCCGCTTGCTCAATTGCCCGACCTTATTCTCCTGGACCTGAATATGCCAAAGAAGGATGGGAGGGAGGCGCTCCGGGAGATAAAAAAGGACCCGATACTGCGGGCGATTCCGGTGGTAATCCTGACAACCTCCAGTGACAGCCGTGATGTGGAATTTTGCCGGCGATTGGGGGCGAGTTCTTTTATCACCAAGCCAATGATTTTTAGCGAATGGGTGACTGCGCTGGGCTCCATCCGGGAATATTTGCCGGCCGCCCTGGTTTAAAGGGGGGCCAGCCCCCGAGCATTCTTCCCCGCGATTCTATCCGCGATTATCCGTCTCCCTGATCCGCTCAAATCCGAGTTGTTCCGGGAGAACAAGATTTTTGGTTCCCTGAACGTGTAATCTCTATCTTCCCGGTCTGTTATTTTCCTCGCAACGTATCAGACTTTTCACTTCGTGGTCTTCCTCGGGCATGGGATGGAAATTGACCAGGAATGTCGCACTGCCTTTGTTCCCGTATCCTTGCCGGTCGGCTTTTTCGATCGGACAGAGGACCTTCTCGTACAGCTTCAGTTCCAGCCGTCGCCATGTCGTCCATCGGATCGGTCGCATTTACGATCAAACAGCCATAACTTTCTTGCCGGCTTCGGGAAATCGGGGCATACTTTCAAAATAGGAAGTATGCCCCAATTTCATTCAAGGTATGAGCGATGAAGAGGATTCTGCTGTGCACGGATGGCGAGGAACAAACGGAGCGTGCCGAGCGCAGAGCACTTGATCTCGCGCGAAGATACGATGCCCTGCTGGTTGGTTTGTATGTCGTGAATCCTTTCCCGGGGAAATTTACCGATGAGGTCTATGCCGTGAACCGTCAGGAGTCCAGGGATCATCCTGACCGCGCATTGCGTGAAGAAGGAGGAAAAGCGCTGATGGCGCTGACGCATGCGTGCGACGCGGACGGCGTCCGGTTTGAACCAAAGATGCGGTACGGCGACCCGGAGGAGGAGATCCTCAAGGAAATAGAAGAAGGCAATTATGACATCCTCATCCTGGGCGCACGTCTGCTCAAGGGGTGGCGGCGCCGAACGGGATCATCGAATCTGCCCAGGAAAATGCTCATGAATGCCCCGATCCCGATACTGTTCGTGAGGTGATGCGAGCTTTCAATTATCGGTGGAGATGTCCTTCCCGAACCGATATCTCCGGTTATTCACGATCGGGAGCGCCAGTTCCGGCCAAGTCCTCGGAGGTGTCAAAGGAAAGGGCGCTCCATGAGATCCATGAAAATCGAATTCAATTGACTGCGCGGGAACTGGAAGTGTAGAGTGCGAACGGTCAAATCGGCATCATATACAATTACAGTCGGCGTGCATGGGATAAGGATGTGAATTCGAGTTATATTGGCTCGACATGCGCGCTATTCATGCTCCCCTCATTTTGAGTGCCCGGCGGGTTCCCCATGGCCCATTCGATCCAGGATGTCCTCGCGTGCCGGTCTCCCCAGTCTTTTGGGACAAATCCAAGCTTGACTAACCTTCATGATTTCGATCCCGGTGTTGTCTCCCGTTTCTGTCTATTTCAAAATACCCGAGGGGGCCGCGTTCTGGAGAAAACAGTTTGCAGCCGCCGTCGTGTTCCGCTCCCGCCATTCATGACGTTTCACAGCTTATAATCCAGGGGGTCGCCATGAAAAAAGTCGCTCATGTTATCACTGTAGCTTTATTGAGCTTCCTTTTGTCGGGGAATATCGAAGGCAGGTATGACGCTGCCGCTCAGGATTTGATCGGAACATGGTCCAGCCAGATATCAACTCCTCTTTGTTTGGGAACCTCCGAGACTACTCTCATGCCAAACGGCGGTTTCTCCAAAACATTCCGATGTGGTCAACTGGTCACATGGGATACAGGTACATATGCCGTGGGCGAAGGATATATCCATTTCGACATCACGGATCACGAGCCGAAGAAATACAACGGAAAACACATGCACTGGGTCAAGAGCGAAACGGTGTTCTTTAAATTAACGGGGCCTAACCGGATGATGTGCCATGATCGTCTCACGGGCGGTTCCTGGGAAGCCGTTCGAATACGCTGACACTCATCTCCAAAGGAGTAATGATGCCGGCATGCCGCTTGTCCGTCCGAACACGGACAGAGATCGCGAGGAGTGGTTTATGCCCCCGCGATATGGCAGTACCGGCGTTGTGAATTCGAAAACCGTCTCTCATGGGAAGTTGCATTCAGGAAGAGCTTGCATCCGGCCGTTGGTGTGAATTGGGTTATGAAAAACTCCGTGGAGAAGGATAATAGTATGAAATCTCGCTGGGTGATCGTTATTGCGGTAATGGTGACACTGATCGCGGGAGCCGGTTTCCGGGGAACAGCTTTCGGCGCCGGCGCCAATTCGGGACTGCCTGAACTCGCCGGAGTCTACAAGAGCGCGGGGGCTCGGATTATTCTGGCAAATCACCCAAAATGGCCCACGGTTGAATATGTTGGGGAAATTCTGCAGGGTAATGACCAGCAAATTCAGCCGATCAGGGTCAGATGCGATTCAGTCAAGGGCTGTCACGGGGCCGTTTACTCCGGCACTCTCGCTAACCAGAGCGCGGTGGAGCTGAACCTCGAAGGGGAGAGGCTGACTGTCCGCTACTACAATGGTCCCACGCTCGTGCTCGATCGAGAAAAGCAGGATTGAGGGGCTCAAGAAATCCCGATCCTGTTTCATATTAATTTGCGTTCAAGAGGATATACCCCCGTTCGCCCTGAGCAACTGTGTTCAAGGTCAAGCCTCACTTATCCATTTTGAGCACCTTGCTCGACGGCATTAGCCATCAGGTACAGGCCCACTCTCACCCGTTCGCCCTGAGGTATCGAAGGGTAGAACGGGTCAATTCTGAACGGTATCTTCAATTTAGGGATAGACTCATCTTGAACGCAACTCCGTATCAGTCCGTCCGCATTCCCGGATAACCCGGCAGATTATCCGGGAATGCGGGTCCTTCGCGGGCCTTCGTTCAGAGGGGCTAATACCAGTTCGCGCTCAAGATGGGACATTCCCTCCCGTTCGTGCCGAGGTATCGAAGCATGAACGGGCCAATTCCGATCGGCATCTTCATTTTCAGGGTAGATTCATCTTGAACGCAAGACCGGATAAGATCACACCACTTAAAGAATCACGCGATTTAAGGAACCGTTGAACGGTTGTGTCTTCGTTGTGCCTTGACACGCCCGGGATGGAGAGGTAGTATTTCACACTCATTTACTATAGAAATTCCGTGGACTCTTTCTTCCTCCCGGGCGAAGAGGGCTCCTTTTCATGTTACTCGTTCGTATCCACGGCAACGGCATGGTTCATCGGTATCTGGGGAAGGTTCTTCTCCTTTTGTTGGCAATAGTGTTTGTGGGCACCTCGTGCCCCTATTCCGCCAACCCCGGTGGCGACGGGCATGAAGAAGAACTCCCTCTTCACCAATGTGGATGCCCGAGAGAAAAAGTCGCCTCGCACACCTGCTGCTGTACCCTGGCAAAAAAAAGCTGCTGCGCGCCCCCCAGCGCGAAGAGCGTTTCCGCGAACATGCCGATCAAGCAAACTTCCGCCACTCCCATTCTGTGCCATCCCAGTTGCTCGCCGCCGGAACAACTGACTGCCGGTTCATCCACGAATACCAAGTCCGTCGTTGCTGACTATCAGCACGAGGTTTTCACTTCAGGGTGTTTTATAGTCCAAGTAACCGAGACAAAGCCGGAAAACGTATTCCTGGAAGTCTTGGTCCCACCTCCCAAGGCCAGCGCTTCTTCCCCCAGTTGATGTTTGTCGGTGAAGTCCGAATTCCTCGATTCGGTCGAAGGGATAGCTCCGTGCCCGCTCCAGGCCGGACCTTCAAATGCCTTTGATCTGATCCTGGAGGGCATCCCCGCATACGGGCAGAAATTCATATTTCTCGCGGAGAGGAAAAGCGTGAAAAGAATATCGATGTTTCTCATGGTCATGACGATCACTTTCGCCTTCGTGCCGATTGTACCTGCGGCGAACGACATCAGTGCGCACAAGGCATGCAAGGCCTGCGGAATGGACCGCGAACAATTCAGCTCCAGCCGGGTGCTGCTCGAATATCCCGACGGGAGCCAGGCCGGATTATGCAGCATCCACTGCGCGGCCAAGGAAATGGCCGGCGCCAAAAAGTCTCCCGGGGTCATCCGGGTGGCGGACTACAACACCAGGGAACTGATCGATGCGAAAACTGCATCCTGGGTCCTGGGAGGGAAGATACAAGGCGTTATGACCACGCGGGCCAAGTGGGCTTTCGGCACCAGGGCCGCCGCCGAAGCCTTCATCGAACGGAACGGGGGGGAGCTGGCAAGCTTCGACACCGCGATGAAGGCCGCATCCGATGAATTGGACACGGATGCCGCGAACACGCGCGGTGGACGACGCGGAAGCGCAGAAAAACAGCCGGGGGAGGGCCATGCATGCCACGAACAGCCCGGGGCTCAGTTCTATTATAATCCCGCGTTCGGTGACGATATTTACCACAATCACCCCGCCGGCATGTGGATGGTAAACTACAAATTCATGCATATGGACATGGGGGGGCTGCGCCGGGGAACGACGGATGTTCCGGTGTCCAGCGTCGGTCCCAACAAGCAGAATCCTTATATGATGATCCCCTCCGATATGACGATGGATATGCAGATGGCCATGGTCATGTACGGAATCACGGACCGGCTGACCGTGATGGGCATGGCCAGTTATCTGGCGAGCGAGATGGGCATGCTCATGGATATGGGCATGGGGGCTCGCCCGGATTCCCCGATGGACACGAGCGGATTCGGCGATACGGACATAAGAGGAATCTTCAAGATCAATGGATTCCTGAACGGCAGTCTCGGCCTTACCATCCCGACCGGCAGCATAGAGAAGAGCGTGTCCATGATGGGCATGCAGTTCCGCGCTCCCTATGATATGCAGCTTGGCGGAGGCACATTTAACCTCAAGCCGGCGCTGACCTATAGTCAATTGAGTTGCGATGCGCTCTGGAACTGGGGCGCGCAGGCCATGTACACCTGGCATGTATCGAAAAATGACAACGACTGGGCCTACGGTGACACCTTAAAGCTCACCTGGTGGCTCCAGAGAGCTTTCGGCCCCGTTAATGGGTGGCTGCGCATGGCATATAGCGACACGGGTGAAATCCGGGGAAGGGACCCCGAGATCCAGAAACTCCAGAGTATGGCATCCGGCGCTCCGACACCCGATGCCGATCCCTATAATTACGGAGGACAGAGGATCGACTTTCTATTCGGTACAAGCTTTGCGAAAGGTCCATTCAGTTTCGGCATCGAAGGAGGCATACCCGTTTATGAAAACGTGAACGGGCTGCAGATGAAGACAAACTGGCTGCTCACGGTTGGAGCGCAGGTGATGTTCTAAAGGTGTGAATCGGTAGGACCGGCCGATTGCCTCGGGGGTGATTCCCGATCCACGCATGGAGTACTTCGGTGGCTCGGCCGGTCTTCGGCAATCTATCAGGTTTTCCCGCCCTCAAATCTCTCGGGAAGCATTCGGCGGGTGCTGTGTTTCGATTTCTGAAAAGACCTCCGCCGGGACTTGGCCCTGGCACCCGATGCTGTCTTCCCGGCGCCCGGGCCGCGGCCTGCAAACCCACGACCGGTGAAATTCAGGCGAAAACATCCACATTATTGCCTTTTGGGCCTTCAACCTTGGACGATTCCATCAGACGCACAATGGCTTGGCCCTGCTGCTCCTGGACATCCAGGGCTTTCCTGGCAACCAGAATGCCGGCGCTGCTCTCCGTGGCGGCTTCGGACACAATGCTTGATATGCTTCCCACACCCATCTCGGATCCTCCATGCGTTTGGCGCTTCTGCCTTGGGCGATTAAAACTGCAATCGATGAGGCGCTTCGTCGCCCTCTAAACTACTATCGGCAAATGCTAACATTTCTTTATAGCTTTTCATTATCACGGAGTAACTTTATGTAAACGGGGTGGGCTACAGCACGTTTCCCGCGACAGCAGTCGGGATGACGGCGACCTTCAGGATGTCGGCCTCATGTGTAAGCGCGCAAGGCCGAGCGCTCGGCGTACGCCGCGACTGCCCGCCTTCGCGGGACCCCGCGCCATGTTCACCTTTCACTACTGGTCCCGTCCCAGCAATGTGTGCAGAGCTTCTCCTTGGGCAGCCCGATGGACGAAACGAGGTCATCCAATCGTTGATACTTCAGTGATGTGAGGCGCAGCTCTTTCCGAATTCCTTCCACCATCGCCCGGTTCTTCTCGGACCCTGACCGCGCATAAGCATCGAGGTCCAGGTCTCCGGGGCCTTCCAGTTTCTGGATGACCTTGCGGGCAATCAAATCGAGGGTAGACCGGGAGGTTGAAAAGTTGAGGAATTCACAGGCGTAAATCAGAGGCGGGCAGGCGGGCCGCATATGCACC
The DNA here is from genome assembly GCA_039679945.1 of Syntrophobacter sp. Taxonomy (GTDB): domain Bacteria; phylum Desulfobacterota; class Syntrophobacteria; order Syntrophobacterales; family Syntrophobacteraceae; genus SbD1. The sequence continues at coordinate 8,030 of JBDKTY010000238.1, read as the reverse complement.
TCCCGCGCGCCCCGGTCGAACAGCAGTTGAATATTGTCTCTGAGTTGGGTGCCGCGCACGATGGAGTCTTCGCAGAACAGGAGGCGCTTGCCTTCAATCAGCCTGCGGATGGGTATCAATTTCATTTTGGCCACAAGGTCCCGCAGTTCCTGGTTCTGGGGCATGAAGCTGCGCGGCCACGTGGGAGTGTACTTCACATAGGGGCGCAGATACGGGATCTTCTTTTCGTTGGCATAACCGATGGCGTGTCCGATGCCCGAATCCGGGATGCCGGCCACGCAGTCCACAACCACATCGTCGTCCCGGGCCAGCGCCGCGCCGCACGCATTGCGGACGAATTCCACGTTGAGTCCCTCGTACTCGGAAGCCGGGTAGCCGTAGTAGACCCAGAGAAACGAGCATATCTGCATGCGTGGTCCTGGTTCGACGCACTGTTTCCAACCGTCTGCATTGATAAGAACCACTTCGCCGGGACCAAGAAACCGTTCGGTTTCGAACCCCAGGTTCGCGAAGGCGCAGGATTCCGAACTTACGGCCAGCCCGCCTTCGCGTCGGCCGATAACCAGCGGGGTCCTTCCCAGCCGGTCCCGTGCCGCGTAGATTCCCTTTTCGGTGAGCAGCAGCAGTGAGCATGACCCGCGTATGGAACTCTGAACCTTGCGGATTCCGTCCTCGAAATTTTCTTCCAGACAAATCAGCTTGGCCACCATTTCGGTCGGGTTGACCAGGCCGCGGCTGGTGTCGAAAAAGCTCCGCCTCTCGCTTAATGCCTGGAGAACGAGTTCTTCCATGTTGCTTATTTTTCCCACGGTAACAATGCCGAAAGTCCCCAGGTGAGACCTCGCCACCAGAGGCTGCGGATCGGTGTCACTGATGACTCCGATCCCCCTGTTGCCGTGGAAATTACCGAGTTCAGGCTCGAATTTGGTGCGAAAATAGCTGTTCTCTATATTGTGGATGGACCGCTGTATGCCCCGCGAATTGCAGACCGCCATCCCGCCCAGCCGGGTACCGAGATGGGAATGATAGTCTGTTCCATAAAAAAGATCGGAAACGCTGTCATCCCTTGAAATGACACCGAACAAACCACCCATTCCATCCCCTTTTTGTACGACTCTTAGATTGACTCGTGGCCCGACATGGCCCGAAAGATTAACCCTCTGGTGCATGTTTGCGTCAGATTCGTCTGGATGTCAATAACATCTGATGTGCCTGCCGCCAGCGGCCGGAAATCCGGTGGCTTCCGGTTCAATTCGTGAGGCCGGATATGAGATGTGCCCGTAAATCCGGCTTCCAGGGCCGGGGGGGGGGGAGGGGGAATCTATTCGGCGGATAGATGATTTCAATCCTCTTATGTGTCCGGGATATCAGGAACATCATCGAAAGGAGATATGCAAAACTTGACATGACGGGTTCGAACCATATATTCAGGCGGGAATCCGAGCCATATACCAATATCAAAAACATCTTCGGCGGGGAGGAAAAACACCATGGACATATCACGAAGGCGATTTCTGAAGATGTGTGGTATCGGATTGAGCGGCTCTTCAATGGCCCTGATGGGATTTTCCCCCGCTCCCGTCCTGGCTGAGGTGCGGGAATTCAAGCTGCTGCGGAGTGTCGAGACCCGCAATACGTGCCCGTACTGCTCGGTGGCCTGCGGTCTCCTGATGTACTCACTGGGGGACAATGCAAAAAACGCCCAAAGCTCGATTATCCATATCGAAGGGGACCCGGATCATCCGGTCAACCGTGGTACCCTTTGCCCCAAGGGAGCGGCGCTCCTCGATTTCGTCAACAGCCCGAGCCGGCTCAAATACCCGGAGGTGCGGGAACCGGGCGCCAACGAGTGGAAGCGTATATCCTGGGATGAGGCCATCGACCGTGTAGCCAGGCTAATGAAGGCGGATCGGGACGCCAATTTCATCACCAGGAACTCCGAGGGCGCTACGGTCAATCGCTGGCTTTCGACGGGATTTCTGGCGGCATCGGCTTCGAGCAACGAATCGGGTTATCTGACCCACAAGGTGGTCCGGGCTCTCGGTATGCTGGCCTTCGACAATCAGGCCCGGGTCTGACACGGCCCGACGGTGGCCGGTCTGGCCCCCACATTCGGCAGAGGCGCGATGACCAACCACTGGGTCGATATCAAGAATGCCGATCTTGTTTTGATCATGGGCGGTAATGCGGCTGAAGCCCACCCCTGCGGTTTCAAGTGGGTGGTCGAAGCGAAGAAACACAACGCGGCGAAATTGATTGTCGTCGATCCGCGGTTCACCCGCTCGGCCTCCGTTGCCGATTATTACGCGCCGCTGCGAACAGGTACGGACATTGTCTTCCTGGGAGGGGTTATCAACTACCTCCTGAGCAACAACAAGATTCAGCATGAGTATGTCAAGGCTTACACGGACTTCACCTTCCTCGTCAACGAAGGATTCTCCTTCGAAAACGGCCTTTTCTCGGGTTATGACGCCGAAACCGGCACATATAACCGGTCATCATGGAACTACCAGTTGGGAGAGGACGGTTACGTCAAGACCGACCCGACCCTCCAGCATCCGCGCTGCGTCTATCAACTCCTGAACAATCACTACAGCCGCTATACGCCGGAGATGGTGGAAAGGATCTGCGGAACGCCCAAGGAGCAGTTCCTCAAGGTGGCGGAGATGATCTCTTCGACGGCCGCGCCCGACCGCGCGATGACGATCATGTACGCTCTCGGATGGACCCAGCATTCCCTGGGGACGCAGATGATCCGCGCCGGTGCCATGGTACAGCTCCTGCTCGGCAACATCGGCGTGAGCGGCGGCGGCATGAACGCCTTGCGCGGCCATTCCAACATCCAGGGCCTCACGGACCTGGGATTGATGTCCGATCTCCTGCCGGGCTACCTCAACCTTCCAGGTGAAAAGGAAACGGACTACCGCGCCTACATCCGGAAGCGGGCCTTCAAACCCCTCCGTCCCAACCAGATGTCCTACTGGCAGAACTACGAGAAGTTCCACGTCAGCCTGATGAAGGCGTGGTTCGGCGATGCCGCCGGCAAGGACAACGATTGGTGCTTCGACTGGCTGCCCAAGCTGGACAAGATGCATGATGTGCTCCAGGTCTTTGAGGACATGTTCCAGGGCCGGATGAATGGCTACCTTTGCCAGGGGTTCAACGCCCTTGCCGCCTTTCCCAACAAGGCTAAACTGGGAGCGGCGCTGGCCGGGCTCAAGTACCTGGTCGTCATGGATCCTCTGGCCACGGAGACCGCTGAGTTCTGGCGCGATTTCGGCGAATACAATGAGGTCGATCCCGCCAAGGTCCAGACCACGGTCTTTCGCCTGCCCTGCGGCTGTTTTGCCGAGGAGGACGGCGCTCTTGTCAATTCGGGACGCTGGCTGCAATGGCACTGGAAGGGAACGGAGCCGCCGGGCGAAGCAAAGGTCTCGACGGAAATCATGGCGCGGATCTTTATCCGCCTGAGGGAGCTGTACAGAGCCGAGGGGGGCGCTTTTCCCGATCCGATCCTGAATCTCTCATGGCCCTATCGAATCCCGGGCGATCCATCCTCCGAAGAGTTGGCCAGGGAGGAGTCCGGTAAGGCCCTGGTCGATCTAACCGACCCCATGGACAAAACCAGGATCATCAGGAAAGCCGGCGAGCAGTTGGACGGGTTTGCCCAGCTCCGGGACGACGGCACAACGGCCTGTGGCTGCTGGATCTTCAGCGGCTCCTGGACTCAGGCCGGAAATCAGATGGCGCGACGCGACAACTCCGATCCCTTCGGTAACGGCCAGACCCTCGGTTGGGCCTGGGCGTGGCCGGCGAACCGGCGCATCCTGTACAATCGCGCCTCCGCCAGGCCCGATGGCACGCCCTGGAATTCGAAGCGCCGATCGATCTGGTGGAATGGCAGGATGTGGGAGGGATCCGATGTGCCCGACTTCAAGGCGGACTCCAATCCAGCCGAAGGGATGGGGCCGTTTATCATGAACCCGGAAGGAGTTGCCCGTTTCTTCTCCGTCGATAAGAACGCTGACGGGCCTTTCCCGGAACACTACGAGCCTTTCGAGTCGCCCGTGGGCCTCAACCTGCTCAACAGCAATCCGCGGGCGGTGAACAACCCGGCGGCCAGAGTCTTTAAAGGGGACCGGGAGGCCTTCGGCCAATCGAAGGACTTCCCATACGCAGCCACCACCTACCGCCTGACAGAGCACTTCCACTACTGGACAAAGCATTGCCGGATCAATGCCATACTGCAGCCGCGGCAGTTCGTCGAAATCGACGAGGATCTGGCGGCGGAGAAGGGCATCAAGACCGGCGATATGGTCAAAGTGCTCTCGAATCGCGGTGGGATCAAGGCAGTGGCGGTTGTGACGAAGCGCCTGCAGCCATTGGTGGTAAACGGGAAAAAGGTGCACCATGTGGGCATCCCCATTCACTGGGGTTTCAAAGGCCTGGCCAGGAAAGGGTACCTGACCAACACGCTGACGCCCTTCGTCGGCGATGCCAACACCCAGACCCCTGAATTCAAGTCGTTCCTTGTCAACATCGAGAGGGCATGAGGAGGTCGCCATGGCGCTGCAATCACTTGACATAAGGCATCGTTCCGCAACGACGACCCCGAGTCCGTCGCAACGCCGCACGGAGGAAGTCGCCAAGCTGATCGATGTCACCACCTGCATCGGCTGCAAGGCGTGCCAGGCGGCCTGCCTGGAATGGAACGACATCCGCGACGACGTGGGGACCAATAACGGCTTTTACGACAATCCGCCCGATCTCACCGCCTCCTCATGGACGGTGATGCGCTACTCCGAGATCAGGGAAGGCGGCGGCTTGCAGTGGCTGATCCGCAAGGACGGCTGCATGCACTGCCAGGAGCCGGGGTGCCTTAAAGCGTGCCCCTCGCCGGGCGCCATTATCCAGTACTCCAACGGTATTGTGGACTTCCATGAGGAAGAATGCATCGGCTGTGGCTACTGTATCACCGGCTGCCCCTTTAACATTCCCCGCCTTTCGGCAAAAGACGGCAAGGTCTATAAATGCACGCTCTGTTCCGACCGGGTGGCCGTGGGGATTGAGCCCGCCTGTATCAAGGCCTGCCCGACGGGGGCGCTCCAGTTCGGTACCAAGGAGCAGATGCGCGACTATGCGCGGTACCGCATTGCCGACCTGAAGTCGCGCGGTTTCGCCAATGCCGGTCTCTATGACCCGGCCGGGGTGGGCGGGACCCATGTCATGTACGTCCTGCATCACGCCGACCGACCCGGGTTGTACAGCGGCCTGACTGCCGATCCGGGCATCAGCCCATTGGTCGCTCTGTGGAAGGGGGCCGCGAAGTCCCTGGCCGCAGGGGCCTTGGGAGCTTTGGTCCTGGGCAGCTTCTTTCATTACGTCGCGAGGGGACCGATCGAAATCTCCGGGGAACGGGAGGATGAGCAGGAAAAGGAGGGTGATGCCAAATGATCGGCAATTCGAACGACTTGACACGCCATAACGCTTTCGAGCGGACAAATCACTGGATCGTAGCGGTCTGCTTTGTCCTGGCCGCTCTTTCGGGCATGTCCCTGTTTCATCCCTTCTTCTGGCCACTCTCCCTGCTTTTCGGGGGTGGAGTCTGGACGCGCATCATCCACCCCTTCATCGGCCTGCTGCTTGTGGCTTCCTTCGTGCCCATGTTCGTCCGGTTTCGGGGGTTCAATCGCATGAAGCCGGCCGACTGGGACTGGATAAAACGGGTCTGGGAGATGGCGCAAAGAGGTGACGACCGCAACATGCCGCCGCAGGAAAAGTACAACGGCGCTCAGAAGCTGATCTTTTGGGCGGCGTGCGCCTTCTTTCTTTTGATGGCGTTCACCGGTTTGGCGATGTGGCGGGCGTACTTCACATTCCCCGTTACGCTGGTTCGCTTCGCCGTCGTGATTCACGCCGCAATCGGCGCGGTGTTCATCGTCATGATCATCTTGCACATATATGCGGCAATATGGGTCAGGGGAACGATTAACGCCATGCTGTACGGGACGGTGAGCCGGGCGTGGGCGAAACAGCACCACAAGATCTGGTATCGCCAGATGACGGAGCGCTGACCGTGGCTGCCACGCCTCACGATCACGGGCAACCCGGAAGTCTTTTCCCGGTCCTGATTCTTCCGGATCCTTCCCGTATCTTTCTGGACCGGTCCCGGCGCTTCACTGCCCTGGCGGAAGGGCATGCCCTCGGCGACTGGCTGTCCTTCCTCGGTCGTCTGACACGGGTCCAGCACGAGCTTTTGCGGAACTATCCGCGCCTTCCCCGGCCGGATCGGAAAGTTCTGGCATTCGCGCGAGAACATCACCTGCCGCCCATTCCGGCTTCATCCGGGGTGCGTGACCCTTCCTGGCGACAAACACTCGTTGATTTGGCGCGTGAACTGGCGCCCCATGCACCTGGTCCCGCGCGGGAAACCCTGGAACGGCTTCAGAGGCTGGATGCCGCGACCCTGGAGGCTCTCGCGGACCGGGTCCCGAGGATTGAGCCGGAGGGCCGGGACGCGGAGTTCTTTCCCTTCGTTGCCGCCGCCCTGCAGGTGTATTGGACAGCCCTTGCCGCCAGCCTCGACTGGACGGAGGCGGCGCCTCTTGAGAGTACCGGCACCTGCCCGTGCTGCGGCTTTTTGCCGGTGGCCGGCATCGTGCGCACGGACGGCGAAGTGGCGAAGCTGCGCTATCTCCATTGCGCGTTGTGCAACACGGAATGGCATCTGGTACGGGTCGCGTGCTCTTCGTGCCGTGACAGCAATCATATCGCCTACTATCATATAGAAGGCGGCGACGAAAGCGTCCGCGCCGAAACCTGTGATGCCTGTCGAAGCTATCTGAAAATCATATATCGCGAGAAATCGCCCCGGGGTGATCCCGTAGCGGACGACCTTGCCACACTGGCGCTGGACCTTCTTGTCCAGGAAGCGGGCTATGACCGCCCGTGTCCCAATTTGCTCCTCGCACCCTTCCGCATCGATAAAACAAATATCTGACAGCGACCGGACGGTGGTCCGGATAATTTACAGTCCCTCCCCATGCGGTTGCCAGAAATAGTCGCATCTCCCCGGGCTGCGATCATCCGCTCCCCGGAGCGCAAGGCGGGAAGAATACAACATCCCGAGTTCTTATGGATGAATGAGGTGAAATGATTCAAGCTGGAAAATCAGATGGATAGGGCTCTTTGATATTTGTGGGCAACTCTTATCGCCAAATGGTTTTTACAAATATCGGGGTATTCATCTTTTTATACTGCAACTACTCCGCCCAGGATAATCAGGACGCACACATGCAATCTTTTGGGCATCGACGCCGAACCGGTCGATGAAGTTGATATCTTTTTGGGACTGTCCTAATCCTTAACCGCGTGCCTCTGATTCGGCACTACCTTGGATGACGTCCATGCCGGCCGGAAGAATTCTTCGCGAGCCGGACCCGTGTCGCGGACGACTGATACGGGGTGCTAGTCGTATTGACTTTTGATCTCCCTGGCTATGATCTTGCGGAGGTAGTCCCGATCTATCTCCGCTTTTTTCACGATACGTCCTTTCTTGTCTCTGGTCTTGGCGGTCAATGCTTTCAGATCAGGCAGTCCGGTGAGAAGCCGGGTCAGGAGTTCTTCAATATTCGCGGGGATCCCCGTTTTGAATTCCTTGTGAACCGCAACCCGAAATGCCTGCAATAACTTTTCATGGTTTTTTGTGTCTTCGACACTTTTTGCGGTCATGCGATCCCTTCTTGCCTCGAAAAATAGACTTGTTCGGTTCGGATTGCAGCGGCACTCCGCCGGTTCCGGTGGCGTAAGCTTCCCCATATTAAACGCTTTTTCAGGAAAAGACCGCGACTAATTTTGCAGGGCGGGGCCGACAATCCGCCCAAGCTGTTCAACTATTGAGACCGCTCTGCTTGTGATGGGTGCGCTGTCTCAATCCCGCAGTAGTCCGGGGTTCAATTCCCACTTCTCTTGTTCCTGGCACAACCAAGCTTGATGAATAGGTCTCAATCCCGCAGTAGTCCGGGGTTCAA
>JBDKTY010000237.1:0-2024 GCA_039679945.1 Syntrophobacter sp. | reverse complement strand
AGCAGGTAAGCGATCTGTCGGAGGACGACATCGCCATCCTGAAGAAGGTCCATCAAAAAGGAGTGGCCGAGGCAGAGAAGCTGCTTGATGTCGAGGTGGCCGGCCAGCGCAGCTACGGGTGGACGGGAAACCAATGATGGCGCCTGCCGCAGGCTGAATCAGACAGGCGTTTTCATCTCTTCGACAAAACATTTGTCACATGTCAAACCGGTTTTTGCGGGAAGTCCGGCGAGCGGGAGTTGGCGCATATTCTAGAATCGTGCCGATAACCCAAACGATCCGGAACAGGGGATTTGTGCGAAAATGATTGTACCTTTCGGGCAGCGGCAGAGCGTACGCCGGGGGCCTTTAAGGCTTCTCCTGTGTGTTCCCGGTGTCCCCGGACGGCCCGATAATACCAACCGGCTCTATAGCCTGGGCCTCTTATATCTGAAGCGCGCAGCAATAGAGGCCGGGTGGGACTGCGATCTTCTCGACGCATATTTCAGCGGCCTTGGCCGGCAAGAGACGGTGGACAGGATTGTGGCCGGACCACCGCCCGACCTCATCGGATTTTCCCTCCACACCCCCCGGATGCATGACGAGGCAGCATGGATAATAGAAACCTTGAGACATACCGCCGGCTGGAACATACCGGTGGTGGCGGGGGGGCACTATGCCAGCATGTTCGGCGCGGATATCCTGACCGGTAGGAGTCGCATGGACTTCGTGATAGAGGGGGAAGGCGAAGGGGCGCTTCACGACCTGCTGGCAGCCCTGGCGGCCGGCCGGCCTCCGGACAATATTGCAGGACTTAGATGGTCGGGGGCTTCGGGCCGGGTGGAAGGCGACACACCGCGCTGCCGTGTTGCCGATCTCGATCGTCCGGGCAATATCAGTTTCGATTGGGTCGAAGAGGACATACAGCCCGACGAATGGAGTCTGGTAACAAGCCGGGGGTGTCCCGGAGATTGCGGCTTTTGTCTCGTCGGCAGGCTCTGGGGCAGGCCGGGGGACTGGCGCGGCCATTCGCCGGAATGGGTGGTCGATCGGGTCGAGGAATTGGTCCGCCGGAAAGGCGCCTCCTCAATCACCATGGTCGACGATAATTTCCTGGGAGACGGTGATCCGGGGCGCAGGGCACGTGCCATCGCCTCGCTGATGAAGTCCCGAGGGTTGTTTGTACCCTTTAGCATCATGGCCCGGGCAGACACCACGGTCCGCCATCCCGACGCATTCAGGGAACTTCGGGAGGTCGGCCTTGAGAGCGTCTTTCTGGGCCTTGAATCCGGTGACGACCGTTTGCTGCAGAGACTGGGCAAACGCTCTGACGCGGCTACCGGAAAGGCCGCCGTCAGCACGCTTGACCGGCTGGGATTGAAGGTAACCATAGGCGTGATCATTTTCCATCCGTGGATGACGAAGGAAGGTATCCTCTCCGACCTCCAGTACCTGGAAGGGATCATGCTCGATTGCCCGGGGGCCTCGCTGATCGGTCTCAATGAGTTGGACGTCTTCGGCGGCACACCTGTGGCCCATGAATTGGACCCGGAAAGCCGGCAGTGGCGGCTGGCCTGGCAGGCTGCCGACCGGGCAGGCCAGGCTACCTATGAAGGCTGGCAGATAATCCTGGGTGCGGTGCTTTTTCCGGCCATGAGGGCCGCGGCGAAACATGACGGCCATCTCAGGCGGCCATTCGCCCTGTGGCAAATCCAGGCGCTGCGAGAGCTGGTTATCACAGGAGAGCAACGCCCGCTGGAGGAGAACCTGATTCGGCTGAAGGCATCCATCTGTTCCCTTCTTCTGAAACATACCGGCCGCGCCGCCGTCGAGGATTTCCTTGGACAAAACCCGGCAGGAAGTGTGGAGGGCAGCACCGCTGAAAGATGCTTTACGAGAGTTGACCGTGAAACTACGACTGAACGACGGGAGATCGAGTTGAAATGAATGATCCAGCCATAAAGATCTATAGAGTAAAACCGGACCCGGCATTGGATCCGACAAGCCCACAGAGGGCCTCGACTGAATACCATGCCCCCACCCTT
>JBDKTY010000236.1:0-3220 GCA_039679945.1 Syntrophobacter sp. | reverse complement strand
TGCTATTCCTTCAGATAACAATGCTCCTCGGTGCCGGCGACCCATCGGCCTTTCACCTTGAATCCGCGCTTGTCTCTCCCCGTTTCAAAGAAGTCCCTTTTGCCTACGGCAACGCTTTCCACAAAATAGGCGATTCCCGGACGCTCCAGTCCTTTGCATGAGCCGCCGAAACCCGGCTTCCGTGGGTTTGCAAAAGGGAATCGAGGGAGCGGAAGCCAAGAGGGTCCGCCAAAAACTTATGATCGATCAATGAGTACCTGTCCCGGGAACGTTGAATCTCGAGATACCCGCCAACAGGCCATTCCCAAGGGAGCACCACCCCTCCCCGCACCATGTTGAGATCTATGTAGATATCCCTAGCCGACTGCAATCTTACCCGAAAAAAAAGCTTTCATGCTGAAAATAAGCGCACAATCTCAGACTTTTTTCAATAATGCAGATTGGTTAGCCTAGTCCGACCCCGACTGCGACCCGGCGGCCGACTGAGACGACACGAGGGTGAGATTCCCCCGGTCTACTCTCTGTCCGACCCGGACTGCGCTGACTGCGCACCCCGACTACGCGGCAAAAACGTCTTGTATTTTCAATCCATTCGTGTTTTAAACAAAAGTTAGTACTTTTTACGTAATATCGTTTAGTTAGGTCAGGGAATTTAACTGGCTGTCTCCTGTTGGGTGAAATGTGTTGAAGCTGTCCGCTGATGTTCTCGGCGGTACGGACCATTCTTGTAGAAAAGTTCTTGAAGCGGGAGTTGCCGATGCCAATAGACCTTGAAGGACTAACAGTTGAGAAAGTAATAGTGCATCATATTTTTAACCGTGATTCCGAACGTCGGGCTGTTCCGCCCAGAATGGGGACATCTCTGGTTCAATTACCTCAAGACGCCATTGATGCCTTCCAGCGAAGAATTACTGAAGCCCTCGGCCACCGATCTCATGGAGTCGAGATGCTCATTGCGGAAAGTTCGGCAGGAAGCATCTTCCAGAAGTGTGCAGGGGCTTTGAATGTTCCAGTAGAGGATTTCGTACTACGATCCCAGGAATTGGCCAGAAGGCTCTCGTCAGTTCAAGAGAGTAAGGACCTCCCGGCAAGTAAGCTAATTGTTGTCTCCGGTCGTGCAGGGAGATCAGCAATGCCCTACATTGCAGTCATAAAGGCAGAACTCCAAGACGGGTTCTCTGCGACCGCTGAGGATGTAATCAGCCATATAAGGGACCTTTTTCTCACACCGACTCAGCGTTTGTACAAGATTGGGTTTATCCACAATAGAGTTTCAGCACCCCCTGATGCGGATGGTCTTTACGACGCAAGGAATTTCCAAGCATTCTTGTTTGATCACCTATTAACAACGAACGAAACGAGAAGTGCAGCTCATTATTTTTATGCTGAGTTTATGGGTATGGAGAATCTCGCTTCAGACAAGAAGCTGACCAGGGAATTCTTCGAGCACACCAAAATTTTTATAAATTCCGCCGAAATTCCTCAGGAACGAAAAATCGAGTTGCTAGAAGCACTCAGGACGGAACTTCGCAGTAACCGAGCTACATTGCGGACTGAAGACTTCGCTAACGACCACTTGGAAGAGAATATGCGGCGTAGTTATCTGTCGTTTATGGCATCCAAGGACTTTCAGGCAAATGCATTCACCAAGGACACCGAGTATATTAAATCAACGTTGCGGAAGCGCCAAAAGATGACCTTTCAGAAGGGGGTGGAGGTATCCGCACCCGCCGACAAGCTACATGAACTGGTTGCCATTCAGTCTGCCGATGCTGATAGAACCATAATCATGATCCATTCGGCCATTGAGAGCCAAGAATGAATGTGGAGGATTTCCGGAAGGCGTTTGAATCACTTCAGCCCATTCTAAAAGCATGGGGTGGTCGTGTTGTATCTGAAATAGAAGAAGGTTTGGAGGATGAGCTCGGAGAGCATTATTCATCATTTCTCAAGCTTCCGGCAGAATTTCGGCTGAAGCAAGAATCCTCTGCTCTTGGGAAGATAATCAGAAAAGAATATGATGATCCAGTTCGTCAAATGACAGACCTTGTTGGCGCGCGCTTTGTGGTGCTACTCCGGACTGACATCGACATTGTGGATAAAGTAATCGAGGGATCAACTCTTTGGTCGGCTTCACGAGACAGGGATTATGAGGCGGAAATCGCAAAAGCGCCTTCGCATTTTGATTATCAGTCAGTTCATTATGTGGTTCGAGCAAAGGGGAACATTGACTGCGACGGTATCATAGTCCCAGATTCAACCCCGTGCGAGATTCAAATACGGACTTTGCTTCAGCATGCATACGCAGAAATGGTGCATGATAATATTTATAAACCCACAGGCGAGGTGCCGCCCAAAGCAAAGCGATATGTCGCCCGTAGTATGGCGTTGATGGAAACCACAGACGACCTATTCTGCCAGACTATTTCATTGCTCAAGGAAACAAATGAACTGCGCAATTCATGGTTTGGTTTCCTAAAAAAATTGTACCTCAGTGTGATCGGGGAGAAGCAGATTGACATTGATGACTTGCTTAATCTTACTTTACTCGACATTTACCGGGACATTCTGGAAGGGATCACTAATAATGATGTTGAAAGATTCTTATCCGACCGAGCGTTTATAACCGACCGAGTGAGGCAGCGAGCAAGTACTCAATTCTTCTACAAGCAACCGGCGATCCTCCTTATTTACTGGTTGGTAAAGAACGAAGACTACGAAATGAAGCGGCGGTGGCCCTTTGGCAGCCTTCGAGATGACCTCACACAAGTATACAGCGATTTAGGGATGTCGATAGGAGATAGCTCTCCTTGAAGCTGCTAACGCACACGAGTGTAATCGGTGCATTCACTCTTCTCTTCAGCCGTCAGCCGGGGTCCTGGTCCAATACTGTTGAGCCAAGCGCGCGATTTCCCGGTCGAGCGACAATCTCAATTCTTATACTAAGTTGCGTTCAAGATGATATCAGCAATCCAGGAAAACGCGGTCATGCTCCGAACTGTCGATGGGTTCTGCTCCAGCACTTTCAGCGAGTGGACGAGACGGTCTTCCGCGTCGCGCATATTATTGAAAACCTCATTTTTGAAGTCATTTTCACGGATATGGTCCCAGATGTGTTCGGTCGGGTTGAGTTCAGGGCTGTAGGGCGGGAGAAAGTGCAGGGCCATGTTCTCGGGGACACGCAGGTCCTTGGCCTTATGCCATCCGGCCCCGTCCATCA
>JBDKTY010000235.1:0-3203 GCA_039679945.1 Syntrophobacter sp. | reverse complement strand
TTCCTTATCCTTGCAGCCCAGTTCGAATCGTGGGTCATGCCGGGATCCGTCATGACGGCAGTGCCCTTCGGTATCCTCGGCGCCCTCTTTTTTAACTGGGTGCGTGGTCTCGAAAACGATGTCTACTTCCAGATAGGTCTTTTGGTGCTTATCGGTCTCGGGGCAAAGAATGCGGTTCTGCGTGTCGCCTTTGCCGCGGACCTGCGCAAACAGGGCCTGTCCATCATGGATGCGACAATCCAGGCGGGCGAACAGCGTTTGAGGCCCATCATCATGACCTCCCTCGCATTTATCTGTGGCGTCCTGCCGCTGGCCATCGCCACCGGAGCAGGCGCCAATGCGCGTCATTCGATCGGCACGGGCATCATCGGCGGTATGATCGGAGAGACGACGCTTGCCATGCTCTATGTCCCTCTCTTCTTCTATATCTTTGACAGATGGGCTGAAAAATCCGCAAAGAAAAGCGGGGCTTCCCCTTCAAAAAAAGGGACACCGGAAGCAGTTGAGGGAACAAAACCAGCCGATGACGGGGCACCGGAAGAGGAGGGAGGCTGACATGTACAGGAAGCTGCTGTTTCTTCTTTTGATCGCCTTTTTTGCGGTAGGATGCGCTGTCGGCCCGGACTACAAACGCCCCGTGGTCGACGTCCCGCAGGCTTACCGGTACTCAGACGCCGAGGGGAAACCGGATGCGGCGGACAGTGAATGGTGGAGACAGTTCAAGGACCCCGTCCTTGACGAGCTTATCGCCGAAGCCCTTGCCAACAATATGTCTGTGAAGATCGCCGCGGCAAACGTAGAACGCGCCTCGGGCATTCTCATGACAACCCGCTCAGTGCTCTTTCCGCAGCTGTCATATAGCGGGTCCGCTGAACGCGCACAAATATCCAAGAACAATGTCACCCAGCCCCCGACGCGGAACCCCTACAACAATTATCAGGCCGCGGGAGGCGTCAGCTGGGAGATCGACCTCTGGGGCCGTATCAGGCGCCTGACGGAATCAGCCCGGGCGAGCTTATATGCAACCATGGAGGCAAGGCGAGGTATTGTCCTTTCTCTCACGGCCGAGGTGGCATCCGCCTATATCCAATTGCGCGCCCTCGACGAACAGCTTGCGATCGCCCGCGACACACTGAAAACATACCAGGAATCGGTGAGAATTTTCGAATTGCAGAACAAGTACGGCCAGGTCTCGGGCATGACCGTCCAGCAGGCACGGTCGCAGTATGAGACAGCGGCGTCGCAGATCCCCCAGATTGAGATCCAGATCGCCCAGACGGAAAATGCCCTGTCCATCCTTCTTGGCCGCAATCCCGGACCGGTGAAACGGGGTCTCACGCTTGCCGAGCTCGGGATGCCTCCCGTTCCGGCAGGCCTTCCCTCGGACCTTCTCGAACGACGTCCCGATATTCTCCAGGCCGAACAGAACCTCATCGCGGCAAACGCGCAGATCGGGGCGGCAAAGGCCCAGTTCTTTCCAAGGATCTCTCTGACCGGCGCCGCGGGATGGTCGAGCGAGGACCTGTCAAACCTCTTTCTCGGGCCGAGCGCCGCGTGGAACTACGCCGGCACCATCACCGGCCCGATCTTCACGGGAGGCGGCTTGCTGGGACAGTTTAGACAGGCCGAGGCGCAACAGAAGGCCGCTCTCTACGCCTACCGGCAGGCTATACAGAATGCCTTCGCCGACACCGAAAACGCTCTTATTTCCCGGAGGAAACTGCAGGAACAACTCGCTGCCGATCAGAAGAAAGTGGCTGCCTACAAGGAATACGCCAGACTCGCAGGCCTTCAGTACAACGGCGGCTATACACCGTACCTTACGGTGCTTGACGCGCAGCAGCAGCTCTTCCCTGCCGAGTTGAACGCCATACAGACCAGCGCCTCAACCTTCATATCCGTGGTCAATCTCTACAAGGCGATGGGCGGAGGCTGGGTGGCAAAGGCGGACAGGCTCACTCAGGACACTCCTGAAATGGAAGGGCCAAAGAGCGAAGAATCCCCCCTGGGAAAAGAATAGTACGTTCTTGCTGTTTGTCGCTACGCGACTGAGGATACCGGCCTTCGCCGGAATAGACAGCCCGCTTTACCTCGCCAGCTGCAGTATCCTGTACGAACCCCGCATTATAATGATGAAGACGATTGTTCCCACGGCCAGATCGGGGATCTTCGATGCCGACAGATATACAAGCGCGCCCGCCAGGATTACACCGAGGTTTGCTATCACATCCATGGATGTGAATATCATGCTCGCCTGCATGTGCACCTCCCGGCTCTTCGACCGTTGGAGCAGATAGAGACAGGTGGCATTAGCTGCCAGGGCGAGGACGGAGACACCGATCATCGTGTAATAATCAGGGGTTTCTCCATGTCCGACGAAACGGCGGATCACCTCCAGGAGGCCCAGTATTCCCAGCGCGGCCTGAAAATAACCCGCTGCCGCCGCGATATTTCGTTTCCGCGCAGCGACTCCTCCCACTGCAAAGAGGGAAAGCCCATAGACGATACTGTCCGCCAGCATGTCGATGCTGTCTGCGACAAGACCCATTGAACTTGCGATGAGGCCCGATATGATCTCCACGACAAAAAAGAGGAGGTTGATGACAAGAACCTGCCAGAGAACAAGGGTTTGCAGGCGGTCAGCTTCCAGGCTGCCTTGCGGCTCTGCCTCTTCAGATGAAACGAGGGTCGCGCCGAGGTGAAGGCTTTCCAGGGGCGGAAGAAAATCTCCGGAATCGCCTGTATGATATATTTCCAGTTTCCGGGCCGGTATATCAAACCTGAGAGTTTGAATATTGACCATCCCTGCCAGCTTCGTCCGTATAAGCTGCTCTTCCGAAGGGCAGTCCATCCCGGTTATTCGGAAAGTTGTCTTAAACATGGCTTGTCCGGCGCCGGCGTTCCTCCCGGCAGGCGCTCCTGGCTATTACTTCTCTGCTTTTTCGAGGTCCTTGCCCGTGTCCCGTGTCATGTCCGTTGTAAGATAATCGAGCGTAACGGGCAGGCCGACTTCCAGTCGCGGCACGTGCTGTATACCTATGCGCGCTTCTTTTAGCGAGCACGCCATGAGATGGCCGCCGCGGCGCCTGTCCCCGGTGAGAAAATGGAGGTGAAATCCCGGCGCGTTGAGGGATTCCATAAAACCGGGGGTGTAGAACCCGGCAAGGGATCCCCTGACGTCGTGAAAATCAAAAACAGGCTGG
>JBDKTY010000234.1:0-2298 GCA_039679945.1 Syntrophobacter sp. | reverse complement strand
ATCCGGCTGATCGCCCCGCCGGTCCTCCCAAGCCCACGCGGCCCCCTCGCCGCCCTCACCTCGCCATCTCCAGTAATTCCATGAAGACATGCTTGCCTGACGAGAATCTCGTCTCCTTCCGGAGCTTCAAGCAAATTGACATACTCTTCAGCCGGCTTTCTGTGTCCAATGGTAATATCAGGTCAGTTGAGCTACACTGGTACGAAACCCACGGTAATGGACGCACAGGCCTGATCCGTGATGAATCTAGCCGGGATGATAGACCATAAACGACCATCGAATTGAATTGAACAAATCCCGGGTTGTGTGGCAATGACGCTGCAGCACCCGGCAAGGGCACGTGGTGTTGCCAATGATGAACCTAGACCGAAGGAGAGGAGAGATTATGGGTCATAAAGAAGGAGGCTCCAAAATCATGGACGGGGCCAAGGCGGTGATCGCGCAGCATAACAAAGCGTTGAACGCGCAAGACCTCAAAGGCGTGATGACCCTCTATGCCTCGGATCCGAACACCTTTCTCATGGGTACCGGTCCCGGCGAGACGTATGTAGGGGATGAAGCCATCGGAGGGGCTTACGATCAGGTCTTCAACAGGTTTGAGGCCAATACTCTGAGTTTCAACTACGACTGGATTTGTACCGGCTCCCTGGGAAACCTTGCCTGGTTCGCCGTGACAACCACAATGGAGGGCACGGTAAATAAAGAGAAAAGGGAACGGGCATTCAACATGTCCGGCACACTCCTGAAGGAAAAAGGGACGTACCGAATTCTCAGCATGCACTTCTCCAGGCTGGGCGCGGAACAACATGCGACCGCCGAACCCCCGAAATGAAACAGAGTGATTCAGCCTAAACATAGCCGGCGAAAAGCTTCCTGATGACAGAGCGGGTTGCATAGTCTCCTGGACACGTTTTCGCCAGCACACAAAATGGAGGTCAAGGATGGATAAGGGCATTAAAGATCACCCGAGTGAGGGGGATTGCGGCAGCGAGAAAGAGTTGATGCACCGGAGGGGTTTTCTCCTCGGCTTGAAAAAGTGGTCGAAAATCGTGATTGGCGGTGCGCTGCTGGGCGGCTCCCTTTTGACTCCCGGCGTGGAAAAGGAAGCCGAGGCAGCAGCATGGGCCAATCGCGCCGGTGGCGGCGGAGCCTGGGCCAATCGCAGCGGCGGTGGTGGCGCCTGGGCTAATCACGCCGGTGGTGGCGGAGCCTGGGCCAATCGCGGTGGCGGCAGCGCGGCCTGGGCCAACCGCGGGGCGGCCTGGGCCAATCGCGGAGTTGCCTGGGTGAATCGATTCTAGGTTCAAAAGAGTATTGATCGCGCATCCGGCACTGGAAGCCTTGGCTCTTTTTGCCGGATGCGCGTCAACGGCGGGGATGAAGGACTTTGAGCGACATTGTCTACAACATACCGATCTCGATGGTCCATGCATACCGCGGGCAGAATCTGGTCGTCCGTTGCCATGAGCCGTCGATGATTCTCCAAGGGCTTGCCGCGCACGATCTGGAAAGGGTTCAATACCTGCAGATCCCGAGCACCGGCGGCAACATCGACAGCCTGGTGCATTGGAGGCACCCGATCCCGATTGACCTGGTGGTTCGGAATCCCGAGGCGGACCTGCCCGCGCTCTATCAGTACTCCATCCTTGGGGCTGAGCGCCCGGTCCGGGTATCCGTTCCGGTCCTGCCTGGATTCAGCAAGGTCGTGAAGCTTGCCCTGTCATTGGATTTTGCGGTCAAGTTGGAACCTTCCCAGCCGGACCCATCACTCATCGAAGAGCTGCTTCGCGTGGCGGACCTCTATCTGCATCAGTCAACGATTTCCCAGCCGGTCGAATTCATCCACGGCATGTTCCTGGCCTTCTATCATGGCGATCCCGTCACGCTCTGGGCCGTGCAGGAAGAAGACCCCTCCCGCATGCGCTACATCACTGACCGGGGAACGGAGACCATCTCCAGACGGTTTGCCGGGGTGGAGCTGAACCAGGACCTCGCTTCTTTTATCGAGGAATTCACCGCGAGACTCCTTCAAGAAGGCAGCGAATGCACGGATTGTGAGTTCTTCGAGGGCTGCCTCGGATATTTCAAATGGCCGAGGAAAGAGTATCGGTGTGACGGCATGAAGGCTTTATTTCTGATGCTCAAGGAAGCCGCCGGGGAACTGAAAGCTGACCTCTGCTCGTTATCTTCTCCCGGCGGGGAGGACCGATCATGAGACGGCCTCCTTTTTCCATAATCTTACTGCCAACTCTCAGGTGCGATGCCGCTTGCGATTACTGCTTCGAGAAAAAAACCGAG
>JBDKTY010000233.1:0-22169 GCA_039679945.1 Syntrophobacter sp. | reverse complement strand
AAGTCTCGCCGAATGTTGTTGGTCGGATGATCGTAGCAATTTCCTGGCATTGTATTAACCCTCCTTGTCCTTTTACCTGCCCCCTTGGAGTCAAAGGGGCAGGATCATCAATTTCTTACAGGGATTCCCACTTCACGATTCTGGCCTGGCTGGGCATGGCGCTGCCAAAAACGATCCCGAACCCTCCCAGGTAGTACCAGGCCACGCCCTTGGAGAGGCCGTAATTGGTAGGGATCTTCCCGCGCATCTCCTCGGGTACCGCAATTGCTTCGGCCGCTGTTTCCTCACCGAAGAAGAAACACCAGTCGGTATTGGTCGTTCCCGCCTTGGCGATATTGGTCTGCTCGGCAAACCGGCAGTTTTCGTACCGACCTATCTCGCCCTTGGCGATCATGCCGAACCCTTCGGTTGTGTACTGATGAACGGATTCAAGATCGCCTTTCAGCGCCCGATAAGTGGACGGCCAGGACAATGCGTAATAATCATCCCCCGTGTAGGGCGGGATATTGCGCTCCTTCATTAAATCGACAATCGCGCCGATATGTCCCTTGCGCATGGCAACCGTGGAGGTCCCTCCCACAGTACCCGTGGTGCTGAGACTTACCGCCGTGGTAGACGTTCCACTTGTCGGATAGACCCGCAGCGGCGTGGCGTTGAACTGGTTATAGGCAAAGCCATCAATGGTCTTGCTCGCATCGTTCTTGAGCACTTTGTTGATGATCTCAGTTACCGGATGTTCGCTGAGAGCATCCAGTTTGCCGGTGTAGGGCACGGAGATTCCGGCCTCTGTAATGGACAGAGTGCCCTGAATGATGGTGAAATTGGTTTCCGGCATGACGTTCGTTTCAATCAGCGTACCGCCGGCCTGAGCTACGTCCATGTAAACGTCGTACGTGAACAGATCGCCTTTCTTCTTGCCCTGCTGAGAGGCGTCCTTCACGTCGCAGAACTGCCTGAATTTGCTCTTGGGCTGAACCGCCATCCGAAGCTTCTGGGAAAGCTTATTGGATGACATATATCCGCCCAGTGTGTTTACCGCCCAAACTTGGCCTGCCATAACGGCGACCCTCCTTATTATCCCTGACCAACCCGGGAACGCTTCATCTCAAGGATGACGTCTTGCGTACTCTTGGGCTGGTCATCGTCCGGGGTGGGTGTTTTGGGGACACGTCCACCGGCTGACGGTATGTTGTCTATCCTTCCCTTGCGCTTGGCCTTTTCCTCAAGGGCATTGTTCGATTGCTCCGCCAGCGCGGTAGGAGCCTTTCCGAACTTGCCCCGCACGTAATTGCCGGCCTCTTCGTAGGTGGACCATTCCAGAGCGCTCTTTCCGCTCCGGATCAGATCGTCCACCTTCCTGGCCGCCAAAAGCTTGAGGTCCGGATCTGCATCGATATCAGCGAATCCGCCCTGATCGGCAGGTTGCGCAAACTTGGATAGAATCGTCTTTCCGGCGAGCCGTGTTTCCACGGTAGTCAGTATTTCGTTGACGTCCGGACTCTTTGCCGATCCGGCGCCGCCGATTGCTTTTTCGAAAGCCGTTTCCGCCTCATCATCATTCCCATACCGGATGGCCTTGAGCAGCTCGCGGAGCTGCGTCTTATCGGCGTCCGATTTGGGAGGATCGTCGGTTGATTGTGCGCCCTTGCCGGGTGGCACTTGAGAGGCTATTTCCTCGGCTCTCCTTAAAAGCTTCGTTGCTTCCTCAAGGCGCTTGTCCGCCGCGAGGTCTTTCTGGAGTGCACGCTTCCCCGCGTCCAGGATCTTGGATAGCGGGACTTCCTGCTCTTGCCCGTCGATTACCAGCTTTTCCTTGGGCTCATCGGCCGCGGGTTGCTGGGAGGCGGGAGTATCATCTCGCTTCTGGGGCGGAGTCGTATCGGCCGGCTTTGCGCCCTCGGGTGGCTGAGTTCCCTCAGCGCCCTTCTCGATAAGCTTCTCGCCGTCGAACTCCACCATGTCAGCCTGGTTTGCCTCTTCGACACCCTTGGCTATCGAGTCGATGAGCGTCTGTCTGCGGTCCACCAGACTGGGAAGATGTTCAGTTGATTTTTCCTGTTGTTCTTCGGTCGACACGCCCTCTTGGGTAGCGTCAGGATTCGTTTCCATACTCTTGGTCCTCTTCGGCTATGAGTTGCAGTACCTGCCTGCCGTTTGCCATGGTCTCCGCCATCCAAACGATGGCGCCCTCGGCAACGGCTATCCTGTTTTGAAGCTCGCGTATTTTCTTGGTGTCTTCAGGATCAACCTTCTTAAGCTCATCAAGTGCGGCCTGAACTTCCTGGTCGGAAACTCCGACAATGTACCGGCCGATCGGTGTCGCAAAGAACCGCTCCGCCTCGTCGCACAGCTCCAGGACCGCTATTCTGCTGTCGAGATCACTCATTGGCCGCCTTCTTCTTGGCTGGGGGTTTCTCTCCGGCAACCGGGTTCATAAGGTCCATGTGCTTCATAACGAGTTGTGTCTCCATCTGGGCCTTGGTCCGGCGATCCTCGCCTTCCTGCTTAATCTGGGTATCAGTCAGTTTTGCCTGCCGATCGGCCTCTTTGTCGTTCGCCGCCGCCTGTAACTCCTGGACTGCCTGAGTGAGCTGTTGAATCATGGCCTGCATCTGCATTTTCTCGGGGTCCTGCTGGCCCTGCTGATCCTGCCTGATAAACCGTTCTCCGTCCTTGAAACCCAGCCGTCCGAATACTTCCTTGGAGATTTCAACGATATCAAGGGGAACGACCTGCGCGGTTTGAGCGGCCCTGCCAACAATGTCCACACCCATTCCCAATTGCTGGACCTTTCCCACCGGGTCTGTAGCGCCCATGCCCACATTGACCCGTGTGGTCAGTTCCTGATTCAAGAGTTCGTCCGTAACCTCATCGATCCCGTATTTTTGCAGAAGCTGAGCCTTGTTCGCCGCGATCGCCAGTATCACCTGGTCAGTCTCATAGGCCTGTTCGAGCTTCACGAGCTGCTTCATGACTCGTTCCGCCCAGGTCTCCCCGTAGCAGCGCAACAAATACTCGGTTAGCGCATTAATACCGCCCCGGAGCATTGCCATGCCTCCGACCGTCTCGCCCAACTTACGGTTGGTCTGAATGGTGCTGGCACTGAACGTGCCCACCAGTTCGTCATAGTCGACGTTCAGCCGGTCCTGTTCCTGATAACTGGAACTGGTAACATCGTTGAATTCTTCCGCCCGAACATCCGTCGCGGTGTCATTTACGAGCGTCACGGAACCTGCCACATTGCGAACCAGACTCTTTACATCGACTTGGGAGCCGCGCTTCACGAACCAGCGCTTATTGAGAACGAGCTTGACGTTATCAAGCCTGGAGTTGGCTATTTCGTTTATTTCCTGCTGGATTCCGGACCCGATTTTGGTCAAGCTTTCAGGATAGACCTTGTGTGTCTCGATCACGGCCAGACCCATCACGAGGGGCCTCTCGCCGTGGAAATAGACATCTTCGAGCGGAACGGCATCGGTGAGCATGTACTCAGTACCGAGCGTCCAGTAGACGTATTCCTCGCCGTCTATCCGCATAAAATTCTCGTGACACCATACGATGTCGAAATCACTCATGGTGTCTGAGTGCTGCGTATTGGTGTCGTATTTGTCCTCGCGGTTGATGTCGCGGGTCTGGCGCGTGGGATCGTAGTTTTGCTTGATCCCGGATCGGATCTGATCGGGGGAGAGGTTCTTCCACTTTGGCGCCCCGGTTTTGGGGTCCACCTTTTCCATGCGAAGCATGACGTCCTGAACGTACATCGGCCACAATACGATAGCATAGGGGCTTGATTTGATTGGGTCGGTCCAGTCCGCTGTCGGAGCGATACGGACGTTTTCCACCGGAAGCAGGCGTATCCGGGGTTGGTCCTTTATGATCTTGGCGCGCTTCTGAGTGGTAATGGTCGGGTTTCCGGTAATATCAGCGGGACCGATGGCGGAGACCTCAATCTCTTTAGCCTCGTACTCCCAGTCCTGCATGGAGCACACAACGCCCGTTACCATGGCGTCCTGCAGGCCTCCGATACACAGCAAAAACCAGGGTATGGTGTGGGTTAGCCGGTAATTTACGAGCTCGCGCATAACCTCGGCGGATGCCTTCTGAGCATCGTCCATGGGGTTCATGGGCTCGATATTGAGCGCGTCCTGGTTCGCGAAAAAGGCGGCAACGGCGGCGGCTTCGTTGTTTCTCAATGCCGCCCGGGTCTTGGGCCTGAACACCTTGGACCGGTACTGATAAGAGGCTTTGTAGTACTTCGAGCCGCTATGATGCCGGCATTGGAAGTGCCGGAGATTATCCTCCCACGTCCGCCGATAGTTGTTGTCAACGAAGCTCGTTGACTTATCGTAAGCCTCTTTGGCCAGTTGGAGCCATGCGTTGCTTGTGGCTTGGTTTTCCAATTCCGCCCTCCTGGGCAATAAAAAAGAGGCAAGTCAGTGTGTCGGCACCGACATGCCTCTTAGTTATTCTTACGCCATCCTTGAGCCGGGCCAGGGCTCGCGGGTGGACCCAAATTTGTGTTCCATGTAGACGGTTCAGGAGTACCGTTCAGGTACACCCTTCAGGAGCACTATTGTACCGGCTCTACTCCCCTTAGACGATTGGTTAGCAATGCCCTGGTCTCTTCGTTCTGTTCACAGAATGACATTTCACACTTTCCCGATCCGCTCAGGTTCTTGCACTCTTCACGCGTGATCTGCTTATTGTGCTGTTCGCACTCGATTACTTCAAGATAAACCTCATCCGGGGTATGGGTGATCAATGCCCCATTTCCGGCGAGCGAACGTTTCTTGAGTCTCTTGAGATACTCAGCGTTTCCGTGCGTCATTTCCTCTGACTTGAGAGCGCCCATCGCCGCTCCGAAGCGAACCTTTAAGCCGTTGATGCGGCAGGCGTACTCTTTCAGGGTGATCTTCCCGGAATCAAGTTGTCGGTCCAAGTCCTCAGCTTTGAGGATTATCTGTTGCCATACGTCCATTTTTGATTCTCCTGTTGGCTAGTATGAATTTTCGTCTCAACTCCAATATGAAGGGGGTAATGGAATCATTGCTCCATCCTTCATCTCTTAGAATTTTTCTTACATAGAAATCCTTAACGTTTTTTACCATACTGTCATTCTTACGTTTTTGTAACGCCTTAACAGTAGGTGTACCAGTTTTATTATAAGCTCTAACCGATGCTAATACCGACTCACGATTTAACCTTCGGTAATTCCTTCTGAATTCTGCGAATGCAGACTTTCTGCATTGCCTGCATTCACTTCTGAGGCCATTCCTTCTGTCGCCACGTTTTTCAAAAAATTCTTCGGTGTTCGGTTTTGTTTGTTTACATTTTGAGCAAGTTCTAGTCACGACTTAGAATCCTTAATTTGCAGAATGCTATATCCCAAATCTGTTCTATTATAGGGTCCAATGATGGATTATCTTCCTTGAGTCTCTCGTATTCTTCCCTTTCGGAATCATATTTCAAAGGGGAAAAAAGAAGTTTACCCATCAGATGATTATCCCATTGAAAGGCTGATCCTGCCGTCTCACACCCTCAATAAAGGTCGGGGGCTGATCTTCATCCCACCGGCCCCGGACCATTGCCGCACGCTCCAGGATCTCCCCGCCGGCGCGCATCACGCACTTGAGATCCGGGTCCATGTAAACTCTTGCCAATTTCAAGCGGTATCCCCATCGGCTACTGATGTTCAGGGCAAATATGAGCATCATTCCACCCTCTGAATCGACACCGACGTACCACTCATGTTCGGGGTAATGTCTGCTGAGAATCCGATGAGCTTCAGCGCCCAGCATCACATCCGATGGCTCGGCCTTATGAAAATCAACCGTTTCAATGATCACATCGTGCATATTTAGAATCCTTCCTCCGGGTCATCTTCCATGTCGGCATCCGGGTAACACTCGCTCTCAATCAGCCTGCCCCGTCCATCCTGTAGCATCCAAGAATACTCTTTCGGGCTAACCTTGTGCCGGATCGCCTCCGGGAGCTGCTGATAATCGGGATGGATGGTGTAATTCTCGGCCGCCATAGTCTGGCCGGGTATTGCCACGCACATGTGCTCAAGCGCTTCCTGGCAGATCTCGGATGCCGTCAAACTGAAGTCGAAAGTTCCGGAGGTTGTCATGTTTGATTTAGCCCTTTGTTTGTGTCAAGGGTTTCGGGTGTACAGCCCCTATCCGATGCCAAGAAATTACTCCGTTGTATATCTAATCCCTCGCATCAGAATCGACATTTTACCGCCCGTGAAATTGGATGTTTTAGCAGTCACCACAAGGCTTGTTGCTGTCCTATAATACAAGGGGCCGGTTATGTCGGTCGCGTAATTGGCTATGTCGAATACGTCCCCAACCGCTGTTGCCGACCTGTTTGCATAACGGTCTGCATCCCCACTTACCCCCACCTGATATCCCGTTGCACCCGTTATCTCCTCTGTGACCTTGCCCGTTACGTGATCCAGCCTGGAGTTTGCCGGGATTGCGTTGCTCCATGTCGTTGTGGCACCGGAGAGAGTCAAGACGGTTCGCAGGACAAATGGGATGTCCTCGGAAGCACCAAATTTGCTTGCGATAGCCTGCTTTGTTGTGAAGCTTTGCCCTGTGGGATCAGCTATCGTAGTATTTAGGAATAACTGTTTCCCACCTTCAATACCGCCGTCCGAAGAAAGAGACGCGCACTGTAGATTTGAGTTTAGAATTATGACGTTTGCAAGCGTGGATGGCGAATAGATAGGGAACTCATAGGTGGAATAGGCATTCTCGATAAGTGCATTCCCGACAAGACCATTAAGATGGCACACAGGTTGATATGCATCGGCAACGGCGGCAGTACCTTTAAGCAAATAGAGGTCATGAATGTGTATATTTTCAATCTTCATTGAGTTGGCAAGCGGTTCAGCGGTATCATACCCAGACATTAACTGAAAAGGGCGAAGTGTAGCGCCTCCCGCCGAAGTCCCAGTGAAAGCGGATGAGTCTACCGTTCCCGAAATATCGAGATTGCGGATACTAATTTTCCGGCTTTCAGTGCTCCCGTTATAAGGCGACTGCATCAAGAACCCGCCCGTGGTCGATGCGAGGGTGTCAGTGTTAATGACCTTAAACCGGAATTTAATATTATCAAAATCAACGGTATATGCTGTGGTAGCGTCAGGTATTTGTGATGGGACAATACCGGCAAGATAACATGCCGCAAGAGGAGGGTCGGTGCTCCCAGTATCAACAACATCTATCGTGATATTTCTTCCACCGAACGCAGAAGTAGTCCCAGACCTAGCGCTTGTGACAGTACAGGCAATAGGGGCGTAGAGAATTTTTGTGCGAACTTTGAAATCCGCAGTATCCACCCCAGCGAGATATAATGGTCTTGCCGTGCTGGTTGCCTCTACTGTACCACGAGAGTTGTTACCACTGAACCAAAAAGCGACGGGATAAGCGACGTAATCGGCAACTAAATCTATATCCCAATCGTTTACTCCCCCTTTGGAATAGGAGTTGTATTCTCCTGACGCTATTCCATACCGAGCATATTGGACGTTAGCCTTTATGTCATATTTCGATCCCCCGTTTATTGCATAAACAAATAGCGCACCTCCCGTAACGGTTGGGTCATTGTAGGGTGTCCCTGCCCCTATGTAATTCACTCCCCGTATTTTGACCTGAGAACAGTTGTTGAAGCCAAAGACAACAGAGTAGTAATTCCCCTTGTCCTCGGTATCTTCCAGGGTTACTCCTTCGCCCTCTATGGTTATTCCGGTAGTGTCTATAAAGTTTGCGAGAAAGTTCGCGGTTGTCGGACTGGTAAGGTTACTGAATTTTGTAATAGTCGCCTTGTATCTGCCCTTGGGTTGGCCGAACACGAAATGGCGCAAACCTGAAGCAAAGAATGCTTTTAGAGCAACATAATTGTCGGTTCCCGTAGATCCATTATAATCTCCCACCACGCCAAACCATTCAGCATAGCCTTTTGTTTGCTTACCGAATACCACTTCCCCCGCCGCCGTAATGTATTGCTGATATGCCCCTGTGCTGAGATGCGGCCCGTTCTCGGTAAGAAGTTTGCCGTTCGTGGTGATAGGACACCCGACATTGATATAGAGGGCGCAAGTGGTGGTAGTGGCGGCCGTGAGCGTAATTGGGGCATTGACAATGACGGTCCCGGCAAAGTCCTTTTGAGCGGTAAGCTCGGCCTGGGTCGAGACGGTCTTGATCTTAAGCTTAATGTCGCTTGGCTGGCCGGCATAGAGGAGCGTGCAGACCAGGAGTACCGATAGTATAGCGCGAATAAGTGATTTCATGCGTCCCCCGTCAGCGCGTTTCCGTCCGCATCCGTCAGCAAAAACCCGTCCGCATCCATAAGGTGTCCGCCATAGACGCCACTGGTCGTATTGTCCGTGTCCAGGAACCTCCTGCCATTAGAGAATTCGTAGCAGACGTCCCGCTTGTAGTGGTCCTTATCGGCCTCCAGGACCATGGCGGCGTAGTTGTATTCGCGGGTTGTGGGTTCGGCCATCAAAAATCCCCCTCATAAGGCGGCAGTGTGTCCTCTTCTCGCACAACCTGAGGCGGATTGAGCTTGAGATCGTATACCCGCGACATAGCGTCCATGAAGTCCTTGAGCGTGGTTGCCGGGAAGAAGAGGTACTCGTTGTTCTTGAAGTACTCCACCAGGTTGTAAACCTTGCCCTCGTGGTCCTTCCTGAGGATCTTCTTGGCCTTCAGGAACGATCGCCCCATCTCATCGGCCCGCATCATCAGCGAGGTGGGCTCACCCTCGTATGGGTAGAAGAAACACCAGTTCTGATGGTCCGGAATGAGCCGCCTGATCCGGTCATCCTTGGCGTGCTCCGTGCGGTTCTCGGTCCAGGACACTTCCTCGATGGGAAACGCGCACTTCTCATCCTCCATTTTCTCCTGGAAGTGGTCGATATCGCACTGCATGCCGTAGCGCTCATAGCCGACAGTCACGCACTGAACGCCCCGGGCCTTGAGCCACTTGAACCGCAAGTACTTCAGCATCTCCCAGCGTTCCTTGAGGCTCATCCGATGGCAGGCGCCGTCCAGGAGGTACTTGTTGCGGTGCGCATCCATCCCGATAACGGCGAATGCGGAGTTGCTCGAGCCCTTCTTCTTTGAGTTCGCGGGGTCTCCCAGTATCGCCACATTGAGCGTTTCAGGCCTGACTTCCCAGCGTCTCATCCACTCGGGCTTGAATTCCTGCTCAGAGCCGGCCAAGGGGTTCAGCAGCATTTGGCAGGCGATTGTTGATCCTGAGCTTTCCCGCTTCTTTCTGGACCAATCAGTTTCCGTCATGAACACGGGCTTGCCGTCTGGTAACCCGTTATCGGTTGCCGGGTAGATGCGTGGTATAGCCGCGTTCCTGGCCAGCATGACAGCGTAGGTGTCGGCGAAGTTGTACCGAGTCCCGATGTACCAGGTACGCCTTGAATCGGACTCATGGTCCTTTGCGGATAGATGCCGCGACAGCTCCCACGCATCAGTAGTCTTGAGTATTTGTTCCGGTGTGTTCACGGACTCCTTGGTCACCACATCGTCATAGATCATGAGCCGGAAATGCTTTGACGTGGGCTGCCCGTCCACCAGGCCCCAGCCCTCTACCGTTGCTTCCTTGGGGTTGGACTTGCGCCTGACGGTTATGCCGCTGTCAATAGACCAGGATGGAGCCTCTTTCTTGGGGTCTTGCCATAGAACATCAGGATAGAGCCGTTTCAGTTTCTCATTGGATTCCAGCTCAAACTTGACCTGCTTCAGGAAGTCCCGGGCGATACCCTTCGTGTGGCTGAAGATCCCGATGGTGATCTCAGGGTCCCTGATGATCTCCTGGATGATGCCGGCAAACGTGATAATGGTGCTTTTGTAGTGCTCCCTGGCCCACAGATCGATGTGATCGTCGGGTGAGGCTTCCACTTCCCTGCATCGCTCATAGAGCCATGGATGTACCGCGTCGGACCTGTTGAGGATATGACTCAGCAGGAAGAACCGATCGGCTATACCGAGTTCGGTGTACGCAACAGTTCTCTCGTTCTCCGTGAGCTGCTTCGAGGTCCGGACGTACTGGTAGAAATTGAGAGCCTGGCGGAAGGTAAGCCCCTGCACCCACGAATAGCTGCTACTCGGATTGTGAGAGATACTTTGCGACAACTGCATCTAAGCTCTCATTCCGGGTCTCGATCGGCCCGCCGTCCTTGCCCGTATGCTCCACCTTGGTCACAAACGCGCCTCTGAGTTTGAGCGCCATCTCCAAGGCCTGAACCTGGATGCCATGTGCTTCGAGCGGGGCGGAGTAAATGAGGATGTCCTCATCCCCCTCCTTGCCCTTGAAAACCTTGGTCTCCCTGGCCTGAAGCTTATCGGCCAACTTATCCAGCAGCGCCCCCATGGTGAGGTCTGACCGCTCATCCATCAGTTCAGCAATGGACTTGCCCGGGAAAACCTCGTCAACAGTGGGGGTTGTGTCACCGGCCATGGCATTACTTTCCGCATCCGCCGCCAAGTTTGGGCTTCGGTTTTTTTGCCATCGCTATTTCCCAGCAAGTTTTCGGATCAGTGCAAAAATGCCCTGGGCGATCCCGTTGGACTTTACCGCGGGAATCAGGCTCAGAGCTTCGGAGACGGCCAATAATGCCGCCAGAACGATTGCAGTGGTGTCAGAGTCCATTATTTCGTTGCTCCACAATACCGGTCCACAACAGCTTGAGCCGCTACACGCCGCTTGGTCCAATCCTCGCGCTGCTGGGCTGAGAGATTGGACAGGGCAAGCGCCAGGTCAGCCGCGAGCATCACGTCCTTCGCGTCGCTGCACTCAGCCGCTGCTATTTGTTCTTGTGTCGGGTTGGGGAGCTGGGAGGCCTTGTAGGTTGCGCAGCCGGTCATACATCCCGCCAACAAACACACTACGAACAGTATTGCTATTGCTTTTGTCATGGCTTTCCTTCCAACTTTTTCTGCATTATCCAAAGCATTACCTGGATCGCAGGCCACAATACAAATACGCCCCCCATCAGGACGTACACGGCCCGCGTCAAGGTGTCGATCTTCTCAAACACGGTTTCTTGCTGCTTTTTCAGTGTGCTGACAGCCTCGCACACGCCCGAATGCTCGTCACACTTCGCGGCCGCCATCATCGCTCGACATCCATATCCACATCGAAGAACCGGATCCGTCCTATCTGACGCACGAACATCTTCGGCTCGGCCCATTTAGGCGCCGAGATTGAGATGTCATGATACGAGTCAGCGCCTGGCACAGGATTCTCGGAAATCCCGGCTATAGCTTCCATTGCCACCTGTAGGCACTGTATCCATGAGGGATCTTCCGAGCTGTTCGGCCAGGTCGTTAGCTGGGGGTCTTTAGAGTAGGTCAAGGAGCTGTACTGCAGCCGTTTGAACACCACGCTGCAGATATCCTTACCCCACCAGGAAGGACGTTTCACACGATTCAGGATGCTGTACGCCACACCTCTCCGACACTCCTCGCTCTGCCCGCGAGCCTCGCGCCAAACAGTCAAGGCCAGGAAAACCAACTCGGTCTCGGCCTTGAGCGCGTCGACGCAGGCTTGTGATATCGTTTTCTCAGCCATGGCCGGCCTCCTTGTTAAGGGGGGGTGGGATGACAATGGGCTTTGAGGCCGTCACCCCATGTTGGACAAGCGACTATCGTCGGGTGGGATTGGAACCACAAAAAAGGGCACTCGTCAAAGTGACACCAGAAAGTGCCATCTGAGAGTGCCATTAGGGAGTGACACTAAGGAGTGCAAAATCACGCAGCTATAGAATTTCTTCTCCGTTGTCCTTCTTGTTCTGCCTCACTGCCATAAACCGCATGACAGCGCTCGGGAACCATCTGTTTACAGTTCTCGTTCCACATCGCATCTGAAATATTACCCCCGCCTTGCGCATGTCCTTGGCGTAACGGCACGCTGTTCTGAGCGAGACGCCAAGGAACCTAGCCAACTCCCTGTTGCCGGTCCTTACAACCTCGTCTTGTGTCATGTCACCCCCTCCCTGGTGTCACCCTTAATCTTGCATATCCTTCCGGTACCCGATCACGATTTCATACCGAGCCGGGTCCCCGTAATACTTCCCGGTCGCCCCGATATACCCCACGATCTGCTTATCATCGCCCCAGAATATCCCGGTCCCCACATCCTTGACGTGCTTGACGATATTATCGAGGTCCGGCTTTATCTCTGGCTGGATATCGCCCGCGAGTGCCGCGGCCTGGAACTTCTTGGGCTTGCTCTGAGGAACAGCGAAATAGGCGCGAACGCCCAAGAGGATCGGTCCTTTGAACGGAACACCCGGCCGATGCTGAAACATGAGTGCTTCCAACTTTTGTTCGTCCAACTCATGCTTGTCGTCCTTGTGATGAATGATGATCACCCGTCCTGTTTTGGGATCGCGCCGAGGCTGATTCGTATCCTTATCCATCAGAACTGTGGATCGTGCACGGGCCTGCCCGCGGGGCGGGATTACGAGCGTAAAAACGTGATAGCCCCACGGGTCTGGGATGATGTGAATTCTTAGTGCTGATTCACTCATATCTGAACCTCGCGGTCATCATCAACCGGGATCTCGTTGTCGTAAAAATCGGAAGCTGGCAGTTGCCGGCGCACTGTAGCCTCTGGAACAGTCCAAACAGAAACAGGTCTTGTCTTGATGTTTAAAGCCGCGATCGTAGCCGTCGCCTCATCCGTTGGCGTGATCGCATAAATGGCAGATCCGCCGTAAAACTTGGTGAATCCCTGCGAGCCCGGCAGCTCGGGAACGTCGACGCGCACGAATGAGGCGCCGCCTATCGCCTGCTCGGAGATCATGCCGGCGATTTGTTGATGGCCAAAAAGCTCTACTATGGCCCAGCCTTCATAGGGTTTCTGGTCTGTCATTTTGCATCCCCTCAATGTGTGGTTTGACAAGCGGCCGCTCTCGCCTGGCGCGCCGGCCCCGCGAAACCCAACTGCGTGTAATTTCCATCCGGTTCCTGCCGCGCATAGATGGCCTTGGCAAACGCTTGCAGGTCCGGCTTCCATAGCCCGTAAACCTCGATAACTTTCGAGAATTCCTCGACGTTATGAGGCTCGATCTTCCACGCCGGGTTTTCGCCCTTTTCGTCCTTAAAGACGTGAAGCAGCTCGTGAAGGAGAAGCGCCTCCTTTTCGATGTCGTTGAACATCATCCACATGTCCCAGGCTAAAATGATCAGGTAGTCGTATCCGTGCAGGATCTTATCTCTGGGACTCACTTTGTGGCATTTCCCCAGTACGATAGCCCCGTTTTTCGAACCGTGCTTCTTTCGCATCATGTAGCAGATACTTGCCGTGGCCGCTTCCGGATGATGCCTGGAGACAAGCTTTGCCGCCATCTTTTCAACTTCGGGATCGGATATCCAGAAAGCGGGTAAATGAGCAACGGCGTCTTTCTTGCCGGCTTTAAGTTCCTCAAGAGCGCACGAAAAACACTTGCAAATCACTCCATTTTTAAACACCGCCCCAGGGATTTTACAGACAGGGCAGGGTGTGCCCAGATCGACTACGAGTTTCGGCATGTTATGCATGCGTCAGTTCTCCTCTCAATTTTTCCGCCAGAAATCCAATTAGCATGGTCTGCTCGTTAACGGGTTTGATGACTGCCGCCATTACCGGATTGCGCATCAGCAACTCATCCTTGAGCTTTATACGTTCCGTGTGGTTCATGGTCTCCAGGAGCCCTTTGGCACGGGCGAACCGCTCATCTTCCTCGGCCTGGACCATTTCCTGCTCGGAGCGTGCCCTCTCCTGGTCCTTGACTCTTGCGACCTCCCTGGCATATTCCTCAACGTCGAAGCCGGCGAAGTTCTTGGCGATCGCATCGGCGAGGTAACCACGGAAGTTTTTGCTTGGGTTTTTCTCGACAACGTAGAGGATCTGAGCCTTCATGTATTCGCCGGAATATCTCAGGAGCGACTCTCGGATGAGTCGGTTTACCTTGGCATCCTCCAGGTATTTATCCGGCAAAAGATCAATGAGGCTTTGAAAGGATGGGGGCAGAACGGGGTTTTGTCTTTGAACGGAACCCTCGCTTGCGAGAGACGACGACGGCGATTCGTCCACTCCGGAGCTATTCCGGAGTAGTACGTTCCGTTCTTTTAAGGTCTGGTCTTTTCCGTTCCGTTCCGTTCCGTTCTGGTCCGTTCCGTTCTTATGTTTTCTGGCGGAACAGGTCCGTACTAATTCCGGAGTAGGTACGGAGTAATTCCGGAGTAGGTCCGGAGTACACTCGGGAAGCTTTGATTTTGCTTCCTTTTCCGGCCTTAACCCTGGTTGGTTTTCGCGAAACTTCGGAAACCAGATGACAGTTTTGCCGTGAATCTCATAAATAACAACAAGCTTTTTTTGCGTGATTTCAGCGAAAAAACCCTCGATGATTTCGAAAGTGATGTGATCGAGCATTGGACAGACAGCGGCTTTGAACTTTCGCGCGGTACCCTCCATTCTCCCGTCAATGTCTAGGTGCGGGATGGCCCACGTGTAGAGCATCCTGAAAGTATCAGACGTGAGGTCCGCGAGGTCCTCACTCAGACTGGTCTTTTTCAGCAGCATCCTGCCTTCTGCCATTTGACTCTCCCCCCTCCAAAATCATCCTTAATGTTGCTATCGACCAACAACCCCCGACCTGGTGGTATCGACAACTTCACCGCTGCAGGTCCTCACCGGCGGATTCTTGTAACGAAAATCAATTATTTTTGCTGGGCGGGAGAAATGGGCAGGACAAAATACCTGCCCAAAAATTCTCTCCCCATCCAAAATAGCGTCGCACATTAATAGCAGACCACATTTCGGACACAACTCGGGAACAAACCAATAACTCCGTGTAGTCATGGGATTATTCTCCCAACCGTTGTTGTTGGCGGTTTCGGATGACATCAATCGACCGGCGCCGCTGGATTCAGCGAGCCTGCAGCACCGCTATTCTTGACGGTTTGAGCTCGAATCGTCATATCTGCCGGTCCGAGCAGCTTACCTCCAGGAGCAACCGTCGAATCCGGCGATAGCGGATCCATAATAGCCATTGGTGACGTTGCCGGCCGAATCGCCATATCCGACGACCGGCGCCGTACGTCATCGATGTCGTTGGAGTACTCTCGAGATCGCATCGCTGTCCCTGTCGAGTGGTGTTGAAACTCCCTGGTAAAGGTGTGACTGATCTCCTGGAGGATGAAATTCCTTTCGCCTTCAGGAAGCACCGCCAGATTTGACACCCACCTCCGCGCTTTGCGTTTTATTCTCTCGCGTTCACGGAAGTTGCCTCCCGCGTAGGTGTAATCATGCTTTAACACTTTTCCGGGGTCGAAATTCATCCACAACTTTTCCGTGGCGAGGCCCCTCCGGGTGGCAGCGGTGAAGGTGTGGGTGTGCCATCCTGGAAGCATCGCGTTGTACAACGGTGAGTCGTAGCCCGATATCATCACGAACGCCGGTACTTCCAGGAGCGTCGAAAGAAGTTCGCGGTGATCCTCCTCGGTGTACTCAAAGGTGTAGCGGGGCTTTTGTGTCCGCCTCGTACTCAGGAGATAAGGCGGATCGGAATAAACCAACTCTCTGCCGGTCCATCGATATCCGCGCAGGTACTCGAGGTAATCGCCATTTATGAATGTGACAGCCGAAGCGAGGTTGCAACTTTCACGAAAGGCTTTCAGGGATCCAGGATCGATCTCAATGGCGATGGTCGACCGCGCGGGCCGTTTGCGAAGGAGGATGTTCCCGCCGCCCAGGTGCGTTTCGATGTAAACATCGTGCACGGGCATCAGATTGATGATCTGCTGGTAGACACCACTGCCGCCTTTGCCGCCCTCGTAGTTCATTGGAACATCCTCAACCGGCGTTTGAGTTCCTGGCCGGAATGCTCAATGCAATTCGCCCTAACCAAGGCTTCCGCGATCGGTGGGCAAACGCTATTTCCGCACATTCTCACCTGGTCACTCTTACTGATCTTCTTGCCCTCAACCTCAATATCAATCTTGTAATCTTCCGGGAAACCTTGAGCGCGGAAGAGTTCTTTTGGCTGAAGCATTCTCATGCCGATGTCTGTGATCACATATGGTTCTCCGGCTATAGTCACGGTAATCAATCCCATGCGGTCTTTTGTCGGTATGGTATGGACCGGTTCTCCGCAGGTCTGCAACTGCCCTCCCTCACCGTAGTATTTCATCAGGAAGGCTCGGACCTCACCGTAATGGTTTCCTCCGGACTGCACTGTATGAAGCGGCTCGCGGACATCCTGGCCGTCTTTGCAGGTCCCCTTAAATTTGATGAGGTTCGATGTGACGAGGCTGTGATGATCAGTCGCGGTTACGGTCCCGATTGGCGGGCGGAGTTCCTGACCGACAACTCCGCCATAGTGTTTTGCGAGGAAGGCTGACACCAGAGCGGTTTTACCTCCGCCCCCGGGCATGACAGTCTCTGTCGGTTCACTGCACCCCTGTCCGACAGAATTACCGAATTGTCGCTGCAGGTGAGGCAGGCACAGTAGATGTTCAGCTTTTGAGGTGATTGTGCTTATGGGATCGTCCATAGAGTTACAGTATTTGCCGTTGCCTCCGGTCTGACCGATGCGGGAAATATAGGGGGTGACAATGCCAAACCGGTTTTCTGTGCTCTGAGTCGGCAATGGTTCGTTGACGCCGCGGCCGCGAAAGTCATTTTCGTTTTTCGGGCCATAGTAAGTCAGGATGAATGGGTCTGCAGTATCCAGAACGTACCGTTTAATACCTTGCGCGATTCTTCGGAGCGTGTTTTCAGCCAAAGGACGTTTCCGCTCAAAAATACTTGGGCAGGGAATGCTCCAGTCTATGATTTCCGTAGCGGTTCGATATGGCAACAATCCTGACCCGTGAGTCGGATTTGGCCATATGATCGGCAGACCATCACATCTGGCTATCAGAAATAGCCGTTTTCGTGTCGTCGGGGCTCCATAATCACAAGCGCGAAGGCAACGGTATTCGACCTGATAGCCCTGGCGCCTCAACTGGTGGATAAAGGTTCGGAATGTGAACCCCTTCTGAGCTTCAATGATCCTTCCTTCCTCATCCAGCGGACCCCAGGTAGTGAACTCCTCTACATTTTCCAGGATGATAACTCTTGGCTTTACAGTTTGAGCCCATTTGACCACCACCCAGGCGAGTGACCGAATTTCACGGCTCCGTATCGGTGGTCCTCCCTTGGCCTTTGAGAAGTGTTTACAATCGGGGCTTGCCCATAACAGACTGACGTGCTGGCCGCGCGTAGCGACCAGAGGATGAACTTTCCAGATGTCTTCTTGATAGTGGCAGGTGTTCAGATGATTCGCAGCATGCATGGCCACCGCAATCGCGTCGTGGTTGATGGCAATGTCCGGGTCTTTTCCGAGTGCTGCTCGGATTCCGGATGATGCACCGCCCCCGCCCGCGAAAAGATCAACGATGAGGCCGGTCATGCGCACCCCCACAGCATCGGCTGCTTCGGATCGGGGATGTTGTGCACGTCGCAATCGGTTTCCCAGTGATCGAAGATGCAGGCTTCTTCCTCGGGAGTTATCAGCTTCCATCCTGTCTTGATCTCTACCTCTTTCAGTTCGCGGTACAGCCTTTTTCGGATCTCCACCAGGAACGGACCACACCCAACTTCACCATTGCGCCGAATCTGGGACCGGTAGCCGCTCTTATTCGCCAGTCCGACCAGCATCCCTTTGAACCGCCTCAATTCCTTGTATCGCTGGATTTCTCCGGTATGCATCCCGATCATTTTGAGCTGTGATTCTTTCTGCAGCGGACACGCCCAGCAGCCGTAACGGGCATTACCGACACACACGCCCTGCTTCTCTCCGTAAACGCATTCGTCAGATGAGTAGCGATAGACCCGCACCAACTCGGAATGATCGCCCCAGGGGCATGGATCAGTTAGGAGAAATTCCCACACGTCGTGAGATGTCCAAAAGAGGATGGGGGCGTAGTGGTTCGGCTTGTAGTCTTTCTTCTTGTAGATCCTGGCGCGAAGTTCGGATTCAGCGGCACGGACACCGACAAATACTTTCCAGTCCTTACCGACTCCGGAAATGACTTGCTTCGTGAACTTGATTATGGGGTCTATCTTGAGCTTTCCGGTACACCATCGAAAGCCCATATGCGCAGCGGGGTAGCCTTTCCCAAGGATGGACACCCAAAACGAGTCCTTAGGTTCAGGACGGACGGTGATTACCTCGGCATTGATTCCGGAAGATTCGATGTAGTCGCGAAGCCTGTCTTTCACGCGATCCACATATGCCTGAAAATAAGGAATCTCCATCAAGGTATCGGATGTGACTATATAGAGCCGCTTGTCTGTACCGCGGAGGGCTGCAAATACATGTTGCAGCACGGTTGTGCTGTCCTTTCCTCCCGAAAAGGACACGATATTCACCGCGCGGAGTTGCTGGCGGATCTCATCAATGAGGTCAGTCACTCCACACACTCCTCTGCCTTCGGAAGGTCTGCCCAGGCCTTGATTCCAGGCCACACATCGGAAGAACTATCAAACCAGCATCTACGTTTGGCGTAGTACCATGCCGTGAACACATGATCCCCATCCGAAGCCAGGACGTTTCTGTCGGTGTTGGGCGGCTCGCTGGCTGGGAAAAACGTGAGGGTTACGGTTTTGGGCATGGTTCCACCTGCTTTCGTTGATAGTCCCAGCAATGGCATAAGCGCTTATAGTTGCCACCCTCCGGTATCCCACAGAGTGGGCAAATTATTACTCCGCGCTTATTTTTCTTCGGTTTGAACCACATCGCTATATTTCCACTTCAAAAAACCCCTGCTGGCCTCGCCATGGGATAGGGGTTTCCAGTTTGCGCATATTGAGGATTTCCCAAGCAAACCGTCCCGGTGTGTAGTCTCCGAAAAGTTCTTCAAGGCGCGGGAGATATGAGATGTACTGCACTCCTATCTTCGTGCATTTACCCAATTCACAAACTCCCACTACCGCACCCACGGGCAGTCCGAACGGATTAATGCCCAGTTCTTTGAGCGCTTCCTGAAACTCAGGATCATCAGGAATAAAGACTCGCTTTGCGGCATGGATCGCCAGAGGACCCCGATAGCCCGTATACCAGGATCTGGTTTCGACTGTCTTATGCCCGAGCGCCATAAGACTGGCGTATGGTTGCCAAAGGGATATTACTTTCATATTTTTGCTTTCCGAGTGGTGTAGAACTGCACCAAAGCAACATGCCGGCACATTTTGAGGTGACGAGTCTTATCAAGTGTCAATCCGGCAAGTTTTGCAGTAGCAAAGACATTGACGCCCATTCCCTCCGGGCAGGTTGAGAATATTACCTTCTGGCCTTCAGGGATGGATTCAAGGATGCGGTCAATAAGCTGCTTTCTGGAACGGGACTGCCAATAAAGAACACATCGGCATTGCCGGTCAGTCCATTCGGGGTGCTTGATCTTCATGGCTTCTGCATGAGCTTGAAGGTCAAATTCAGAGTGCACTAAATATAATTTAAGATCCATGTCGAAGAAGTATTCAAGTTTTCTAGCGTTCGGTGGACAACGGTCATGCTTGTTGTAGTTGGGACATCCTTTTGGGTGTCCTGGATATGGAAGGCGGCACCAAAGCCCGACTTTCTTATTGAGAACAAGCTTTTTTACCGGATATATATAATCTTTCATTCCGGCACCTCCGACCACTCGCGGCCCTCAAGGCGGCGGCTCTTTCTTTTAATGAGCGAGCCCATACCCCCTACGATTCCGTCATCAACTGGATTGTCACCGCAGCCTTTGAAAAAGAATGGCACGCCCGCTGATTGACATTGATCTCGTATCGACCGGACCCATGAGGCCTTAAGCTGCCGGGCTCTGGGGCGGCCCGTTTCACCGCCGCAAATGACCCAGTCAAGCTTGTTGCCAGTTTCACAGAATTGGCAGTCCGGCATTCCCGTGCAGCCCATATATGGCCTGATATTGATATCTTCCAGCATCGGTTCAACCGATACAAACCTCTTCGCGGCAGGAATTTGAAGAAGGATCGGTATCCGTTCATCCGCGCGCTGCTGGTTCTCGACCGTGACGCCGACCCAGACGTTTGGGTAAGGCTTCTCCCTTCTGAGGGTCTGATACCGTTCGAGCATAAATTGAGACATGCGATCCGGACGTTTGGTCAAAATTAGATATGTGTGGCGAGGGGTGACTTGCGTCTCGACCATTACCTTTGAAATAAAACTATCTGGAACTTCATCATGGAAAAGATCGCCCATGGATACACAGAATACACGCCGAGGCTTGTTCCACTGCATTGGATCGCTGAGACGTTCAGGGCGCAATGTGACACTGAAGCCGCCATTATTCGGATATCCATACCGTCCAGCCAGCCTCTGTGCCATCCGCCGGGCATAGCAATTGTCACACCCTTCTGATATCGGAGTGCATCCGGTAACCGGATTCCACACCGAGTCAGCCCATTCAATTTTGGTTGCACTCACGTTCCCTCCTCACCGCATATCTGCTTGTCACCACAAGAAACCCGTCCTCGAATTCAACCAGGCACGAATTCCCGGCCCATGTTCGAACAAGAACCCTACACCTTTGTCCCTTGCGCTCGGGGAGGCGGCAGCGCCAGAACCATGTGTGATCAAAGGGGTTCACGCCTATACCCTCCTCACGGCATATCAAGTAAGCTCCTCAACGAGATATACTGTACGGATCTCGCCCTTAGCGATGTGAATTCCGGTCAATTTCCGAAACCACCCTACGCATAATCCGCGGTGGAATTTGACGCCATCGACCACGATATCCAAGACCTCTTCCCCTTGGACGGTAGGCTTTCTTTTCCATATCCGTCCATTACGCTCCAGGCGAATCTTAATAGGTTTGCCAGTGAGCATCACGCCGCTTCCTTTCTCGCGCATTCCTTGCGAAACATCCCACACACCGGCCCCGTCATACTCCACCTGAAGGAGACACACTCGCGCCCCTCAAACACGCACTGGTACTCTTTGAGCGGTTTGCGTGCCCACCTCCAGGCGGGGTGATTGAATGGGAGTGTTCAGGCCGCTTTGTCCTTGTCCTTGGAAATCCCAAACCGCTTTGAAATCTTCGTCGTGATGAGTTGCTTTATCATCGGCAGCCTCGGAGTGAGCCCGGCCTTCTTGATGAGCCGCTCAAATGCCGTCTTGTTCATCGATAGCGCGTCCAGGACCTGTTGGGGAGTGGCACCGTAGGCGGTCACGAGGTTAACGAATTGACTCATGTCACTGATTTCAAAACTCTCAGCCTCGGAGTAGTCCGCCGCCATCCCGCCGGCCACAATGCGGCCATTGGCATCCACGTAAGTCTTGAGCAAGTCTTTGAGCTGCTTTTCGAGCTGAGAAATGAAGGTGCAAAATACCACGGCTTTTTCGGCCTGCTCTCGGGACTCCAGCGCGGCGGGGATCTCAAACACCGGGGCCTTGGGGATCGCGGCAATGGATGTAGTGACGTCCTTGCGAATGGGGCAGGTAGGAACGGAACACCGCTCGCACAAGGAGCACGCGACAGCCGGATAGCCGTCCTTATACTTCTCCGGCCAGGTGTTAACGTCGTGCATGGCGAACCGAATCGGCTCCAGGAATTCGGAGACCTCGTTGATGGATTTGACAGGCAGGCGGATAGTCTCGGGCTTGTATCCGGACAGGACGTTGAACACGGCCTCCACATGCCACACCCCGCCCATTTCGAGCGGAGGGATAGCCTTCGGTATCAGTCCCATGGCAATTTCAAGCTGCTTCGGATCAGGAGAGGCCCACCCGGTTTTTTCGTCCACGATCGTGATCGTGTTTCCGTTCCGGTAAACAAAGTCGCCGATCATCCGAAACGCGGCCTGCTTGGAAAACCATGCCTGATCACCTGGGATGCGGGCAAGGTTGGAATCGAACGT
Source organism: Syntrophobacter sp. (assembly GCA_039679945.1). GTDB lineage: Bacteria > Desulfobacterota > Syntrophobacteria > Syntrophobacterales > Syntrophobacteraceae > SbD1. The sequence continues at coordinate 242 of JBDKTY010000233.1, read as the reverse complement.
GAGCTTTTCCTCGATGAGACACCAGTTTTCACGGCTCTTCAGGGGAACAATAGAAAACTCGCTGGCCAGGAAGTTCTTGAGGCACTGCTGAATCTTCTCGGCATCCGTAAGGGACTTCATATTGCGCCGCTTTTCGAACATGCCCCATAGATAGTCAGGGTCCTGCTCGCGGCCGTTTGAGAGACAAAATAAACGATAGTGCTTGAGCATATCGGCTACTTCTCCGCCGATTCTCATTGCGT
>JBDKTY010000232.1:0-6081 GCA_039679945.1 Syntrophobacter sp. | reverse complement strand
GCCCATTTCTTTCTTCTTCATCTTCCATCACCTCTTACGGGACCCCCACGGCCCCGAATGCTCGCCCTAGCGGGCGGGTTCTTGCTTGTCTTGCTCGATCGTCAGCGTCAACGGCCCCTGTTTCCATTCAAAGGCTGTCGGTTCCGGCTTGGGCGGGAGATTGTGGCCCGTGGTGGCTACATTCCCAGGTATTCCGATGGACTGGTCAACAGGGATATGAGAAGGTCCGCCAGTCCAGGGATTGTCAGGCTTCTCATGACTGCGCAGGTGCTTAGTGTCAGCTCTGGCGACATGCGGGCAGGAAATATGCACAGGAAGGTCAAGCCCTCTTGCCTGTTCCACGGTATATGGGTTCCCGGCCACGATCTGAGCGCAGGTAGCACATACCGCACTCTCCGGTTCCACCCAAACGAGCAAGTCATCCATGCCATTCCGCTGGTAGGTATCCAGCGTCGCGCCATATTGCGTCCAAGCTGTCTCGGATACCCCGATTTGTGTCGCCTTCCATCTGGACCGATCTTTGGCCCACCCCTTGAGCATCTCAATGTCAGGTTGGATGCCCTTAGCCCCCCAGACCTCGAGCTTCTTTTCCAGATCCGCATGGTAGGTATTAATTACCGAACGCGCGGCGGCATCCGCTCGCTGGCGGAGTCGTGACAAAATTTTGGGATCCGTCAACTTAACCGGTATCTTCAAACGCATGGACTTGTATTCATTGGCCATCGTCTCCTCGTAGGTGAGGATTGAGTTCTGGTAGATCCGGTCAGCTAGATTTGCCTCATCAGCCTCGCTCAAGCGCATGGCAGCCAGAATCCTAGCGTTGCTGACTTGCTCCAGAATACGGATCAAGCCCCCGCCTTCTCCAACTCAGCAATTCGTTCCTGCACGGTGTCCTTCTCCCAATCGGCGATGCTCTTACCCAATGCCTTATAGCGCCGGATCACCCAGGCCAAGGTATCCTTGGCCGCCTCCTGGACCTGAGACTGCGTTTGTATGGCGCCGCTGTTCTCCCTCCAGGCTTCCAGTTCAGCATCGATGTTATTGAACCCGAAGGCCACCAACTCCAGGCGCAGCTTTTGCTCTGTCGTCATCTGTGAGGCTTCGATGGCCTGGACATAGTTCAGCACGTCAAGCCACGAGATCACCGGGAAGTCGATGTCCACGTAGAGGTCTGCGCGGTCCTTAGCGACCAGCCCCCGGATAGGATGAAGTGTTACGCCGGGGATTTTTAGCATTCCCCGGGCGACGGCCCGCTCTAAGATGAGACTGGCAATATCCTTAAAGGTATCCGTCCATCTTTGCTGCCAGGAGTCGAAAAATCTGATCTGTGGAAGTTCCATGCTGCGAGCAGTGGCCAGGTTCGATTGGCTGGCATCCCCAAAGTAATGATTCATAATCCCCACGGCCGCACAAATTTGCAACTTCAACTGGTACCCGTCATCCCTGGCATTCCCCGCGCCGGAGTCTGTCTTAATCGGCTCGAAGTCTATGCCCTCATTGGAACTGTAGACCTGCCCCACTCCGCCTGTTTTCTGCCCGTTTGCATTCGTTCGGTAAAGACCTGTAGTCGCGGCTACATCAGCCGCCCCGCCCTTAACTTTCCTATTCCAGGCAAAGGTAGCCAGAGAACGATTTAGGGAAACCCGATCCTCCATAAACTCCTTGTAAGCTCGTGCCCAATCCAAGGCCGGACAAAGATAAGAGATCCCACGTTTTGCGCCGAAAAGGGTCTCGATGGGCATGTGGTAGACCAGACCCGTGCCACGCTTGTCTTCCGGAACTTGAGTATCTGCGTTCCAGGTACGGTACTTCCAGTCCGGCCAGTACTTCACTTTCGGCATCCCCATGCCCCAGGTATCGGACCGGAAATCGTATTCCTGATTCCAAGAAGACCGCCGGTACCAGCGCACCTGCCGGTAGTCATCGGGACTGTGGATAATGTCTCCGATCTCTTCGGTATTGAAAGAACGAACGGAGACCGTCTCTTCTCCATCGAAAAAAACCAGGAAAATTTCGCCAGCGATCACCAGTTCGGCGGCACGGTTCAGCAATGCCTCAGTGCAAGTTAGTTCCTCACGGTTGTAGGGATCGGTCCAAAAAAGATCAAGGCATTCCTGCACGAGCGGATTGGTAGCGCGGTAGGAAATTCCTTTGCCAAAGGTAAAGTCGGCAATAAACCGCACGGCCCTGGAGATGTTGGGATCCTTGCGGAACGCATCCCTCGCGCGCTTGACCAGAGCGATCCGCTGGAACTCCTGAATGTCCCCCGAGCCTCGCCCCAAGTCGGAGATCTTCCGGCTCTGCATATCCTCGATCTGCCGCTGAGCGAGGGTCAGTTCCTCCCGCATGCTTTCTAGCTGCCCCTGCTCCCTCGCTTGCTGTTTCTCCAGCTTCGCGGCCACGCCAGCGGGAAGCCACAAGCCCTGTTCTTCCATTACCAGTCCTCCCCGATCTTCACTGGCACCCGCCAGGTGACGACTTCTTCTTTCGGTGCCGGTGGCTGCATGATGCCCACCACGAGATACCGCAGCCCATCCAGTCTGTGATATTTTTCCTTGTCCTTAATCTCCGGTGTCGGCTGATCCCGATCATCCAGCTTGCGAGAATAGCTACCAAGTTCGTCACGCAAGCCAGCCAAGCCATCGAAGATAAAGAGGCGCTTGGTACGGAACAGTTCGATGACCCGGTCGATGCCGCCCTCCACGTCGGCAATCCATGGCTCCTGAGCCCAGATGCCGTTCTCCTGCCAGTCAAGCCTATACTGCTTTTCCGATTTCTGGCCCAAGAACCAGGCTTGCACGTTCTCCCTGGCCGCGTATTCCAGCGCCTTCTCAACGTGCTGCTTAGTCGTCTTCCCGCCCTCGCAGGTCTCCCGGTAGAGATAATAGACGTTCCGGCCAGGGTCCAAGGCCACCCAGATGGTGGCTGTGTTGTCAGCTCCCGGATCGATGCCTACCCAGCGCGGCCATTCCGCCGGAATGTCAAATGGCTTGACCAGGTTGCCGCCCCTGTCCTGGTAGTTGTCGGAATAATCGCCGTAGATCAGGCCGGCAGGGCGGTCAAAGAGGCCGTTATAATACATCGAGAATTTCCACGATGGAAGAGTTGCTTTAGCTCTGTCATATTCGGCTTGTGGAAAAGCCGGGTTAAGCACAGAAGGGAATTGAATCACCTTGTAATTTGAATCACCATTGCGCCAACGGTCGTAAACCTGCTGCTTCATCCATCCCAAGTTATAGGGAGTGGTAGTTCCCAACACTCGCCCCTGATGGATTGATAATCTTCGTTGGACGGCCTCCCAAGAACCGAGCTTAAAATCATCCTGGCCGCATTCATCCACCCATGCGGCCTTAGCGGTGGCTGATTCCAGACTTTCAGGATGGGTTGCTGAGCCAAATATAACCCGCGTCTTCAAACCGATCTGAAACACCTTATCTGTGGCCTTCCACTCCCCAGAGGGACAAGTTAACCTTGCATAATCGAGAAAAGATGGGAGCATTTTTAGTTTCAGCAATGGAAAGGTGGAAGTCACGGCTAGATAGTCGCCCTCCCCCCTTTCCTCAATCTCATTAATAAGCCACACCGGCCCGAATGCCGTTTTCCCCGATTGAGTACCAGCAATCATGAAAACAAAACGGTTTTTTGCTTTGAGTATTCGGGATTGTCCAGGATGAGGGTGCACGTGAAGGTTGGCGTTCTTAATCTCCCAGAGGTTCGGTATCATGGACAATGACGGTCTTTACAACCAATGACCCTCCGTCTTCCCCGGTGATTTCCTTGCGCTCGATAGGCTTGCCAAGACGATAAGCAAGCCACAAACTGATGGCTTCTATACGCTCTTGGGGTCTATTGGATTGAGATGATGTTTTTAGGGCCGCCAGGGCTTCCTCTAATGGCCATATTCCGTCCATTGCTTTAATGAGGTCGGCACGAACCTTCCCTGGGTTTCTTCCTGGGTTTTTTCGCTTGGCGGCGACTTCTCTAGCTTGCTCCGAGTTGTATATCATTTGTGCTTTCCTGTGCTTTTATTACACTGGCCTGATCGTGACTTCAAAACTCTGCCCCGATAGCCCCTGCAACTTCAAGATCTCCTGGGCATACTGGCGGGATATATCGAGTTTGATCCTCGCCCCATCACCATTTCCATCAAGCGCGATGGCCGACATAATTGGAGGCAGCGATGCAACAAACTTAATGAGCTCGTCACTCACGTTCTTTCCTCTTTCCTTATTCCATCTATGCACAGAAATGGTCAAATTTACCGCCTTGAGACTCGGTTGTCTCTAAATTCCTGTGCATTTTAAGCAATAGTCCCATGGGATGGATTCGAACCACCGCGGGTTTCCCTCCCGCTCTACAGGCGGGCGCCATCAACCACTCGGCCACCATGGGGTTCCTCAGTAATGCCGTCTGAGGGCATTAGCTAAGAATCAAATACAGTCTCGCCTCGCCGTCACGTTGGTCTCTTCGCCTAGGCTGTTCACTCCATCGGCACAGACAGTTCGGCGAGCCATAAACACCCCTTTCGATTGTTCACCCGTCGGTGGTCTCAATTTTTAAAGAGCTCTCCTATCCCCGGGTTGGGCGGCATCGCGGCCAATCTTCCGGTATTTGCTTGGCAGGATACCTTTGCACACGTAATCCTTTTGGGAGAGCTCAAGCCGGTCAGGTATCGCGAGCGACTCCCGCCGGACCTTTTTGTGGGCGAGACACAACCCCGCCCGATATTTTGCAGGCATCGCCCTTGCAGGCGGTGTCCGATCTCTTCCCACATATGGTAAGTGAGGCTCAAACAGCGCGCCCTCTCCGTTGACACTCCAATTTTACCGATTGGGCGAGGCTTGCCGGAAAGCTTGCAATTACTCTGGACATACCCCCAACGGGATCCTTAAACCCCAAAACGCGCGAAACGATAGATCGCGCCTTGTTTCGTTCGTCTCTCCCGGGATCACGGTACCGTTTGCACTTCACTCGGTTACGATTGTATTTTCGGATTCCCGAGCCTTTTCCATGATCAGGCATCTATCGCAGACCCCTCATTTTCTATTTGGCTGCGGTAGGGGGTACCCAGACTCCCCCCCCTTGGTTTAAGCGCCCCGCAGTGCGACGCCCATTTTCGGATGGCCAACGGTCCCCGGACGAGGCAAATTCCTCTAGTCAGCACTCATACGCCAACCCCAGAGACAACGCTCCCCATACTCATCCGGCAACAGGGGGAGCACCTTGTCGGACCCTTCGCCAACGCCCCTTGCGGATACTGGATCCATGGGGTGGCTTCTTCCTGGCCGGGGATCCGCTCATGTGATAGCCGATATTCCCCGGTTTTATCTTCCCCCTAGCAGGGTGGGCAGGATCATGATGATCGTTGCTGCCCGGCGGGCTTAGTTTACCCTTCATCTTATTTGCGCGTTTCATGTCACGCGCCCATCAAATCATGGTATTCCTGAATCCGTTTCAAAGTCCTAAAACAGCACGCAATTGGTCTTAGACGCTCCATCGCCCTAGCAATCAGCATTGCGACTCCGGGTCGCCCCAATCCCATCTCCTGCGCCGCTGCGCTTTGAAACAGACCATCCCGATAGACCAACTTCACCGCCTGCCATTGGCGGTCCGAAAGGTGCTTGCGGGCAAGATCCCACTCATTCAAGAGGTAATGGCCCGGCCGTGGAGCATACATCACGTCTCCAAGTTTCGATGTATCGCTCCAAGTGCTCCTTCACGTCTATCCCCATACACTTGGCCAAGCGCGCTTCCTGCAGGAGGTCTTCCAACTCGATCTTAAACCGCTTTGCCTTCCTCCAGAGATTTTTGACGAGCAACATCTCGCTCTCTGTCAAGATTTCCCCATTTGCTTCAACCAATTTGTTGGTTTCAGCAATGTGCTGAAGCTGCACTTTTAATTGGAAGTTCCCTCCATCACCCGGATAATTCTTCACCATCTCTCCGCCTCCACCCTGTCCACCTGATTATCATTCACAAATACCGTTTTCTTTTTCTGCATTCCATCAATCAAGCTTTTTAGCAAATTATCGAGGTCGGGTAGCCTCCCCCTTGGCTTCTCCCGTAGAATCTCCTCCACCC
>JBDKTY010000231.1:0-6072 GCA_039679945.1 Syntrophobacter sp. | reverse complement strand
CGCCTGCCCGAAGCCAATCCGAATGCACGGGAACTGGCGGCAAGCATTTATCGAAGGGTGGGGGAGAAGCGGGAAAGCTATACACGCTATAACTTTGAGCGTTCACAGGAAGAGGCATTCGCGACTTTCTTCGATCTTGCCCAGGAATTTACAACCATAGAGAGCATCTATCAGATCTGCGTCGCCGTCCCGAAAGAGTTCTTCGGGATGCACAGCAGGCTCTACATTCTGAACCCGCGGCGCTCCCGGCTGGAGTTGGTGAGCGACAGTGAAAAGGGTCTCCTCCCTCCCGATGAGCGGGACGAACATGCAATAGGACCCATCGAAGCACCCACCGAATCCGATGGGTCATGGCTATTCCCGGTCCGCGGCAACCAGGCGCTGGCGAATACGCTCCCTTTTCTTGGCCAGAGCCTTACCATCGGGGTCTTCCAGGTCCTTTCGGAGGAGAAGCTCGATGAGCGCAAGCACTTCTTCCTCGAAAAATTCACGAACCGCATCGGATATAATCTTCATCAGAAACTCCTGGTCCAGCAGAACATCGATCATCTGAAGTTTATCAATCAACTGGTGCTGGACATCGAGCACAACGTGATCACGCCCAACATGTACTACAGGCTGTTCCTGATCCGGTTGCACAAGATGATCGGAGATTTTGAGCGGATTCAGGGCATGCTCGAAAAGACAGCGCATGAACCGGACACCTCCTGCGAGGAGGTCACGGAGACCCTGCTATCGGCCGCGGGGACCCTGCGCGGGACCAACGCGGCCATGCGCGCGGAGTATGAAGCGCTCACCAAGCACTATGAGCACACCAGTCTGTTCCTGGAGACTCTTTTTCGGAAGGACCACTTCCAAAAAGGGACCTATGTTTTGCGAAAGCAGTCGTGCAATTTCAGGACGGAGATCATCGAGCCCCTGCTGGAGCGGTATTCGCAACATTACGCGAAAAAGCGGATCACGGTGGACTACAGGCTGGAAAACGTGCCGGACGAGCAGGTCACGCTCTTCGTTGACAAGGGTTTGATATCACAAGTTTTTGACAACTTCTTCTCTAATGCCGTCAAATATACTCACGAGATGACGGATCAGCTCGGCCATGTCATCAAGCTGTTCGCCATCAGCCGCCAGATTCTCACCAATTATTTCGGAGACGGGAAGTCCGGTGTTCGCTTCAGTTTTTTCACGACCGGCAAACCGATGACGCCTGAAGAATCGGAGAAGATCTTCGAGGAAGGTTTCCGGGCGGCCGGGCCCGCGGAGAGCGGTACCGGCCATGGTCTGCACTTTGTCAAAAATGTGGTGGAGATACACGGCGGCAAGGTGGGCTGCGAACCGCAGATGTGCGGGAATGTGGTCTGGTTCATTCTTCCGTTCCGGGCATAGTCTCGACGATCCGAGGTTAACTCTTTTTTTCACAATGCCCAAAAAGCGGCTATGGCGCGCAACCCCGATTTTTGATCCCGAAGCGCGGGAAACCGGGGAACCCACGCGGGCCTTTCACGGCACGCAATTTGAAGTAGCTTAATCTCAATGTGGTGGTTATAATAACCCTATTCAGACGGGGGAGATGTCGAAATCTCTATTCTTTAAGGAAAGATCCACCGATATTTTAGTGTAAGCCGCGCGTGCGAGATCAGGTTGTGGTCCAAGGAGGAATTAATGGCTAGAAAGCGTGACGACCGAGGCGGAGAGCTGAGATGCTCCTTCTGCGGCAAGAGCCAGGACGAAGTCAAGAAGCTCATTGCCGGCCCTACGGTTTACATCTGCGACGAATGCGTCGAGTTGTGCAATGACATCATCGCCGAGGAATACGAACGGGAAGGCGCTGCACGGGCCACTCAAATTCCCAAGCCCGCCGAGATCAAAAGCGTGCTCGACCAGTACGTAATCGGCCAGGAGAGGGCGAAGAAAATCCTCTCCGTGGCTGTGCATAACCACTATAAGAGGATCGAGCTGAAGATCGACAAAAATGACGTCGAACTTCAGAAAAGCAACATCCTGATGATCGGGCCGACCGGATCGGGCAAGACCCTGCTCGCCCAGACCCTTGCCCGCATCCTGAACGTTCCGTTTACCATCGCCGATGCGACCACCCTTACCGAAGCGGGTTATGTCGGTGAAGACGTCGAAAATATACTGGTGAGTCTCATCCAGGCGGCCGACTACGATATCGAGAAGGCCTCCCGCGGGATAGTCTATATCGACGAAATTGACAAGATCGCCAAAAAATCCGACAGTCCCTCGATCACGCGTGATGTTTCGGGGGAAGGCGTTCAGCAGGCGCTGCTCAAGATTCTCGAGGGCACCATCGCCAATGTTCCGCCCAAGGGCGGCAGGAAGCATCCGCAGCAGGAATTCATAAAGATCGATACGACCAACATCCTTTTCATCTGCGGCGGCGCTTTCAACTACCTGGAAAGCATCATCCAGAGCCGGGTGGGGGTGAAGGGGCTGGGCTTTGGCGCGGAAATCCGGAGCAAAGAGGAAAAGAGCATCGGAGAGGTCCTCCGTCACGTACAGCCGGAAGACCTGCTCAAGTTCGGTTTGATCCCGGAATTCGTGGGACGGCTGCCGGTGATTGCCACCCTGAACGAACTCACCGAGGACGAACTGGTGAGCATCCTCACCGAGCCGAAGAATGCGCTGGTCAAGCAGTACAAGAAGCTTTTCGAACTGGAAAACGTCCGGCTTCGCTTCACGGACGGCGTCCTGAGGGCGATCTCCAAGGAGGCCATCAGGCGGAAATCAGGGGCGCGGGGCCTGCGGTCCATCATGGAAAACATCATGCTGGATATCATGTACGATTTGCCCTCGCATCCCGAGATCCAGGAATGCATCATAAACGAAGACGTGGTCACCAAGAATGGTCAGCCCCTGCTTCTTTACCGGGGACAGGACCAGGAGTCCGCTTAGTATTATATTACATCTAAGAGAGAAAGATTCTCTTCCCTGAGGAAGAGCGGCCGCGGCAGACTCTTCGCGGCCCGGAACCTCGAGGTCGGAGGCGCTGCCGGTCTCCGCGCGGAGCAGTTCCGCTGATGCCGCAAACGCACCTCATTCAGGAGAATAAGAAGTCACATGTTCAAATTAACTCGTACAAAAGAAGGCCACAGCAATACCTTTACCATGCCTCTTCTTCCATTGAGGGACATAGTCGTTTTTCCCTCGATGGTGGTACCGCTTTTTGTCGGGAGGGACAAGTCCGTGAACGCGCTGGAAAAAGCGATGGGATCGGACAAGAAGATATTCCTGGCGGCCCAGACAAAGGCAAAAACCGACACCCCCGGAGAATCCGATATCTACCGCGTGGGCACGGTTGCAAATATTCTGCAGATTCTTCGCCTTCCCGATGGAACGGTCAAGGTACTGGTGGAAGGCGACTACCGGGCGAGAATCCTCAACTTCATCCCGCACCCGGAACATTTCCTGGTGCAGTTGGAGGGGCTGGAGGAATCGGCCGAGGACTCCGTGGAGGTGGAAGCGCTCAGCCGCGGCGTGCGGTCTTCTTTCGAAACCTATTCGAAGCACAACAAGAAGATCACCCAGGAGATCCTGGATTCGGTAACGGCCGTTGAAAATGCTTCCAGGCTGTCCGATACGGTTTCCGCATACATGCCGTTCAAACTGGAGACCAAGCAGAAGCTGCTTGAAACATTGAGTGTCATGCAGCGCCTGGAAAGGCTCTTTGGGCATATCCGCTCCGAGATTGAAATCATCCAGACCGAGGAACGCATCAAGGGCCGGGTCAAAAAGCAGATGGAGAAGACCCAGCGCGAGTACTATCTCAACGAGCAGATGCGGGCCATCCAGAAGGAAATGGGAGAGAAGGACGATTTCAAGACCGAGCTTGAGGAAATAGAGAAGCGCATCAAGCGGAAAAAGCTCAGTGCCGAAGCCGCCGCGAAGGTACGCGCCGAGTTCAAGAAGCTCAAGCTGATGTCGCCCATGAGCGCGGAAGCGACCGTGGTGCGCAACTATATCGACTGGATACTGTCCCTGCCCTGGTTCGAGAAGACAAAGGACAAGCTCGACATCGATGAGTCCACGCGCATCCTGGACGAAGACCACTATGCCCTGGAAAAGCCCAAGGAAAGAATCATCGAATACCTTGCGGTCCAGGCGCTCGTCAAGAAGATCAAGGGACCGATCCTGTGCTTCGTGGGACCTCCCGGCGTGGGCAAAACATCGCTCGCGCGCTCCATCGCGCGGTCGATGAACCGCAACTTCATCAGGCTCTCCCTGGGCGGCGTGCGTGATGAAGCGGAAATCCGCGGCCACAGGAGAACGTATATCGGCGCGCTGCCGGGCAAGATCATCCAGTGCCTCAAGAAGGTCAAGAGCAACAACCCGGTCTTCTGTCTGGACGAAATCGACAAGATGAGCATGGATTTTCGCGGGGACCCGTCCGCGGCACTGCTCGAAGTGCTCGATCCCGAACAGAACTTCGCTTTCAACGATCATTACCTGGACCTGGACTATGACCTGTCCGAGGTATTTTTCATCACGACGGCCAATACGCTGCACTCCATTCCCGCGCCGCTCCGCGACAGGATGGAGATAATCCAGCTTGCCGGATACACGGAACTCGACAAGCTCAATATCGCCAAGAAGTACCTGATAAAGAAGCAGTGCAAGGCAAATGGCATCAGTGAGGATAACGTTATATTTTCCGACGACACCCTGCTCTATATCATCCGCCACTTCACGAAGGAGGCGGGTGTGAGAAACCTCGAGCGGGAAATCGCGACTGTATGCCGCAAGATTGCCAAGGCAGTGGTGCGCGGCGGTACGGAGACGCGGATCGTCCTCAGCGAGGAGATCATTCAGGAGTACCTGGGTATTCCGAAATTCCATTATGGGCGGGCCGAGGAAAAGGACGAAATCGGGCTTTCCATGGGACTTGCCTGGACCGAGTTCGGCGGCGACATCCTGGGGATAGAGACCGTTACCATGCCCGGCAAGGGTAAGGTGACCATCACCGGAAAGCTCGGAGAGGTGATGCAGGAATCCGCGCAGGCGGCTTTGAGCTATGTGCGGTCGAGGGCCCAGCAGCTTGGTTTGGACAATGATTTCTACCAGAATTTCGACATTCACGTCCATGTGCCCGAGGGGGCTATCCCAAAGGATGGTCCTTCCGCCGGAATCACCATGGCGACGTCGATTGTATCTGCGCTCAGCAAGATCCCGGTGAGAAGCGACGTTGCCATGACGGGTGAGATAACCCTGAGGGGTCGCGTGCTCCCGATCGGGGGACTCAAGGAAAAGATCCTCGCGGCCCACAGGGCGCTGATCAAGAAGGTGCTGGTACCCAGGGACAACGCCAAGGACCTCAAGGAGATACCGGCCAAGATCCTGGAAGAGATCGACATCGAGTTGGTCGAACACATGGACGAAGTGCTCCGGTTGGCCCTGGCGCTCAAGGAAGGCGACTTCCTGCTCAAGGATCCGGATTCGTCCGGGGTCGCCCCGGTGATTCTGCCCAAGGAGCCGGACGGCCCGGAGATCCGCGCGCACTAGGGCGCGGGCCGGAAACCGGCAGAGAGTTCGCTGCCGGTCCGTGGCCGCATGATCGACACGCGGTTGATCTTGCCCCGGTTCCGATCGCCTTGTTTTCCGCTGGACCGTGGGCTCTTCGCGCGGCCTCGGGAAGAGGAAATGGGGTTTTTTCGCACGCTCCGGGTCGCAAGATGGCGGAAGAAGAATAGGAAGCCGTTCCCGGCGGCCAAGTTAGCTGAGCATAAAAGAACCGGGATTGTTTTCGGGGCAGCAAAAAAACTTGACAACCTTTTCCGGTTTGGCAATAATAGTCTCTTCAGGCCGCAAGGGGCAGAGCGCCTGTCCCGGTGTGGTTCGAGGGCGGGTAGCTCAGCTGGGAGAGCATCGGCCTTACAAGCCGGGGGTCACAGGTTCGAGCCCTGTTCCGCCTACCAGAAAATAAATACATTCGGGGTCGTAGTTAAGTTGGTTATAACGCCGGCCTGTCACGCCGGAGGCCGAGGGTTCAAGTCCCTTCGACCCCGCCAGAAAAAACGCAGTTAGCATGGCTGTTTACCTCATGCTGGAAGGGTT
>JBDKTY010000230.1:0-3530 GCA_039679945.1 Syntrophobacter sp. | reverse complement strand
TCGCGAGCGTACTCGCCCACGAGATAGGCCATGTCGTCAACAAGCATTCCCTGAAGGCGATCCAGCGCCAGATGCTGGCCCAGTTCGGCCTGCAGATCATGGGGGCGATGCTCGGTGACGGAGGCATCTCCGGGACGTTGCTCGTCAAGGCGTCGGAAATCAGTGCAAGCCTTTTGCTTCTCAAGAACTCACGGGTGAACGAACTGGAGTCGGACGCCGAAGGGGTAGAGATCATGCGCCGGGCCGGTTACAATCCACGCGCCATGATCGACGTCCAGCGAATGCTCCTCGGCGTATCCGGCGGCAAGAACCCGCCTGCGATCATCTCCACCCACCCGCCTTCACAGGAAAGGATCGACGCGATCCAGAAGGCGATAGACAATATGAGATAGCCCCCGCGCCAGCTCACCCGCTTGACCCCGATACGTCCTGAAGGCGCCCGATGTGCATTATCCTTGCAAATTGAATCGGATTGCAGGAAAATGAGGGAGCAAAACGGGGAACAGCTCCCGGCACGGAGAGACCCTTTGATCTCTTGAACGTCCCCGAGACCCCCAACACAGAACATCAAAAACAAGAAGGAGTATATATCGATGGCGCAAACATTACGGGTGTGCGGTCCAAGGGGCTGTTTGAAGAAAGATCATTGCGCATCGCTTCTCTTCTCGTTCATCGTCATGTTCATGGTAGTGTCCTGGCTCCTGACCGGTGTCCCGGCATATTCACAGGTTGTCGTTACCGAAAAAGACAAGGAATTTAAACCAAAGGTTCTCGCCGTCCCCTATGCCTTTTACAACCATTCCTTCGGGGCGGCGGCCGGGTTCGTCTACAGTTTCAACGGATACCACCAGAAACAGATGAGCGTCCTCGGGACCGCGATAGCCGGCACCAACGATGCCCTCGCCCTTTATCTCGTCACGCGGGATTTCCAGGCACCCTTTCTCGATCGCCTCTTTATCGATTCGGATTTTGCGTTGAGCACCTTCGGCGAGCTCCAGAGTTACACGGACGGCAGGCCCGGGTACGCGAACGAGCGGGCAGGCAGCAACGACTCATCCTATAACAATTATATAGAGGGCCCGGGCAACGACAATTTCGCCCGCGTCAAGTTCAGGTATCTCCTTCCCATAGGCAGCGGCAGGGACGAGATAATAAGCAGTCTCGTTCTCGACCAGGGCCTGCTGGCACAGGGACGTGTCGGCGCCGACTCCTGGAACCCTTTTACGAGCGGGAAGACCTTCCTCGAGGTAAAACCGTACTGGAGGAGCCAGTCCGTGCGCTCTGACGACAGGCGCGTGGACAGACAGACCAACGGTTTGGAGATGTCCGTGTTTCGCGAAAACACCGACTTCCCCAGGAACCCCACGCAGGGGAGCACCCAGCGCTTCCGGTACACGAGGGACTGGGGCCTCTTCGACAGCACCAACCCCTATGACGTCCTGGATGTGGAATACAGCAAATATTTTTCCCTCGGACCGACAAAAAGGTTCAAACAGCGCGTGATCGCCTTCGATTTCTGGACGGCGAACGTTTTTTCGTGGGATGACTACAGCACCAGGAACAGCGGACAGGCCGTCTACCACAGGCCGCCCCCGTACGCAGGGGCGATGCTCGGCGGGCTCTGGCGCATGAGGGCGTACCCCACGTCTCGGTTCAGCGATCAGGCCGCCGTTTATTATGCCCTCGAATACAGGATGATCCCAGAATGGAACCCCTTCGCCGATATTGAGTGGGTACGAAAGCACCTCGACATTGCATGGTGGCAGTGGGTACCTTTCGTCGAGGCAGGCAGGGTGGCGCCCAGGTACACTGTCGACGAACTTCACACGAAGATGCAGTGGGACGTCGGCCTGGGTATACGCGCCATGGCCAAAGGCATGACCGTGCGCATCGATACGGCCGTTTCAAACGAGAATTGGGGAGTCCAGATGATGATCGGACATCCTTTTCAATTTTAACGACACATCAAGCGGTCGCGACTATTTTTCAGGGCCTATATTTGCCTTGAAAAAAAGCGTGGTGGTGTGTAATTGTATGGATACCGGCTGCTTACATGAAATACACCCTCTCAGTTCCTAGACCCCGCCCGTCTTTTCTGCGGATCATCATCATCCTTTTCTTCGCCGGCATGTTGCCTGCCGGCGGTGTTTTCGGTCAGGAGAAGCATTCGTCCTTCGCGGAGATGATCAAAAAAGAGAAGGTGGCCATTGAGATAACGCAGAGAGATCTAAGGACTTATATCGCGGCGCAGCCGGAGCGCATGGGCAAGATCAGCGAGAAAAGCCAGGAGCTCTCCCAGGAAATGCTCCGCCTTTCCATAATGTACAACATGGAAGAGGGTAATCCCGTTGAGATGCGGGACATTCACAGGCAGCTGAAGATCGTGCACGACCAGTGCGTTACCCTTGTGGCGCCCGTCAACGCGGACCTTGAAGCCATCGATGGCCTGAAAAAGGTACTGCGGACCCACCTTGGCGATTACGAGCGGCTGGCCGCGGACAAGTCAAATCTGGAGGTAAGCGAAGCCGCCGCCGGGCATGTCACGGACATGAAAGAAACCATCGCCCTCGTGGAAAGAGCCCACGGCATTATAGATATAATCCCCAATACCATCGAGCACCTGCTCGCCAGGCTCGAACCGAGAAAGGTCATAATCGAGAATGATCTCACAACTGCGTGGAAGAAATACTTTCTCGCACCCCAGTTTTCCCCAAGTCTGTTCACGGCAGACGCATGGAAATCGGCGCGGGTCGTGCTTAACAACTGGGCGGGCTTTTGGGCCTACTGGCTGATTCCCTACAGTCAGAACAAGAGTGCCATCATAAGTATCATCTTAAAGGGGGCCATATTCAGCATCGCGATTCTCGTCGGTTTCCTGGCGATCATCGTGCACCTGAGAAGAAAATATCCCTCGGCGGCGCTGGCAAGCACCTTTCTCCCTTTTTTCTGCTGCACCGCCTTTGGCCTGCCGCTCATGATAATAGGCGCCACGACCGGCCTGGGGCCCCTGAGCACGTTGACCTTTCTCGCCGAGATCATACTCGCCGCCGGATTGGTCAGTCTCGGCTGGAAGCTTCGCCGTCTGTCGGCAAGCGATCCTGCAACCTTCAAACATAATCCCCTCTGGGGATACTGGATAATATTTGCGGCGGGGATACTGCTGCAGCTTCTTCATATAACATCAATCCTGTACTCTCCGCTCGTCGCCCTTCTGTTCATTCTCGCCGGGATCTATTCCTACATCCTCCAGAGGAAAGACCAGCATATGCTGGACAGGAGACTGCTCACCGTAACCTCCTGGCTGTCGATCTCGCTGGCCGCAGTCACCTTTTTCGGATGGGGCAGCCTCGCATTGCTCCTGGCAACCGTCTGGTTTGCCATTATGCTCAACATTGAACTCGGAGCGGGCCTGGCAGGGTGCCTCGCGAAGATCCGGGCCCGGGGCGCTCGGAATGCGACTACCGCGCGCACACTCGCTGAAGGTGTCGCATTCCCGATGATCTTTCTCGGACTTTTTGCCGTTACCATAT
>JBDKTY010000229.1:0-1709 GCA_039679945.1 Syntrophobacter sp. | reverse complement strand
AGATAACCTTGGAGCCACATGATCCCGCACACATCTTCACCAATTTCCGGAAGTCTACTGTCACCCAGGACCTTCCGGGTAAGGCAGAGATCGATGTCAAAGTCTTTGTCGGCAAGTCGGCTGACTGTAATCCGAACCCTCCACGCCTGTTGACCGAGCATTTCCGTGTGGAACTCCGTCACCGATTTCACCGGGCCCTGGAATTCATAGTCATCCGGCGCGAGGTCTTCGCGTGGGAGGAAGGCGGCCATCCCCTTTGTTTTAATGACAATTGGTTCCAGACTATCTCTTCGGGCAGGATCATCCTGATGTATCGCTGTCCGAAGCCGCCCTATCTCTTCCGGGTCTTTTATGACAATTGGTTCAGGATCCACGATTTCAAATTTGTAAGGAAAGCCAGCCAAAATAAACTGATAGATTTCCCCCTTCTTGTAGAATGCGCGGTTGGCCGTGAAAAGAGGGTCGAAAAACGTTATCGGCAGCTCCCCGTCGGTCCCCGCAAGAGCATCGATCTGCCCCTCCAGGCGACTGGGCCAAAGCCTGACCTGTTCCAGGCGAATGGTATGCTGTACTCCTTCACTGACCCAAGGATATGCGGAGATGAGCTGGTTGGCCCCACTCGGAGCGTCAAGCTCAATGGCTGCCATCACCCCGAATCGAGGAATGGGCCACACCAGGAGAACTCCCTTTGGTTCATGCTCTGGAAAGAGATACGGCCTGGCACTTTTGACGTCGGCATAGGCCGGGGGCAATTGAGCCTCCCGGATGATTCGCGGCAGCGTCTTGACAAGCACATTCACGTCGTCGAAGAAGACGTCCCAATGGCTGCCATGACCACCTGCTTCTTCGTCGGAAATTGTGACAACTACATCCTCAAATGGCGTACGCGGTAAGCGGGGGGCTTCGTAATCCATATGCACTCTCCGAACCTGTTTTGCCGCAGCCCAACAATTCGACTGCAAAAGTGGAATAGAGCAAACACCGCTATATTGAATTATATATCCTTATTGCATGAGATCGTCCTTAAAACAAGCAACTCATTACCTTCCCTTCCGGGAAGCCCAAACAGGGAGGGAACCTGTCCCACTCATGGTCACCCGCCGCGTGGACAAAAATATTCCTCCCCCCATATTTCCCTCCCCGTCTTATCACTACCTGAAAAAACCATCTGCTACGCTCGCTCCCAAAGCCTCGAGCGTGCCCCGGAATCCAATCCCCCGGGAAGCACCGCACTCGAACAAGGGAGGAAAGCATGGCTTATCCGAAAGACGTCCGGCTATACGCCGAACACCTCTACGTCGTGAAGTGTCTGCCCATGAGTCAGTTGGCCAAGCTCACGGGGGTGTCCAAACGGCACCTCGACAACTGGGCCAGAGCCTACCGCTGGAGGCAGAAGCGGCTCGAGCACCAGGAAGCTTCTACAGCCCTCGAACGGGATTTCGTCCTGCTCCAGAGCCGCATGCTCGCAAGAGCCCTCGAATCTCTCGACCCGAAACATGCCTCCGCCGCGGCAAAACTGCTGTCCGCGGCCGTGGGCGCCCGGATGCCGCCGAACCATCCAGCCCCGGCTCCCGATGAAGATGAAGCAAAACCATCCCAAGACATCAAGGAATCCATCGCCGGTCTGCTCGAGCTTGCCGACAGGAAAATCCGTCTCGGGCTCCTCAACCCCGAAACAATGACCGCTGTGGCCATACGGGACCTGAAAG
>JBDKTY010000228.1:0-5299 GCA_039679945.1 Syntrophobacter sp. | reverse complement strand
CTCAGGGCGAACGGGGGTATATCCTCTTGAACACAAATTAGTATTAGAAGCGTGGGGAGCTTCGCCCCCCACACCCCCATCGCCGCTTCGCGGCTCAGTGCGGGCGTTACGGCGGCGCCCCGCGCGTTGCCGCGGGGCAACCGCCGCAAGCGCCGAGCGCTCGGCCCCACGCATATGCGTGAGGCCGATATTCCGGGAAGTGCGTGCAAAACGCACGATAGGGAAACAGCATTGCGGCCACGCGGAGGATCACCTCGATAGCCAATTTCGGCCACACACGCGATGGCGTGTGTGGCCGAGCGCCAAGCATCCGCGGCGTCTGCCCCGCCCCGGCGGGGCGCCGCCGCGGTGCCATCGAGCCGCGTAGCGGCGTAGGGGGCGCGGGGGGCGAAGCTCCCCGCTCTTTTTGGCTTTTACACCACCTCGCCTCGTACGCCCCGGTGTCAGGGGTTCCCGGGACCGGCAAGCGCCGCGGACCGGCGCCCGTTCCAGGGTGCGAAGCGTGTGAGGAGCGCTATGCCGGGCACGGCTCCCACAACGCTCACGGCAAAGAAACCGGCCCATCCCAGCGCGTGGACCATCGGCCCGGTCGGCACTCCCGCCAGGATTCGCGTCACCGCCATGAAGCTGGTCACCAGGGCGTACTGGGTCGCAGTGAAGCGCTTGTCGCAAAGGCTCATCATAAAAGCGATGAAGGCGGCATTGCCCATGCCTCCCGTTATGTTTTCGATGGCGATCGCCGCTATCATCGCCGGGTAATTCAACCCCACGACGGCAACGACGGTGAATGAGAGGTTTGAGACCGCCTGGAGTACACCGAAGATCCAAAGCGAGCGATTGATGCCGATCCGGGCCACTATCGCGCCCCCCGCCAGCGTGCCGACAATCGTGCTGACGAGCCCGAAGGCCTTGTTGACAGTGCCGACGTCCGTGCGCGTGAACCCGATATCGAGAAGGAATGGGGTGGTCATTGCCCCCGCGATGGCGTCTCCCAGCTTGTATACCATGACAAAAACCAGCATCTCGACAGCGCCGGAGCGCTTGAAATAGGATGAAAGCGGCCCCCAGACAGCGTCCTTGAGGCTCCGGGGAGGGATGACTCTGATCTCCGGCTCGGGAGCGATCAGGTTGAACACCGTGCACCCCAGCATGATCCCGCCGATGATCCAGTACACACTGCGCCACGGGATGTGATCGGACATGATCAGGGCGAGCGCCCCGGATATGAGCATGGCGACCCTGTAGCCGACCACGGTGGTTGCCGCCCCGGGCCCCAGTTCCTTCTCGCGCAGCACGTCGGCCCGGTAGGCATCGATGGCGATATCCTGGCTCGCGCTCAGAAATGCCGTCAGCAGGGCAAAAAAAGCGACCATTGCCGGGAAGGAAGACGGCGAGGAATATCCCAGGCAAAAGATGCCGATGACTAGCAGGAGCTGTATTGATATAATCCAGCCGCGCCTTCTCCCGAGCCAGGGCGGGGTGAACCTGTCCATGAGAGGGGCCCACAGCACCTTGGCCGCATAAGGCAGCCCGACCAGCGAAAAAAGGCCTATGGTGCTCAGGTCCACCTTTTCGGTCATGAGCCAGGCCTGGAGGGTCGATCCGGTCAGGGCGAGCGGAAGCCCCGAGGAAAAACCCAGGCCGAGAAGACTCAGGACGCGCCTGTTGCCGTATATTTCAAACCATTTGCGCATCGTTTAACCTGTTTATCCCGGAAAAAGTTTCCGCACTGTATCTGATATGGAGAGCGGGAACAACCCTTAACAGGATGAGCGCCAGGTGAGCGGGAAACAGAGGGAATATTGACCTACCGCAATTTTGATGATTTTTCGAAAAGATGGAACCTCGACACCGGTCCTCTGGCCCCTGTTGTCCATGCCCATCCGTTCAGGCTCAATTCCTACTTCGAGGGACTGATCCGGACCGCCGGAGATCCGATCTGGCGCCAGACCGTCCCCGATATCCGCGAAATCTCCGACCTGTCCGGGTTCGATGACCCACTCGCCGAGGAAAGCCTCTCGCCCGTTCCGAATCTAGTCCACCGCTACCCCAACCGGGTGCTCTGGCTGATAAGCGACCGGTGCGCCGTCCACTGCCGTTTCTGCACCCGCAAGCGCAAATGGGGCGAGGGACCGTCACGGGCGCTCGAACAGGATATCGGCCCGGCCCTTGAATACATCGCAGGAAATCGCGACATCCAGGATGTACTCCTCTCGGGTGGAGACCCGCTTCTCCTCCCGACGGCCCGGCTGCGTGAAATCCTGCAAAAGCTCCGGGCAATCGAGCATATCCAGATCATAAGGATCGGGACACGGGTCCCCTGCGCCCTCCCCCGGCTGGTCACTCCAGAATTGACGGCCCTCCTGGGCAGCTTTCACCCGGTCTATGTAAATATTCATTTCAACCATCCCGAAGAACTCACCCCCGAATCGGAAAAGGCCTGCGCCCTTCTGGCGAACGCCGGCATCCCGCTCGGCAGCCAGACGGTCCTGCTGCGCGGTGTGAATGACGACGCCGCAACCCTCGGCACGCTCTTCCACCGGCTCCTCGCCCTGAGGGTGCGCCCCTATTATCTCATGCAGATGGACCTCACCAGGGGGACGGCCCATTTCCGAACCCCCGTCGCCACGGGCCTTCGCATCCTGCGAACTCTGCGAAACCGCATCTCCGGGTTGGCAATGCCCCACTTCGTGATCGACCTGCCGGGAGGACACGGAAAAGTAGCCATGACACCGCGCATGGTGCGCGAGATCAGCCCGGAGCGCCTGGTTTGCGAGAACTACCTGGGGAAGCTCTGCTCCTATCCGCTGCTGGATGGGGAGGCCGAAGAGCTTGCGCTGCTCCTCGATGGGGATGGTCCAAAGGCATAAGGCGAGAATCATCGGCGAGTGAGCACATCCGGCTTGAGAGAATCCGCGAGGGATATATCGACCCCGGGGATCGCCGGAAACGGAATACAAGCAGCCTGTTCAAGATAGCCCGAGGCAGGAAGATACACGGCGGCGCCCGGCCCGGGCATGCCCGCCGGCGCATCCGGACCGGAGATGAGAAAACCCCGGGTCGAACCGGGGTTTTCTTTGCAGGGAAACGGGCTGATCGCAACTGGAATCAGCCTTGCGCGTCAGTGATAATCGTGCGTCCCGAGTATCACGGGTATACCGGTCTTACCCTCCAGTATCTTGGCCATGTCTTCCGGGGTGGAGTAGGGACAACCCGGCTTCGCGTTCGCCATGCATGAACTCAGGTAGACCGCGTCCGGCTTGATTTCGGAGAGCTTCATCGCCATCCCCAGGTTCGGCGCGGTGGTTCGTCCGGGACACTCGCAGGTGATAAAGGAGATTACCTGTGAGGGCTCGCCGAATTTGCCCTCTCCCAAAGCCGCCGCCTTAAGACATCTCCATTCCCCGGGACAGCCGTAGCCGCTCCCCATGTAAGCGCCGCAACCGATAACCGCCACTTTCTTCATTCACTATCCTCCCTTTTAGAAATTATCGTTCGCATCTCGGAAAGAGTGCTTCATATCTCAAAATGCCTGCTCAAGCAATCTCCGCGCCAGCCGGGGAGATCGGGGAAGGATGCGGGCCGGGAACAAATGCTCGTAAGCATCGGACACAAAGCCGGGAACCCCGTGTGAGCAATTATGCGCTCGGGGCGAACGGGCGGGCAGGGGGGCGATCCATCACAACACCTTAAGAGCAATTATGCGCTCGGGGCGAACGGCCAGTTCCGAGCCCGGGCCCGGAATGAGAACAAATTGTTCCCATTAGCAGCCGTCGAGGGTTCATTTTACCCCTGCCCGTTTTCCAGCGATATGGCTTCGCCGGGGATCTTCACACAGCCTTATTGCCTTTTGCCTCAAGGACGCGCAACTTCCTACCGATACATCCTCTAATAGCCTGGTAAATAATCCATTCACTTCCGAGCGGCAGGCTTAGATGCCACAGCATACAGACAACGGCGCATCCGCCGGGCACGAAGGCAGGGATTCCGCGGCGAGCGATCCCTCGAAACGGAACAAGTATCCCTTTAAGGAAAGGCGTTCGGGCAAGGACCGCCGGGCCGGGCAAACCTCCCCCCTCTCACCAAGGAGCCTTTTTGGGAGCAGGAAGAGTTCACGGCGCAAGGAAGATGCCCGCAGGTTCTATTTCGTCGACCTGTACAGCCCTGTTTTCATGCTCCTGCTGCTCTTCACGATGGCGCTATCGCTGGCGGACGCCTTCCTCACGATGAGGCTGGTTACGGAAAATTTCCAGGAAGCCAATCCCGTGATGGACTACTTCCTGCGAATGGGTCCGTCGGCCTTCATCATTTCCAAGTGGGCACTTACCGCTTTTGGGATGATCGTTCTGCTGGTTTTGAAGAACTACTACGTCTGGGGCAGGGTCAGGACGGCGGTGCTCATGGTGGTGTTTCCTTTCCTCTATCTTTTGCTGATAACCTATGAGGTAATAATGGTCATAAGGCTATGAAATATTTAATCTTTAAACGGTTTTCCCGCGTGCGGGCCGGGATTCTTTTCTGTGCCGTATCAGCCCTGCTCCTTGTGTCTCTTTCCGGCTGCGCCTCGACCCGGCAGGGACCGTCCTCGAAAGGACCGACCCAGCGGGAGGTGGAGACGACGGGGCGGCAGGAACTGGAAAACAGTTGGTGGTATGCCCGTTTTCAGTTCAACTGGCCCCAGGACCAGGAACCCTCATGGCACCTGGACCTGATGGTCGCCAACACGATCATCGCCCCGGTCCTCGAAAAGCACGGCGCCGAGATCCCGCTTTGGCGGGTCCACAGGCGGGCTGCCCCCGATCAGAGCGGGCACCAGTTCAGTTTTATTTTCTTCGCGACGCAAAAGTCGGCCGGCGGGATTTTCGAAACGATCAAATCCAACCCCATGCTGGCTCAGATGCGGTCAGCCGGTCTGATTACGGCGACGACCTTCGATGACACGGTAAAAGTCATTCGCCCGGGAATCGGTGGCGTGAGCGATGGGCACTGGAGCGTCCCGGTACGCAGGTCCTGGCCCTTTTTCATAATGGGCGTGAGCGAGATGTGGATGGGCCTGATCGATCAACTGGCGGAAGACGGCCGCCCGAGACCCAAGACGGCGCTGGAGCTGGAAGCGTTCTACAGGAAGATCAACGAAGAGGTCCTGGCCATGTGGAACAAGGAGGCAGGCCACGCTCTGCTGCACCACCTTAACGCCGTTTTCGGGTATGAACCACTGACCTTTCGCGGGCAGGAATACAAGTTCTAAGGCAGAAGAGAGGGGTCAGCCATTGACAGCGGACAGTCTGCGAGCAGACTG
>JBDKTY010000227.1:0-15224 GCA_039679945.1 Syntrophobacter sp. | reverse complement strand
GGCCGATCCGCTGTCCCTTCGCTACGCCCTGTGGGCCAATTTGACCTGAACGTGAAAGCCGTCTTGCTTCCCGGGGGTACGAATGGTAAAGAAAGATGCGAGCCGGGAAAAGAACACGGGATAATGTTCTTGCTTTATCTTCTGTTCTGTGGAAAACGTAGTAGAAACCCTTGAAAAGACAGGATGCGGACGAATCCCCTCGTCCCGGCGCGGGGAGTTTGCGAATGCGAACTGGTTGAGGTGCGAAGTTCTGCATGATTAATTTTAAGAAAGCTCGGGATCGGATGGTGGAAACCCAGATCGTCGACCGGGGGATCCGCGATCCAAGGGTACTGGAGGCCATGCGCAAGGTGCCCCGACACATGTTCGTGGACGAAGCTCTCAAGGAGCAGGCCTACAGCGACCATCCGCTGCCCATCGGCGACAAGCAGACGATTTCACAACCCTATATCGTCGCACTCATGACCGAGAGCCTCGAGCTCGACGGCCATGAAAAAGTGCTGGAAATCGGGACAGGTTCGGGATACCAGGCAGCGGTCCTGGCCGAACTCGCCGACCGGGTCTTCACCGTCGAGAGATTTCCCGGGCTGGCCTTCAGGGCGAACCAGAACTTCCAGAAGCTTGGATACAGGAATATTATCGTCAGGGTAGCGGACGGCACCCTGGGCTGGCCGGACGAAGCCCCGTTCGACGCGATCGTCGTCACGGCAGGCACGCCCAAGCTCCCGCAGCCGCTGGTGGACCAACTGGGGCCGGAAGGCCGCATGGTGATCCCCGTGGGAGACCGCATCACCCAGGAACTCTACCTGGTGGAGCGGGTTCCCGACGGCATCCGGAAGACGGCGCTGGGCGGCGTGCGCTTCGTGGACCTGGTAGGCAAATGGGCCTGGGACGACTGACATGCGCCGCCCCATCGTCGGAGTCATCGGGGCGGGAAGCTGTTCCATCGATATTGAAGAACTGGCCGCGGACGTGGGCAGGGAGATCGCCCGGAACGGCGCGGCTTTGATCTGCGGGGGACTCGGGGGGGTCATGACCGCGGCGGCCAGGGGCGCCCGGGAAATCGGGGGGCCGACCATCGGAATACTGCCCGGCCCCGACGTTCGCGCCGCCAACGCCTACATCGACTACCCCGTGGCCACCAACATGGGGCAGGCCCGGAACGCCGTCATCGTTCAGACGGCGGGAGTCCTGATCGCCGTTGCCGGCGAATACGGCACTCTCTCCGAAATTGCGCTCGCCCTGAAAATCGGAAAAGCCGTCGTGGCTCTCCGCCCCACTTTCACCGTGCCGGGCGTCTGCACGGCCGAAAACGCGAAGGATGCCGTGGCACTGGCGCTCTCGTTCCTCGAACACAATCCGGAGTGATTGCGTGACTGAAGATTCCCCTATCGTTACCCCACCGACAGAAAAATGCGACTGTTCCAACGCTACGGAAGATCAACGGACGGAACCGGCGGATCATGAACCGGATACGGCCGCGCCTGCGGCTGAAGCGATCGGCCCGGTGCAGGAACCTTGTTTGCCCGAGGTGCTGGAGGCATCCTTTCCGGCGGTGCAGGTGCAAACCCCGGACGAACTCCATGAGGAGATCGACGATCTGAAGCGGCAGCTTGCATCCGTCGTGGCCACGGCCGCCATGAACGAGAGGATCTGGCGCCATTTCACCGAAATCGAGCGCATACTCTTCCGGACCCGGGAACTGGGGCAGCTCGCCGAGGAACTCCTCCGGGAGATCAAGCTGCGTTTCCAGCCGGACCAGGCGATACTGCTCCTGTGTCACCCGGACATCCTGGAGAGGTTCTTTCCCGATATCTCCCAGGGAAGCGAACCCATCGGGGAAGGCACGTGGATTCTTCCCTTTCCCGCCGAAATCGGCGCGGAACTCTGCGCCGGCACCAGCAGACCATACCTGCTGTCGGAAGATTCCATGGAGAGGCTCCTGGACCACCTGCCCGAGGCGGTGTCTTCGGCGCGCTCCGGGGTCGTCATCCCGCTGTGCATCCACAATATCCTTTTCGGCGGCCTCTTCCTGGGAAGCATCGACCCGAACCGGTACAGGCCGAGCGACGGCACGGACCTCCTGGAACAGCTCGGCGTCAAGATCGCCCTGTGCATGGACAACTGCCTCGCCTACGAGCGGGTGAAGGATTTCGCCGTCCAGGATTCCCTGACCGGCCTGCTCAGTTTCTTCCAGATCCACACGGTGCTGGAGAGGGAATTCCGGAAGGCGCGGCGCAACGGGACACCGTTCACCGCCCTGATCGTCGACCTGGATTTTTTCCATGACTTCGAAGGGGACCCGGAGGCGGGGAACGAGATCCTCAAGCACGTGGCGGACATCCTGGAGGAGATCCTTGCCGGGGAAGACTGCTTCCTCGGCCGCTACGGGAGCGACGAGTTCCTGGTGCTGCTTCCCGGAGTCCAGGAGGACGAGGCGCGCGAGGTGGCTCCCTACCTGAGCCAGCGGATTCGGAAGGCGCCGTTCAAACTCCGGAACACGGCCGTCCTGATCCAGGCCATCATCGGAGTGGGGACGCTCGACGACGCCATGACCATTCCCCAGAACCTGCTGGATTCCGCCTATGCGGAACTGCTGCTCCACAAACTGCGCCAGGACGATTCGCCGCTCTGAAGGGACGCCGCGGGCCGCGCCGGAATCGGCCAAGCTGGCGGGAAAACCGGCTTTGCGGGTTGCATTTCAATAATCGCTGTGTTAGATAGCAAAGGCCCTGTCGGGGCGTAGCGCAGACTGGTCAGCGCACCTGCCTTGGGAGCAGGGGGTCGGAGGTTCAAATCCTCTCGCCCCGACCAATAGTTTCAATAGGTTGTAAGATCCAGAGTTTTACTGGATAACATTTTTGGATAACATTTTTGATCGGGACCTGAGCGGAACGACTTTCTTGGCACCTTCTGTCGCCATTTCTGCATCCGCCCTCTCCACCTCCTTGATGGAAGGCAGCAAGCTCACTGCCCGCTCTTTTTCCCCTTTGAGCAATTCATAATATGTATTGGCCGTTTCGTACGTGGTGGAATGTCCGAGCAACTTCGAGACAGCTGCCAAGTCCGCCCCTCCGGACAGCAGCATTGTCGCGAAAAGATGCCGCACGTCATACATCCGGCAGGCATAGGTGATCCCCGCCCTCCGGCACGCTGTATCGAAAGATCGTCGAAACTTCTTCATTGGGCGGCCATTGTACTCAACGATAAAATCACTCTTGGCCTGCTCCCTCCTACTGCGCAAGGATTCCAGAAACTCGGAAGAAATCGGAATTTGACGCCAGTCTCCTGTCTTGGTTGCGAATACGGAAACGATACCCTTTCCGAAATCGACATTCTCCCACTTCAGGGCAAGTAACTCGGAAGGTCCAGGCCTCGTTCCCAGATGCCACTGCACTTCGAGCGCCCATTTGAGGTGCGGTCCAGCGTGAGAGATGATCCTTCTCAAGTCTTCGATCGTCAGCATCGATTTGCGCGGAGCTTCTTTTTTCTTCGACCAGTTTTGAAGGGGATTGTTTTTTGTAATACCATGCCGGACCCCAAAGCGGAAGATCGCACGGAGATAAACAAAATACCTGTTTCGGGTGCTCTGTGACCGCTCTTTGTAGTAGCCGGCGATTTGCATCATGTCCTCGTAAGTCAGTTCATCAACCGGCTTGATATTCAAGAGAGGCCCGAGGTGGTTATTGATCAGGTTTTTGAGGTCGTAAATGTAAGAATTCGAAGAACCTGCGGCCCGTCTATCGTCCGTATAAAGTTGCGCCAACTGGTCGAAGTAAACCTCCAAACCACCCTGTGTCGAAGGTCTGATACCCAACTTCCTTTCCGATTCAAGTTTCAGATCGAAGGATTGAGCTTCCTTCAGTGCCTGTCTTCCGCGCCCGAAGGTTTTCGTATGCTGCTTTCCCTTTTCATCACGAAAACTTACATAACATCTTCCATCTGGCTTTTTATGAACGCTCATGTCCAAAATCTCAACGGAACGCAGTAAAGATCACATTGTGAAGAGGAGTGAACGGTTTCGCCTTGCTTCTTCGGAAATAGGCCGAACTTTTCCCCCGTTCGGCAAAACTCCGCAGCCAAGTATCAAGGTCATTCCGATGATAACGATTTCTGCTTGGGCCATACCGCGGGATTTCATACTCATCGGCAAGTTTCTTGAAATACTTCGGTCCACTGTATCCACAGTAATTCGCTGCCTGTCTGGCATTCATCCAGGGCGAGTCTATTACCTGTCTCTTACCAGTCAGTGGAACCTCTTTCAAACTTTCCCGATCGGACAACATCACTTCTCCCCATAAGATAGTCAACAACGGCAAATTGGAATTGGCGAAAATCTACGCTATATCGCACCTTAATCTTTTTTCTTGGCATACTCTTTAGCCGCCGTTAGAAGAAAGTTGAGAATCGTGCCGTCCCCATCGCTCGCAGATCGTTTGGTTTCTCTGTATTTTTTGAAACTCTCTCGCAGTTTTTCCGCCAAGTCAGGATCCAACACCAATTTCTCCCTCTTCTCTCCGACCGCCTTTTCGAATAGTTCCCCTCCTCCTTTTGCCTCCCAGTAGGCAGCCAAGTCAGAGCGGGACATTCGGTAGTCGCTTCCGACCTTCGCTGCTTTCAGTTCGCCCTTTTTGATGGCTCTCCGCAATGTTTCCTTGTGGCAACCGATCACCTCGGCTGCCTCCTTCAGCGAGAAAGCCTTTCTTGCCAACACATCCATACCCCCTCCAAAGCTATAGAGAGATGAGCCACCACATTTCTGCCATCCGTACACCAGCATAGCTCGAAGCCAGTTTATACTATCATCAACTATTGTCAACCGAAACCACTCAAAATCCACTATCCTGCGCATGCAAAAAACAGATTGGTCCTGCCACAGTTGCAGGACAGACCGCTCTTGTGCAGTAAACGGTCTCGCCCGATCATTTCCGGCAGTCTTGGGTATCCCGGAACGCCAAGTGTGGATGCGTTTTATCATCGATGGTCAGAAAATGTGCCGAAACGAACGGTGAAAACATACCCCCAGCTACTCAACTTACGCTGGGGCTTCACCAGCAAGGCATCTAATAACAATCTTGCAGCAGTTTATTTTTCCAACGATCCAAATGTAATATCTCTTAAAAGAGTTCAATAGGAGAAGAGGATTTCTATCCACACATGCTATCCGGAGATTCCGGACAAAAAAGATTAAGGAGATCCATATGAAGAAAATCAAGAGCGGTCAGATTGGGCATTTTATCAAAGCTCGGCGGAAAGAACTCAAATTTTCATGCAAAGAGTTTGCCGCAGGTGTCGGTCTCAAGGGGCCAGCGTTCATTTCAATGATAGAACGTGGGGTTGCCGAATTTCCCATCAAAGGATGGGCGACTTACGCTGATGCACTCCAAGTACCAAGACAAAAATTCCTGCTGCTCGTTTTGAAGAGTCTCCATCCCGAGATGGCGCCTTACATCAGCCCTCAAAATTTACCAAATCAGAAAAAATGCCAAAAGAAATTGAAAGTCCATAAATCAGCGGTGAAGGTCGATCCAGCATCTCATCCAGCATGATGACTATGATGAATTTGATAGCCTAAAAAATGGCTCCCCCGCACTTTTGGAGAAACACAATTCCCATTTTCCACTGCACTCACGACCCTCATCACCATAAGTGCGGGGGCCCAAACTGAACCGGTCTTGACTTGAGGCAGCAGGCCAGCCAAGAACCACCCTCCATCGCCTTGGTGACAATGCCCTTATCCATTGTCCGTCGATCAGGTTGGCATCGACTCCGGAACCTTGGCTACTGGCGCATTCACGCTTATTTCGCACGAGTGTCCGTCGATCAGGTTGGCATCGACTCCGGAACCACGTCAAACTCGATGACTTCGGAGTCGCCTTCCGGTGTCCGTCGATCAGGTTGGCATCGACTCCGGAACCCGCTCGATCAAAAGCGTCCACAACAACGAAGTGCTCGTGTCCGTCGATCAGGTTGGCATCGACTCCGGAACCGAGATCGCCGCGGCGAAGCAGGGGTTGGGGGAAGAGGTGTCCGTCGATCAGGTTGGCATCGACTCCGGAACCCTCAAAGAAATGTTCTACGCCGGCATATCTATTGAGTGTCCGTCGATCAGGTTGGCATCGACTCCGGAACCTTTTTTATACCTGCCAGTATGATTTTTCCCGGCCCGTGTCCGTCGATCAGGTTGGCATCGACTCCGGAACCTGGCTGGCCGAAACATGGGTGGAGCGCATCGAAATGTGTCCGTCGATCAGGTTGGCATCGACTCCGGAACCTGGCGGCCCTCGGTTTTTTTGCCGGGGACAAGGCGTGTCCGTCGATCAGGTTGGCATCGACTCCGGAACCTCTTTGAATGTCTCGACTGCACGCGGCGGTTTCACGGTGTCCGTCGATCAGGTTGGCATCGACTCCGGAACCTGCCGGGCCTGCGAAGCATGGATCAACGACATTCTGTGTCCGTCGATCAGGTTGGCATCGACTCCGGAACCTTGATGATGAATATCGCAAGGTGAAAGGTATTAAGTGTCCGTCGATCAGGTTGGCATCGACTCCGGAACCGATCGGTATCCAGCATGAGCAGGTGCGTGCAGCGAGTGTCCGTCGATCAGGTTGGCATCGACTCCGGAACCACCGGGGTGCCGTCGCCATTCATCCACCCATCCGGTGTCCGTCGATCAGGTTGGCATCGACTCCGGAACCTCCCATTCAGCATCAAGGATGGTTTCGGCTGTTTCAGTGTCCGTCGATCAGGTTGGCATCGACTCCGGAACCCGCCGCACTTCCAACTGCTTGCTGGCACAGCGTTTTTGAACCACCATTCGAGCATAGCCGGACGTTCAAAAAATCACACCTTGCGACGGGCACTTTCAAGCCGCTCCACCTCCTTAATTTCAAAGAACCTCAAGGGGTTCGAGCGTCCCTTGGCCCCCCCTTCACCACCTCCGCACTCGCGGTGACTCTTGAGGAGCACGCTCACTCGTCGAAACAAAACTGATCGACTCCACGGTGCCAAGCCCATCGAAGGGGAAGACACTTACCGTGGCATTCTCGCCTCCTGTAGAGGCCGTGTATAATATACCTTCCGATTAAAATAATGTCAAATAACAACGATACCGCAGTCTTGTTCAGGAAGGGGCTGGCCGATGACCGTAATCGCTTCACGAAACTCCTTTTCATCTGGGCCAAGGTTCAGAATCATCGCCTGATCTTCCTTCCGGTTCATTTGCTCCTCGAGATCGGTCTGTAAGCGCACGCGGTCGATATCTTTGAGCACACAAAAGAAGACCGAAAACTGCCAAGCTTCACCGTATCCTTTAAGCACCTTGTGGACGCGCCGCAAACGTTTCGGATCTCTGATGTCGTAGCAAACGAGGTAGCATCGACGCATAACAGCCTCCGGCACTCAACGCGTGGTCAGAAACGCCAGAGAAGGAATATCCCCCGTGAGCCAGGCCGCAACCATTCGCGCATGCAAAACGATCATGCGCCGGTAACTCAGACGATACTCGAAGACCGGATGGGTGACCTCAGTATCCATTCTGCGCCCAAGCGCATTGAAAAAACTCCGTCTTCCGGCGTCCGTGAGCGAACAACCGGAGGCGGTGCGAAGAAAATGTCCCTCGGTCAATTCGCCCCGATTAAAGCATGTGATCGCGACGGAATCCCCTATCAACGGCCGAAACGGCTCCATAAGATCGAGCGCAAGCGCCGGACGCCCCGGCCTCGATACGTGGAATCCGCCAATAGAGGGCTCCAGCCTCGCAAGGCGCAACGCCGCCACGCATTCGTGAGTCAACATGGAGTAGGCGAGCGACAGACAGGAATTTATGGGGTCGGGGGGAGGTCTGCGCTTTCTGCCATTGGCATCGAACTCCACCGATAGAGGGCCTTTGAACATCCCTGCAAAATGTTTGAAGTAGATGGCCGCAGCCTGCCCCTCATGCCCGCGCACCGCATCCACAGAATCCGACTGCGCCGCGTTCCTGCCCTCCTTCACCAGATCGGCAGCTACGCCGTCAGGTAGCGAACCGTGATTGCGGAGGAGGAGTGTCCTCTGGTTCATGATCTTGGCCGACACGAGGGCGCGTGCAAGTTCAAGGCAAACATCCATACGGTCGAGCTTGCGAATCTGAGACCTTCGAACCTCGGCGCTGACCGAATCGAGCGGATCGATCATGGCCACCAGTCGTCCCGCCGATGAGAGAAACGCCACAGGAGTGTTCATGTCGGCAAGGACATGAACCGCCTGGGTGGTGATTTGCACCGAACCAAGCAGTGAAAGGCTTTCGAGGTTGGCAAGCGGTATGGTCTTCACCGCGGAGCCATTCTTGTCGGTGACTCTCAATTCCATGCCGCGAACCCCGACCTTCACGCCTTCTTGCTGGGCCACTACATGAATACCGTCATCGCGCGGCGGCCAGATCTTTCTTGGTGTGAGTTCATCGCTTGGAGATTGGGCACGTTGGAGGTTGACCTCGTCCGGCAGGCAGATCGACTGGAGCGAGCATCTTGGGCAGCGCAAATCGTTAACGAGCGGCAAAGGCCGTGAGCCTTCGGCGCATTGTTTCGCGTTTTCCAAGGTCTTCAGCGCTTCTGTCTTGAGAGTGTCATCGACGGTGATTCTGAGGCGAAGCTTCTCCCCGGCGTAGTAAATGACCGCTTCAGGAACCTCATAGCCGGAGCTCTCGAGAAGGATGGCTTGCAGCCCCACCTGGATACGGTCCGTGGGCCACGCCTCGGGATATGAAAGCGGGGCTTGTTCCATTTCGCCGCAGTCGTCGGCAGGCGGCCCCATTGCAACGTGCCTGGGACGTCCCTTGCGGTATTCGACGGGCACGGCGGTCCGTCCCGAAATCTCCGCCAGGTCCAGCGTCGCAGTAAGGCCAAGCGATTCGCTCGTTAAAGCAAGACTCCGAACTGTTTTCGGCCGATTCAGGTCCACCCCGCTTTCGTCCACCTTCTCCAGAGCGGCGCTGGGCTTGTCCACGCGTCGATGGACATCGGCCCCCTTTTCCGTGTCGCTGCTGGGAACAAAGACACCCTCGATCTGCATGAAATAGAAAAGCCGCGGACAATAGGCGTATTCGGCCACATTCCGGGCAGGCCAAAGGCTTTCATCCATCGGTTGCATCCTTCTCAGAAGGGAATGTCATCCTCCCTGGACCCATCGTGCGGTTGCCTGTCGCGGCCTTTTACCTGTTTCTCCAAGATTCGGGTAACACGGCATTGCACCTCGTTCTTATAAGCAGCGTATTCTTTCCACTCTCCGATTTCGATGCATTCGAGCGGGGATGACGAGATATCGCGCCAGAGGTTGACGACTTCTTTGGAATTTTCAGCGCCCTTTTTCCCGCGCGTCTTTTTATCCTTTGCTGTATCGCCAGTCTGCGCCCGGGCGGATTGCCGCAGCACATGGTCCGGATTCACCGCCGCGCAGCCGTCAACCTTGTCCTTTATGGACCTGTGGCTGCCCGGCTCGCAGGGCACGTACCACCACTTGCCCGGCCAATCCGGGTCTACAAGTGCCCGCAGCCCGATGTTGGCGGCGGCGTTCAGGTCGGCCTGGAGCCCCTTGGCGGAGGGAGAGACGGAATCGGCCGAAACAAATATCTCGCCCCCTTTCAGTGGGACACGGACAACTCCGGCCTTCTCCCAATCATCTGCGGTCTTGTCTTTCCACGTTGCGTTCAGGTCGCAGAGGAACCGTTCGCGAGAGTCGTTCTTGCCTTCAGCCTGTTTTTTCTCGGCCTGCGCGACTTGTTTCCGCCAGAACGACGACCGCATGAACTCATTGACGGGCACATCCTGGCAGCGGATGCCGGGAGATCCCGTGCGGGAGTCCTGGCGCGACGTGTAGCTCGCCGAGACTTCGCGCAGGTGCAGGCCGTGGAGTTGGCACGCTTCTGCCAGGTATTTCTTGACCTTTGAGGCCGACCAGGTCATGAGCTGGCGGTTTTCCCGCCGGGTACGGGTCTCCTCCGGCCGGTAGCGGGTGAGGTTTTCGATGACGACGGCATGGCACGGTTCGTCTACACGGACATCCGGACGCCTGGAGTCCTTGCCCCCCATGGGCCGCCTTATCCGTCCGATGCCGAGCGCCGCCTCGGCTATGCGGCTGGCAAGCTGCTTGACACGCTGCTCGCGCAAATGATCCAGGGCGTCCAGGGCTCTCTGCCCGAACTGTTCCTTGATCTCGGCCCTCGTGCCGTCCGGATGAAGGCGGGTGAAAAATCCCACCTGGACTTTGCGGCGGAACTCGGTCAGCGTGGCAAGACGGGAAAGAGAGAGTCCGCCGACCTTCCGAATGGTCGGATCACCGGCAGATTTTCCGCGCGGATGGACCCAACCCTTAAGCCTACGCAACTGTTTTTTCCACCGCCCGTCGTCATCGTTCCACCGGTTATTCCATGCATTGTGGAGAGTTTTTCGCAAGGCCGCATCCCGGGCCAGCGCATGTGCTGCACCATGGAGCTTTTCTCGATTTTTCTTTTGCTTCATTTTGCGTTCTACACCGGAAACATCCTCACCGATTTCCTCCGGAACGTCGTATCCCGGCAACCCGGCGATATGGTCATCCCAGAATTGCTTTGCCGCGTCGTCCCGCCATCCACGGGAGGAGGTCAATCCATGCCAGAGCAGCAGAGTCTCCTGGATGAATTCGATGTGCTTTTCATTCCGCGCAGTCGCATCGTCTTTTTCCGAAGCGTCTTTCGCTTCGGTGAAATAGTATTTTTGTCCGCCGGGCATAGGCTTGTAGTCCGTCGTCATGGCAAAGGCGATCCGAGCCCGGTCGCCGTGGCGCTTGAGCGCAAGGCGCATGGTACGGACGGCGGAGGTCATAAGGTCGTCCACCGAGAGCGATGGCTTGCGGAGTTCGCCTTCGTCCATCCCGTCAGAACCCTGAACCTCGCTTGCCGGTGTCCAGCCCAGATCACGCAGTGCATCGAGTCTCGATTTCTGCTTGCCGGACTGACCCCAGGCGGCCTCGACCAACCGGTCGATAATCGGCACGGTCCTGCCCAGTTCGGCTTCCAGTTGATGCACCGCCCATATCTCCTCGTTTGACGCCTCGCGGGCCCTTTCCTCCTCGCCCTGGAGCTTGATGAGGAACTGGCGGTCCAGGCGCGCCCAGGGGGCGGGATGCGGCGCGCCGTCCGGCAACGTGTCCGCGCCGATCCGACGATAGACAGTGGTTTTCTCGACCTCGACTTGGATTCCCTTCTTCCGTTTGGTCGCTTTCCTCTTGAGATGCAGGTAGAGATCGCTCTCCTTCGGCTCTTCATGCCCAACGGCCAGGCATGCCGCCTTGACCTCCTCGGTGCCCAACGCCTCCCATACCGCGCACGCCGCGGCGTAGCGGTGTCCGAGGTCGACGGAAAGCACCCGCAGGGCGGGCAGACGGGAGAGGGTGAGCCGGGCGAGGCCTTTCCTAGACTTGTTCGCATCGGCGTGGGGCCAGGATTGAGCGTTGGTTCCGAGCTGAAGCTTTTCGGCAAGTTCGCGCCACGGGCCCTGCGGCTGCAGCCTTGCCGAGAAAGTCACCAGCCAGCGGATGTTGTCCATCCTACCGGACATCCGGCGATCACGTTCCTGGTTGGATACCCCGTGTTTGTCCCTCGCTGCGGCGATGGCTTCCAACTGCCGCCTAGGTGCCTGCAACCGGCCATTCCAGTCTGCTTGCTCAAACAGTCCCGCGATCTTCACCACCTCATTTCTGGTCACATTCGAAGCGGCACGTCCCAATCTGTCCGCGCGGGTAACCGCTGGGCCTTTTGCATTTCCTGCGTTGTTTCCAGGGGCCAAATCACGCGCCAGCCTCTTGGACTGCCAGCACAATGAAACCTGCTTCATCTCGCTCCCTGTCCAAAGCGTTACGGAAAGCGCGTTTGGATTGGACGACCGCGTCTTTTTATGAACAGCAAAGCGGATTGTCCAGCGGGATTTCCCTAAATCGCAGAATACAGGATGCAGGAGCGCGTCCGGGTGCCGGTACGCAGGCACCTTGAAGTGCCGCATCTTGAATTCCGCCTCGGTGGCGAGTGCGTAGTCGATCAACGGCTGAGGGTCGGCAGCTTTCGAAGGATCGCCGTCCTCGTGCCAAACGCATACCGCGTCGTCTTCGGCAAGAGCCTCAAATAGCTGAATGTCTCCAAACTTGTCGATCTCCGGCTCGTCCTGAAGCGCCCGGGCTGCGGCAATCCGGTCGGTGGAGCCGATACATGAACTCTTGCTCCATGAAGCGACAACTTCTTTCCATCCGTCAACTGCTCGCCGACGTATTCGGTAGGGTTCCGCCAGCGCACCCGACATGCCCGAGCGTTCGAGGCAGAACGAATCCAGCCATATTTTCGCCGGAACCGGGACAGCTTTCTCTCTCTCAGCTTCTTTTTCAAACCGGCTGCGTTCCGCCTCTGCACGCTTGATCCATGTGTGGACCAGCGAAACACGGCGGGCCGCGTGGTCAAGTATGACGGCGTACTCGGAATGTCGGGCCGCCCCCCCGTCCTGCAGGTAAGTGAATCCACAAACTGCCTCCACATTCTTCAGGATGGCGTCTGAGTATGGCCGTTGTCCCTTCGATCCGGTATTCTGCCTGCACTTTTGAGCATCTTCGGTCGCCTTGTCCTTCAGACTCATGAAGTCCTTTTGAGTGACGACGGCATTGGCGGCAAGCTGATTGAGAAGGTTGCGCGTTGCGCTCTTGTAACCGGGACCGCTGATCAGACCAAGTATGCCCCGCAGGTCGTCCGAGGCAGGAATGAATTCGCGGAGGGCATTTGCGAGGTTATCGACAGCTACATTCCAGGCCGTGTCTGCTTGAGCGTTTTCAGCCCACGCCGCGATCTTCTCATAGACGTCTGCCATGCGGCGGAAGTCCGCTCCCTTACCGGTGCCGAACCGACTGCTGAGCCATTGTCCTGCCTTCTGGACGAGATCCTTCGCCCTGTCCTCTCGCTCCGTCTTGGAAGGTTCATCTTCGGCGCCTTTCACTGGGGCCAGATAGGCATCACGGCTTCCAAAGAACCTTTCCAGCATGTCCCACGCATCCTCGCGTGTGAGTGAGCGACCTACAGACTTCACCGCGTCATCAAACGCCTTGCTCCGGTCGACCCAAACGGCGTCGTCACGGATGGCAGCGCTCAAGGAAGCCGAGCAATCCTTCTTCCACTCGTCAATCTCCTTTTTTTCAACACCCCTGATTTCGAGGATTTTCTCAAGCGACGCGATGACCTTGCCGTTCCGATCTTTGGCGTCCTCTTTGCCGGACGCGATGATGAAATCCTCCGCTGGAGCCCCAAGTTTTGACTCCACCGAAAGCCATGACAGGGCTAACAGAATGCGCCGCGCCTTTCGGTCCTCGTCGGTAGGGCCGCGCTCAGAACCTTCCTTCCCACCCTTGACCCTGGCGTCTGCCAGAGCGTGGTCCAGTCCGCCGCGCAGGGTGAGCAACCAGTCGCCGAACACTTTGGCTCCCTTATTGACTGCCTCGTGGGTCTGCCAGAGCGCCTTGCGCCATGAAGTATCACTCGGGTCAGATCCACGGAGCCGAAGTGTGTAGGCTCGCTGGGTGACGGATGGCTTAGCCTGTTGTGGCATCGTTATCCCCCTCGGAAATTCCCGTTAGTTTGCTTCACCACAAATCTTTTTTAGATGCGACCCATTTGCCTTCAATCTGTTCTAACTAATCGGAAATGGTCTGGCTGGATATTCGCAGTCGTTATCCGTTTAGATCCAACGGCAACCAGATAGAGACAAAAATTATATAACCTAAGCAGAGCGGTTAATAAGCAAAAGAGATCCCACCCATCGCATTAACTTCCTGGTATTGTACAATAAAGTGTCTATCAGCACGGTCCCGCAACATCAACCCAACAGGTGGGAGGGTTTCATGAACAATCCCCTGAATGTGTACCGTCGCAGCGTATTTCAGAGATCGCCTTCTTTTCAAAGGATTCTTGGGACGATCACGCTATGCTAATATTTGATCCAGAGATGCCCATCCCCCGAACGTTTACGGATCAAATCGCGACCTGTTCCCGGCCGTCGGAGACTATTTTCGGCGTGAATGACACAGAGGGGCTGTCGTTTCGGAAAAATCTCTACTTGGATCGGTCCGGATCGATTTCCTGAAGAAAATTCTGAAACCCGGAAGTTTCTGAGAAAGCTTTTTGAAGGATTTCCTGGATTTCGTCTTCGAGCCAGACATTCCCGAGAATATGCGTCGCCCATTGTCCGTCTTTGTCATGGTGGATCTCGAAACCGTTGTCACAGGAGCGATTAAAACAGGCCCAAACTCTGAAGTCTTCGAGCTGCATGTTTTCACACTCTTCTCCGCACTTGCGGCAGAAGACTTTCTCTGCTTCCAGATCCACAATAAAATGGGCGTCGATTCTTTTCATTCTGTCGTCTCCGGTTAAAAGTCAGGGCC
This sequence comes from Syntrophobacter sp., assembly GCA_039679945.1. Lineage (GTDB taxonomy): Bacteria > Desulfobacterota > Syntrophobacteria > Syntrophobacterales > Syntrophobacteraceae > SbD1. The sequence goes on along the minus strand of JBDKTY010000227.1, from coordinate 796 downwards.
AGATTTTTTAATAAGCCTTTTTGAATTAAAATACAATCATTTCGGGTGACAAGGCAAAATCCCCCTCCGGACTTTCTCATCCCACGGGGGATTTAAGTTTGCCGCCGAGTGAAAAGAATTCCAGCGCACCGCATACGCAGCCCTCCCGGTTAAATACATCATCGTCATCTATTGAAAAGTTGTCAAGAAAACCATGAAAACAGTGTCTCCGATGCAACAAAACAACCGATTTTGTTGCATGGGATGTCGGGCAAGCCATTGATCCTCCGTTTCGTGGCCCCGGGAAAATAGGTCGAAAATAGGTGGCATTTGAATCAAAACTGTTATAGGTTTTGGTTCATCAAAACGATTAAGGCTCAAATAGGCTTGCTAGAACCGTCGTTGATTTCCGAACATGCGAAAGAGTGCGGGGCGGAGACGAACTTTCGCTAGGTGATCGCAACTCATGTTTATTTCGCACCGGGTCTAGTTTTTCAACCCTTGTCCCGCACTGTTCGTCAGTCTGGAGTGTAAGCGGGATATCCGGAAATCAGTGCAGTTTTTATTAAGTGGTAAAAGGCGTTATCCCTTTGCACTTTGGAAAGGCCGAGCAGCCCCAAAATTTCGGGCTCATCCGGATAATGAGTACCTCTGGGTGTGAAGATGGTAGAGTCGGAGTTTGAAGTAGACCATATCCCGGAACCCGTAGGCTTGTCTCTTGAGGGTCTTGATCTTGTTGTTGATTCCCTCGACGACGGCACTGGTGATGCGATGGGTAAAGAAGCTCAGAAGCCCAGTTCGGTAGCCGGCCAGGGTC
>JBDKTY010000226.1:0-38054 GCA_039679945.1 Syntrophobacter sp. | reverse complement strand
CGTCTTCCACTTTGACTGAAATCAGCCCATTAACACAAAAGAAGCGGCGATAGTTTATCTCTTCCGCGGCCACTTTCCAGAATGAAAGCCTGAAGACCTGTTGGGAAAGAAGGTCATCAAGGAAATTAAAACTCTCGGCTTTTCCTTTCTTACCGTTGAATGTCCGCACGTTTTCATCGACAAATGCCTTTATTACGGCGTTGCTGTTGTAGGCTTCCCACATAGTGTGTTGGATGAATCTTATCTGGTTATTGCGTTCGTCCGGTTCATCGCTTGAAGGGAGCGACTTCAAGACGTAGAGGATGCCTAAAAGTTTGATAAAGTCTGGATTGTCTTCGGCGAGTTTCTTTTTTAAGCTGGCCAGGTTCTTAAACAAGTTGAGATAAGATTCGATTCGTAACGGGAAGGCAATATCATAGTAAGCAACCTTGAAACCGCCGGGGCCGTATCGGAGGGTGATCTCCGCATCTTCGAGGCACTCCCCATAAAACCTGCCAAGAAATGGCGCCAGAATTCTCTTGTTGAGGCTGGCCGCCGGATAATCCCAATTCACGTCGAAAAACTGAAAATACCTGGAGCTGGGACCATTTTCAAAAATATCCATCAGCAGCCTGTTGTCCGAATCTATCGCCATATGATTCGGCACAATATCCTGAATCCACCCCATATTGAACGTTTTTAACACCTCGGACAGCCCCTCCAGGTCGGAGAACTCTCCCAGCTCGGGATTCAGGTGATCGGGGTCAACCACATCATAGCCGTGGAGGCTGCCCTTGACGGCTTTGAATATGGGAGAAGCGTACAGGTCGGATATACCCAGGTCCGCCAGGTAGGGAATAACCGGCCGCGCGGCCTGAAAGCCGAACGCGGGATTGAATTGAATCCGATAGGTCGCGGTTGGCATATTCATGAGAGACTTCCCGGTCTCCTGTCAATTTGCGGGTTTGCTGTCCATGGGGCATGTGGGCACCCGCAGCAAGAAATTCTCGGCCAGGACCGTGTAATGGCGTAGCCACTCCCGCGCCTTTTGGTCGCCCGGGTCGTCCTTCCCCTTGGATTTGGGACAATGGGCATGAAGGATCTTGTAGCAGATGTTCTGGGTTTTCCAGAGATTGACCTCGAACGGCAAGGTCCGAATCAGTTGTGCAGCCTTATTCAACTTCTCCAGGCGAGAAAAGTCATCAGGCTGTTCGAGAAGTTGTTCCGACAGACTCTCGATGTTGGCTGCCAGTAACAAGCCCAGAGCAGTCGCATCCAGATTTGCGCCGGCCAGGCGAGCTTCCTCCAGAAGAGGCTTTACGACTTCGGGGTCAAGCCCGTCGCCTTGAAGCACCCTGCGAAGCTTGGCATTCAAGCACAAGTCAGCGGCGACCGTCAGGACCTGCGGCCGTGGCGTGCCGGACCCGGTCAGAAAGCGAATCAAGGGAGCATGGTGCTCATAAATCGAGCTATATGCGGCTTCGGCCTCTCTCAGAGTCGGCCCCATGATGATGTTCAGGACTTTTCGTCGCTCATCGGCAAAGAGCGAGGTCAGGGAGTACGTGGACGTCCCGAAGTATTTACCCAGTAGAAGTATGGTCTTGGGAAAGTCAGCCCCGGCGAAAGCCGCTGAAATCTCTTTGACCAGCGCTTCATACTTTTGAGCGCCCTGATATTCACCGGTGCCGCAGGCGATGCTATGATCGCCAAGATGTAGAACGCCAAAGCACAGGCTGGAGGATATGCGCGTAACCTCCGAGGTGACTGTGGCCCGCCCGATTACCAGCCTTGTGCCTCCTACCTGAAAGCTGCGGTAGTCCTCCCGGGTGGCGGAATAAGCATAGATCGAGCTGCGCTCGCCTATATCCTGGAACAGCGAGCTTAAGGCATAGTGAGCGCCCACATCTTTCATATCGAGCATTGCGGGCCGGACCCATTTCTCATAAACGGTTCGACCGTCACGGTGTTCAGGGATGTTGCTCTTGGCGCGTTCAAGATGTTCGAGAAAGCCGGGTTCGAAAGCTTCACTAAAAAGCTGGTCGGCCAACTGAAGAACCCTGCCCGCATATTGTATGACCTGAACCGTTTCAATCCCGGAAAGCTCGTCGAAAAACCAACCACAACTTGTGTACATGAGCATGGCGTTGCGCTGGAGTTCCATCAGCATCAGGACAGTGATCTCGTCCCCGGAGTTTAAGGGGCGGGTTGCGTGGCGGTTCATAAACGCCCTGATTCGGTCGGGTGATCGGTTCACGATGATGTCGATGTAGTCGTCTCGCGCCGCCCAGGGATCGGCCAGAAACTGTTTGGCCATTTGTTCAAAAGCCGGATTTACGGCATCGCGAAGCCAATCCAGCGCCGCACGCAGGGGGGCCCGCCAGGATTGGTTCCAACCCGGGTTGCCGCCGCTGTTGCATCCGCAATCCGACCGCCAACGTTCTATGCCGTGAACGCAACTCCACGAGCTGTTTTCAAAGATCTCCACCTCGAACGCCGGTGGATGATCTTCCAGGTACCGGCCATAATTCGTCATCCGCGCCAGCCCGTTGGACTCGATGTGATGGAGCGCATGCGCCAGGGCCATGTCACCGTAGCGATGATGATGCCCGTAGCTTTCACCATCCGTGGCGATGTGGACGAGGCGCGGAGAGTCGTCCGCGAACGCGGACAGCAACCGGTTGGCGAACGCCTCGCCGTTGTCGAGCAATCCTTCAAAGGCCAGGGCCTGTGATATGGGTCCATCGTAAAAGAACAGGTTCATAAAGCGGCCGGATGGCAGCGATACCCGGTATGCTATGGCGGGATAGATTGTCCCGCCACTCACGTCCTGCCAGTCATTACCATCAATGGACCGAACCCGGCTTGCCTGCCTGGGGGCAAGTATGGCGAAGTCAATGCCGTGTTGTGCCATGAGGTCCAGGGTTTCCAGATCCACCGCCGTCTCGGGGAGCCACAACCCCTCGGGTTTACGTCCAAAGCGATACTCAAAATCCTTTATGCCCCAGATAATCTGGGTGTTCTTGTCGCGGCTGTTGGCCAGTGGCAGGATCATATGGTTGTAGGCCTGGGCCAAGGCATTTCCATGACCGGAGAATTTCTCCAGGCTCTGCCGGTCGGCCTCCAGGATTGCCTCATAGGCGTCGGTGGCATGGTCTTGCATCCAGAGCAGGACTGTTGGGCCGAAGTTGAAGCTTATGCTGGCATAATTGTTCACCAGTTGGGCAATTCGTCCTTCCGTATCCCAGATTCTCGACACGGCGTTTGCCGCGTAGCATTCGGCCGTAATCCGCTCGTTCCAGTCGTGATACGGGAACGCCGAATCCTGGATCTCGATGGCCTCCAGCCAGGGACTTTCCCTGGGAGGTTGATAAAAATGCCCATGGATGCAAATAAACCGGTCCACCATTCAGTCCTCCGCTTGCAGACTTACAATGAGAAAGGCATGTATTGTCAAGGTCACCGAGACTTTCCCGCCTCGATGGAACACTGAGGGCAGGTCGCGGCCCGGACCGTTCCATCGTTCCTCTCCCGACGCCAGGCGTTTCAGCCAGCGTCCACAAGGCAAGGGGACATCGGCAGACGCGGCGGCGTCACCAAAATGGAAGATGGCGGCAACCTGCTCCTCGCGTCCCCAACGCCGAACGACCAGGAGACTTTCCCCCTCAAGGCACGCAACTTCCCCGCGATCCTTGCTCAATGCCGCGAAAGCCCGGATTTCGCTATGGACCTCCACCTGGTTGATCAAGGAGGCCCAGACGAGAAATCCGCGGGTGTCTCCTTCCAGGGGTGTGGCTCACAAACCGCATTCTGATTTCACTCGGAATATGGGGTTTGAAATCAAAGGGGACATCCCTTCTCCCTCTCCACCCACGAAGTGGGGGAGAGAGAATTGGCGGATAGATTACCGGCCTAGCTTCGATCTCGCCGATCGTTAATAATCAGAGACTACCACCTGCCCTGATCGTGCTCGCCGATAATGTATCCCACGCCCGCACCGGCAGCGCCGCCAACGGCCGCTCCGACAGCGGGATTACCGCCAACGACGGCGCCGAGTACAGCTCCGCCGGCAGCGCCGATGGCTCCCCCGCTGAGGGTAGTTTGTTGTGTGTGTGACATTCCAGCACACCCAAGCGTAAAGGCAAAAGCTAGAATAACAAAAGCGAACGTTATGTGTCTCATCATGCGTTTCATGTTATCTTTCCTTCTTTGTTATGATGTTTCGAAATTACTTCGTCAGCGCACGGCCAGCGATACCCGTCTTTATATTGGGTTTGATCATTGTTACCCAGATAACTTTGGTAACAGGCTCCTTAATCTGATCTGGATTCGCGCTGTAATACTTGTCCACCCGGGCAACGACTTCATTCATGGGGATATTGGCCATTCCCTCAACAACTTTCGGGGCAAAGCTGTCTCGCTTGAGTTCCGGATATTTCTCCATCACATGGTGTTCAATCGTCACCGCATGCCCAAAACCCCAGATAAAAGCCACCTTGGAGTCGTGCGTCATCTTCTGCCACAACTCTCCCGTCAGGATAGGCATTCCCAGGGAATCTTGCAGCCCTTTTTCAATGGCTTTTCGATCGGCCTTTTGCTCGGGACTCTTCTCCGCGGCCGACACATCAAAGGAGCATGTCGTGAACCCAAGCAAGAGAGCAGCTACAAGGTAAATCCCAACCATTTTCAGCCTGTTCATAGAGATTCCTTTTCTGTTAGTTTTTCAACGCATCTCTTCTATTTTGCCATCAGTCAATTGGCCTCATATTCCCGCGGAAGGACCTCTTTTCAGAATATGATCTTCTCCTTGCGGCCTCCCGTTAAAGTCAGGATCACTGAAGAGAACCAGCATGGAAGCCCCATGAGCTATACCAAACCTTTGAGCAAATACCATACCCGGCGGGTCGAGAGGCGCGTAAGTTTCTATTTATACAGTAAATACAGATAGTTATTGGATCAGACGCCCATTGGAGATAGCAGCTTTGAGGAGCAGAAGTGTTGCATGCAACAGAAGCGTTGCATTATTTCCCAATCACATGCACCATTTCAATATCAGGGAGTTAGTGAGGTTATACTCATACGGAGTTGCGTTCAAGATGAGTCTATCCCTAAATTGAAGATGCCGTTCAGAATTGACCCGTTCTACCCTTGCTCAGGGCGAACGGGGGTATATCCTCTTGAACGCAAATTAGTATCAAACATCGGATCTTCCGTATTTCAACAGTGCCCGCAAACGGTTGCAGGTGCAAATCGATCTTGGAGGCAACCCGCCGCGAAGATTGGAGGGCAAAGACAGCCACGCCTCCGGCCCGTATATCTTATGGAAGGAATGGCCCCCCGCGAGGTGGGAATCGTGGGACATGCTGATCCCCCCGGGATAAGAAACCCGGGGCAGGAGAAACCCCACCCCGGATTTGCCGATGGCCATTTGCCGGATCTAGTACATATCGCCCATTCCCCCACCCATGCCACCGCCGGGCATGGCCGGACCGGCCTGGCCCTTCGCGGGCAGTTCAGCTATCATGGCCTCGGTGGTAAGCAGCAGGGAGGCTACGCTCGCGGCGTTCTGGAGCGCAAAGCGCACCACCTTTGTCGGATCGATTACACCCTCCTCGACAAGGTCGCCGTATTCCTCGGTTTCCGCGTTGAAGCCGAACGATCCCGAGGCGTCTTTAACCCGGGCGACCACCACGGAACCTTCATAGCCGGCATTATTTGCAATCTGTCGAATTGGTTCTTCGAGGACCCGCTTGATGATTGCGATACCGTAAGCTTCCTCGCCCTGAGATTCGAGCTGGTCGAGGGCCGCGATGCAGCGCAGAAGCGCCACGCCGCCTCCGGGAACGATACCTTCCTCGACCGCTGCCCGGGTTGCATTGAGAGCATCTTCCACGCGTGCCTTCTTTTCCTTCAATTCCATCTCGGTAGCGGCCCCCACCCTGATCACCGCAACACCGCCAACAAGTTTCGCCAACCGTTCCTGCAACTTTTCGCGATCGTAATCGGAAGTGGTTTCCTCGATCTGGGCGCGGATCAGTTTTACCCTGCCCTCGATCGCATCGCGTGTGCCTCCACCGTCAATGACCGTCGTGTTGTCCTTGTCAACCTTGATTCGCTTGGCACTGCCGAGATCGCTCGGGGTCACATTCTCGAGCTTTACGCCGATGTCCTCGGTAATCATCTGCCCACCGGTGAGAATAGCGATATCCTGCAGCATCGCCTTGCGCCTGTCTCCAAAGCCCGGGGCCTTTACCGCGCATATCTTGAGAGTGCCGCGCAGTTTGTTTACGACCAGGGTGGCGAGCGCCTCGCTGTCAACATCCTCGGATATGATCAGGAGTGGCCGTGCCATCTTGACGACCTGTTCGAGAATGGGAAGAAGGTCCTTCATGGTGCTGATCTTCTTCTCGTTGATCAAGATCAGAGGTTCATCGAGAACCACTTCCATTCGCTCCGGATCGGTCGCAAAATATGGTGAGATGTAGCCCCGGTCAAACTGCATGCCTTCCACCACCTCCAGTGTGGTTTCCATGCTTTTTGCTTCCTCGACCGTGATCACGCCCTCCTTGCCGACCTTGTTCATCGCTTCGGCGATGATATCTCCAATGGCCGCGTCGTTATTGGCGCTGATCTTTCCCACCTGGGCGATTTCTTTCTGATCCTTAACCGGTTTGCTGAGCTTTTTCAGTTCTTCCACCGTAGCAGCCACGGCCTTCTCAATTCCGCGTTTGAGCGGCATCGGGTTGTGGCCGGCCGCTACCAGCTTCGATCCCTCGCGGTAAATGGCCTGAGCAAGTATGGTAGCCGTCGTGGTCCCGTCACCCGCCACATCGGATGTTTTGCTGGCCACTTCCCTCACCATCTGAGCACCCATGTTCTCGAATTTGTCTTCAAGGTCAATTCCCTTGGCGACGGTTACTCCGTCTTTCGTGACAAGTGGGGCGCCCCATGACTTGTCCATGACAACATTGCGCCCCCTGGGACCAAGAGTAACCTTGACGGCATTGGCAAGCGCGTCAACGCCGTTTTTTATCTTGTCCCTGGCTTCAACGTCATACTTGATTTCTTTTGCTGACATGATTCCTGTCCTTCCTGCCGGGTATTGCCTTCCCGCGGCTTAATCGAGAACTGCGAGGATGTCGTCTTCGCGCATGACCAAATGCTCTTCATCTCCGAACATCACTTCGGTTCCGGCGTATTTGCCGAAGAGCACGCGATCGCCTTCCCTGACCTGGGGTGCGACGGTTTTGCCGTTTGGAAGGATTTTGCCGTTGCCGACGGAAATGACTTTGCCCTGCTGGGGTTTTTCCTTGGCAGTATCCGGGATGATGATCCCTCCGGTCGATATTTCCTGTTCCTCGAGGCGTTTTACTACGACTCGATCGCTGAGAGGCCTGAGTTTCATGCGGGTAAATCTCCTTATGTTGAGCGGTGGCAATGTTTATGAAGAGTGGATCTGAAAGCTTGAGGTGTGAATTCAAGACGGGTTCTGGCACTCGTTGATGCAGAGTGCTAGTAGAATGTAAGAATGCTCAACGGAGAATTCAAGCCCGGACTTCAGATAACTTGTCGGGCTTCGCCAGAAGATGTGTGGCCGCTTCGGGGCCAGGAACCCCGAGCGCGCGGGCGATATGCTCGTGTACCGGTTTTTACATTGGAATGATCTCGGTATTCGCCTCAATCTTCGTGGAACGCCATGCTCGCGAAGGTCACGAACGAGCCGTTTTCATCGACCAGGGCATGGCTGTGGCACAAAGTGGTCCCGAGGGCATTGCCTTCCAGTGCTTTTGCCAGTACGTAGAGCGGGGCTACCCCGCAGATTTTGCGGCTGTTGCCGTCCCGGTTGATCCGGTCGATAAATCCGTCGGCCCCGCACTGTTCGAGCACCCCGAGGAGGGCGGCGTCCTTTTCCATGTTATCCCGGATAGTCGCCTCGGAGGGTTGGAAATGATCACCATAGCGCGGCCCGACGTGCGCGAGATCGACACTGGCGAGAATTCCGACCGAACGCCCCGAGCCGAAGACGAACTCTCGTAATTTCCCCGCGAAAGAATCCACGTACTCCTTGCATGCCGGCCATTCTTCGGTCCCAAAGGAGCACAGTATGGGAACAATGCGCGCCTGGAAGCCCATAAAAGCGAGAAAGACCGCCTGGAATTCTATCGTATGTTCGTTGCGATGATTATATTCGCTCGCGTGGATGTCGCGGTCCACAAAACGGGTCAGTTCAGCGCAGATTTCGGCATCGCAGCGCACGAGCCCCAGGGGGGTTTCGAAGTCTTTTCCGGTCAGAGCGAAACAATTCTTAACCAGATCGTGCCCAGTTCCGAGTATTATCCAGGTTTGCGGGCATTCCGCCTCGGCCGCCGCTTTGTAGGCGTAGGCAAAGCAACCCCCGCCCGCGTTCAGGTCGATGTGGGGCGCCACCAGGCCCAGGATCCTCCGGTTGCGCGAGGAAGACGGGTTCGGGAAACCGGGACCGCCGTTCTCGGTTGTAAAGAAGGAGGAGAGTTGTTCCTTCAGCATCTCGGGGTCCGCCGGATAGCTCCTGTCCGCATGGAACATTTTCCTGACGGGGCTGTCCAGGAACTCGGCGATCTGCCCGGCGGCGGCGTTCCTGAAGCTGGCATTGTCCAGGAAGAAGTGTTCATCCAAGGCGCGGACGAGTTGTTCGAGCTGCTCCGTGTAGAGGAGGTGGCCGGTCTGACGCATGTAATCGGTCTGAAGGTCCCGCAGGGAGTTGCGCCCATCCATGCGTAGGAGGATCGGAACGACTTGGGGGGAAAAAATGAGACTGTCCCTGGTGAAACCGGTACGATCCCGCAAAAGGAACATCTGTTCTCCCGCGTGTTCCACCGGGAGCGCCTCCAGCCCATCTCGCAATTTGGGATGTTCGTTTTCAGGCATTGCACCATTCCGCGGTCTTGAATATCCCCCGCCGGAACAGCAGGGGGTTGTCGCTTGTTTTATGTACCAGATCGTTGGAAGAAACAGGAACGATAAAGTTGCACCCGGACACGCAACGGCGGAATCGCGCAATGACTATTTATGGGCTAAATCATTGACTGAAAACCGGAAGTTGTGTTAGTTCTGAAAAGCTGTACTCAGTCTTTTATAGAATTGTACCGTCGCGAGCCAAGTCGAGGAAATAACTTCTAACATGATCTTCAGGTTCTGTCTTTTCTTTCTTCTTATAGTGATCGCCGGCTGCGCTCAATCGTTACGGCCGGGACCTCATATCGCGGTTCAACCCCAGTCCAGAATTTCCCGGGCCGAAATCAAAGCCGGGTCATATTACGGGTATCTGCTCGCGCAGCAGTATATTGCGGAGAAGAAGTATGACCTCGCCATGGACGCCTATAAGGAAGCCCTCAAGGCCGACCCGCAGTCCCCACGGCTTCTGACGGAGCTTGCCGCGCTCTACCTGAGGCAGGGGAAGATTGAAACCGCCCTGAAGCTGGCGCAGCAGTCGGTCCAGAACGACAGGGACTACGCTCTCGGGCACATGCTGCTCGGGCAGCTCTATGCCGGGATGGGCGATATCCCGAAGGCAATCGAGTCGTACAAACGGGTCATAGAGATCAACCCCTCCGACGATGATGCCTACCTGCTGCTCGGCGCTCTGTACGCGCAGGAAAAACGCTTCGACGAGGCGGTTGAGATCTTCGACCAGCTCAAGGAGATTGTCCCGGATAATCCGCTCTCTCTCTACTACAAGGCCCGTATCTTCCTCGATATGAAGTACTACGGCCAGGCCGAGAGGCTTTATCGGGAGTTGCTCGCCAGCGAACCGGGTTTCGAGAACGCTCTGCTCGACCTGGCATATATTTTCGAACTTACGGAGCGGTCCGGGGAGGCCGAAAAGACTTATCTGAAGATCCTGGCCGCCAACCCCGACAACGCGCAGGCACGCACCAGGCTCGGGAACCTCTACATGCGCGAGCAGAAGCCGGGTGAAGCAATCCAGCACTTCAACCAGCTCTTGAAGGCAAACCGGAAAGATGTGGAGAGCAGGCTCAAGATCGGTATCATCCACTTGCAGCAGAAGAACTATGATGACGCCATAAAGGACTTCACGGTCCTTCTCAAGGATGAACCTCATTACGACCAGGCGCTCTACTACCTCGCCTCCACGTACGAGGAGAAACAGGCCTATGAACAGGCGATCAGGAGTTTTCGCCTGATCGCGCGCAACAGCACCTTGTGGGTTGCGGCCCAATCGCGCCTGGCCCTGATCTTCGCAAAGCTCAAGGACTATGAAAACGGGATCAGCGTCCTCAACGCAGCCATCGCGAAACAATCCGACAGCTCCGACCTCTACCTCTATCTGGCCGTGATCTACGAGGAGACAAAGCGGTACGAGGAAGCGCTCAAGACCTTGGACCGGGGCCTCGAAAAACTGCCCCAGGACAGCGAACTCCTCTTCCGCAAGGGGATCATCCTGGAAAAAACGGGTAAGCAGGATGAAGCCCTGGAAATCATGCGCCGAATCCTGGTCATTGACCCGCGCAATTCGAGCGCGCTCAATTATGTGGGTTACACCTACGCCGAAAAGGGCATCGACCTGCCCCGCGCCAGGGAGATGATACTCCAGGCGTTGGAGTCCTCGCCCGATGACGGGTACATACGGGACAGCCTTGGATGGGTCTATTTCAAGATGGGGCAGTATAAAAAGGCCCTGGACACCATCATGGAAGCCATCGAGCAGGTCCCGGAAGACCCCGTCATTCAGGAACACCTCGGGGATATTTACATGGAGCTGGGCAAGAAGAACAAAGCCGCCGAAGCGTACCAGAAGGCGCTCGAGTTCAATCACGGCCAGCCGCAAAAGATCAGGGAAAAGCTCGAAAAGACTCGTTAGTATTCCGGCCGGTCGGTGACGGATGCGAACCAGCCGGCACGCCGGCGGGTGAAAGATCCGCCGCGCCGCCGCCGGTAATCACCATAACTCCAGCCAGAGCCGGTCTCATGAAACCATACCTGTCAGCAGCCTTTGCTTTCGCCCTTTTGCTCGCCCTTTCCGCCTGCGCCCGTCCTCCCGTCCCGGTTGAGCGACCCGCTCCCGTCCCTTTCGATTCCGGAAAGCTCGTGGAGAGAGCGGATCATTGGCGCGACTGCAGGGCCAAGTTTCGCCTCAAGGTTGAAAGCAAGACCGCAAAATTCAGCGCTCGGGCCATCGTGTTGGTCAAGAGCGCCCAGTTTGCCAGGTTCGAGACCTTCGGACCGGTGGGACAGACCGCGGCCCTGTACGTAGCCAATGAAACCGGACCGTCCCTGCTCATTCCCTCGGAAAAGATGGTCTTCACCGCGCAGCGGCCGGAAACGCTCATCAATTATTTTCTGGGGATTTCCCTGCCCTTCGAGATCTTTCGCCATACCCTGACAGCATCCATCCCCCGTGAACAGATCGAGGGACTCAAGACAAGTTCGGATGCCGGGGTGGTGCACGCCGTGTCCGCTCAAGGGGGCCGCATGGTCGATTGGCAGTTCCTGCCCGCCGAAATCCCCGTGCTCAAGGCAATGGAAGTCCGGGATGGGGATTTCCGGGCCGCCATCTCCTACGACCCTCCCGTTCCCCTCTCCACCGGGGCCATCCCGAAGAAGATCCGCCTTTCCTCGTCCGACTGGAGCATGGAGGTGACGGTGGAAGAGATGGAGCAGGCGCCCGAGTTCCAGCCGTCAGTGTTCTACCTTCCCAATATCCCCGGCATCAGGACGGTCGACCTGGACAAAATCAAATGAACCGGGGCGGCACAGGCGCCGAACCGCGCTTCGTCGTCGACGTGATGCTCGGCAAACTCGCCAAATGGCTCAGGGTGCTGGGATTTGACGCGCGCGTCGCGGAGCTTCGAGACCCGGGGCAGATCGAATCATGTCGATCGCAAGGATTTGTTCCGGTGACGCGGCGTGAAAAATTCAAGGGAATGGAAAATATCGTTTTCATATCCACGGACCGCCATCTCGAACAGATAAAGGAACTCCTGACCGGCCTGGATCTGGGCGAAGACAGTTTTCGCCTCTTCACCCGCTGCACCATCTGCAATGCGCAACTGCATGCAATTTCACGAGAGGCTGCTTTCGGCTCGGTCCCGGATTATATTTTCGAAACAACCTCGGATTTCAGGACGTGCCTGAAATGCGGGAGAGTGTATTGGCCCGGGAGCCATAAAGGGCGGATGATCGAGAGACTGAAATCGATTACGACTTGGGACCCGCGACATGAGGAGGCGAAAAATGGCTGAACAGAGCGGTGTAAAGAAACTATGTTCCTGCGTATGCAGGTTCGTTCGACTCGTATGGGCCTGGAAGATGAAGTTCTGGAAAACGAGATTTCAGGGATGCAAACGCTGCAAGGCACAGCGCGCCATGGATGAGAGAGTGAGAAGGCTCGGCACGGAAATCTATTCCCTGTACAAGCAGGGGGATTCGGAATTCGCGAAATCCCTTGCTGTCCAGCAGCAATTGAAACTGGTGGAAGAGGCCGAATTGCACCTGATTGAGATTCTTGACCGGATTGAAGCGCTCGAAAAAGAATACCAGGAAAAGAAACAGCGGCTGGCCTGTCCGGAGGAACAAGAAAAGCAATAGCCGGTCCGGACCCGGGGGTATTGCCGGTTCGGTTTTGAAGGCGCCCCCCCGTCCGCGAAAGTCAACCCGACGCACACTGCCGCAAGGTAATGTGCGTTTTCTTTTTGCAAGACAGGCTTTCCTGCCCGCGAATGGACAAACCCGGCCACATGCCGTTTTTTCCGCATCGCCTTGCGACTCGCGAGCCGCGCTGACCGGGCTCGGGGCGAACGATGGTCAGTGCGTCGCAACCGGCATGAAAAGGTACCGGAGTATGAGCAGGCGAGGATAACGACTCTCTCGCCCCGGCAGGCCGTGCTCTCTATGCTTTCGCGCAGTCCGACGGGTCACCCTGAATTTTATCCAGGGCATGGGGAAGCGCGGGAAGGATCACTTCCAGGTTCTCCAGCGCGCCTTTCGGGCTGCCGGGCAGGTTCACGATGAGACTCTCGCGCCGGATGCCCGCGGCCGCCCGTGAAATCATGGCATGCGGTGTCTTGGCCAGGCTTGCGGCGCGCATGGCCTCGGCCATTCCGGGGACGGTCCTGTCCAGAACGGAAAGGGTCGCTTCCGGCGTGACATCCCGCGGCGCAACGCCCGTCCCGCCCGTGGTCAGGATCAACGGAATCTTCTTCACATCGGCGAGATCGATCAGCACGGCCCGGATTTCCAGGTACTCGTCGGGAACGACTGTCCTGAAGCAAACGTCGAAGCCGGATTCCTGAAGCCGCTTGAACAATGCATCCCCCGACTTGTCCTCGCGTTCTCCGCGGGACCCCTTGTCGCTCACGGTGACAAGAGCTGTTTTCCTGGAAAAACCGGTATCCTCCACTGTCCACTCCTTTGTGATGGGTGTGATGGGGGTCGGGCCATGCTAACTATTTGACATAACAAGATTTCTATTCAATAAAAACGTTCATTTGAGGCTTAGAGCGCCATTTTCCGCCATTAAATTGCGCTAAAAGCGCTTCCCGCCTCTCGGCGGCTTGTCAATTTGGGCATCGAAAATAGGCTTCCAAGCCGGAAATACACGTTTATTTGTCAGGCATTACCAGTAATTTCGAATAATTAAACCGGCCCGACCCCCTTCAATCTTCACAATCAGTTTGCCTGGAGAAAAGCGGCCAGGCTGGCGCCGTCCTCGACGTTGAGCATCTTGGCGTTTCGGTCGATGCGCCGCATCAGGCCCCTCAGTACCTTCTTGGGACCAACCTCGACGAAATGGGTGTAGCCGGATTGGACGAGCGCCTCGATGGACTGCTGCCACAAAACGGCTCCGCAAATCTGGCCGACCAGCTTCTCGGGGGCTTCCGCCGCACTCTTGAGAGGCAGAGCGTCAACATTGTTGATAATCTGAATCTGGGGGTCTCGGAAGCTGCACGCCCGGACCACGGGCGCGAATTTTTCCCGGGCGGACACCATGCAGCGGCTGTGCCATGGGCCGCTGACATTGAGCATGACACATTTTTTCGCACCGGCTTTATCGCACATCGCCGTCGCCGCGCTTACTTCCCCCTCGGGGCCGGTGATGATGATCTGCTCCGCACAGTTGATGTTGGCAACTTCCGCTCCGGAAAGCGAACAGATTTCGCGAATCTTTTCTTCCTCGAGGTCCATTATGGCCGCCATTGCGCCCGGTTCCCTCACGGCGGCCTCCTGCATGAAAAGCCCCCGGAATTTCACGAGCTTCAAAACGTCTTCGAGCGAAAGAACCCCGGCCGCATGCAGAGCGCTGTACTCACCAAGGCTGTGCCCGGCGGCGGCGGCGGGATAGATTTCATGGAGGCGCAATACTTTCATGCAGGCCAGGTTGACGACTGTCACGGCCGGCTGCACGTTTTCCGTCTGCACTAGCACTTCTTCGGGACCTTCGAAACAGAGTCGGGCGATGTCCATTTTCAGAATGTCGGCCGCATTCTCAAACAACTCGCGTACTTCACCGTAGTTTTCGTAAAACTCGCGTCCCATTCCGACATATTGCGAGCCCTGCCCGGGAAAAAGAAATACCCAACCTTTCATTTATGCTCCTTTTCGAGTCGCCGGACGGCCCGCGATCAGGCCGTCCGGTACGGGGTTGCATTCCAGGATGTCGCTTTTTTCCGCCGTTCGCGCCAGCGGATCGAAGGATGAACGGATATATTCGCCCCTCGATGCCCTCAAGACGAACGGATCCGTGAAAGCAACCCGGTATGAGTCCATGGAAGACTCCGGACTTTCTATTAATGTCCGGGATGGAAGTCAAGGCCGAACGTCAAAAAGCGGAATGCAAGCGGCGGTATGGGTAGAACGCGAAAAGTCCGGAGGGACAGGTTTGGGTGTGGCGGGATTGATGAAAGGGAGCCAAACGCGGGTAAGTCACAGAGCATTCCAGTCCAACTCCAAACGTCATTTGGAACCGGGAGACCTCTGGGGCACGGCTTTGCGGCAAGCCGCCGAACCGGGAGCGCGGACCTCGATTCGAAAAAGGCGGAAAACCGGCCTCATTCCGGCGGGAAACCGGAATCGCTATGCCCCGGACGTCCGGTGCCGTCGGGGGCGGCCTTTTCCTGCTGCTGTAGCCCTTTCTCGACCTAAAGAAAGATTCGTTGAGTCATTCGGTACCAAAAACGCGCTCTAAAAATCAGGCTCATCGAAGGGAATCATCCGTGCCGAGCGCTTTCCCATAAGCTTGAGACTGCCGCGACCCTCGCCGTGGTCTTGCCGCGCATTGCCGTCCGTGCCCGGATCGGCGGCCTGCAAAGATTCGAGTGTACAGGTTTGCCTGCTCTTTTCCGTTGCTCTCCTTTCCGGTTTGCTCTTTCCAGCGGCGTCGCATCCCCTTGATCCGCTCACGAGGCACTGCAGTTCCTCCACGAACGTATTCATCCGCGCGGCCTGAGCATTCATTTCCTCGGCCGCCGAGGCGGATTCCTCGGCATTAGCGGCATTTCTCTGGACCACCTTGTCCATTTCACTCACCGCCTTGTTAACCTGCTCTATGCCCTGTGATTGTTCAGAAGATGCCGCGTTAATCTCATTGACCAGTTCGCTGGATTTCTCGACGCTCACCAGGACCTCGCGGAATCCCTCCTCGGTTCTCCCTACCAGTTCCATGCCGCCTTTTGCCTTCCTGACAGTATCTTCTATGAGGTCGGCGGTGCTTCTTGCCGCCTCTGCCGCCTTCATGGCGAGGTTCCGCACTTCCTCGGCCACCACGGCAAATCCGGCCCCCGCTTCTCCCGCGCGGGCCGCTTCCACGGCGGCGTTAAGGGCGAGGAGGTTCGTCTGGAATGCAATTTCATCGATTGTTTTTATTATTTTGGACGTTTGTTCGCTTGCCTTGAATATTTCGACAATGGAGGTGCTCAAATTCTCCATGGACCGGCCGGCGAGGGAGGCCGTCTCTTTCGTACCGACCATCAGTTGATTGGCCTGCTCCGCATTTTGCGCATTCTGTTTTGTCATCGAGGACATCTCTTCAAGAGATGAGGAAGTTTCTTCGATCGACGCGGCCTGCTCCGATGTCCCTTCCGCAAGTTCCTGGCTGGCCGCGGCAACCTCTCCGGCCGCGGAGGCGACGTGGCCGGCCCCCTCTTTAAGCCCCGAAACGACACGGAGGATAGGTTTCGAGATGTTCCGGACTATTATGAAGGCCGATCCGAGTCCAATTATGAAGACAATGCCGAGCCCAACCGCCAGGACAAGCGCGGCCGAGGACAGGGAAGCAGTGGCTGTCGAGGCTATTTCGCTCATGTTGTCCATCCCGGCCTGGGCTGTCGCCTTGGCCACCTCGACAACCTGCTCGCCCGTGGCGCCCCTTGTCTTTCCCAATTCCCGCAGCGCCCGCCAGGTCGAGAAGAGCGAGTCGATGTCCTGCCTGTAAGAGGCTCCGACGGCCGCGATTTCCTCAAGGAGCTTTTTGTTCTTCTCATCAACGGTCGTGGACTGTAATTCCTGAATACTCTTCTGAATATCCGCGAGATGCTTTATTGCCTCGTCGATGTACTGGGGGTCATTCAATGCCTGGAACCTGAAGTTGGCAATACGGGTCTGATTTCCCAGAACTATAACACTGTTTATCGTCCGGATTTTCGACAGGCGTTGAAGAAGCTTTTCAGGCTCCGCCGAGGATTCGATTTCGCTCTTCATCCTTTCATCCATGATGCCGCGGTAGTCATTGGCCATTGCCATGAACCTGTCCGCCACATCGGCCATTGAACCGCGCAACCTTGCTATTTCCGTGTTCTTCGCAACAGTATCGTCCACAAGCTTGTCGTATTCATTAATCTTGGCCTCCGCCACTCCGACGCCTTCCCGCAGCTTCACGAGTTCGGGGAACCGTGTGACGAGTGTTCCGGCTTCCTTGAGAGATTTTCTAACCTCCTCGAGGTTCTTTTTCCCGTCTTCCAGATGCTCCTTTGCCTGGGACATCGCATAACCGCGCATATCGTACATGGTCTCATGAGAGAACCGCTCAACGGTGTTGGCGACCGTGACCTGGGGCACATAACGGTTGGAAAGCTTCTCCGAGAGCCCCGCCACCTGACGCATGCTCCAGAGGGCCAAGCCGCCCAAGGTCAGGGCCAGGACGAGGATGAGTGCAAATCCTGAAGCTATCTTCAAACTCAATCGCATATTCTTAAACATCTCGCTTCCTTTCGATACATTGAACTTTCATGGTTGCGGGAGTGATGAATGATATAATGATTGCTTCGGCCCAACCTGATGCGGGAAGCATCTCATCACTACTGACTGACTGTAAATATGGAGCATATGCCTTACGATGTAACTGCTTATGTCTGGTTGCTTCCGGGATGGGGTCACAGTATATTCCCCATTCTCCTGGTGGTATCCGGACATGTGACGGATGTGCCTGAATTGTACTGTATGCCATTCTGTAACATGTGCAAATTGTATCAAAGCTTACTATACACTTTTCTATTGAACACAACGCTGCCAGCAATAAGTGCTCAAGGTCTGTGGATTATAATTGATAAATAACCAGTGCTGTTGACCCGAGGATGAGATTGGAACCATGCGACAAATGTAGAGCATGTTTCAGGGTTCCCAGCCATTTGACTGTATGAAAAAACCCGCTCTGCACGATGTTGAGTCAACGTCAATGGGAATACCAACCGGATGCTATTATAATCGAAAGGATTTTGAAGAACCGTGAAGGTGAAAGAAGGGTGAGTA
Source organism: Syntrophobacter sp. (assembly GCA_039679945.1). Lineage (GTDB taxonomy): Bacteria > Desulfobacterota > Syntrophobacteria > Syntrophobacterales > Syntrophobacteraceae > SbD1. The sequence continues at coordinate 20,336 of JBDKTY010000226.1, read as the reverse complement.
AAGGGTGAGGCAATATCACTAAAAACTGATGGATTTGAGGTAGGACCTGAGGTTGACTTTCATCCCCCCCAGCCCGAGCTTCGTGCGCAGGTGGTAGCGGTGGGTCTTGACCGTGTTTATCGAAACGCCGAGCGTGTCGGCGATCTCCTTGTTATCCTTTCCCGCCTGGATCAGATCCGCGATCCTGATTTCCATGTGGCTGAGATTGGCGTGCGTTCTTGCCAGGCTGCCCAGAAAAGGAGAGGTCAGTTTCGAGAGGTTCACATTCAAAATGTCCACATACGTTTTCTGCCGTTCATCCAGGCGGGTACGCGCGAGCTTGTCCAGGTACGGGAAAACAAGTTCCTTGAGGTTGGCTAGAATATCGGCGCAAAGCCTCTCCTTGTCTCCCTCAACCCTTTTGAGCACCACTCCCAGGGCGTTGTTCGTCTCCTGAAGATCTCTCAGCATTCTTTGTTCCCGCTGGATTCTTTCAATCTTGGCTTTCAGCTCCGACAGCTCAATGGGCTTCCGGATAAAGTCCATCGCCCCTGCCTGGATAATTTCACTGTAGCTGAACTCATTGGCATATCCAGTCATGATGATGATGCTGGTTCCGGGATGCTTGCCCAGTATTTGGCGCAGGAGGTCCATGCCATTCAGATCCGGCATTTTTATGTCCGAAACCACCAGGTCAAAGTATTTACGGTCCAGCATCCTCAATGCCTTACACGGATCTGTTTCGCAATGGCAACCGTATCCCTGGCGCCGGAGGTATTGTTGGAGCATCCGGCACATCGCTTTCTCATCATCGACAATCAGAATCGCGGTGTTAGGTTCCCGTTCCAATCCGTCCTTCAACTTTCAATTTGAGGTAGTACTCCCCCTGCAAATCAGCGGTGTTGAAGCCTGGTGGATCTTGATCCGGTTGAATCCGCATCGGGGTGGATTGAATTTCTTTACATCATTTTCAACTCTTTGTCTCGGTCTAAAACCTCTCTAATCTTGGCCGCCAGCTCACTCTTAAGAAACGGTTTGTTGATCAATTGCACCTTGCGGTCCATTATTCCACGCTTTGCAATAATATCAGCCGAATATCCCGACATATAAAGACATCTCAGGGTCGGCCTCATGGCGCGGACACGCTCCGCAAGCTCCCGGCCGTTCATTTCGGGTAAAACCACGTCCGTTAGCAACAACTGGATCTCTCCGCCGTGATTCTCCACGACCCGCAGGGCTTCTCTCGGGGTACTTGCCCGCAATACCTTGTAGCCAAGGCTGCGGAGCATGATTTCGGCCAGGCCCAGCAAAGACTCGTCATCCTCGGTCAGCAGGATGGTCTCACTGCCGCATTCAGGACTGACGGAACAGCTTGTTTCCCGCCAGGCCGGCGCCTCCTCCTCCGCGTGGCGAGGCAGGTAGATCCTGAAGACCGTGCCCTGTCCCGGTTCACTGAAAGCGTAAATGAACCCCTCGTTTTGTTTGACGATGCCGTAAATCGTGGACAGCCCCAAACCTGTCCCCTTGCCCAGCCCTTTCGTCGTAAAGAATGGCTCGAAGACGTGGTCGAGCACATCCTTTTCCATGCCCGCGCCCGTATCACTGAATGTGAGCAGGATATACTCTCCCGGGATGACTTCCCCCGCCGGGCGGTTGTCTTCATCGACCGTCATGTTTTCCGTGCTGATCGAGATTGAACCGGTCCCCGATATGGCATCACGCGAATTGACAGCCAGGTTTGCCAGAATCTGGTCCATTTGCGAGGCATCGAGCTTTACTTTCCACAGATCGGGGCTCGGCGCCCAGGAAAGCGTTATGTCCTCGCCGATCAGGCGCTGAAGCATCTTGATCATTCCGGAGATGGTGTCGTTGAGGTCCAGCACCCTGGGGCTCACGGTCTGCTTGCGGGCGAACGCCAGCAACTGGCGCGTGATGTCGGCGGAGCGCTGAGCGGCTTTCCGGATCTCCCGGAGGTCGTCATGTACCGGGTCCGAGCCCATGACCCGTTCGAGCGCCATGTCCGCATGGCCGATGATGACTCCCAGCATGTTGTTGAAATCATGCGCCACCCCACCGGCCAGGCGCCCTATGGATTCGATCTTTTGCGCCTGGAACAACTGGGCCTCGAGTTTTGCCTTCTCCTGCTCGGATCTCCTGCGCTCGGCGATGTCCCGAGCAAAAACCAGAGCCCCGTTAAGATTGCCATAGCTTATAGGGACCGCCGTTACCTCTATTTCCGCCGTTGCCCCGTCGAGCCGCCTGCATCTGAACTCCATTCGGGGCACCTGCTTTCTCTCTTCATTCAGCAGGCGCATCCGTTCAAACACTTTCGGATGGTCCGAAGGCTCGAACCTGTCGACTAAAGGCCTTCCCACGAGTTCAGCCGGGGACATCGCGCCAAAAAGCGCGAGGGCCCGCGGGTTGAGGTACCTGAACAGCCCCTCGGTTTGAACGAATATGGCGTCAGGTGCGCTCTCCACAAGGTAACGAAACCTCTCCTGGCTTTCACGAAGAGCCGTTTCGGCCTGTTTTCGCTCCGTGATATCGGCAATCGTCACGAGCACCTGCGTCCGGTCTCTTTTCCCGACCAGCGCGGTACTGATCGACATGGCAACGGCAACGTCCTTCGAACCCCCGCGGATTGTCATCTGCCCTTCGGCATCATAGACGCTCTCCCCGGTCTCGAATGTTCGCATTACCCGCGTGCGGATGGGACAAACACGGCATTCGTCGTTTTTTCCGCAACCCTGGCCGTTGAGGGAATGCAGGCAACTCAGCACCTGACCGGCGAGAAGGCCGGAAAGCTCCTCCCCCGGCTTTTCCGCGAACGCCTCGCCCTTGCGGTTGATCCTTTGTACACGGCCCTCCCTGTCCACGAGCATCATCACGTAAGGCGCGCTTTCAAACACTCTCTCCAAAGTCTCACGCTGGATACGTGCCTCGTCCTCTGCATCTTTCCATTTTGAGACATCCGCCAGGATACAGTGAGTTCGCGGCAGATTGCCCTCCTTGTCCTCCTGAACCCGTCCCGCGAGCGAGACACTGACGGACCGCCCGCCTTTGGCAATCAGGCGGACTTCGCCCATGGCCCGGTTTTCACGCTTGAAAGTGTCTAAAATCCGAGGGAAATGCTCGCGTTCGCTTTCCTGCCAGAACTCGCCAAAACTCCTGCCAAGAAGCTCCTCGCGGGAATAACCGAGCAGGTTGCAGAGTTCCTGATTCACATCGATATACCGGCCTTCGCCATCAAGAGACTGAAAAGCCACGGGCGAGTTCTCCAGCAAGTCCCGGAACCGCTGCTCACAATCGTGCGCAACGTCTCCCGCGCTCCTCCCGCCCAGGCCATGGCTCTTTTCAGCGCCAGCGCTCCAGGGGCGGGACGAATCCGCATTATCCAGCCAGAACTGTGAATCACCGCCGGACCGCCCGGCGATGGCGCCGGGAAGAGAAGCGCGGAACTCGTTGGCATGCCGGCCATTATTATTCACCGGAACGGGAGAATCGGTTTCCAGAGCAAAAATCCCGTCCACAAGACTCTCCAGTGTCCATTGGAGTTTCTCATGCGCCACTTTGAGTTCTGCTTCGACCACCCTGCACCTGGCTTCAGACTCCTGGAGCTTCCGGCGCAGCTCTTCCCTATCGCAGGCAAGCCGCTCTTCGCTTTTCATAGAAACGTCCATATTAATCCTGAAGATGGGCCTTAAATTTGAGCGACCCGAGTTTCAATAGAATTTTCATTGCAACTTTGACACGACAACCACCGCGGCCGGCAGGCAATTCAGGCCGCGGTCAGCCGTTGCCGGAACCGATCCGTATTGTACAGCCACAGTATATTGAAGTCAGGATGACACATCATGAAACTGCCCACTATGCACTATAAGGAGATATAAACTGTCTCACTATACCCATACATTTCTATTTGATGCCATAATGCAGTTTCGATAACTCCAGTATTGTCTATTAATTAACTATTTGAAATTACGTACAATCATTTGGATTATCCGGACTTGGTTCCGCATTATCTAATGCATCTCGGATGATTGGTGCGGGAATAATCCCACGCTTCTGCTCATGCTCTTTTGAATAATAATCGGATATATTTGATTTCTAGTGAGGATTTTTTATTAAACCAGAAGGATTCCTCAAAGCGTTGTCAAATGATTCAGTATTGAAGTATTGATCAAGTGTCGGCCTTGGTTGAATTTGCCGTCGGGATGCTGTTCGTCTCCCGGCGCCTCTCAATGAACAGCGTTTGGCGGTAGACAATTTCAATGGCATACGTTACTTGCTTCGTCACCGGCTTTTCCTCATTCCGGGATGAAAGCGCTCCCCGTTCATGGTGAGCGGGTAGCCGAAAATGAGCGGGAGCGGTTCCGGCCGCTCCCGCTCCATCGTGTGCGCGTATACGGGTAATCTATTCGGAATCGCTGTCCTGGTTGCGGTCTTCCGCCATGTCAAGGTCGGAGGACTCGGAAGATTCGTCCGCCGCCAGCAGCATGCCTTCGTTTTTATCCATCATGCCGGAACCGCCGCCGCTCGGCTTGTCCATCCTGCTCCGGTCGGCGCCATGATCGTTATCGCCCGGCTGTCCCTGAGGGTCCTTGTCAACCGGCTTTTCAACCTTGCCGGAGCGGCCGAAAGGCCAGATGACGTAGCGAAAAGTGGGGTCGGTATTGGAGCCACGGTCCATGGACGGGTCTCCAATGTCCTTGTCCCTGCCCATGGGCTCCGGAGAATCTTTCCTCATGGACCCCATGTCCCTGTCAGTGGTTTCGGAAGGGCCCGGGGCAGTGCGATCCGCGCCCATCTTTTCCATATCTCCCATATCCCTGTCCGAACCTGACATATCGTGGCCGGCTCCGGTTTTGTCCTTGTTCTTGCCCATGCCGGCAAGCATTTCGCGGTGCCGGGCCATTATTTTCGAATTATCGATGGGGATTATCGAAGGTGAGGCGGAACCGCTGTCCGCGGGCATTATGGCCCCGGTTGCCGGTATGCGTGGAATACTCTGGTCGGCACTTGCCCGCGAGGTCATGAAAAAACCGGACAGCACCGGGATGACCGCGAGGACGAGCAGCCAGGATATTTTTTTGGAAATCATTGGATGTCTCCTGTCTGGTAAATTCATTATGAGTTTCAATATCGGCGTCATAGCGTCTTTTTACGGAGCGATGACGTATGATACCTATTATTCTGTTAAGTCCTTGCGGGTATAAATTCAATTTGTGGCGCAAAGAAGAGCTTTTGGACGAGGGGAGCCGGGGACAACAAAAAACCCCCTCCGGGGAGGGGGATCACAGGCTCACTGCAGGTTGCGTTATGACATCGAAGGGTTCTTCCGGGAAGCGTGGGAAACCGCGCCCGGCACGCCCCCTTCCTGGCCCGTCATGGCGCCGTGAGTTCGGCCGCGCGAGCTTATGCGGGTGTGCCTGGCGGGGGAATCATTCCTCCGCTCTTTTTGGGCTCGAACGCGGCTTCGTATCGCATGGGAAAGGCGAGCGGCGAGGTTTTATTTCTTCTTGCCACCCCCGCCACCGGAATACCTCTGAAGGGTCTGTCTGAAGTCGGCCGCCGCGGCGGGTGCTTTTACCCTGCCGGCAAAAACGTCATCGGGGTTCGCGCCCTTCGCGCCATAGAAAGCAATGTCGCCGTCATGATCTATCGAGAGCACGGCACCCTCGATGGCAACCCCGCCAAAGAGTCCCCTGCTTCTCGAATACGAGTAAATCTCGGCTTTAAGCTGGATGTCCGTTCCAGCTTCGGCGTGACGGCCAACCGGACCCGCCGCCACCGCGGCATCCGCGCCCAGAGTGAATTTCCCCCTCCTGACCGCATCCACCCCCCTTGCGGACTTGAACACGAGAATGATGTCCGTGGATTGCGCTCCGATCTGAAATCCAAAGCTTCCGCCCCCCATGCTGATGAAGACGGGGTTGCTCCATTTTCCGCCCCTGTTCACCGACAGCACACCGGTTCCATAGCGGGCCCCCACGATGAAGCCGGCCTTCAGAAGACCCGGAATCACCGCTATCCCGTACGCATTGCGGAATAGTTGCGGCGGGATGCCTGTTTCGGGAATCGCCATTATTTCCCGCAACACGGCCGTGGCCTCAATTGCCTTCGACTGTTCGCTCGCGAGAGCCAGGCAGGGCTGCAGGAGCATGATGAACGCGGCCGGCAGCAGGACGAATAGAGCAAAACCTTTCCTTCTCATAAATCTCCTCCTTCAGGTTTGCTTTCACAACTTGGTAGATGTTGCGGGGGCGGGATCCTCAGCAGCCGGACCCGAGTCCACCTCGCGCTCCTTGTATTCGTAGACCCAAATCGCGCCGGCAAGTTTTTCAATCCCGGCACTCCAGAGAGAACGGGCCTCCTCGCTTATTGCGTCCAACTCGTTGAACAACTGGTCCGCCTTCTCCAATGTTTCGACTATCTCCGCGATCTTCTCACGCATCGCCGCTCTCCTCGGAAGCTGAATGCACCAGCCGCGCGGCCAGAATGGCCCTCGTTTCGGGGCCGGTCCTGACCCTGTCGTCAATCCTGTATCCGGCAATCCAGCAAATCTTGTCCGAATCGCACAGGATCGGGACCCTCCATCGGCGCGCCCTGGGGACTTTTGCATCGGTAAAGAAATCCTGGAGCTTTTTCGATCCCTTCATCCCGAGGGGGACAAAACGGTCTCCAGGTTCCCAGAAGCGGATCAGGAGCGGCCATTTCACCTTGTCCGCGTCCATGAAAGCCTCCTCGCCGCCCGATGGCGCAACGGCCCGGCCCGGCCCGCCCGTAACGGCAATTTCGAATACCAGGTCCCCGAGCCTGTAGTGTCCGGGCGCGGGGACTTGAACTCCCATTTTCCGCTCCACGTCGGCGCCGCCGCTTCGCGAGTCAAAGCCGGCTGTCCGCCCGCGCGAAGACAAATGCGCATTCCCCCTTGCGAGGAACATTGGGTCCGCCAGGCCCCTGATCAGGAGCTTTCCCCCGGTCTGCACCGCCTCGATTCCGCCCGGCAAACGGATCGACTTGCCCGGCATCTCCCGGAAAGCCATGTCGAACAGAGGCTCGAGGTGCACGGCCTGTATCGCGGACAGATTCCCCCGGATTTTTTCGATGCCGTGCCGCAGGAGGCGCCGCACGAGGGCGGGATGAAGACCGCGAAGGATCTGAAGCTCCAGTGCGGCGCCGTCCTCCGATACCACCGCGCAGGATTCCCAGGATTCGCGCACCTGGTGGTCCCACCACGATTCCTCATCCCTGGCCAGTTCCGCATACCGCGCGATGGTTGCCGCCACACCGGGATGGAAAACCTCGCGCAGGATCGGAAAGACCCGCAGGCGCAGGGAATTCCTCTGGCAAAACGGCTCGAAATTCGAGGAATCCTCCCGGTAAGCGAGGCCGCGCCCGCGCAGGTATTCCAGCACTTCCTCACGCCGTGCAAAAAGCAGGGGACGGATAATCCCTTCCGTCGTTTCGGGGAGCATGGCTCTCAGGCCCGCCGGTCCCACGCCCCGGCAAAGTCTCAGCAGCACCTCCTCGGCCTGGTCCTCGGCCGTATGCCCCAGGGCGGTTTTATGAGCGCCCGCGGCCTCCGCCGCCTTTTTCAAAAAAGAGTGGCGGCATTCCCTGGCCGCCATCTCCAGGGAAACCCTTTTCTCCCGCGAGAAGTCCCGCACATCGGCGGACCCGTCGCGGAATTCATATCCATATCGGGATGCGAGTCTTTCCACGAATTCCCGGTCCGCATCGGATTCCCCGCCGCGCAGGCGATGATCGAAATGAGCGATTGAGATCCGGGATATACCGAGATTATCTTTCAGGCGGGAGAATATGTCGAGGAGAGCGACCGAGTCCGGGCCACCGGAAACCGCGGCCAGGATGTGATCTCCTTCCGAAATGAGACCGTTTTTACGGATGTATTCAACTGACCGGTCCGCGAGGGATAGGCGAGGTTTCGTCATGTTTTCATATCAGCCGGGCGCGACACCGGTTCCGGACCGGGATCATCGGATGGCTTATCATCCTGGACAGTTTCGGGCAGAAGCGGAACGGAGTCCTTCCATTTCTTGCCGTTTATGAGCAGTTTTCCCTGGCTGTTCAGGACGGTGTTGTCCTCGAGTATGATGAGCCCGAACCTGTCGGCCACCTGACTCTTGTACTGGTACTCCATCGCGCGCTTGCGCAGGCGATAGTTCAGGATTATCAGGATCAGGGCAAAAACGGACAGGAGCACCAGGAGAATTCCGGCTGATACCAGGAAGATCTTCGCTGATTTTTCACCGAAGTTTCCGATGAATGTGAGGATCGCATCCAACTTGTAGAAAAATGCGACGCCCACGCTCAAAAGCAGCAGCAATGCCAGGAAAGGAAGCCTCTGGAGCAGGGTGACCATGCGGTTCAACTGCTGGATACGCCCCGAACCCGGATCGTGCGCGGCCCCGGGTCCTTCCCCGGCGGACCCGGCGGCGGGTTCCGCCTCTCCAAAATACTTGTTAAAACCGACGATAATGACGCCTACCAGAAAGGTGATGGCAATGGGGGCCAGGAATGCGATAATAAAGTAGAGCCGCCACGGGAAGGTGCTCTCCGCCGCGACCGCCGGGTCGCGCCCGCTGTCGCCTATCTGGTAGAGCCAGCAGGTCAGGAGGATGAGGATCTCCACCCAACCCAGGAAATAGAGATATTTGCGGAAAAGTTCCTTACGTTCCTTATCGTCGAACAAACTGGCAATGCCACGCAGGCCGCCTGTTGATTTTTCGCCTGTGTTATTCATACTCCACTCTCGAATGAATGGCTTTTCGCCATGGCTTCATGGCATTTCGCCCCGGAGAGGCCTCGGGGGTTCAGGCCGGGACGCATTTCCCGGGAAGGACGAAATGCAATTTCAGTGCACGAACTCGGAACAAATACTTTGGAAGTTATTGATATCCGATCCGAAAGAGGATAACAAATGGCGCTGGGACGGTCAACCGCCTTCGAATGCGAAGGGATGGACCACATGCGGTTCCCGGCATTGAAGACAACGCGCGGGGAGGGGTTTTCGGCCCGCCGGACGAACATGGTTGAATATCAAATTTCGGAATTGTCATGCGACTTCGTATTACGATTCCAGTTGGAGGAAACATGGCTAAAGAAGCGGTTCTCAAAACGGATTTTACGGGGCTGAGCCTTATCTCCCGCGGCAAGGTCAGAGACATATACGATCTGGGTGATTCACTGCTCATAGTGGCCACCGACCGCATCTCGGCATTCGACGTCATAATGCCGGACCCCATACCGGACAAGGGGAAGATCCTTACGCAACTCTCGGAATTCTGGCTGAACTACCTCAAGGATGTAATCGAGAATCACCTGATAAGCACCGATGAGCGGAGCTTTCCGGACCTGTGCCGGCCCTATGCCGCCCAGCTCGCGGGGCGCACGATGTGGGTAAGGAAGGCCCGGGTGCTGCCCGTGGAATGTATCGTGAGGGGCTACCTGGCGGGATCGGGGTGGGAAGACTACAAAAAGACGGGGCAGCTCTGCGGGATCGCGCTTCCCCAGGGGCTCATCGAGGCCCAGAAGCTTCCCGAGCCGGTATTTACCCCCTCGACTAAAGCGGAGCAGGGCGAACACGACCAGAACATATCGTTTGACGAAATGGCCCGCATCGTCGGGCGTGAACTCGCCGAGAAGGTCCGCGACGTGGCGGTGGCCCTGTACACAAAGGCATCCGAATACGCCCTCGGACGCGGAATCATCCTGGCGGACACCAAGTTTGAATTCGGGATTGTGGACGGCAGGCTCATGCTTGTCGATGAAGTGCTGACTCCCGATTCGAGCCGCTTCTGGCCCGCCGACCGCTACAGCCCCGGCAGGAGCCCCGAAAGCTTCGACAAGCAGTTTCTGCGCGATTACCTCAAGACGAGCGGATGGAAGGTAAGCGATCCCGCGCCCGCGCTGCCCGAAAGCGTCATGGTCAACACGCGCGCGCGCTACCTGGAAGCCCTGAAAAGGCTCTCGGACAAGGAAATCTGAGCCCGCATGGAACCGAGCCGCATCCACTTCGACAAAATCGACTGGGAAGACCGATCCTTCGAGATTCGCGGCTTCCACGAGAATACTCTTCTCCAGGCTTCGCTGACCCGTTTCGGGATTCTCGAACCACCCTGGGTTTGCGCCAGGCACGAGAAGTACTTGATCGTGGACGGGTTCAAAAGACTTCAATGGGCGCGGGAAAACGGGGCGGAAGCCGCGGATTTGCTCCTCCTGCCCGAGGCTCTCTCCACCCGGGAAATATGGGAACGCAGGATCGGGAAGAAGCTCTTCGAACATGGGCCAGGATCGGCTGAAAAGGTAAGAATCGCGGCGGTCCTGCTCGATTTGTACCCGGCGGGAGATATTCCCGGCCATTTTCTCTCGGCGTTGAACCTGCCGCCCCGCCGGGATGTACTGGAGAAATGGGCGCATCTCCAGTTGGATGGCGCGGTCACGCTGGAGATTCTGGGTTCCGGAGAAATAGCGGACAGGGCGGCCCTGGAGACTTCAACCTGGGAGAGGGAGAGTCGGGTCGCCATCCTGGGGATTCTTCGCGGCCTGAGGTGCAGCGCGAGCATCCAGGTGGAAATCGTCGAGCGGATATACGAGATATCCCTTCGTGAAGAACGGCCTCTTTCCGAACTCTTGAATGACCCGGCTCTCCGGGAAATACTCTCGGACGGCAAGGTAAACCATCGCCGCAAAACACAGGCACTCCGGGACCTGCTCACCCGCCTTCGCTACCCGAGGCTTTCGCGAAGACAGCGGCAATGCGAGAAGAACATAGAGGAGCTTGCCCTTCCCCATTCGGTCAGGATCATTCCGCCCCCTGCCTTCGAGGGGGATGGCTGGCGGCTGGAACTCTCCTTTTCGAACACGCTGGAGCTGCGCAACGCCCTGGCGTCGGCCGGCAGTCTGATCGAACCCGACCGGCTCGGCTGGATACTGTCTCCCGAACTGGAAGAGCAGCGCTGATGCACATCCGGGCGCCCGAAAAAGTCATGGTGGAATCCGCGGTGGCGGACGGGGCACTGGTTTCCACCCTCAGGAAGAACCTTCCGGCGGCAAGGTTCGAGATCGTCGAGAGGGTATCGGAGACCGCCCGTGCCGATCCCAATGTCCTGGAAGTCGTCCACTTCCGGGGCAAGTTTTTGAAGTCCTGTCCGGGAACGCGTCACTATCACTGCTGTGGCTACCGCATCCTCCATTTCGGGATGCAGTGCACCCTCGGCTGCACCTACTGCATCCTCCAGGCGTATCTGAACCAGCCGAACCTGAGACTGTTCGGGAACACGGAGGAAATGCTCACCGAACTCTCAAGCGAGCTGGAACAAAATCCCGACAGGCTGCACCGCATAGGAACGGGCGAATTCACCGATTCGCTCCTCCTGGACCCGTTTACCGGCCTTTCACGCGTACTGGCGCCCTTTTTCGCCCGGACCCGAAACGCTGTCCTGGAGTTGAAGACCAAGACCGATTTCATCGGCAACCTGGAGGACCTGGAGCACAACGGCAGAACCATCGTGGCGTGGTCCCTCAATTCCGAATATGTCCGGAAACGCGAGGAGCCGCGGAGCGCCACTTTGGAGGAGCGGCTCCGCGCCGCGCGCAAATGCGCCGACCAGGGCTATTTCCTTGCTTTTCACTTCGACCCGCTTCTCGAATATCCCGGCTGGCGTGCCGGCTACGCGGATATACTGGAGAGGCTGTTTGATGCCGTTCCGGCGGACCGTGTCGTCTGGATGAGCATGGGCGCCTTCCGGTTCATGCCCGAGCTGAAGCAGATCATACGGGAGCGCCACCCGCGAAGTCTGATACCCTACGGGGAGTTCATCCGGGGGTTCGACGGAAAAATGCGTTATTTCCGAGATATAAGGGTGGAACTCTACGGCTTCATGGCGGAAAAGATCATGAAAGCCGATCCGGACCTTTGCCTGTACCTGTGCATGGAGGGAAAGGACATCTGGACCGAGGCCCTGGGGTTTACACCCGAGGACCGGGGAGGCCTTCCCGAAATGCTGGACGCCGCGGTAAGAACCCGGATGGGAGCGTGGGCGTGAGCCTGCGACGCCCTCCCGTTCGTTCTGAGGGGAGCGAACCCCGCACTCGCGTGGGTAGGCCGCAGGCAAAAAACAGCGGCCGATCCTAACCCAACCCATCATCCCGGACTTTGGGTATTTGAGCCCTGTAGCCCTGTAGGTTGGGGTGAGCGGAGCGAACCCCAACATTTTCCACAGGTGGCCACCTGATGCAATACCGACGCGCCAATATACCAGGAGCAACCTATTTCTTCACGGTCAACTTGGCTGAACGAGACCGAACGGTGCTGGTGGATCATGTGGATTCACTTCGATTGGTCATGCGGGAAGTGGCGGCGAGGCATCCGTTTCACATCTATGCCATAGTAATCCGTCCCGACCATCTCCATGCTTTATGGACTTTGCCGGTGGGCGATCGTGGTTATCCCATGCGGTGGGCTTTGATCAAAGCGGGATTCTCGCGGCAGGTTCCCCGGGGCGAGCGATGCAATCCGAGTCGAATATCCAAGGGCGAACGAGGCATTTGGCAAAGGCGCTATTGGGAGCATCTGATTCGGGACGAACAGGATTATGGGCGGCATGTGGATTATATCCACTTCAATCCGGTAAGACACGGCTATGCCGGTCGTGCTTCGGATTGGCCGTATTCGAGCATCCACCGTTACATTACCGCCGGAATGCTGGATCGGGATTGGGGTGGAGGTGTGCAAATCCAAGACGAGTATAGCTTCGGCGAAAGGTGAAGTGTGGGTGTTGGGGTTAGCTTTCGCTCACCCCAACCTACTAAGCTATGCTACTATGCTACCATGACCGCGCTCAAAAGCTGTTTATTGAGAGTACCGAAGCCTGATCGGAAGACGGTTAATCCTTCCCGGCTTCGGGCTGTCCTATTTGAAACCGAGGATGTAGTCGGCCAGGGCGGCTTTTTCCGGTTCCTGGAGCGCTTCGAGGTGTGACATTTGCCCCCTCATCATGCCCCATTTCTCGGTCTCGATGACGGGTTTGGTTTCGCCTTTGAAAAATTTGACCAGCTTGTCTTTTTCCTGGTAAGTCTTGGCAATCTCGGCCAACGACGCCGCGGCCGCTCTTTTGTTGGACTTATGGCACATGCTGCATTTCATGGATTCAAACAGCGCGGCGCCGTCACCCTCCGCCATGGCCAGGCCACTTGTGCTCAATACTGTCACCAGAACATACACCAACAGAATAAACCAACGCATCACACCCTCCTTGGGAATAGCAACACCACCGCGCCTCGTCCACACCCGGGAAGCAAACGCTCAAGTTGAACGCAACCCGGCGCGAGAGGCTCCCGCCAGCCGCCTCAGCCGGCCAGTTTTGCTTCGGGACCTCTCGATAAACGGGCCTATACTTGGGACACCGAGTTATTCACCCCTGTTCGCCCTCAGCGCTGTAAACGCCGCATCCGCGTGGCAGGTCGCACGTTAAAGCAAACAGCCCCGCGGCCGCTCATCGATGGCAGGCTGGAAAGCCCGCCCCAAAATGAGTCCACCAGGTGCATTTCGGGCAGTTTGAAAGCCTGCTCATGCAACAGATGCCGAAGTTCCTTACTAATAATGCCTAATCCGGCCAAAGCAATAAGGGCGGCACCCGGCCGGCGGTTCTCTTTCCTGCCGCTTCGCATTTTTTTCAGGCACGAAGGTTTGCGGACAAGCCCCGAGGCTTTTCCATTCCGCGAAGGCGAATTCAGCGGAAGAATCGCTCACCGGAGTCGATGAAGGGATGAAGGACGGGGCAGGCTGCCAGGCCCGCCCCCTTTTGCGCGGATTATCTCTTCGGAAGTTGATCGAGCGACCATTCCATCGGGTTGAGCAGTGTGAAGCCTGCCTCTTCCAGTTTTCTCCTCACACGGGGCATATTTGTCGTCAACAGATAGGGAAAGACGGCTCGCTTGCCTTCCTCCCAATACCGGGCCACCAGGATGCTTCCGAAGGAGACACCTTCTTCGGTTATTGTATCCACGATTTTTTTCATCTGCCCGACTTTATCTTCCACGATTATTCCGACCAGCGCTCCCGGTTCCTCGAGGCCGAGCACGTTTACAAAAGCGCGCATGAGGTCCCGGATCGAGATAATCCCGGTCAGCTTCCCATCCAGATCCACGACCGGAAAAGCCCCCACCTTCGTCTGCTGCATGAGAAGGATCGCATCTTCCAGCGTCTGGTAGGGAGAAATGGTCACCATGTCGCGCGTCATGATGTCACGTATCCTGAGGCCGGAAATGCGCTCTCTTTCCACTTCTATCTCTTCCGGCGACAGGAGTGAAGAAGGGAGGGCGCTTCGAATGTCCCGGTCGGTCACGATGCCCAGGAGACGATCGTCCCCGTTGACCACCGGCAGATGCCTTATTCGATTGTCCGCCATCAGAGCATGGGCTTCAAGAATGCCGGCCTCGGGGTGTATGGTAATGACATTTTTGATCATTGATTTATCAATGAACATTTTGGCCTCTCCTTGAAATAAATGAATCCTGTTGTGTGGGCTATCTATCCAAAAGTATCCTGACGTGGTTCACGACCAGTTCCGGCAGAATCTGGAGACAGTAACCTCCTTCGAGTACCGATATGAGGCGTCCCCCGGAATGCCGGTCGGCAACCTCGAGGATCTGCCGGGTCATCCAGGAATAGTGGTCCGTGGAGAGCCGAATATCAGACATATCGTCATCACTGTGCGCATCGAAACCCGCCGAGATCAGTACAACCTCCGGCCTGAAATCATCTACCGCGGGAAGCAGGGTCCGCTCGAATTTTTTCCTGTATTCGTCATCGCCTTGTCCGGGCAGAACGGGACAATTGATAGTAAATCCATAGCCGGGCCCCGAGCCTTTCTCAAATTCACGTCCGCTTCCCGGAAATGAGAAGGAAGGATGTTCATGGATGGAGCAGTAAAGGACATCCGGGTCCTCCTCGAAAATCCTTTGCGTGCCGTTTCCATGGTGAACGTCGATGTCGATGATGGCAACCCGTTGCACCCTCCATTCTATCTGCAGATACTTCGCGGCTACCGCGACATTATTGAAAAAGCAGAACCCGAGCCCCCTGTTGGGTTCGGCATGGTGCCCGGGCGGGCGAACGGCGCAGAATGCATTGTCGATCTCACCCTTCATGATGAGATCGACGCCGTTGAGGATCCCCCCGATCGCGAGGACGGCCGTGTCGAAGGTTTCCGGACTCAACTGGTTGTCCGCGGTATCAAGCTCCCCGAGGTCCAGCAGACTTGCCTCCTCCACCTTGAACACATGACGCGGCGAATGAACTTTTTCAATCCATTTGATCTTTGCCGGAGAAGCGGGGATAGGCACCAGGTCCTCAAGGAGGTGCGCCTCCTCCATCGCCTTATGGATCACAACCAGCCTCTCGGGGCATTCCGGATGTCCCGGACCTGTCTGGTGCAGCAGGAATCTGTCATCATAGAGCAAACCAGTTCTTCTCATTGCGCTTCCCTTGAATGGATAAGGCCACACGGCATGGCTTTCTTGAGCCGGCGGCATTGAGCTTCAGTCATGGGCAACTGCTTGCGCGAGAGCCACGGCATGGGACGAGGAAACCTGATCGGCTGCAGTGCCGTCGGTGCTGCTGTTTCATAACCACGAAAGCAGCGTGAGGCAACCGGTTCCTGTTCCCAAGGATCCACCGCGAGCGAGTTGTGTTCAGGATGACGCCAGGCCCCGCGATGAGTTCCGGTCCCGGCTATATTTATCCAACTCCACGCTAGAAGGCGGGGATCTTCAGATCCGGTTCTAGCTGTGACACGGTCTCGAACGCCGATAATCCTGGGAGTTTTGCTATCTTCACGGTAAAGATCTGGACCCGGGGTTTCGCCGGGGTGAAGTATTGGATGCGGCCACCCTCTTTTTCTTGTCCGCGCCTTGCCACGCAAATGCGAGGTTTACCCCGTTCGGGAAATCGGGGGTGGGCCCTAAAAGGCTGCATCCGCAGGGGTACCGATGGCGGAGAAGAGTTGCCTTGATCAGGGTATCCGCAATTTTTGCCCGGGAGTCAGCTCGTTGGACTTGAGCTTATTGGCATTCTTCAAGGCCTGGGCACTGACATTGAAATTCCGTGCTATGCCCGACAAGGTATCGCCCTTCTTTACCGTGTATTTCTGGACTTTGATGGGCCGCGGTTTTCCCGCGGCCGGAGCTGCCGGCGCGGCAGGCTCATCATCCTCGACCTTCGAGGCGGCGGAAGCCTCCCGCTGCACGTTCGTTCCCCGGAGACTGGATTCCAGAGCCTTTCCACAGCCGGCCGGCACCTTCACTTCATGGGTCCCCGGAGGTATGCTCTCGGCGCGGAAAACAGGATTCAATCTTTTGAATTCACGGTAGGTGATGCCGGCCGCACTCGCGGCGTTCTGGATAGGAACGGGAATGGAGCAGGAGACGTTAACCCGGTCCAGTTTCAGTTCCTGATAACCCAACCCCTTGGGAAGGTCATAGCCGTACTGGTTGGGGTTGCTGAGCACCGCCTTTATCGCCAGAATTCGGATGACATAGCGCTCGGTTTCCTGGGGGAGCTTCATACGGTAGTAGTCCGGCACGCTCTGGCTCCGGGATTCGTCATTGATGCGCTTTTCACCACAGTTATAGGCCGCGATCGCAAGCGCCCAGTTCCGGTATCTGCGGTAAAGGTCCCGCAAGTATAAGAAGGCGCTGTCCGTGGCGCGTTCAAAGTCATAGCGTCTGTCCACGGATCCCCTTTGGTCGAGGCCGTACGCCGAACCGGTGCTGGGCATAAACTGCCAGGGACCGGCGGCGCCTTTCGAGGAAACCACGTTGGGAACCAGGTCGCTTTCCACGATGGCCACCCATTTCAAGTCGTCCGGCAGATTGTACTGCCGCAGCCGTTCCTCGATCATCGGGAACCACCGTTCCATCCGCTTGAGCCAGAGGTAAACCTGGGCATGGTTATAAACGATCAGGGTAAATTCCCTGTCAAAGCGCTCATATACTTCCTGAGCGTTGAGGGGCACGGGCTCACCGCACAGTTCCATGCAGCTCGGGGCCGGGAAATAGGGCACCTGGACGGGGGGGGCAGCGGGCTGGGCCACAACCCGCGTTTCCACTACCTGGGTGGGTTGTGAGGTTTGCGCGGTGGTCCTGGTCTTCGTTGAGGCACAGCCTGAAGACGCCGCGAAAAAACAAAATACCGCCAAACAAGCCCCCCTTTTTACGATCCCGGCCTTCCCTTTCATCCCGCAATCCCTCTCTCGCATTGACTGATGCCGATTAGCGTTCAAGATAATAGAGCCCCGTTCGCCCCGAGGTATCGAAGGGTAGAACGGGCCAGTGTTGATCAGGATGCCCATCACTCGGGCTGGCGCCAATCTTAACGCAACTCGGTATGATTTCGCCCCCCCCCGAAACGACTCCGCACCCTGTTACCCAGATTTACATCAGTTAAGGCTTGCCTGTCCATCCAAAAGGGGGAGGAAATGTGGCCCGGGGCGGCAAGCGCCATCTTCGGAGGGGAACTCAATCATGACATTGATAGGCAGATAGAATCATGTTATGAATTACAGTGTTATAAGGCACCTGTTCACGGGAAAAAGCGGGTTCAGTATGGCGCGTTTGACCGAACGGATAAATGGGGGAGGGGGATTAATGCTTTGCTCCGAGCAGGTCATTATTGTTGCCGACGATGACCCCGATGATGTACTGCTCATCAAGGATGCGCTAAGAGAGGTACACTTCTCCGGCAATGTGGTGGCTGCCGGCAATGGTATTGAACTGATCGGGCACCTGCTTAATGATACACCCAGCCCAAGTTTTATATTGCTCGATCTTAATATGCCGGTCAAGGACGGAAGAGAGACTCTAAAGGAACTGAAATCGCACCCTAAGTGGAAGTCCATTCCAATTGTGGTCCATACGACTTCCGACTCGCCAAAGGATATATTATTTTGCTACACTCACGGAGTGAACTCCTACGTCTGCAAGGGTTCCTCTTATGGTGAACTTCGAAAGAACATGGAAGGTATCGTCTCTTACTGGTTTGATATCTCCCGCCTGCCCTGCTGAAATCGATGGAGCCAAAGAGTTGCGGTGGTCGTTCCAGCCAGGATCGGCAGTCTAGTGTTGTGTCCCATAAATTAGCCGGTACAAAACAGTGACTGTTTCCTGGCTCCAGGGCAGTTTAGCAGGCCGGACAGAATAACATCGAATTTGAGGGACATCACATCAGTGTCGCATTCCGTAAGTTCTTCGACGTCTAGAATGCCGTCAAAGCAGCTTCTGCGAGCATTCGAGGCCGCGGAATAATATTGAATTATTTGTGGGATGCAACACCAGAGACTGGATGCAGCGCCATTGGTTCGCGGTAAAAACCCCTTAAGCCTGCCTGCCGTCAGGCCGGCTTTGGCGATGAGCGGGCACGTGAGCACAGTTACCGCCATTTCCATGTCGGCACCGCCCGTTCGCACTCTCGAACGGAACCCACTACCTGGTGACCCCCGCGTAAGCCCCCAGGCGAACGCTTACCCGTTCCTCGCACACATGCTTCGCCAGGACGTTCCGATAAACTCAGCCAAAAATCGCACACCTCATGCTGGTCCCCGCAACAACCCAAGACCTTACAGCGACGATTATCACGCCCAAATGCGCTTTTAAGCTCTCAAAAGGCATCCTCGTGGAGCATTTATCTCAAGATCTCGGGATATTGGCTGGCTCGGCCCTATGCCGCCCTATGCCCAACCTACTGTCACCATTAAAGATTTAGCCCTTTCCCTCCTCTGCTCCGCACCCCGGCAAGGAGTTGCCGGGGCCATCCGCCTGGTTTCTTCAATCTCTTCCTATTCTCTCCACTTGACTGCATCCTGAAAGGGGTTTTCCGACGGTATCACGTAGGTAATAAAGAGACGTTGCCCAGGCTACCCGCGCCCTTTGACACCGGCCTTGCCTTGCATCTCCTTATAGATTTTTTCAATTCTTTCTCTAATTAAATGTCTATTCTGCTTGGTTAATATCCGCTTATTCTCCATGTCTTCATGCAATTTGTATAGCAAATCTAAGTTCAGATATGCTAATACTTCCAAGATAGCCCATGTCATGTTTAAATATATGAGTTGATCTAGTATTTTACTTATCCTGTTATATTGCTGGTCCTTATTATCTCCACTTTGATTAATGATATCCATTACTAACACTCTTGACTGTACCGCTTTGTATGCCCATTCGGATTCATAAAGCTGTGTCAGTAGGTAAGAACACTGATATTTACTAAGCAAGTTGTATATGGCAGAATCTCCAAGTATGCCCTTGGAAGCTGGAAACTCCGACCGTTTCAAAATAGAATTAACCTCTTCGTCGGATAATACAGATCCTGAATCCATTCTTCGCTTCCAATACGCGAAAAAAGCATGTTCTCTAAGAAATAGCTTACTGGAATCATCATCTTCTTTAGCAAGAATACCATATACCTTTTCACTCTGAGGTGCTAAGTTATATATCTGTTGCAACTCGTCATCGCTCAAGTCATCAAACATGACAATTGACTCCCATGGCAAAGCTGATGGAGATTAGTAGATTCGGCCAGGATAATGATCCAAAGGCATGCCATTTTGCATATTCTCAATCATCTGAACTTGAACGTCGAACATTAACATCAGGCTACTTCCTCCAAAATTTCTTAAGTTTTGCAATTGTTGCAATGCTTTGCCTAATTTATTAAGCTCATTGCGAATTTTGTTAGCATTATCTCTGACAACCTTCCTTTGCTTACTCGACATTTCAGGACATCCATCAATTTCATAGCCCATAGGTCCAATCTTAGTAGTTGGACCACCTCCTTTTACATGAGCATGTGCTGGACCATGGTCTCCTAGCGAACCATAATGTTCTATTGTAACACCATTTTGGTTTAGTATGACCTGTGGTGGACGAACTGGATCTAAACCATCAGGATCAACCAAGTTAATGGGGTCGCCCAAGCAGTAACGATACAGGTTAGTATCTAATCCCTCGAACAGTATCGGGTCCTTTGCCGTCCATCTGCCGGTATCCGGATCATAATCCCGGAAGCCGAAACGCACAAGACCGGTGTCAGGATCAAAGAGACCGCCGGCGAAGGCGAAGGGGATTGTGAAAGAAGGGTTGGAGTCGGAGAGGATGTTTCCGAAGGAATCGTATTCGACTTCCTTCATAATGGCGCCAGATGCGTTGATTACACTGCGTAGCGAGCCCACCTGGTCGTAGGTGAGATAATACGTTATTCCCGCTTTGGTCATGGCTACCGGCATGCGCCCATCGGCGTAGAGGAAGCGCATGAGCAAGTTGTTGTTTGCGTCATA
>JBDKTY010000225.1:0-52627 GCA_039679945.1 Syntrophobacter sp. | reverse complement strand
GTCAGCTCGGTAAGCTTTCGCTTTCCCTTAGCCGCCATTACTTCGGGAACCGTAACCCTTTTGACCATCTCTGATCTCCTTTGAACTCGGGCGGCACGTGCCTGCCCGGTTAATGAAGCTGGAAAGAGTCCGTCAGCGTGAAAAGCGATAAGAGAAAGATTTCACACCAGAAGCCGCGGGACCACCCCGCCTGCTCAAATCCGAACTCCTTCGCATTAAGGCCGGATTATATTCTGATACTACCGGTGGCACAAGTATTCACAAAAATGTCCATCCATCGGGGTAAGAGGAGAACCTGTCCCTCCATGTACAGGGAGCTATTCCCCGCCACTCCGGGAATGCGGCATCGCTGGATCGAACGGCGCATAATTGGCTTCCAGGATTTTAACGAGCCATGTCAGTGTCTGGTTTACCGGGGTGGGGATACCGGCTTCCCTGCCGAACCGGACCACCGCGCCGTTTATTGCATCGATTTCCGTCTTCTTCCTTTTATCCACGTCCTGTCCCATCGAGGACCGGTTTCGGGCGGTTGCCCTCGCGACTCCGATGACACGATCGATCATTTCCATGCTTACGGGATAGCCCCTGGACCTTGCGATCAGAATGGCCTCCTCGACGGCGGATCGGCACAATTCCGACGCGTCCCGCATTTCGGCAACGGTTCCGTTTCTGATTCCGGTCAGACCTGTGATGGCGTTTATCCCAACATTGATGATGAGCTTTTCCCATATGAGCCGCTGAACATCGTCAGTCGACTCCGCCGCCAGTCCCGCGTCTCGAAAAAGAGAGAGCAGGGCCTGGACGCGCTCGGTGGGGGGGCCTCCCGGCTTACCAATGAAAGTGGGGCCGTTTCCCCCATGCCTGATCCTTCCGGGTTCGAGAAGCGTTGCGCCCTGTGACGTGCTGCCCGCCAGAGTGGCTTTCTCGCCGGCGATCGCGGCGATGCGTTCCCAGTTGCCTATGCCGTTTTGGAGTGTGAGGAAGGTGGTCGAGGGCGAACGCAACTGAAGGACGCTGGAAACCGCGGCTTCGGTGGCATAGGACTTTACCACCACCAGTACAACATCCGGGTTCACGGGCAGGCGCTCCGGTTCGAAAAAGGTCGTCAGCTTGAACTCGCTGACAGACCCGTCCAACTCTTCAATAGAAAGGCCGTTTTGCGCGATAGCCTCCATATGGCGCCTGTTTGTGCTGTAAAGGCAGACGGAAGCCCGTGTCCCGGAGAGGCGCGCTCCCAACAGACTGCCGAGCGCGCCGGCCCCAAGGATGAGAATATTCATTTACGCCCCCTCCTTGCTAAGTTCGCATCCACAACATTTGCGTCCGGCGATTTTCCGCGCCTGTCCATTCCAGGAACGGAAAATATCCGGTTTCAACGGGCATGGAATACCGTTGAGAGTAACGTTTGTCGGGAGGAATAGAGACTAGAAAAACAATACGAAGAATACGAACGCGACGCCGACGGTAATTAGAACGGAACCCATCAGGAACAAGTCCGGCAGCGTGGAGAATTCGGCCTCCCCCCTGTTGATGTGTCTGCGGATGTAGAGAAAACGCCAGCCGGCGAGTATAATGATGAGCGCGCCGAGCACGAGTACTGTTATTCCAAGGAAACGAGTGCTTTGCAGGTGCGCCGTAATCGCCGGGTTGCCGGCAAAAATGCGCGATTCGCGCAACAGAATGTCGAATCGCTCGATAACGAACCCGAATGCAATGAGGGCGACACCAGTCCGGCACCAGGACAAAAACGTCCGCTCGTTTGCCATGTGAGTTCTTTGATAGGCAAAGAACGTGCGCCTGTCAGTCAGATCGCGGGTGATTTCCTGGTCGGCCCGTCCCATCTTCGACTCCCTTGTATCAAAAAAACGTCGCGTCAGCACGTATGATTTGAGTCCGGAACAGCAATTTCGGAGCGCATTCCGCATTTTAGCGAAAAGGTCGAGAACCATCTCTGGAATCTCCGATCTCAACGAAATTTTCGATGCCGGAGGCCATGGGACGCCTTTGCCGGGCAGGACGCCTATCCCTCGATCATGATACTCCGGGATTATCGGGGCATGAGGGTGTTTCCGCGCCGGCCTTGGATGCGGAACGGAGAGTTAACGCAGCTTGAGAGTGGCGAGAGAGATAAGCGCGAGAATCCCGGCCACAATCCACAAGCGGATTACGACCTTGGTTTCCGCCATGCCCTTATGCTGCAGGGTATGGTGCAACGGCGCCCGGTAGAAGATCCTGCGCCCGATCCATTTTACGCCTATCTTGTCCTGTATCTGGCTGCTGAGGGCTTCCATGATAAACAGGCCGCCGAGGAGCGGAAAGAGCATCTCCTGCTTCAGCAGCACCGAAATAACCGCCATGGTGCCGCCGATTGACAGCGAACCCGTATCTCCCATGAAGATCTGGGCCGGATAGGCGTTATACCAGAGAAAACCCAGGCCCGCCCCGACGAATGCGGCTCCGAAAATAGTCAGCTCACCGGCGCCTCTGAGGAATGGATAATAAAGATAGCTGGAATAGATGCGATTCCCCTCGACGTAGGCGAAAATGCCCAGGACCGCGACTACGAATATGGACGGAGTGATAGCCAGACCATCCAGGCCATCGGTTATGTTCACGGCATTGGAAACGAAAATGACAAACAGGAATATAAAAAGTCCATAGAGCCAAGGGCCGACGTCGATCAGGGGGTACTTGTAGAAAGGAATGTAGAGTTTAGTGGCGAGCCCGCTTCCAAGGGGAGCCAGCGGCCCCACGCAGATCCAGGCGAACATGATGCCGAACAGACCTTGAAGGCACAGCTTCTTACGCTCGGAAAGCCCCTTGTCCCCGCTTTTCATTCTCACCTTGGATATATCATCCCAGAGGCCGAGAAGGCCGAACCAAAGCATTCCGGCAAGGGTGCAGAGCAAGAAGGGACTGTGCCAGTTTCCCCACAAGGCCATGGACAGGAGCACGGCGCCAATTATGAGAACGCCTCCCATGGTGGGCGTGCCCCGTTTGTCAAATGCCGAGTGGACTCCCGTCTCGCGAACCTGGTCCAGAAAGCAATGGCGGTGAACAAAGAGGATAAAGTGCCGGCTGAAAAGCAGGATGAAAATTACCGCGGTGAGCGCCGACATGATGGCTCTGAAACTGATATAGTTGACAAGACGGAAAAATGACAGAGTATCGGATAATGAAATCAGGTAATTAGAAATTTCGTATATCATTGCGATTTCCTGGCGGCGTGTTCGGAAAGCGCCCTCGGGCCGAAGGACTGACGTTCGGGGTCCTTGTTGCGCGAGCAGCGTTCCTGGATGGCCGTGAAGGTCTCCTTGATGGCAAAATGCGGCTTAAAGTCGGTGGAGGTCAGCATAAATGAGGATATGGAGGCAAGCAACTCCGGAGACGGATCCACCGTACCACGGTCGATCATTCGCTTCAGACCCTCAAGCGCGGCGTTGCGTACTTGCCAAAAATGCGATTCCTTCATGTCCATCAGGGTTGCGAGCGCCTCGGAGTCTGTCCCGATCTCACCCAATGCCTTTGCGGCTTCGACTACTACCTCGAAGCAGGGATCGGACAGAAGTGTCGGCAGAGCATACAGCCAGGAACGGCTCCCTTCGAGGAAAGGACCAAAATGGGCCGCCGTGCGGCACGCCTGGGCGCGGACCTCGAAGTAGGGGTCTTCCAGCGCGGCAAAGAGCGCACCCTCTACTCCGGCATCAAAATGATCCAGCACCTGCAACGCATGCACAATATTCCTGCGGATGAATCCCACCTGCTCAAAATCGCCTCCGAATATTCTCTTGAATCTATTCACCGGCGTCCGATCGGAGAGCATTCCCAGAAGAGTCGGAATCTTTTCCCTGTAGCGGGTGAGTCCAATGAGCTTGACGCCTAGGTTGCGGTCTTCCCAGGAGGTATGACTGAGAAGGCCCGCCGCCCTGTGCCTGTAGTATTCGAGATCATCCGGGTCGCCAACCGCGTTGAGCGGGTTGAAATCTCTTCCCATGCGGTTGTAGGCTCCGGTAAGTATTTGCAGCAGCCTGGCGTTGCTCGTCAGTTCCTTGAACGGAATGGAAGGGTAATTCTCCGCGTCGGGAAAACGGGCTTCCCCATAGACTTCGTTCAGAATGCGCTCGATTGCCTCCCGCCTCAGGAAATGTCTGCTACTCTCCGACATCGCCCGGAGCCGGGCGGGGCTGTTGAGCAGCGTGATTATTTTGTCAGCGAGCACCTTGCCCTGCAGCTTTTCCAGGAGCCGACCGTCTTCGATCGTGGTGTCCTCGTATAGGACCTCGGCCGCCCCGGCATTTTTCATGGCGCGGGCATTCATGACCTGGTGGTCTCCGGGAAGATTCGCCTTCGGGATCAGGAGGGCGGGCTTCGCGATCCGGGAGATCTCATTGAGGCTTCCCGCGCCGCTCCTGCACACGATCAGAGTGCTTGCCGAATACACTTCCGCGATATTGTGGAAATAATCCTGCCGATAGTAGAACTCGTCGAGAAGCTCTCTTTCTTTCCGGGAAAGGGCGGCTTCAAGCCGCAAATCGGTATCGCGCGCCGCATCGTACTCACCCGAGGAAGCCAGGCCTATTCCATGTACTATGAAAAGACGGCTCCGATGCGGTAGAAGATAGGGAAGGGCATCCACGATGGCACGGTTGATGGTCCTTGCTCCCTGTGATCCCCCAAATGCGAATACCACGTCCCGGCCCGGCGGAATGGGGAAGGAAAGCTTACTCCGGGCTTCTTCGGAAGGGATCGCAATGATGGAATTGCGTATGGGGTACCCGACCACGACGCCGTTTTTTGGAAAAAACGAAAGGGTTTGCGGGAATGTGAGAAGGACCTTGTCCACCCATTTGCCCATGAGGCGATTCAACTGTCCGGGAATGCTGTTCTGCTCGTGCAAAAAAATGCTGACGCGTGCGATGCGGAGTCTTTTCAGAATGATCGCGGCGGCGATAACGGGAGCGCTTACATAGCCGCCCGTCGCGATGACCCATTTCGGGGCAAAAGCGACAAGATTTACAAGTGACTGGATACAGCCTATGCTCAATTTTGCCAGGAAGCGAAAAAGCCGAAAAGAGATCCGCAAGCCGGGAAAACCTTCCGAGCACACAAACCGGAGCGGATAGCCCACTCGCTTTACAATTACACTCTCCGCCCTGTTCCGCACTCCCACGTAGAGAAAGCGGGTCTGGGGATCGCGCTCTCTTATCCCCTCCGCGATCGCGAGGGCCGGGTTTACGTGGCCCCCCGTGCCGCCCCCGGAAAGGAGCACCCGCGTCTGTTTGCTATCGAGTCTTCTCCAGCGCCTGGCAACGGCCAGCGCGGTCAGAAGGATCACAATCAATATTCCAAAAATTATCAGCGCAATCTGCACGTTTTCTTTCTTTTCTACCCGGTTGACGTCAATCGTGGCCGGCTGGATCAAATCCCATCAGTGTAATTTCTCTGCTGGAAAATATCCACTAATTAGTCTTATCCGGACAAGATGCCGGAGAGATTCCTGCTCCCGATGGACTGCCAAACCGGAAAGAGTGCTTTTCGCCGCAAGGCGGTTTTGAATTTGGAGATACGGTGTCTCAATGTTCGAGGCCGGTTTCCGGGCATGGCGCGCAGAGTACTGAAAGTGGGCAAACATTCGTAAACCTTGTTTTTTCGGGACAACTGGAATGGCGTGTCGCGGGGATACTTTCGCGGGTTGGCCGGTGTTGGCGTTTCGATTGGTTCCACCCAAACCGGGGCAATCATCCCGAGGTGTTTGAACAAGGCCGTTGCGGGGTATGAGCAGTGGAAATTCTCAATGGCGGGCAGCGTCGAGCGCGCGGCTTATATCATTCCAATCGAGTGCTCCGGCCCTCAGCAAAACAGGCGGTGCGACCGTCACATCCACGATGGTCGAGGGAAGACCGCCACACAAGCGTCCGGCGTCGAGCAAGCCTTCCACCCCGTGCAGCAGGGCGGGCGGGAGACTTTCGGAATTGTCCGGCGGGGGGGCTCCGGACCTGTTCGCACTGGTGGAAACCAGGAGTCCTCCGGCCAATTGAGCCAGCAGGACCGCCACGGGATGCGAGGAGATCCGGATTGCCACTTTGCCCGTCCCGGCATGCAGGATCAGCGGCAGGGAGGATGCGGCGGGCAGGAGAAGAGTAAGGGGGCCCGGCCAGAAAGCGGCCGCGAGCACATCAGCGGATTCAGGCCAATTGGATACGGCCGAGAGCGCGGCTTCCATTCGGGAAGCAATCAGGGGGAGGGGCTTTCCGGTTTGCCTGCCCTTGACCGCGTAAATCCTGGCGAGTGCCTCGGGGAGCGCGGGAACGGCTCCGAGGGCATAGAATGTCTCGGTTGGATATATCACCAGTCCGCCGTGGGTCAAAATCGATGCCGCCTCAAGCAACAGGCAGGGGGGGATTTCACCGGCATCGACTTTCCAGGTTTTATGCGAGGTTGCTCTCAAGACTGCTATTTCCCAGGTCCAGGAAAAGTGGGGATTGCCCCACGGCCCGGCGCGGGCGCCTCTCCCGTGGAAAGCTGTTTTTTGTTGTTCCCAGGCACGAACGGGCCATTGCGTGCTGTTTTCCCGCCCGCGTCGAACCCATGCGTGAACGGGACCGCATGCCCGCATTGGGGGCATCTTTAAAGAGATCCTTGCGGGCGTCGCTCCCGAAGTATTCAAAGGGTTTCTTTGATACCCGTGGCTCCCGGCCGCGGGCCATTCCGGAGGACTTTGTCTCCGTGGAGGTTTGCTCCCGGGGTTGCTTCCTTACGTCTCGGCATCGGACTTGATCTTGGCAAATCGTTTGCTGTCCTTGTAGAGCGTTGCCTCCGCCTCTTCTATTTCCTCGGTCGTGAGGTGGATCTTGCCGCACTCCGGGCAGGTTACATTGATTTGTTCCCCAAACGACCGCGCCTTGATCTCGTCAACGGTCATGTGTCCCACATAGCCGCAGTTCGTGTCCACCCGCTCGGCTCGAACACTACGTCTGGTGCCGCCTTTTTTCTTGACTGCCATTAGAAGCTCCCCATGATCAGTTTCCCGTCGGCATCCAGAACAGAAATCTGGAAGACCCGGCCGCCATCCAGGTTGTGCGTGGCGCAGGAAATACAGGGGTCATAGGCGCGTACCGCCATCTCTATCCGGTTCAGCAGGGCCTCGTCCACCTGGCCGTCCTTGATGAGTTCCCGCGCGGCCAGATTCACACTCATATTGATGGCTGCCATGTTGTGGGTGGTGCCGACAATCAGGTTCGCGCGCGTGATGCACCCGTTCTCATCCGTGGAATAGTCATGGATTAGAGTTCCGCGAGGGGCTTCAACGCAGCCGACTCCACGGCCGGCCCTCGGCGTGATTTCATTGCGAACGTGGGGGTCGGTAATCGCGGGCATTTCGAGCAGCTCCAGGGCGCGTTCGCAGGCGTATACCAATTCGATCAGGCGTGCCCAGTGGTAGAGCATTAAAGACTGGGCGGGCCTCGGGTAAAGAGAGCGGAATTCCTGAAGCTCGGCCTGTGCGAGGGGGGTCGGAATCGAATCGCACACGTTGATTCGTGCAAGGCTGTTGGTTCTATAGATTCCGCGAGGGTCCTCGGGGACCATCGAAAAACCGTCGCCCCATCCGCGGGCATAAGGGAATTTCGCGTACGACCAGGGTTCCACATGCTCACCGATAAAATCCGTGTACTCCCGGCTCGAAAACTCCTGGTATGATCCATCCGGCCTCATGAGCCGCAAGATCCCCTCGTTGAAGTTCATGCTCCCGTCATCCGCGTTCACCATGCCGAGAAAACCGGTGGTTATCGCGCCCAGTTCCGCCAGCTCGGGAGTGAACCGGGAAAACACGCGGTCCTTGGCGAAATCGAGAGCAAACCTCGCGAATTCGAGCTGCTCGAAGGCCATTGCATGCAGTTCGTCGCGTTCGCGTGGCACCATCGGCTTGGAGAAGCCGCCGGGAACGATGACCTCGGGGTGAATCGAGCGGCCGGTGAATCTTTCCAGCATCATCTGTCCGCGGTGACGCATCCGGATGACTCTCTCCGCGAGATCGGGCGCCTGGCGGGCCAACCCCATGATGTTTCTGGTGGAGGGGTCACCGGATTCCACCAGGAAATCAGGGCCCGCCATCAGGAAGAAATGAAGGACCTTATCGTTTATGTGCGCCAGAAGGTGGGTCAGTTCGCGCAGAAGCAGTCCGGCCGCCGGCGATTCCGCCCCGAAACAACCCTCCACCGCCATGCTGGAGGCCAGGTGGTGCTGCCACGGACAGATTCCGCAGATGCGGGTGACTATTCCGGGTACTTCCTCGGCGGCCCGTCCCTCGAGGAACTTTTCAAAGCCGCGCATGGACATAATGTGAACGCGAGCTTCGTCCGCGTTGCCGTTCTCATCCAACCTTATGGTTATTCGCGCGTGTCCCTCGATTCGGGTCACCGGTTGGATCACTATTTCCCTGCGGGAGGACGTTGGTTGTGAAGTGCCCGATGCATTGGAGCCCATGAGTTTCCCTTTCAGCGCATTCGTTTTTAAAGCGGTTTTCGGACAATACGTGGAAGCCGGTTGTGCGCCCCGGAAAACCGCAGAATGGATAGCCGGTCGGGGAGATTGCGGATGTCGATGTCGTTGCTCGCGACGGCGTTGAGCATATCCAGAAGCTGATTTCCGCCCCGCCTGATCGGACCATAACAGCCGCGGCACGGTACACGGGCCTGAATGCAGCGGGGGGCGCCGCCGCTGTCTCCGGAGCAGCCGGCCAAGGTCACCGGGCCCATGCAGAGGAATCCCTGCTCCAGAAGACAGCGCATATCGCTGAGAGGTTTTTCAGGCTGGAATTTGGCATTGCGGGTAAACCGGCGAATTCTCTGCACGGGACCCTTGCCCTCCCGCCGCGCGGGGCAGGAATCGCAAACACTTTTCGCGGGCAGGGCGGGGATCCTGCCTTCGATGAGATCTTCCAGCGCATGCACAATGTTATCCGGGTGAGGCGGACAACCGGGGAGCCACGCGTCGACTCGAATCTTCTCATCCAGTGCAAAGGTGCGCTCCAGAAAGGGAGGGACTACCTCACAGGGGTCGGGCGCCGCGTCCGTTGCCTCCGCCGTACGGTAATAGCGCCGAAAGAGGTCCTTGTCCGCGTACAAATTGATGAGGGCGGGAATCCCGCCATAGGAGGCGCAGGTCCCGAAGGAGACGATGAGGCTGCACTGCTCGCGCATCTCCTGGGCTATCTGGAGTTGCTCCCGGTTCCTGACAGCCCCGCTGATAATCCCGATATCCGCGTTCGGTATGTGGATCTTTTCGCAGTCACCCTCGGGATTGAAATACTTATTATCCACAAGCATCGGCATATGGACGATCTCAAGGCGGTTCATCAGCTTCAGAAAGCGCTCTCCCGTATTCAAAAGAGAGACATCGCACCCGGAACATCCGCTGATGCACTCCGCTGCCATTTTTACAGACACTGCACCACCTCTTTTCTCGTATACCTGGAGGCGTCTTCCCGGTAGGGCGAGGGACCGATTTCCCTGAGATCCCTGGTCACCTCGCGTGCTACTTCCGCGAAGCGTTCCGCTTCGGCGGAGGAGCACCAGACGATTCGAAACCGCTCTTGTTCCAGTCCCATCAGGGACAGCATCTCTTCCACCACCGAGAGTCTTGTTTTCGCTTTCTGGTTGCCGTCCTGATATTGGCATTCCCCGGGATGGCAACCCATCACCAGAACCCCGTCCGCGCCATACTGAAAGGCTTCTATAACCAGGTTGGGATGTACCATGCTCGAGCACATCACCCGGATGAGCCTGAGATTGGTCGGATACTGAATGCGAGCCGTACCGGCGAGGTCCGCCGCCGCATACGCGCACCAGTTGCAGGTGAAAGCCAGGATTTTCGGTTCAAACTCGGGAGACCATTGTGACAAAAGCCTATTCCTTCCTTGATGGATATTGGCTATTCATAACTCAAAGGGGCAGTTTCAGTTCGCCGTGCCGCTTCCAGTCAGCGCCGCGCGTACCTGGGCCGAGAGTTGGCCGTAGGAAAAGCCGTTCACGCTTATTCCTTCCTTGGGGCATGTTGCCTGACAGGAGCCGCAGCCCTTGCATTTCGCCGACCGCACGACGAGCCGCTGTTTCCCGTTTTCCCTACCCGTCGCGTCCGGATCGCGCTCGATTTCAAGCGCCTCATAGGGACATACATTCAGGCAGAGCGCGCAGCAGTCGCACTTTTCCTCGTCCACCCTGGCCCTTACCAGGTCCAGGTCCACCCACCTGCTGGAAAGAACCGTGACCGCCCTGGATACGGCGGCCTGCGCCTGAACGATGGATTCCTCGATTGGCTTGGGATAGTGGGCCAGTCCGGCCAGAAAAATGCCGTCGGTTGCAAAGTCCACCGGCCGGAGCTTTACATGAGCTTCCTGCAGGAACCCGTCCATATCCACCGGGAGCTTGTAGAGTTTGGCAAGTTCCCTGGTCTCCGGATTCGGGATGAT
Organism: Syntrophobacter sp.; assembly: GCA_039679945.1. Classification (GTDB taxonomy): domain Bacteria; phylum Desulfobacterota; class Syntrophobacteria; order Syntrophobacterales; family Syntrophobacteraceae; genus SbD1. The sequence continues at coordinate 42,159 of JBDKTY010000225.1, read as the reverse complement.
GGAGGTCGCGAGAGTGACGACGTCGGCCGTTATGCTGAAGGGTTCGTGCAGGATATGGTCCCAGACGATCACCTCTATTCCGCTTTCGTCAACCACCACATTCGGTTTCTGATGCATGTCATAGTTGATGAAAATCACTCCCAGCTCGCGTGCTCGCCTGTAGAGTTCCTCTCTCATTCCATAGGTTCTGATATCGCGGTGAAGAATAAAGACCCTTCGGGCCGGATTCTCTTCCTTCAGCGCCATTGCCGATTGAATGGAATGCGTGCAGCAAACGCGCGAACAGTAGTTGCGTTCCGGCTCCCTCGATCCGACGCACTGGATAAATACGAAACTTCGGCCGTTGACTATCCGCTCGTCTCCTACCGCGTGCAATTTGTCGAATTCGAGCGAGGTAAGGATGTTCGGAGACAGGCCATAGTCGTATTCGGTAGGCTTGAAAGCCTGCCCGCCCGTTGCCAGGATCGTTACGCCGTGATTTATCACGACACTTCCGGTAGGTTTCTGGACGACGGACCGGAAGCTTCCCACGTAGCCTTCGGCATCCGATACCACGGACTTGAGGTGGATGGAAATAAGACTGTGCTCCCTGACCTGGTTAGTCAGTGATTCTATGTAGTCGGGGACTGGTTCGCCTTTCCATGTCTTGAAAAGGTGGCGTGCATTGCCGCCCAGTTGGGCCGACTTTTCGACCAACTGCACGGGAAAGCCCTGGTCCGCCAGTGCCAGGGCGGCAACCATCCCCGACAGACCGCCGCCGATCACCAGCGCCTGAGGGGTAATACGCACGGAGACGGGAGGCGCCGGCTCCAATAAAGCGGCCTTGGCGACCGCCATTCTCACCAGGTCCTTTGCCTTGGCGGTCGCCGCTTCGGGCTCCCCCTTATGGACCCAGGCAAGCTGGTTGCGGATATTGGCCATTTCCACAAGGCATTCATTGAGGCCTGAAGCCCGGAGGGTTTCGCGAAAAAGCTGTTCGTGCGTGCGCGGTGTGCAGGAGGCAACCACGATTCGGTTGAGGTTTTTCTCTCGAATCCTTTGACGGATTATTTCCTGGGCGTCCTGGGAGCACGCGAACAGATTCGTTTCGACATAAACCACTTCCGGAAGCGATTCGACGTAGCGGGCAACCTCCCGTACTCTTACCGTTTCCGCGATATTCGACCCGCAATTGCATATAAAGACGCCGATACGGGGCTTTTCGCCCTCAACGCTGCGTTCCTGCGGGAACTGTCTCTGGTGCGACAGGCTGTAGCGCACATCCGAGAGCCGTATCGCCGAGGCCGTGGCGGCGGCGGAGGCCTGGATCACCGAGAGGGGGATGTCCTTGGGGCTAAGAAAAGCCCCACAGGCAAAGACCCCGGGTTTTGAAGTAGTCACCGGCGCAAAACAGGAGGTGGATGCAAACCCGTTCGAGGTAAGCTCGATCCCTGCGCGTTCCGCCAGAACAGCCGTCTCCGGTGTTGTCTCCAGGCCAACCGAGAGTACCACCAGGTCAAACTGCTCTGTCATCTGTTTGCCGCTCTCCGTTATGAAGCGCAGGCTGACCTCATGGGGCGATTCACCGGGTTCCACCGCGTGGGTACGGCACCGGTGAAACACGATCCCCTTTTGCTTGGCTTTGTCATAGAAGCGTTCGAAATCCTTGCCGTGTGTCCGGATGTCCTGGTGAAAAATGGAGACCCGCAGGTCGCGGTCGTTGTCCGTCGCGATCGTCGCTTCCTTGATCGCGGACATGCAACAGACCGAGGAGCAGTAACTCTTATTGATCTGGTTATAATCGCGGCTCCCGATACACTGGAGAAAGGCCATTTTCCTGACCTTTTTCCCGTCCGAAGGTCTCAGTACCTGCCCGCCGGTGGGTCCCGAAACAGCCAGGTAGCGCTCCAGTTCCATTGAGGTAACAACGTTCTTAAACCGGCCATAGCCCCAGGCCACGAGACCGGACGGATCAAACGGGCGGTAGCCCGGGGCGAGAATGATTGATCCGACCTTTACCGCGACCGTCTTTTCCACATCCTCGAACCGGATGGCGCCACAGGGGCATACCCGCTCGCATTCGTTGCACCTGCCGCCTCTCATCCTTATGCAGTTGAGGGGATCGATCTGGTATTTCAGCGGAGCAGCTTGTGGATACTTGACATAAATGGCTTTGCGGAAGCTGATGTTCTGATTGAACTCGTCCCTCACCTGCCTGGGGCATTTGTCCGCGCATTTTCCGCACGCGATGCATTTGACGAGGTCCACGTACCTGGGGTGCTGGCGCAGAGTCACTGTGAAATTACCCAGCTCCCCGTCCAGCTTCTCCAGTTCCGTCATCGTCATCATCTCGATGTTCAAATGCCGGCCGCACTCGACCAGCTTGGGCGACAGAATGCACATCGCGCAGTCGTTTGTCGGAAAGGTCTTGTCGACCTGGGCCATCGCGCCCCCGATTGCGCCGGTCCTCTCCACGAGATAGACATAATAACCGCTGTTAGCGAGATCAAGCGAGGCCTGGATGCCGGCGATTCCACCACCGACAACCATTACGGCGCCGACCTTTTCCTCGAAATCAATCATTGAACAATGCTCCCGAAATCATGGCCTGCCTGCCCGGCCGCCCGGCAGAACAAGGGAATCGGCCACCAACTCCCATATGTATTTTACGTCGACCTTCAGGTCGTACTCCTTGCGCAAACTCTTCATGATCTGGTCCCGGCAGTTGTGGCATGCCGTTACCACCAGGCCGGCCCCGGAATTCTCTATCTGGCGGGCCTTGAATCTGCCGTAATAGACGCGTTCTTCCTTGAACGGCATTGCCCAGGCGCCGCCACCGGCCCCGCAGCAGTAATCATCCGCCCGGTTGGGATAGAGGTCCACGTAATTGGGAGCGCATTTCCTGATAATGGCGCGAGGCTCCTCGAAATAGCCGTAGCCGAAGGCCTTGAGCGACCTTCGTCCATAATTGCATGCATCGGTGAATGTCGTGATTTTGCGGTGACGCGAGGGATCGATCTGGATGCGGCCATCATTTATGTAGCCGGTCAAGAGCTCGAAAATATTGGTCACCTTGAAGTTCTTCAGGTCGTCCTTAAACCAGCGATTCAGAGCGTAACGGGCCGCAAAATAGGAATGTCCCAGGTCGGGCAGGAGCAGGGTCTTGCATTCGAGCCGGTACATGTTCTCCACCAGCCGGCCCACGATGGTGCGCAACGAGTCTTCATCCCCGGTAAAAAGCGCCCAGTTAACCCCCTCCCAATTCACGGAAGGCAGTGTCCACGACTCACCGGCGGCGTGAAAGATCCGCCACCAGTATTTCATATCGTCCGGCTCGGCGAAAGGTTCCTTGGAATTCACGGAAACCAGGAGGTTGGCCCCCTGGACGTCAATGGGTGAACGGAAGCCCGTAAAGCCCTCCTCAACCATTTCCTGGGACATCTCTTCAACCAGCGAAACGAAGTCTTCCCGCGGAATACCGAGATTATTCCCTTTGTCCAGGCACATCAGGACGCCCTTATGCAGGGGACCCGGCAGCTTTGACCTTTCTCTGAGCCCACGCACGCGCTGAATAAGGGAAACTATCTCCACATTCTGCGGGCACGCCCTCTCGCATTTGCCGCACAGTGTGCATTTCCAGGGCCATTGGGAAGCCAGAAGATCATCCTCGATGCCAAGAACGGCCATCCGCACCAGTTTCCTGGGATCCATCCCATCCACGCCCGAGATGGGGCATGCACTGGCGCAGCTTCCGCAGGTGATGCAGACTTCTCCCCACGTCGGATCAACCAGAAGTTGTCCCGAGGGGAGGTCCACGGGTCGCACGTTTTCTTCCAGCATGCTCATCTCACGGCTCATGAGGGGAGCGCCGGGAACGTGCTTCAGCTTGAGCACCGAGCGGTCAATGCCGAATTCCTGACAAATCTTCGCGAAATCGGATTCGGTGAGCAGGTAGCGCTTACCCGACATGCTCCTCGCGGGAAGCCTCCCGCTGCGTATCCAATTGCGAATCGTGTTTCTGTGAACCCCGAGCTGGTCCGCAAGTTGACCGATGCGGATCACTATCATGGCTTCTCCTCAACTTCCCTGAGCAGCCATTCGCATGCTCTGGGGACGGCTGCTTCCACTGGTCCGGACAACCCCGGCCCAACCTCCTCCGGGACCTTCCCGACCTGTACCGCGAGTACCCGGACCGTAACCCCGGCGCCGTCCTGGAGCTCTCGCAGCAAATTGACCGAAGGGAATTGGTGGAGCGAAAAATCATTCACCTTGATGGCGGGGATATGAGCTACATCAATCTCAAAAATCTCCCCCGGTCCATGCGGCGAATCGAAAACGGAATCCACGATGTAGATGAATTTTGGTCTCTCGGACATCAGGACCAGATCGAAAAGGATTTCGCGAATGCTGGTTCCTACGTCGAGGGCAGCGACATGAGAGGGGAGTTTGAAGTTATCGAGCAGGTGGTCGATTACCGCTGGCCCGAAACCATCATCTCCAATGAGCGTGTTGCCGCAGCCGAAAATAAGAACGGGTTTCGTGAACAGCTCTCGCATGGTGCTCATCAGGCGTTCCTCGAGTCAACGCGCGGCCGAACCTTCTCCACCGCCGGACGCGGCGGGCGGACAGGTCCGCGAAAGGCGGAATCCACACGCAAAAAATGTCAATAAACCAGAATGATTTCTCCTGGCCCCCCGCGGAAGATTGCACCTCCGGGCACAATTGTGCACAATGTGCAACTTAGCAAATGAAATATTCTGCAATCGCTAAAGAGTCAACTCTTTTCTGAGTCAACTGCCCCTGATGTGCAAAATTCTCTCTTTTTGATGTCTTTTAAGGCATGACGCACTTTTGGCGTCTCATCCCGATGTCCCCGAGGGGTGACTGCTCGCCCGGTAAACTGCTGCCGTGTGCAAATCAACTCCCTTAAGCACAAAAGTGAAAATACACATCCTGGATGCACAGCCGACGTGTCCACGAACATTCATTCCTGGATCACTCTCAAAGGAATTGTCGGCAGCCACTCAAAAAACTAAAAGGAATCCTTTTCAAAATTCGTTTTCATATTAGAAGAATTCCGGAATGCACTCAGAGCCGCTTTTCATCACGAATCCGAATCATTATTCTTGTAACGGATGATGATTGATGTCTGGAGAGAGTTATGATTCGACGGATTCTACTCGCGATGGTTTTGGTAACCGGGCTGTGCGCATGTTCGACAACGCCCGGATTGTTCAATGCGCAACATTTTGGAAATACGGAATTGGCGGGAGGAGAACTGCAGCTCTTTTTCTCAAACCCTGAGTACAACACCACTAATGAGCAGGTCGACCGGGACGATGCCCGGTTAAGGGAGATTTTCGGCAAGAAGTCGGGATCGCCGGTTGTTGTGGGAGGCGTTGGGGTGATGCAGATATGGAGGTTCTGACGAAAAGCGGAGCGGGTTCGACCGGGATAGTTCGACTGGAGGGCCGCCGGGAGCGGCAAGCCGGAAAGGAGTGGAGGGACACCCCCCGCTCCTTCCTGTTTATGCGGCGAAGTGACACGGTTACCCGGAGGGCGAAATTCGCCCCTCCGGGATAAGAACCAGCGATCAGGCCGCCTTATTTTTGCCGAGATAGTCGAATATATCCTGGACAGTGCGAATGTTTTCCGCGTCGTCGTCGGGAATCTCCATGTCGAAGGCCTCTTCCAGGGCCATTACCAGTTCCACGACATCGAGTGAATCGGCTCCGAGGTCATCCACGATGTTGGCCTGTGGGGTGACCATATCTTTATCAACTCCAAGCTGGTTGGCGATGATGTCGATGATTTTTACTTCTTCGGCGGTTTTGCTCATTCTTTTGCTCCTCCTCTTAAATTTGATTTTCGTACACTACTTTGTCCGCATTTTTTACAAACCCGTAAAAGAGCACTTCTCGCACGCCCGGAAGCTCCTCGACGAGGGAATAGGCGCAGTCGCGAGCGAGCCATTTCTGGATTACGCCATGGACGAAACCCATCGTTCCATAAAACACCGTTTGGAAATCAACATCCTTGAGGATTCCCTGCTGGCTCCCCTCATAAACTTTTCTCTTCAAATTAGGGACGGCACGCATGACCCGTTTGAAATAGTTGTCCGGTGAATGTTCACCCAGGTCAAGCTGTTCCCTGACAATCAACCGGTACAGGTGCTGATTCCGGTCGAAGAATTCGAAGTAAACCTGGATATACTTGGATATCATCGTGAGAACGTCATCGCGGCCGTGGATGATGGATGTCGCCTTTGCCTCGAGTTCATCCAGACGCAGCCGCACCAGTTCCTCAAACAACTTTTCCTTCGTGGCAAAGTGACGGTAGACGGTACCCTTTCCCACGCCGGCGCGCTCCGCAATCTCATCGGTTGTGGCGGAGTGAAATCCTTTCTGGGAAAAGACCTCGAGGGCCGCATCGAGGATTCTCTCCTTGCTGGAAGACTTTGGCTGAAGCCTGCCGGCTTCGTCGGGTTCCGCAAATACTCTTTCCAGCAGGGCGGGGTAGAAGAGGGCGGCGGGGATGCCTCGGTTGCCGGCGACTTCCCCCATGGCCCGGGCAATATCGGAAACCGGCACGTTGTGGGCGGCAACCGTGCGCAACGCCGCCTGAATGCGCAGAAAGCAGCGGGCGAATTCGTCTATCTGTTCTTCCGGCGAGCCTTGTCCGTCGAGCTTTGAACCTATCAAAGACTCAATTGCGCCCGCCGGGTCCACGCCGACTGCCAACTTCTTGAGAACTGCTCCGGTGATGTGCTGGTCTTGTGGCTTGTGCGCCAAAATGATCTCTCCTCGTTCCGATACGGACCGGTCAGTCATAAAACACAGCGCAAAATAATTGTCAAGGAAAGTTTTTGACCCAATTTCATGAACTGGAGGTTGGAAGGAAGATGTACTTGCGGTAAGGTGACATAAAACCCGATGAATAATCGGGAAACATCATTTATTATTGGATTTGATCGGGAGTGTTTTTTCAGCAGGAAGGGGGCCATCCTGCATGATTTCCTCATCAAGGTGTCACTATTCGGCCGTTTCGGCATATGAGATTTCCGGGCAGCCGGATTCATCCGGTCGGCGCTCCTTCTCTTTTGCCATCGGGGCTGATTGGGGCTGCTCCCTCCCCAAGCTTTTCGGCTCCTGAACAGCTAAACCTTGACAGAAGTTTTTTATGCGTGGTATCGATTCCATTGCTTCTGGGAAGTGACGTTTTTTCCCAAATATTTGAGCGGGTGCGATTACCCGGATGAGAGGTAGTGATGAAGAAGCCTAACAGGTCCATGGGATTTGACGAGAAGCCCGACCCCTCACGGGATGTCCACCTGGAAACCGGGGATTATGATGATGACGACGACATCATCGAACTTGAAGACATTATCGAAATGCCGTCAGGGTCCATAGACGAGGACGAAGATCTCGACATGGATGTGGAGATCCTCGATGCGGACCCCGATCTGGACTTCGAACCCCAGGCAAAGCCCGCTCAAGCCCTCGCTCAAAAAGGACTCATGAAAAAAGCTCCGCCAGCCCACGATTTGCCGGCGGCTGACGCGGATGACGATCTGCTCAAGGATTTCGACCTTGAGGCCGATGAAGAGGATCTTTTCGAGAAGTTGATGGAAAAAGGCGCCGAGGAAAAGCCCTTGTCGAGGGGGGATGAAAACACCGATGACGAGGACGATGACCTTCTGCAACCGCTCCTCGATGAGTCCCGGGCTGTTCCCGCGGAGGATGCGGGCAGGGAGGAAGAGAAGGTCGAGCTACAGGAAAGCGCCGCTGCCGCTCCGCCGGTTGAGGAACAAGCGGAACAGGCGGCCGAGCCGGTCGATCCTCAGGATTTGGCCGATGCTCTGCTCGCCGCCGAATCCTCCACCGACAAGACAGAGACTTACCAGGCTCCAGAACCGGAGGAACCTCCTCAAGAAATACCGGTCCCGGAAGAACCTCCGGTGGAAGCGGTAATTCCCGAGCCACCGGCAGTGGAGGATATCATCACGGAGAAACCCATACCGCAAGCGCCCGAGGTGCGTCCCGCCGAAAAGGCGGCGCCGCAGGTGTCGGAGCCCGTCTCTTCCCTGGACTCGGCTCCGGCGTTCGTGACCGTGCCCGGGGACGCAACGATAATACCTCGCATGGTCGACGAGCTTGTGGCACGCATAGAATCGAGGCTTTTCGAACACTTACGGGCCCTGGTGGAAACCAGATTGCCGGAAGTCGCCAGGGATGTGATCAGGGAAGAGATAGAGAAGCTTAGAAAAGAAATCGGGTAGGTTGGGAACCACCAGCGTTTGGCGAGTCAGCCGAAACCCACGGGAGAACATACATCATCCTGCAAGGTTCCTTCCTCTCGCCTCGGGGCAGTTCTGGTTCCGCCCAGGCGAAAGGGAGAAATGGATGTTGTGTTCCACTTATCCTGAACCTTCACTGCAACCTCTCCTTAATGGGAGTCGAGACTCATCTGTTCCCTAAGGGAACCGGGCAGGGTTAAAACGGCCTCACACTCCAGAAACCCGAGATTTGCACGAATCCGCATCATAAAGGAATGATCATGAGCGAAGGCGCTCTGCCTAAAGCGTACGAATTTGTCGAAGTAGAGTCACATTGGTATGGGCACTGGGAGGAACAGGGTTTTTTCCGAGCTGACGAAAAGAGTTCAAAACCTCCGTTCAGTATTGTCATCCCGCCGCCCAATGTGACGGGGCAGCTCCACATGGGGCATGCCCTCAATAATACCCTCCAGGATATTTTGTGCCGTTACAAGAGGCTGAAGGGGTTCGAGGTGCTTTGGGTGCCCGGAACGGACCACGCCGGTATTGCCACGCAAAATGTCGTCGAAAGGCAGCTCTCCCAGGAGGGGCTCACGCGCCATGGGGTTGGACGTGAAGAGTTCCTTCGACGGGTTTGGGAATGGAGACGGAAATACGGCGGGATTATCATCAATCAGCTCAAACGCCTTGGTGCATCGTGCGACTGGTCGCGCGAGCGGTTCACGATGGACGACGGGCTGTCCCGCGCTGTTCGGCAGGTGTTCGTTGCATTGTATAACGAGGGACTCATCTATCGCGGTAAGCGCATGATCAACTGGTGCCCCCGGTGCATGACCGCTCTTGCCAATATAGAGGTGGAGGCCGAGGACCTGGACAGTTTTCTCTACCACGTCAGGTATCCGCTGGAAAATGGCAAGGGCGCGCTCGTCGTGGCCACCACCAGGCCCGAGACGATGCTTGGCGATACCGCGGTAGCGGTGCACCCGGATGACCGAAGATATACATCATACATCGGGCAGAAAGTGATCCTGCCGCTCGTGGAGCGGCGCATACCGGTTATTGGCGACACCTATGTCGAACGCGAGTTCGGAACGGGTGCTCTCAAGGTGACCCCCGCCCATGACTTCAACGACTTCGATTTGGCCCGGAAACATGGCCTGGACCTCATTCAGGTAATCGATGAACGGGGTGTTATGAGCCCGGAGGCCGGTTCGTATGCCGGGCTGGACCGGTACGCGTGCCGCAAGAAAATTCTCAAGGACCTGGAGAAGGGGGGCTATCTTGTAAAGGTTGAACCTTACAAGCACAGGGTCGGTCACTGCTACCGGTGCGCGAGTGTACTGGAGCCGATGCTCTCTCTGCAGTGGTTTGTTTCCACGAAGCCCCTGGCCGAGGCGGCCATTGAATCCGTTCGAAGCGATAAGACTCAAATCGTTCCGGCCAAGTGGGAAAATGATTACTTCATCTGGATGGAAAACGTCGAGGACTGGTGCATCAGCCGGCAGATCTGGTGGGGACACCGCATTCCCGCCTGGTACTGCACGGAGTGCGGCGATGTGCTTGTGTCCATGGAAAAGCCGTCCGGCTGTCCCAACTGCCCCGGAGCCGCGCTGGAGCAGGATTCCGACGTTCTCGATACATGGTTCAGTTCGGGTCTTTGGCCATTCTCCACCATGGGCTGGCCTGACCGGACCGATGAACTGAAGAAATTCTATCCCACCTCGGTACTCGTCACGGCCTTCGATATCCTCTTTTTCTGGGTGGCCCGAATGATGATGATGGGTATCCACTTCATGGGTGAGGTCCCTTTCCACGAAGTGTATGTGCACGCGCTGGTCCGCGATGCCCAGGGGCAGAAGATGAGCAAATCGAAAGGCAACGTGATCGATCCTCTGCTCATGATGGACAAATACGGAACGGACGCGCTTCGGTTCGCCCTGACCGCTTTCGCCGCGCAGGGGCGCGATATCAAGCTCTCCGAGGAACGGATCGAGGGCTACAAACATTTTGTGAACAAGATTTGGAATGCCGCCCGGCTGCTTCTGATGAACCTCGAAGGATTCGAGACGTCGGACTCGATTCCGGAGAAGCCGGCCGCTCTGGCCCATCGCTGGATTCTCAGCCGTCTGCAGCGGGTGGTAAGCGAGACATCCGAATCCCTGGATGGCTACCGATTCAATGAATATGCCCAGGCGCTTTATCAATTCCTGTGGCACGAGTACTGTGACTGGTACCTGGAGATGATAAAGCCCGCCTTCTACGGTGACGATCCGGAGGCAGGCGGTCAGGCACGTTCGATCGCCGCGTTTGTGCTCGAGCAGATCCTCGTGCTGCTCCATCCCGTGATGCCCTTCATAACCGAGGAACTCTACCAAAAGCTCCCTCGCACTTCCGGAAGCGTCATGAAGGCACAATACCCGGAATACCATGCCGAAAGGATTGATGCCGCCGCCGAGGAACAGGTCGACAAGCTCATGGGTGTTATTACCGCTATCCGAAATATCCGGGGCGAGATGAACGTACAGCCGGCGATTCGCGTGGAGGTCGTCTGCCTGTGCGAGGGGGATTCCGACGTTGCGCTGTTGAAAGAACAGGCCCGAACCCTTCAGGACCTTGCTCGTATTTCCCGGTTGGGTGTTGCTCGAATCGGAGAGATGGAAAAGCCGAAATCCGCCGCGGGCGCCGTGGTCGGGGGTATTGATGTTTTCGTCGTTCTCAAGGACGTTCTGGATTTCGAGAGTGAGTCCAAGCGGCTTCAGAAAGAAATTGCAAAGCTGGAAAAAGAGATCGGCGTAACGAATCGTAAGCTTTCGAACGAGGATTTTCTCGGAAAGGCACCCACCGATGTTATCGAAAAGGAGCGGGAAAAGGCTTCACGGTTGGGTGAAAAGATGGAAAAGCTCGCACACCGACTCAAGGTCATGGACCGCTTGCGGGACGGCGCACGAACGGGAGAATAGCATGGAGCGTTTTGACGGCCTGCTCCGACGGGCCCTCCAGGAAGATATCGGATGCGGAGACGCAACCACTCTGGCCGTTGTGCCTGCCGAGAACCGTGCCGAAGCCGTCGTATTCGGGCGTGAGAGATTTACTCTTTCCGGTTCCGGCGTTTTCCGCCGGGTCTTTGAACTGCTCGATGAAGAGGTCCGGATAGAATCGTTTTTTCGCGATGGGGATATTGTGGAGGCGAACGCCACGGTGTTCAGGCTCGCGGGGTCGGCACGCTCATTGCTCACGGGTGAGCGAACGGCTTTGAATTTCCTTCAGCGCCTGTGCGGGGTGGCTACCCTTACCCGAGCAATGGTGGATGCGGTCTCCGGTACTTCATGCCGCATCCTCGACACGCGCAAGACCACGCCTTTGTGGCGGGGCCTGGAGAAGGCCGCCGTGGAGCATGGGGGAGGCAGGAATCACAGGTTTGGCCTCTTTGACGGGATACTCATCAAGGACAACCACATTGCCGTCGCGGGGGGTGTGGGGAAGGCGGTTCGCCGGGCCCGGGCGAATGCTCCGCATACGCTGAAAATCGAAGTCGAGGTGGAGGACCTGGAAGGGCTTGAGGAGGCAATCGGCGCGGAGGCGGACATCGTGCTTCTGGACAACTTCTCGCTGGAGAGCCTGCAAACCGCCGTCAAGGTTGCCGGAGGGCGTGTCCTTCTCGAGGCGTCGGGCGGAGTCACCCTGGACAGGGTTGGCGCCATGGCGGCCGCGGGCGTGGACTTCATAAGCTGCGGCGCCCTGACGCATTCCGCCAGGGCTATAGACCTCACGATGGAATTTCACTATTAGACGAGATCCGGATATGCGAAGCGGCGCGTTCTAAACGAGGGGAGAGGATGAGCGCCGTTTCAGGCGCGTGGATCATCGCTTTTTCTACTACCCGTTTTTTCCCCGAGAAGTCCTCCAAGCGCGTTCAAATGGCTTTTCTCCTCCTCGCCCAGGCTGAAGAAAACGTCTTTCGTGCCGGGGTCCGTGCATGTATCCGCCATTCGCAGATAGAGATCGAGCGCATGAGTTTCGATTATCATGGCAAGCCCGAGGCACCCGGAGACGGATTGCAGGTAGTATTCGTTTCCCGCCAGAAACTCCTTGATGTCCAGCCCGCCTTCAATCATGTTTTCTTGGGAAGGGCCGTCAATACCCGCGACGCTGCCCAAATCGCTTCCGAGGTCCTTTAGCAGCTTCACCAGCCGGTCCCTGTGGCTTGCCTCGGCCATGATGAGCTTTTCCAAAAGCGCTTTCAGTTCGGGGTCGTCGGTTCTTTCAAAGGTGGTCCGATGGAACTGCTCCAGTCCGGTTTCCATGCGGTATGCAATCCCAGCCGCTTCCACGGGAGTTTCGTCACCCCGGACAAACTCCAGGTGAAGTTCGGCGGGGTTTTGGGCCGTCTCATTTTCCCATGCCTGGATGCCGCCCTCGAGCTGAAAAATGTGACTGAACCCTCTTGTTGCGAGGAATTTGGCGGCGGTAAGACTCCTCCCGCCCACCGAGCAGTAAACGATCGTGTCCTTCACCCGGTCCAGTCCGGGTAAGGCTTCGGTGAGGGCCGGCAAAGGCACCAGCTTCGATCCCGGCAGGTGGGATTCCTCGTATTCTTCCGGTTGGCGCACGTCCAGGAGCAGGTAAGAACCTTCCTTGTGCGTTCGGATATATTCTTCGAGTTCTTCGGGAAAAAGGACCTTAACCCGCGCGCCGGTTTCAGCCATCGTGGACTCTCCGCGGAATTCCTATACTCCTTGAATGCCCCTGAGGAATTCACGGACATTCGACCCCAGCACGCCGTGATTGTAGCCGCCTTCCAGCAGCGCGAAGCATCCCGCGCGCAGCCGCGCGCACGCCGCGTGTACCATGCGGCCGATTTCGCGGTAATCTTCGGTGTGGAGCGTGTGCCCCCAGTCCTCGATATGGTTGTCAAAGCCGGCGGATATGGCGATTACATCCACTTCAATGGACTGGAGCCGTTCGGCTATCTCCGCGAGGTAGTCCTCCCTGTGCTCCGCATCGGGGTTATGGATGGAGACGTAGCCTTTTGACCCCAGTATATTCACCGTTCCATCCCCGTAGTGCAAGTCAAAATCGAGCACATGAGCTGTTTTTATCATCCCGGATGAGCGCAGGTGCTCCAGGGCTATGGCCATGTTATTGAAGTAGCAGAATCCCCATGCGTGGTCGGAAGAGGCGTGATGACCGGGAGGGCGGATCAGCCCGAAACAGGGTCTTACCATTCCCGCTTCCGCCGTCTGGATGGCGGCCCCGGCGGCAAGGGCCGCTACCTTGTACAGGCCCATGGAGGATACGCTTTGAACGTGTGCTTTGGTGTGAACAGCAAGGATGTCGTCTTCACCGGCGGTGAGCGCCTCTTCGAATTCGACTTCACCGCGCAGAGCGTTCAGAACTGCTTCGATTCTTCCCTGGGCTGCCGCCGGGTCTCTGACGTATACGCTCAGGAAATCGTTATGAGTAAATACTTTCATGCGTCGCTCCTCGGTTGTTTACGCCGAAATGTGGCGCGAGACGCTCCCAAAAGCCCTGGAAAATGGCGGCGAGAAGACTCAGGAGGAACGCCGGGATGATAGCGGCCGGCATTGAGGCATTGCCCGATTGACCATGAAAACCACCATTGACCGTAAGCTCAGTCCGATATCGACAACAACAACTTAAGTGACCGGAGGACTCATTCGCGGAACCTCCTCGAGTTGGAAGGAAGCGGCGTGACTCAGGTTGCTATCGTAGTCATTACCAGTCGAAATGCAACAGGGTTTACCACCGAGGCCAAGGTATCCCTGACCGTGGCCGCGAAGGAATGGGGAGAACGAACAGGAATCACGGGGATGCGGATGACAGGCGATTGAAAAATGATGGCAGTTGCCCCTTCGCTTCTCATGCCGATTACGCTCCAGACGCGCGGCGGGCCCGACCGCCTGATGCGGTGCGGGTTTTGGAAGCTGGAAGCTCTCTGGTTGTACCGTTCAAAGAACAGCAGGATTTCCGGAAGGGAAATTCCGTTCCCATCTGATCAAAAAGACTTGCCTTCGATTGACAGGGGGGCTGAATCAGATGAGCCGGCTCCCGGTGCGTCCTCGGGTTTGACCCAAAGGATGTGGTTCCTGTTCAGGAAATAGACTTCCTTGTCCCCGTTTTTGTCCCGTCTGCTGTTGAACAATATGATGAACAGGCTGTCGCCTTTGTTGAAATAATCCGAGACTCTCCGTGACGTGCCAATATTGATGGAACCATGGAAAACGGTGCCATCAACCATCGTAATGGTGACTTCGCTGGTATTCATCTCTCTCATCTCCCCATCCCCCCTTTCGGGATCAAAAAAATCGTGCCGAGCCTTCCGTTTAACGCTTCGCACTTGACCTGTTCTTCAAGACTTGCAAGGATAACGTATTCGCTCCAATCAAGTTATCGGATATAAATCGGAACTTTTGAAGAATTTCTAAAGCGACACAAGCTGAAAATGGGGCGATTGCCGGAGAGAGGGGCATGGGCGACAAATCTTTCAATTTTTGCAAGGCTGTATCAGAAGAACTCGATCCCGAAAAGCTTCAGCACAAGTTCCTGGCGGCTTTGCTCGACCTGCAGAACGTCGAGCGGGGCTCGATCTGGGTTAAGGCTAAAGGCGGGTACACCTGTATCGAAGCCGCGGGTGTGCAGAGCGAAAAAATCAGAGGCATGTCCATTGATTTTAGCCAGCCAAGTTTAGTCGGCTGGGTAATCGAAAATGGTAAGATGACAATCGGTGAGCCCGGAAAGGACTCCAGGCATTTCGGACAGGCGGAAGAAGGGCTGGACATAAAGAGCAGGCTGATTTTGTGCTTTCCACTCTTTCTCCGGACGGGCGAGGTTTACGGCGCTGTGCAGATAATCGACACAAGCGCGGGCGGCGATCGTCTGAATGTCGATAAGAGCTACCTCGCATTGCTTCAGCAGTTGATCGATATCGGTTCCATAGCTTTGAGCAATTCGCTCGTCTATTCGGATAAAGTGAAAGAAAACCTCAAGCTCAAGCAAACACTGGACGCGATCAGAAGTGAACAGGTGATCGTGGGGACCAGCGTCTCTTTCCAGAATGCAATGAAAAGGGCGGGGGAATATGCCCGGACGGATTTTCCCGTGTTGATCACCGGTGAGAGCGGGACGGGAAAAGAGCTTGTGGCCAGGGAGATACATCGACTGAGCGGCCGCGCCCATATGCCTTTCATGGTTCAGAACTGCAGTTGTATCCCGGATACTCTCCTTGAAAGCGAGCTGTTCGGATATCGGCGGGGAGCATTCACCGGGGCGGTTCAGAACAAGATCGGATTATTTGAAGCAGCCGATGGCGGCACTGTTTTCCTCGATGAGATTGGAGACATGCCGGCTCAGCTTCAGGCGCGCATACTTCGCGTCATACAGGAAAACGAAATCAAGCCCCTTGGCGAGACCCGTGTCAGGAAAGTGGACGTGCGGATAATCTCCGCGACTAACAGGGATCTGCCCGACGCTATTACCAAGGGCCATTTCCGCGAGGATCTTTTTTATCGTCTGAATGTCCTGCCGCTCCAGATTCCCGCCTTGAGAGAGCGGCCTGAAGACATCGTCCCGTTGCTCGAACACTTCATGGCGCGGGAATCGCTTCGGCTGGGAGTCGCCCGCAAAATGATTTCCAAAGACGCCCTGCATTTCCTCATGCAATATCGCTGGCCGGGAAATGTGCGTGAGTTGGAAAACTTCATCAGGCACATAATAGTCATTACCCATGGGGATTCTGTTACATGCGCGGACCTCGCCGGCCATTTCCCGGGGGCCACGGATGCCGTGACTTCATGCGCTCCGGCCGGGAACGGGGCGGAGAAACAGGATACCTCGGAGTCCCCCGGCACGCCGCAGGGGAACATGTTTGACGGATACTCCTGGGAGAGGCTTGAGCGCGATTATGTCACTTACCTGCTGGAAAAGAATAAGTGGCACATCACGCGGGCCGCCAAGGAGGCGGGCGTCAATCGTTCCACTTTCGACTCCAGAATAAAGAAACTCAGGATTGAAAAGTAGAAGTGCTTTCATGAGGATCGGAGAGAAAATTGCGATCGCCCGCGAACTCCATGCCCGATGGGCCGATTCGCTTTTGAAGGACCCGGCCATCTCGCGGGGGGTGCGAGATCTTATGGCCAGGACGGAATCATCACGCAAATCCTCCGTCGAGGCAGGGGTATCGGAGGTATGCCGCCGCTGCGATGAGGAAGAAGGCGGGAGTTGCTGCGGTATTGGACTCGAAGACCGCTACACGCCCGAGATGCTGTTGTTAAACCTGCTGTTGGGAAGCTCCCTCCCGGACTCAAGACAATCGGATAACAGTTGCCACTTCCTGGGCGCCGGGGGATGCATGCTTGCCGCGCGGGATATAATCTGCATCAACTACCTGTGTGCAAGGTTATGCGGCGCGATCACCAAAGAGGGGCTGAAAGGACTCCAGGAAACGACCGGTCGAGAAATGGAAGCAGTCTTTGTTCTGCACGACAGGATCAGAAGAATTCTCAGGTGCAAGACCGAATGAAAAACCGGGTATCCGAAGGCTCCGAAGCTCTGGAAAAGACGGTCCGGCTGATTTCAGCCTACTTTGACGCCTGCAAGGTCGGCTGTACCGGGACAAAGGGCTTTCGCAAGACCACCGACCTGTCCAATCTTTCCGCCTGCCTCACCCACCTCGCGGCGCTCGGCTTTCTGAACGCGGAGTCCACCAGATTTGTCGATCTGGGGTGCGGGGACGGTCGGGTGAATCTCCTCATGAGTTACTTCGTGAAGATTTCTGTCGGAATCGAAATCGACGGGGAGATTCTCTCGGAATTCGAACAGAGAAGAGCAGATCTGCTGCCGATACTCTCGCGGGAAGGCGGGACCCTTCCTCCGGATAACATTTTCCTCTTTCATGGAAGTTCCCTCGACCGGCGCACTTTCGAGGAAGTCGAAAGAGGTACGGGCCTGCATATCGAGGAAGTAGACCTTTTCTACACGTACATCACCCTGCACGATGTATTCGCGGAACTGATCGCGCAAAGAGGCCGCCCCGGGGCGCTCTACCTGGTCTACGGCTTCAACCGGGTGCTCCCGAGATATGAATCGTTCGAACTGGTCGTGCCTGATCTTGGTTCGCGGGGGATAGCAGCCCTGTTCAGGAAAACCGGATAATCCGACGGGGCCTTTATGACCTTGTCAGCCTTTCGATTGCCATGCGGTGCCGGGGGTGGAGCGATACCAATTCCTCGCGCCGGGCAAGCTCGAAATCCTCAAAGTCGAATCCGGGCGCGACGATGCAGTTCACGAGTGAATAACCGTCCGGGCCGGACACTTCGGCCCCGAACCAACACCCGGGCTCTACCACCCGCTGAAAGAGTTCCCCCTGTTCCGGGTTTCCCCCCAGCCGCACTTCCGCCAGGTTCCCCTCTTTGTCCAGGACATGGAGAATCAGCGGACTGCCCGTGCAAAACTGCCAGAATTCGACCGACTTGATCCTGTGAAATGCGGAGAACTGACCTTTGACCAGAAGGTAATGAATGGAAGAGACGACCGCGCGTGCCCCGGGAAAACGCTCGGGGAGGCAGCCTTTATCGAGGAGTTCGCGTGATCGATAGGCGGGAGCAAAGTATCCTCCCTCGGGGTGTTCCGTGAGTCCGAGCTTCCTGATCCAGTATTCGGCATCCATTGCGGCGGGCATTCTCCAGTGTACAAAAAGCAAAGCGCCGGCGATCGGCCTTTCCCGGTCACAAATCCAAAGCACGGGATGAGCCGGGCGGTCCCGAAACTACTCCGAATTAGAGCAAAAAAAAGCCGCACTCTTAGAATGCGGCCGGTTAGAGGCAGCAGCCGGATTTCTCCACAAAATAATCCCGCCGTCTATCTCTCATCTACATCGACCCATGCGGCGATGATGCCTGAAAACTCACCCGGCGGCAAGAGTGGCGCCGCTGATTTCCCCGGATGCCACCGGTATACGTGAGCAGGCATTACCCGTGTTCTCATCTCTTGCGACACCTCAATTATTTTCGGCGGCCATTTGCCGGGCTTTCAGCTCCGCATTCATCCGAAACTCGGAGTCGCTCATCTTCCCGTCAACATACTCCGTCCAGTCCCCAAAATTGCTGAAAAAGCAAGCCTTGAGTCCGATATCCTCACACACGCCCTTGTATATCTTATTGGCCTTCTTGGCGCGGTCTCGTCTCTGTTTTTCCTGTTCGGAATATTCTTTTCCCTCGACCTTGCTCGCAATGAGTTTGCTGAACGACTGGGAATACTGTTCAAGACCTATTCTGGCCTGCTCGTCGAACGACCCCTGCCCGAATCCGGGATTCACGGGCGATGACAACGAACAAGCCGACTCGCTGCCCATTTTGGTTTTAACCGTTGCAGTCATGTCATTCCCCCAATACCAAAAGTTAAATATCTTATCGATCTTAACGATCGAGAACAATCAGAGCCCCTATCCCTTAAATTGCTCCACTACATGATAATCATTCGCGCATTTATATAAAGAGTAGAGGCGAAAAACATTGGGGTGAATTTGACCGCTGCATGGGCGAGGAAGTGATAAGCCGGTATCACTGGTTTTTTCTTGATTTCATATATATCTCCATCACGTCATCGCGGGTGACCAGGGCTTTGAGGTTTGGGACCTCATTTTCGATCTTTTCCCTCCCGTTCATCTCCTGGCGGTCGACGAGTACGACGACGCCCGCGATCTCCAGTCCCGCCTGCCTGCACGCGGAAATGGCCTGAAGGGTGGAGCCTCCGGTCGTAACCACGTCATCGAGCACGACCACTCGGTCGCCGGGTTTCACCTTGCCCTCGATGGGAGCGATGATCCCGTGGTCCTTTTGTGCCTTCCTGACCACGAAGGACTGAATGGGTTGGCCTCTCAGCCATGAGGTATAGGCAGTGGCGTTCGCGATGGGGTCGGCGCCCAGGGTGAGTCCGCCGATACCCGTGATCTTCAAATCGCGAACGGCTTCGAAGACCAGGTTCCCGATCAGGTACTGCCCCTCGGGGTCGAGGGTCACGCGCTTGCAGTTAAAATAAAAGCTGCTCGTTCCTCCGTGAGCCAGCTTGAACCGGGGAGTCTCGGAGTATTGGAACGCAAACTCGAGCAGAAGATCTATCAGGCGTTTGCGCATTTCGTCGATTTCGGGGATGGGAAACTGCATCATTTACCTCATGAGTGGAGGGTTACGTAGTCAACTCCAGGTGAGCATTTTACCGAGCCGGGACCAGAAGCCCTCCCTGGTCTGGATTTCGGCCAGGCTTGCCGCATGCTTTTCCTGTTCTCTTGCCAGCCGGTCGGACCATGCGTCCTTTTCCGCGGCTAATCTTCTCTCGAATTCATCACGCTCCCGCGTAATTCTCTCGGTGAACTCACGGTCCATAAGAGTCCGTCTTTCATCGAGCACGCGCATCCGGTCCTCGATTTCCTTTTCCAGCAGTTTCTTCTGATAGACCAGATCACGCTTCAGGGTTTCGACTTCGTGATTCTTTTGGGTTATCTCCCGGTCCCGCAGGCGCAGTTCCTCGGCCAGCCGCCTGTTTTCGTCAAAGAGGGCAAGCCTGTCGGAAAGCTCCTTTTCAAGCGCGGCGATGCGTTCGACTATCGGGTGGACGAGCGCTTCCGGGAGAGAATCCTGGCGCGGCCGACCGTCCGGGACGAGAGCGGATGCATCGCCCCCGGCCGGCAATAGCGGGCTCGGCGTCGATTCATCCGTACTCACGGCTTCCCCTTTTCCCTCGGCCATGGGCTTTCCCATGGGAATACCCTCCATCATTCTTGCCGCCCTCTCCGGATCTCCGATGCCCCGGCGAGCGGGACAACCGTCGAGATGCCGCGGATACGGATTGATTTCCCTGAATATAAAAGAGCAGCGCTCTTCTGAAAAGAGAATTGATGTGAAAAAACCTGTCTGGCAAAGCCGGGTCGCTCGGATGAACCTGTTTTCAGAGACAACCGTGACCGGTCGCCCGGCCCGAACGGTGGTAGACGGCCCATCCACGATGGGGAGACCAAAAACGTTTTCCCGAGAGGATTAAAGCATGACCGAGCATGTTCTCCATTGAGCAACACAGGTGAACGTTATTCCGAGGGAGGGTCGGAACCGGGGGATCGAGGGTCGTACTTTTGACATGTTCGCGGAGACCGGAAGCGAGTCGGGGGCGGCCAAAGGACTACGCCCGGCGCGGAACTGGTGCCTACCTCCCATGAGGATGCGCGTGGGGATACACGATATCCTGACGCGTATGGACCGCTATCTCACTGATAAATGACGTTTTCGGAGGAGAATGAACGATTGTGCCTCAACTGGGATCGCAGAAGATTCCTGATTTCCGCCTCCGACAGGACTTCCTGCTGCACAAAGAACTGGCCGATCGGTTTCTGGATCTTTCTTTGCTGCCAGAGCAGCACGCTCAGTTGAAAAGGACTGATGATCTTGTGCTGCAGCAGCAGTTCTCCCAGACGCACTCCCGGATGCCTCTGCTTGAGAAGGGCCGTTACTTCGAGTTCCGTCAGCCATCTCCACCGCTGGGCGATCTCGCCTAGGCGAGGGCGCTGTTTACGCTGCCATACCAAGGCCCTGATCAGGCTCGGCCATGGGATCATCCCGGAGAAGTAGAGGAATTCACCGAACCGAAGGTGCCTTTTGGGCAAGTCCATTTTCCAGAAGGGTTGCGCAAACGAGTCTCGCGAATGATCACGAAAGTTTGTGGCCGAGTGGCCGGGCTGCCTCGGGCGATTATACCGGGTTGAATGCCCATTGGTTCCGGAAGCGCGTCGCTGGAAACGCACACCGTCATCCTTGACCTTGAGATATTTCGTCAGTGTCTCATACGCATTGCTTATCTCGATGAACCGCTCGGAACACCGCCTCTGATATTCCTCGCCAAAGGATGCGAATCTGTCCGGATGCGTCTGGAGAGCTTTCTTTCTAAAGGCGCTCTTGATTTCCGGTTCCCGCATGGAGTTGAGAACCTCCCGGAGATTCCCGGAACTGGGAGTAAAAAGCAGCCTGAATGCGGCGAAGATTTCGGATTCATTGAGTGAAAGGTTGTCCATAACAGCCCTGCGTGGAAATTATGGTACAGCCCAATTCAGTGCGTGACATTCACATACTGAAAAGAGGCGTTAACTCTCCCTGCGTTCTATCGACGCTGGACTTATAGCACTTACTGTGCCAGAGCGCTATTCTATTTGCCTTGTGTGAGCGGGGCATTTCCGAGGCGGCATTCTTTCCACGGGCAAGCACCGGCATGTATGGCGGGGGCCGGCCGAAAGTACTGTGGGGTGATAATAATATCGGGCGGCGTGAGTCATTTGTCCGGTAAACCCTGGGCCGTGCCCCTGACGCGATAAGCCGGAGCGTCCGGATTTTGACTTTCCCGGAGTAACGGGGAAGGCGCGCCGAGCCCGAAGGGCCTGTCACAACAATGCCCGAATCCGACGAATGCCTTTCCTATCTGGCCGATTGCTGCTATAGTGGCGCCAACTTATTCTCAGGGCGGGGTGAAATTCCCCACCGGCGGTAATCCAGGTTGCTCTGGGAAGCCCGCGAGCGCTCCTGTCACCTGAGAGGGAGGTCAGCAGATCCGGTTGAAAGCCGGAGCCGACGGTAACAGTCCGGATGAAAGAGGATAAGGCAGTCCAGCACTCCACCCTGGCACCCTTTGCGGTGCAAAGAGTCCGTTTGTGCTCACGGCGCTGTCTGTACCTCCGCCCTGATTCCTGGTAAATCGACAATTTCAACGGAGAGGATTACCATGAATCAGACCTTGTTGACACGATTCGGAAGTCCAATCGAGCGAGTGGCGAATGCCTTGAGTTCCCTTCGCCGTGGCCAGGGAGTCCTGGTTACGGATAATGAGCGGAGGGAAAACGAAGGCGATCTCATCTTTTCCGCCGAATTTCTCACCAATGCGCAAATGGCCATGCTGATCCGCGAATGCAGCGGCATCGTATGCCTGTGCCTTCCCGACGAGAAGGTCCGCGCCCTCGGGCTGCCCATGATGGTCGAAAACAACCGGAGCCGCTATCAAACCGCTTTCACGGTATCTATCGAGGCGGCACGCGGGGTCACTACCGGGGTATCCGCCGCCGACCGCGTTACGACCGTAAGAGCCGCGGCCGCGGAAAATGCCGGTCCGGCGGACCTCAACAGCCCCGGCCATGTTTTTCCCTTGAGAGCACGCCCCGGAGGGGTTCTGGAGCGTCCCGGTCACACGGAGGCAACCGTGGACCTCATGCGGCTGGCGGGACTCAATCCTTGCGGAGTCCTGTGCGAGCTGACAAATCCGGACGGGACAATGGCCCGCTTGCCCGAGGTAGTGGCTTTCTCGGAAAGACACGGTATTCCGGTCATTACGATTGAAGATCTGATATCCTACCGCAAGATCCCGCAGCGGGAAGCAAGCTGATATCGCACCTTCTGTTGCAGGCGTCTCGAAGGGAGACGTCCTGCTAACCCGTGGGGAAAGCATCAGTCCGGCATGGACGTGCTTGCCGGTCCGCCCGGAAAGGCGGCCTGGAGAGCACGTCCTCAATCATTTGCCGCCCATTGTCTGCCCCGTGTTCCCTCCCCGTTTGAAGGAAATCTCCGCCCGCCATGACGAGTCGCGCGGCGGTAAAGAGAGTGAGGGGGATGCAGTTCCCCACGCTTTTGGAGAGCATCCTTCCATGCCATCCTGAAGGCTGCCTGAATTGGCCGCTGTTTCCCACTCGCTTCAGAACACAAGGGTCAATGCTACTTGTGTGAGAATGGGAATGAGCAAATTGACATGGCCAATAACGTCGAATATAAGAGGATGGACTAATCACTTAAGCCATCTCAGATACTATGTTGCGGACCGGATGATAGCCACTCGTCTTATGTCTGGCTATCCGGGGCTAATGGCGGGCCGCCGATGCTTCCCGGAGGCGCATTCGCGTGGCCCGGTAGACAGATTCAGGAGATGCTCGATGGGAAACCGTGGCCTCTTGCGAGGTTGTCTGCTGCTCTGCTGTACTCTCCTTGTGCTCTTTCCGCGGTTGCTGCATGCTCAGGCTGGATCGCAGGCTTATCAGTCCGCGGCTCGGGCGTTCCAGGCGGGCAATCTCCAGGATGCGTTCACCCAGGTCCAGATCGCCACTCTCGAGGAACCCTCCAATCTGGATTACCAGTATCTTCTGGCAGGGATCTATTTCCGGCTCGGGCGTCTGGATGTGGCGGAGAATATCTTCCGGGTGCTCATCCGGGAAAACGAGAGCGCTTATCGGAAGGCGTATTTCGACCTGGCGAATATCTACTCGCGCGGGGGAAAAGAATCGGATGTCGTAGAGGCTCTCGAGAAGGCGAGACCGGTTGATCCCGGACGCGCCGATTATGAGATCGGCCAGTCGCTTGTGAGGACGAAGAATTACCAAAAGGCCATTTATTATTTTGGCCGGGCCAGGGAGAAGAAACCCGAACTATATCCACGGATAGCCGTGCATGAGGCGATTTGCCTGTTCCACCTCAAGAAGTTCCATGAAGCCCGGGATTTGCTCAAGGAGGCTCTGAAAAAGAAAATGCCTCCCGAGACGGCGGCGGAGCTTCGAAAACTGCTCTCCGCAGCGGAAGATGCGGCCCGCGGCGGCAAACCGTGGCATATCAACGGAGCGGTCGGATTTCAGTATGATAACAACATATTCCAGAATCCCCTCCAGCAGTCGGCAGGAGTGTCGGGGGTCGATGATTTCGGTTTCGTCGCGAATGTAAGCGGACGGTACGATGTCTGTAAATCAGATCCATGGACGTTCGGGGCCGCCTATAACCACTACCAGTTAACTTATTTCGAACATACCGATTCGGGCGTCCTCGGCGCCAGACCCTCGTTTTACGTTTTGTGGGACCACGCTCCCTTCCATTCCGGACTTGAATATATGTACAGCCATTATTGGGCGGGCAGTGCCTCCAAAGCGGACGTTCAGTCGGTCCTGCCCAGTTTTGTCATAGCTCAGGGCGATCACTGGCGCACGGATGTACGTGGCGCCGTCGAATGGCGGACTTTTTACGACCTGAATCCGGACGACAGGCTCTACTCGGCCGCGCTGACCGAGCTGTACCTGTTCCAGGGGGGTAAGGCACATGTACGTGCCGGCTACCTCCTGCAGACCGATGACATGATGGGCGCGGACCGTGGCAGTTATACCGGCAACGGCGGCATGGTCGGCTTCCAGTATCCGCTGTGGAAAGAATGGTCGGTGGACCTCTCCGGGGTTTTCTTGTGGCGCGACTATGAATTCGATCCCACATCCACCCCGACAAGACGCAGGGACAACGAGCAGGATCTTAACATTCTGGTCCGGGGGCCGATCAACTCCAATATGTATTTGAACTTCCTGTTCCAGCATATCTGGAACAGCTCCAATAGCCGATCCACAACAGCGGCAAATGATGGAAGTCTTGATCCATTTAACTACAGAAGGGCGATTTTCACATGCTTCCTATCATTCGAATATTAGATCGATTCGGGAAGATCTCCATTTTTGCGTTGCTGTTATGGGGCGTGGCTTGGGCCGGCGCGGCAATGGGCGCTTCTGATTCCGTGGGCAGGGTTGATTCGCTGACGGGTTCCGTTTTCGTTGAACGGGAAGGAAAAAGCGTAGCCGCGAAGGGAGGCGACCCTGTCTTTCTGAAGGACAAATGGTACGTTAAGGAGAAGAGTTCCGCTGAAATAGTTTTTGTCGATGAAAGCCGCATGAAGCTGGCGGCCAACACGGTGATAGAGATCACCGAGTTTCTGTTCAATCCCACGGAGAAGACCCGCCAGGGGCTGCTCTCGATGATGTCCGGGAAGGCCCGGTTTGTCGTGCGGGACCTTCAGGACTACAAGGACAAGCGTTTCCGCGTGCAGAGCCAGACCGCCGTGGTTGGCTCACGCGATACGGATTTCGTGGTGCGAGTCCGTCCCAGGCCCGAAAGGGACGACGCCTGTAAGGATCAGCTCGTGGAGGCCCTGTGCCTGGAGAATGTGGTAGTATCCTTCAATCGGAAAGCCCCCGATGAACCGGTTATCCTGACATCCAATATGATCACGCGCATGTGCGGAGCAAATCTGCCCACACCGCCCCGCTTTGCGACCCCCGCCGAACGCGCCCTTATGACAGAGGGTTTGGAGAAGGTGGGGCAGAGACAGTTGCCCGCCACGGGGAGCGGAAGAAGCGGGCAGCCCTTGATCCCTCCCACACGCGAGGGGAGTGTTCAAACGTCGGCGCCTCCGGTTTCTTCCAATATAACCGGGGCCATGACACCTGATCTCCCCAGCCTTGACCTGAAGACGCCGGGCCCCGACGCAAGATCCGGTTTTGGCGCCGGTGGATTGTCCAGTTCGACCACCACCACTACTTCAACAACGACGACAACGACGACAACCACGACCACTATGAGAACCCCGGTGACTCTGCCCAAACCACCGGTGCCGCCCGCGCGAAATTGAAAGGGTGCTCTCTCGGGCACGGTGTAAACACTTATCAGGAGAGAACATGACTGCCGGTTCCAGTCTAAAACACATATCCATCCGGGCAATATTTGGCGCAGTTCTCTTTCTTCTATTCGGGTTAGCCTGGCTGCCGGCTCTTCCAAGCCTGGCCGCCGGGTTTGTCGGTCCCCAGAACCCCACGGCTGATTTGTCCATCGCCATGACAGCCGCGCCCAATCCGGTGGCGCTCGGATCAAATCTGACCTTCAGTATGACGGTATCAAATGCGGGCCCCGACAATGCGACAAATGTTTCCGTGAATGATAGCCTTCCGATGGGGCTTGCTTTTATTTCCGCTGTCTCGAGCCAGGGGACGTGCGATGGTTATGAGGGGTCGGTTGAGACAACTATATACTGTGATCTCGGAAGCATTTCCGCGGGATCGCAAGTCACCATTTCCGTGGTGACGCAACCGGTTGCGCGGGGGCCTGTTACAAACACCGCGAGTGTTAGCGGGGAGGAGACTGATCCAAATCCCGATAACAACACGGCATCGGAAATCGTTCAGACCGATTCAACACTCACCTATCAGCTTGTCGCTGACGTGAATGGGGATGGAAAAGTCGATGTCCTGGATTTCCACCTGATCTCCGTACCGGTAATCTATCCCTGTGACAATGACCCTCTGGCAGTGTTCGGACCCGGATTGGCCAGGTACAATCCCGGCAAGATCGGTATCTATCAGTGTGCTTCCGGCTCCGGAAATTACAGGGATTACAAGAAGGGTATTTCCGCGGTTGCGCCTGGACAGGGATACTGGGTGATAACCGCTAAAGACCGGAAACTCGTGATTCCTGGCGAGTCCCTTCCTCCATACGGGTCGTACTCCGTGCCGCTGCACCCGGGATGGAACATCGTGGGCTTTCCTTTCCTGAAGTCTCTCGACAGCGGTTACGTGACGGTGAGAAATGGAGAGGAAGAGTATCAACTCGGCGACAATCCATGGGTCCAAAACCAGGCATGGGGCTACGACAAGGGCTACTACCCGGTCATTGGAACGTCCGGAAGTGACGAACAGTACCTGTTCAAGCCGTGGAATGCCTACTGGATGTACAATAACAGTGACCAGGAAGTGGAGGTTGTCTTCAATCGTTATCTCAAGGCCGCCCCGAACACTTCCGGGACGGCCCGGCAGTTCGCCGCCGTCGCACCCAACCCCGGGATCGCTTTCACCGTGAAGGAAGCGGGAAAGAAATACCGGGATGCCACTCTTTTCCTGGGAATCGATGCCGATGCTTCAGCCGAACTGGATTCGCGGGATTGCCTCTCTCCCCCGCCAATCTCCACCGATGTGCCCAGGTTGTATGTGGACCACAGCGGGTGGCGGGATCGGCCCGGCAAATATGCGCGGGATTTCCGACCCTTCGGGCAGTGCCCGGTTGTTTTCAAGGTCACGCTCGAGGTGCCCGACAAAGACGTGGCAACTTCCTACATAGTGAAGTGGAATCTCGGCAGCCTCGATTCCGGTACGAAAGCGAAACTGACCGGGGCCGCTCCCCCGGTCATTAACATGCGCCGTGCAGCCGGTTGTACCGTCACCGTGCCGGCCCATACGACCAAGTGCCGGCTGACCGTTAAACTCGTGAATTGATCTGGATGGTCGCTGCCCGATATCCCGCGCTATGCAACAACCTGTGACATGGAGTCCGGACGCGGCCGTGCCAATGTGAGTCGCATGGAGCCGGTCGCCCGGAGCGAAATAAACCCCGCATTCGCGTGCGGGGCGTAGTAAAAAAACAGTACGGCAACCAGGCATCCCCGCTCCGTTCTACCCTTCGCTCAGGGCGAACGGGAGATAGTTCTGTGCCCGGCATGAAAACGAGTGGTCCCAACCAGTGATGTAAGCCCTTGATATTGCGCACTCTCAAAAGCAATTTCTTGAGAGGTACCGAAGGGGGAGTCCACTGACGCGTTCATGCTTCGATGCTCTCAAGAAACAGCTTTTGATCTTCCCCTTGGTGATGAGGCACTCTCCCCCCGTTCGTGGTGAGGTATCGAACCATGAACGGGTGTGGGTACCCGGTGGGTTTGCCCTCCTGATCCCGATCTGCCGGCCTGATGGATCACCGGCTCATCTGTTCCTGATCCACGTCCTGAAAAGGTGGGAGAAACGCGTTAGAGCTTCTTGCACCAGGTTGAAACGGCTCTTGCGGTAATCCCAACAGGCAACCGGCAGGACCGCGATCGAAAGACCCGCGCGCCTGCTTGCGTGGATGATCTCCAGGACGTAGTTGGTATCGAAACTGAGCCCTTCCGACAGCGGTTTCACGCTTGAGATCCGGTATGCTTTCGCCCCGAGGGAATAATCATCATAGGGCAGGCTGAGTGCCGTTTGGGCGAAGAGGATAAACAATCCGCTTCCCAGTCTGCGCCAGGCGGACCGCTGTTGCAACCCCGACTGTTTCGATCCCACAATCAAATCATGCCGCTGGAGCAGGTGGAGGGCCTCCGTTATGAATTCGAGATCCACCGGGAGGTCCATGTCCATGGAGATGAGGAGGGGCGATGCCGCTGCATGCAGGGCCGTCCTGAAGACCTCCCCAACGGCGCGGCGTCGTTCAAGGTGAAAGAACCTGACCGGCAGGGGACTGGCGTTGAAAAGACCGCCGATTGTCAACGTCGCATCCGTCGACCCATTGCTCCCCAGCATGATTTCGCCGTTCAACCCGCGTTCCCGGAAAAAGCGAAGAAGCCTCCCCACGTTTGGTATGAGGCATTCTTCCTCATTGTACACGGGTATAAGCACCGTGAAGTCTGGAGGGTTCATCGCGGGGGCGCTCCGGGTTTCAATCCGTTCGAACCGGCTGGTATGAGATCGCTGCCGGAACAGAGTTCACTCCGCTTTACAGGCGGTGCCGACGTTATCGTGGGCATTGAAGGCATTGTCGGGAGAGAAGCCCCCCGCATGCCGTGGCGCCGCCACCGGAGTACGGTCGAAGTGATTCGATCAACTGCTTGAATGAGTCGCACGGGAAGTCGGCGCCATTGCTGTCCGGGTGTGGCCTCGCGTGAAACATCGGAAAGCGTGCCTTTCAAAAAACTGAGGAAAAGCCTGATCGGGGCGAAGCTGACATTCCCGTTGCGGAGGAATTCGGCCACGTAGGATGGGCGGAGATAGTACCTCAGGTAGGCGCGCTTTATTCGATTGTCCCGGGCGGAAAGCTCGCCGGCATTTTCCCACCATGGTTTTGTCCGCGATGCGCCCCTGCCGGTGCGGGGGTAGGGCGTTACACGGTGAAATGAAGCATATGTAGGGTTGAGCTTTCGGGCCAGCTTCTCCGTCTCGAGCCAGTCTCCCGGGGATTCTCCCCGGAAGCCCGTCAGGAAGAAACCCGCTGTCGCAATGCCCGCCGACCTGGTCCAGTGAATGGCATTTTCGGTTTGAGTGGATGTAATGTTCTTCCTGATCCGTTCCCGGATCGCGGGCGCCCCGCTTTCAATGCCGTAATGGATCAATCGGCACCCCGATGCCGCCATTTCCCGGAGCAATCCCGGGTCGACATCATCGACCCTGGTCTGGCAGCACCAGGAGATCCCCGCATCACGCAGCCCCGCGCAGAGTTCCACGGTTCTCTTTCTGTCCAGGCAGAACTCCAGGTCGATGAAATAGACCTTGCTGTAACCCTGTGACCGGACCTGCCGTACCTCTTCGAGTACCCGGCCGATGGGCTTCCTTCTTATCCCCTTGCCATACATGGCCTTGAGGCAAAAAGCGCAGGCATGGGGGCAGCCTCTCGCGGTTTCGAGTACCGCCATATTGCGCCCCAGCAGTTCATACTCGTAATCCCCGGGGACGGTTAGATCATAGGCCGGTTGGGGCAGCATGGAAAGGTCCACGGGGAGCGAGGGGGGATTATGGAATACCGTATCGCCGTTTCGATAGGAGACCGAAGCGACCTCCGCAAGCGACGGGCGGGACCCGGCCAAAGCGCTGCAGAGGGCGGGGACCGTCTCCTCCGGTTCACCTCTTACTACCGCCTTCGCCGAAGTCATGGCAAGGATACTGTCCGGGTAGAGCGTGCCGTGGACGCCGCAGATAAGGAGTTTTTCAGGCGGAATCATCCGTGTCCAGCGGAGCAGGGGGCGCAGGTCCAGGTTTGGACACTGCCACCTATCCAGCGGTGACGTGCCGGCCACCACGAGGTCCGCATCCGTAAACATCGGGGACGCCGCTTCGGGAGTTATCCCGGAAGCCCTTGCATCGCACAGGTCAACCTCGAAGCCAAGCTTTCTCAGGCGGGCTGCCGTATACAGGAGATCGAGCGGGGGCCATGCGCGGTTGTATCGCCGGCCGGCCACGCGACTCCCCCAGGAAGGGTTGACCAGAAGGACCTTCATTTTTGCGCAAAATCCTCGACAATTCGCAGCAGTGCCGTGAACGGCTGTGTGTCGGCAAGGGACGGATCAAGGATCACGGCGCCGTGCAGGGCCTGCCGCGCCTCACTGTAATAACCCAGGTGCAAGTAACATTTCCCGAGCGTGACAAAAGCTTCCGGTGCTGCCAGATGGTCTTTGTGCTCGTTCAGCCAGTCGGTTAAAGCAACCGCTGAATCCCGCCAGCGGTTCCGGTAGAAATGCGAGTAACCCCAAAGCAGGGCTGCATCGGACCGGACGGGTGAAGTCCGCTGGTTCGAGAGCGCCTGCAGCAGAGGGGCTGCCCTGACGAAATCCTCTCGTTGGAAGTACTCCCGTGCCACATCCAGAAGTTGTTCCATCGGATTGTGCCCGGCCAGGCGCTCGGCGGCGTGAACGGCCCAGCCTGATTCAGGAAAATAAACAAGGACCTGCCAGAAACGGCTGTCCGAGAGTTGCGGCCGACGCAAGTGCGATGCCGCAGATCCGAGTTCGAAGAGGGCTTCCGGATAAATGCGGCTGTCGGGATAGGCGGCGAGGAAGGACTCATAGAATTTGGTCAAATCCTCCCACCGCTGCTCCTTCATATAGGAAGACGCGACGAAGTGGGCGGCGTGGTCGGTCACGGGTGAAAGGGGGTACTTGCTCATGCACAGGAGGAAAAGCGCGCGCGCGGCGCCCAGGGGGGTGTCCTCGGGGTGGATGTCTCCCTGGGCAATCCCGTGGCTTTTGACTTCGGAGAGAGGAGCGGGTGATGTATCCGCCTGAGAGATGTCGTTTGCCGAGAGAGTGGCATCCGCCCGCTCGCAGGCCTTGAGGGCTTTATTATAGAGCAGTATCGGGTCCCGATTGTCCCGGGTCCAGAAAGTGATTGCCAGCATGAATGCCACCAGGCACCATAACACCGGTTTGATGACGGGATAGACCGCGGAGCCGGAAGAAAGGTGGCGCTTCTTCGAAGCGTTGCGGCCGGTTTTGCCGGGAATTGAAGTGTCCGGTTGTGCATGATTATCGGGAGGAAGCGCCATTGCCGCGAGGGACGGGAATGTCGGCAGGGTGCGAACATGCGGCCGTATCGCATTCCTTGAACCCTCCGGCTTGCCCGGGCTCCTATCCCTTCTCCCCTGCCATGCGAGGCAGGCGCAGAAAAGCAGGGCGGCAAGGGTCAGTATTTTTCCAACCGCGTAAATGCCGGTGCCGGTGTCGAATCGCAGCACCACGTGATGCGTTTTGGGTACAAGGAGGATGAAGGCCGGCGAAACGGGATAGATCTCGCCTTCTCCCTCCGCGATGCGCCAGTCGGGGTGATAGGAGACCTTGAGCCACAGGGGATGGTTCGGGGTAGAGGTGTCAACGGTGATCCTGTTCCGGCCCAGGGTCGCATCCGCCCGTACTTCATCGGCCGCGGGGACCGGTACCCTGGTCAATGATGCCGGACTGCCCGTGAGTTGTGGAAGCTGGCGCCAATACTCGCCGTGGGAGCCCTCTGAAGCGACCACAAGCGGCACTTCGAGATCGGCTTTCCTGAACCATTCGAACTGAGTTTTCTTCCACCCATCCCAGGAGATCCTCCGGGGCTGGAATCGCAGGGGTTCGACATAGGAGCCGCGAGGGCCGGCGACGCGATGAATCCGGTAGGGGGGAAAGGAAATTTCCGGCAGGTAGTCCGGACAATTGTCCAGGGCCGAGGCAGTCTCGCCGGTGACCGTGACTACGTGGCTGACGTTGAACAGGCGCAGATGCCGCGCCGCGCGTTCCGGGTCGAACCGGGAGTAGTAGTAGCCGGAAAATGGGCAGGAAGGCGCTTGCGAAAGCTCTGACTGCAGATAGAAGACAAAGGGGGAACTGAGGCTCGACTGCATGTAGAGGCCCTCCAGGGTCGATCTGCCGGAAAAATGCGGCAGCAGTTCGAATGCCCGCGTCGTCCCCGCGTCGTTATTCTCTTCGGCGTGCTCGTAGATTATGCGCGGGCTGTTCTCGTCGCCCCGGATGTGGAGGTTGACCTGATTAAATGACTGCCAAAGGGGCTTTGCCTCGAACCCGGAGTAATTCCATCGGCTCCAGCTCTTAACCGGTTCCAGACTCGTCCCCGCCCAGGCAAATATAGCGAGAAACATGATGCCCGCCCACGGTCCGGGATGCCGCAACTTTGCGAGGACCTTGCCCCACCCTATTGCGCCCAGGAGGATGAGGAATACATGGGCGAAAGGCAGGAACCGGACATCGACCAGACCGGCGATATTCCCCACGCTGAAGCAAAGCAGCGCGATCCCTACGTTCCACCAGAGGTAATGCCGGGCATCCGGGCGTGCTTCCCCATGGTCCTGTCCGCTCCCCGTTTCCTTGAATGCCTGCCCGGCCATTGACCCGCGAAACCTGTCGGTGTCCGGAAACCAGCGGGTGCTCCAGCCGAGGACGATACCGAGCAGCGCCGGGATCAGGGCCGAGGGCAGCGGCTCCCTCCAACTGTCGAACAGCCATGCATGATTAAATGGGGTGTCCCAGGGCAGACGCCACAGAAGAGGCAGAATCCAAAAGCCTGTCAGGCTGAAGGCCAGGGCATGCATGGTGATGAGGTAAGGGATAAACCGTTTCCGAAAAAGGAAGTAGGAACTGCCGAAGCCGAACTGGAGCAGCGGATAGCCGTTGCCGAGGGCGGCCAGCCCCTCCAGGATACTGTTCTTGACCAGAGACCTTCCCGCCGGGATGTCGACATGGATTTTTGCGGAAAGATACACGGACAGCAGCAGGGAAATTCCGTATGAAAATTCACCCGCGAGGGTGCTGCCGATATTGCCGCCCCACATCGCATTTTCCCGCATGAGGAGGAACGGCAGCGACAAGGCGCTTCCCAACGCGGGCGCCATGCCACGCTGGCCGAGTTTCCTCAGGGAGTAGTAGATTACGGCGGGAAGTCCGAAAACAGGTATGATCGTGACAAGTTTGAACGCGATCATGAGGGGCATCAACAGGGAAAGGACCGCCATAATGAAAAATGGAAATGGGAAATAGTTCAGGAAGAGGGGAAAACCGGCATAGTTGCCATGTATCCATTGGAAGAGGGAGTCGCCCGAAAAGAGGCTCTCCCGGAGTGATACCGCTGCGGTGTAATGGGAGGGGGTATCGCCTCCCGCGATAAAGGAAGTATTGAACACCAGCGTGGGCGGGATCAGGAGAAGAAGGAATCCCTCCACCGCGAGCAGTACCAACAATCCCTTCCCGTCCCGAAATATCGAGAGAAGATTGCGCGGAGTCATCAAGATGTTCTCGTGTGTTTTAGGCCGGCGGAAACGGGTAATGATAAAACGAATACTGCAGGCGGTCGAGGCAAAAGCGCCTGGCGATGCCATAATGAAAAGGCCGAAAGGAGTGCATCAACTCCTCTCGGCCTTTCAGCAGCCATGCGTCATTCGCTCAAATACGGGGATCTGGCTCAGGAACGCGCCCCTCCATGTTCTTTCCCAAAAAGACCAGAGTATTCCCTGATAACACCCTTGAGTACCGAAATCGCCTCTTTCTCATTCTCCGTAAGAAGCATTGTGTCCGCCTGGGCTGGCTCCTTCTCGAGTCGGAGACAATACAGTCTAAAAACCCTCATAGCCTGATCGAAATCCATGACACTACCCTCTCCGTGACTTCCACGTTCTTATCGTCTAAGCTCATCCCTTGTTGACCGCGATCTGTTTGACCTTTGTCACCGGCTGGGCCTTCCTGGGAATGGTGACCGTCAGCACGCCCCGCTTATAGGATGCTCCGATGCCATCCTGTTCAGCATCCTCCGGCAGGCACAAGACCCTCTGGAACGAACCATAGGAACGCTCCATCCGGTAATAGTTCTCCTCCTTCTCCTCTTTTTCGTGTTTCTTCTCGCCCCTGATCACCAGAGTGTTGTCCGAAAGCTCCAGTTGAACATCTTTCTCCTCTATTCCGGGCAGTTCTACCGAGATGGTATATTCCCGGTCCGCGGCCGTGATGTCCAGAGTGGGCTTGAGCCAGCCATTTCCGACCAGAGGAGCGAAT
The DNA here is from genome assembly GCA_039679945.1 of Syntrophobacter sp. Classification (GTDB taxonomy): domain Bacteria; phylum Desulfobacterota; class Syntrophobacteria; order Syntrophobacterales; family Syntrophobacteraceae; genus SbD1. Next base: position 8,021 of record JBDKTY010000225.1, on the reverse strand, counting down.
TCTCGCCCGAATACGGTGGAGGGCAGGCCGAAGCCACGGAAAAAGCCGTCGAACACGCGGTCAATTTCCTGGTGGAACTGTGCGAGCGGGTTGTCCCGATGCAGTTGACCGGGCCTCTGCACGGGAAGAGCTGTCACCTGCTGCTCTTCCTCCTTTTTAAACCAGTTCCAGGGAGCGTATTTTTTTAGATCCATAGTATTTCCTCCTTCATGGCTTGGTTTCAGTTTTCCTGGGAGCCGTCTGGATAGACAGCGCTCCAGGCTCTCCGAAACTTAGCACTCAACAACTGTGAGTGCTAACAAAACCACGATAATTCTCACTGATAATGCAGTCAAGATGGGGTGAGGAAATTATACCAGGTCTTTTGAGGGCCTTGACGCGCGGGGGGCTACCGGGTACCGTTGCGGAATGATCTCGGCCCGGTGTCGGGGCGCCAGGCCAATACTCCATACCGGCGGGGAGCGAGGAGAGCCAGAGCGCCGCTCCGGTCAGGCGGGGTTGGCTCACCCGCTGTCTGACGGAGATGAGTTTCCGCGATTCGTGGAGTCTGGGTATCTTGAGACGAGGAAGGAACCGGAGGAACGAATGCAGGTGCGAGTGAATGGCAGGCTGTTGAATTGCGAAATCGATGGGCCGGACGATGCCCCGGTGGTGACCTTGTGCCACTCGCTGGCGGCGAATCTGGATATGTGGGACCCCCAGGTGGCGGTTTTACGCAACTCCCGCCGGGTCGTGCGCTTTGACTGCCGCGGCCACGGTCTTTCCGAAGTACCACCCGGCCCGTACACCATCGGGATGATGACGGAAGATGTTGCCGGGCTGCTCGATGTTCTTGGGATCAGGACCACTACGTTTGTCGGCCTTTCGATGGGCGGCATGATAGGGCAGGTCCTGGCCGTCGAATATCCCCGGTACGTTGAAAAACTCGTGCTGTGCGATACCTCCTGCCGGACTGATCCTGAAATGGCGCCCATCTGGGAGGAGAGGATCGGAACGGTCGAATCCGGAGGCATGGCCGCTCTCGTCGAGGGGACCCTGGAGCGGTGGCTTACGGAGGATTTCCGCCGTGAAAAACCGGACATGACGGATCAAGTCCGGAATATGATCCTCCGGACGCCGGTTGCCGGATACTGCGAATGCGCCAGAGCCATCGGCAGCTTCGATGTTTCGGCGGAACTCGGCAAGATTTCGGCGCCAACGCTGATAATGGTGGGGGAGCACGACCCCGCCACGCCTCCGGCCATGGCGGAATTGATCCGGGAAAAGATACCCGGCTCTCGACTCCTCATTGTCCCCGGCGCCCTGCACCTGATCAACATCGAGGCCGCTGACTTTTTCAACCGCGGGTTGCTGGGGTTTCTTTGATTGATGCCGTCACATTCCGGGCTGATCGATTTATTTAAAGATTCACGCGTGTTTTTCCGATAGGGAAGGAGAGTGGAGTAAAAGAATCTGTTTTTTGAGTGCATAGGCGCCCGTAACCTGACTCCATCAAAGAGGTGCAATAATGTCCACTTCGGCCCTCAGTTCGGTACTCTCCGGCTCAACCTCGGTTTCCGAGCAGCTTGCGGAGATGAAAAATTCAACCACGTCGTCGCTTTTGAAATCGATTTCCTCCTCTTCTGCCTCCTCCTCCTCGACGTCGAGCCTGACCGAACTCGTCTATTCCGCCAATACGGAAGCCATCACGTTTTCCGCCATCTCTAAATCTCTCGGTTCCATCTCCAAGGCTGCTTCGGAATCGGGGGTTTCGGACCTGATGGATAATGTCAGGCTTTTTGCCTTGTCGATGAAGAACGGCGGGGTCGATACCGTCTCCATACTGAAATACCTGGGAGATGCCAAGAATCTGGCGGAGTCCGACCCGGATACATTTCGCGAAGTATTCTCCAATGCTGATACCGCCAGCACACAGACCACTGTCAACGCGCTGAGCGAGGACTCCTAGGAGTTTTGGGAAACCAGCCCGGGAGGACGACACATCGATGGCGGCCATGTGCCTTCTCTAATTCCGTGAGGAAAGGGACCGGTATATCCGAAGCGGTATAAACGTCAAATTCGTTGCAGCTCGGTACCTCAATAGACACATCTTGAGCATTTTGTTCGCAGCCACCGCATTATCCCTTCTGTCTTGTTTCCGGGCAGCCCCTGAATAAGAATGAGCTTGAAGGCCGGCGCGCCGAGAGCTTACGAACAGGCAATATGCCGCGTAAGATTTATCGATGCGCGGTGTTTGCCTGATGCCGATCGCCGTGATCTTTTGAAAGATCAGAGATCGGGGTGTGGGCCGGGTCTCCAGGAAACCGGGGATCGCACGATCCGGTACGGCTTCCCGCCGGGTTTGAACCGGAATGTCGGAAACAACCTGAAGCAGGAGACTCGACGGCACTCTTTACAGGCGGATCGCCCGCGTCGCCGGTGGTTACCCCCATGTTCGAAACAAGCTCCAGTGCCCGGGGTCGCTCTTGCAATGTTTGCTGCACCTGAGCCGCGCCGAAGGGGCGTGCCTCCATCAAAGGGGAAGCTTGACAACCCCTTTGTTCCGGATTCCCTACCCCTGTTGGGCTTTCAGGGCTGCTGGTTTCAGCATCGCATAGGCAAACCCCATCACGGGGGTGGGTACCTTGTATTTTTCGCCCATTCGGGCAACCACGCCTATGAGGGAATCAAGCTCAGAGGGCTTTCCGTACTCCATGTCACGCTGCATCGAGGTCTTCATGGCTGCCGCGCTGTTGTCGAGAAATGCGAGTGTCTTCTCAACCACGTCGGCATCTAGGGTCACGCCGGCGGCGGCCGCAACGGTTGCCACTTCACCGATTGCCGCCGCCAGAGCCGCGCGGGCTTCGGGCACATCGCGAAACTCTCCGAAAGCGACCCGTGTAAGGCAGCTTAGCGCGGCGACAGGTGCTATAAAAGCAAACTTTGTCCAAATGACTTTGGATATGTTCTCGCTTAGTTCCACGGTAGCGCCGGTGGACATGAGGGCTTCGCCCACCGCTTCGAGCCTCGGGGTGGTCAGGCCGTTGAACTCGCCGATGGCGATGCGCCGAAACTGGCTGTACTGCCCCACCACGCCGGGTTCCTCTATAGCCGCCGAGAGCCAGGTCGCACCGCCCAGCATGTGCTCCGTGCCAACTACCGCACCGATCCTGTCGGCGGAGTCCACTCCGTTTTGCAGCGAAAGCACGACGGTGCCTGCATTTACCATCGGCTCGATGGCCAGTGCGGCGATATCGGTATGGTAGGTCTTGGTTGCAAAGAGTATCAGCTCGACCGGGCCGACTTCCGCGGGTTTGTCTGTCGCCCTGGCCGGTGAGATTCGAAAATCGCCGTGCACGCTTTTAATCTGAAGGCCCTTATCGAGAATTGCGCGAAGATGATCCCCGCGCGCGATGAACGTCACGTCATGCCCCTTCAGGGCCAGCAACCCCCCATAATATGCTCCAACCCCGCCTGTTCCCATTATCGCGATCTTCATTGTGCACTCCTCGCAGGAATATACGGTCTGACATGGCCGATGCCGCCGCCATTATGCCCTATGACAATTTCAGGAAGATAATGCCGAATAAGGAGTTCTGTCCCGATTTATTTACGGGAAAACAGATGCGGTTCCCGGAACAGATTCCCCGGACCTCCCGCGGTGCTTCAGTCGAACTCGGCGTTGAAGCGGCTCGTCCGCCAAACGAGCCCCGGCACAAGACCTGATGGAAAAAGGAAAGAGAAAGCGGATTACTTTTCTCCCGGCAACAGGCGATGAGCCGGACGGCCTCGGCTACGAGCAGGCGAGAGGATGCAAACGCCAAATTGAATTACGATCCGATCTATTCGGAATTGGTTCGCCAGGAATACTCCCATCTCCCGACGGAACCTTTGGCGTCCGTAAGAGTCGCCGGGGCCCAGGTGCGAGTCAGCCCGGGCAAGCCGGCTGGACATTGGTCCGCTCGGGATGAACAATCGCCGCTGCTCGGAACCTTGTGAGCCTCGGCCGCAATCCCGGATATCGCACAACATCCATAGCCGGTGGTTTGAGCGGTCCGAGTCTCCCTCGAATTCTGAACTCCCGCGTGACCGGAGAAGACTGTTCGGTCAAGGATAACCGTAGCGACCGAACAATAAGGATGTGATCGGTATGGTCGTTGCAAATATCGGGTACTCCTCGATGCGCCATTCAACCGGCAATCCATGTGCGAGGGTCGTCCCGAGTGGAGGCGCAACCAGGAGCAACGGGAGTATCCGAACAAATGCGGGGAGAAACTTGCGGATCTCAGCATTTTGGATAGCTTTTCCATAATTATTTCAATAACTCAAGAAGGCGGGAATCGAAGGGCTGCAGGCAGCGATGTTTACACTATACCCGAGATGTTGACCAGCCACTTCATGCTGAAGGGGGAACAATGCTGGATCTCGAAAAGAACCTTTGGTTGACGGACAAGTGCAGTAGAGAACTTGCCCTGTTACAAAAACGCGCGGCGGAAATCGACCGGAACCTTGCCCAGGAACTTCTGTCCAACATAGAAACCGGCATCGAGAGCACAGAGGCCGAAAGACTTAGGTTTGAGGTGGCGCAGGTGGAGCAGAGAACGGCGGACCTGCTGATTGTACTGCGGGAACTGAAGAAGCAGAGAAAGTGGTTAAGGCCCGGCTAGAATACAGGCTTCGGGAATTCTGTTGAAACCTGTCCCTGGAATGAAGGAATGAGTTGAGGTGAGGGTTATTTGTTCGTGGATGTTGTCGGAAAAGCCCTTTTTGTGGATTCCGGGTTATGTAAAATCAACTGGTAACAGCTCCATGGAACCGCAAATTGGGGGTTCTGCAACACTATCCCGTAAGCGGCATGGAGAGAAAAGCGGCACTACTCAATGAAGCGGAGATAAGGTAATGCCTTATGGGCTTTCGCGATCACGAGGCCTCGGAAGCCGCAACCGATCATCGAGGGAAAGGGGAGGCGCGCGAAAGTCATCACCGGCACAGTGCCATCGATAAGAATACCCGCCACGGCGCGCATCATTGAGAGACGTGGCGGGTTGGTTGAGCTTTATTCCGTCCGCATGACATCGGGAGTCAAGCCTTCCCTGGAACAAGCGCATCGTATGCATGCCCCGGTCGCGGGCATTCCAATTCGAACCGCTTCCTGCACTCGACGAGCGAATTCTTTAGCTTGTCACCGAGAGGCTGCTCCATGCTCCCTGCGCCTACTTTTCCTTGATCCACCCTTTTGCCCGCATGCAACTATCAAAAACCTTCATATCGCCGCCACCGCCGTGGCTCACTTCACCGGAAAACGCCGGGGGGCTCGCCATTCTCGCGTCTCTTGAGCATTCCCTCATGTCTTCGGACAGTTGCTCCTTGGGTTTGCCGTCCTTGGACACCCATGTGTTGCTGAAATCCATTTTGGGAAGCGAGAGGCTTCCATCGACACAGCCGCCAAGGACCGCGAGGCAAACCACAAGGCATAGCAGCTTCAGTAATTTAAACCCGAGTTTCATCGAATAAATCCTTTACCTTCACGTCCAAAGCGGGCGCGACAAGTTCAGTGTGCGTTGTGCCGCACGAAGGGGAGATCTCATCCTTTCGAGCACGCGGAACCGTTTGTTTCGGAAACCTTGTCCGCTCGACAGGAGGCCCGACCATAATCCACCCTAATATACACCAGCAGGGCAAAAATGAAAAAAAGGGTTCGCTGAAACCCGTAAACCCTTATCCTGCAACGCGCCCAGTAGGATTCGAACCAGGTCCGAACCAATGCAATTACGATTTGACAAAAGAAAATCAGTCCGCTAAAGTGGGAAATCCTAATGAACGTACGTTCATTCAATATGGCCGGAGTACATACCAGCGCGGGCTTGGGTACGGGCCTCTTTTTTCTAGAGAATGAACAGCGTCGGCGTTACATTCGATTACCGACTTTCAAAGAAAGAGCGTCCGGACTGTAACAGATTCGAAGAAACGGGAAGGGAGCGGGAATATGGCGAATCAGGCCGGGAAAAGATACGTTTGCACGGAATGCGGCGCGGAGGTCATCAAGGTCCAGTCCGCTAAGACGGCCAAGGGAGTGGAGTCCAATTCCGAGCCCTATTTTTGCGCATGGAATCGCAATAAAAGAAGCATCACACTGGACTTGAGCCATCCGGAGGCAAAGGACATCGCCGTGAAGCTTGTCGCGATAAGCGACGTAGTGGTGGAGAATTTCTCCCCCCGTGTGATGCCGAACTGGGGTTTGAACTACCAAAGACTCGCGGAAATAAATAATGACCTGATCATGGTGAGCATGTCCGGAATGGGGCAGACCGGTTCCTGGAAAGACTACGTCGCATACGCCCCCACTGTGCAGGCGCTCGGGGGGCTTACGTACCTGACATCCTATGATGCCGGCTCCCCCGCCGGGCTGGGAAATGCTTACGCCGACATCATCTCCGGCCTCTACTGCGCCGTCGCGGTTTTATCGGCCCTGGAGTACAGGGAGGGGAGCGGCCTGGGGCAGCATATCGATCTTTCGGAGTATGAAGCGGTCTGCGGCATGATCGCACCCGCGCTTATAGCGGCTTGCGCCGGTCAGGACGTGATGCCGCGCGGAAATCGGTCGCCCCACATTCCCGCCGCGCCTTATGGATGCTTCCGTTGTTCCGGGAAGGACCGGTGGTGCGTGATCGCCGTCTACAGCGAGACGGAATGGAAGGCGTTATGCGTTGTCACGGGTCATGCGGAATGGCTCGGTGATCCACGGTTTTCCACTCTTGCCGGGCGGAAGGAAAATGAGGATGACCTTCAAGCGCTGATAGGGCAGTGGACGTGCGAACATGAAGCCGAACGGGTCATGCGAGTCCTTCAGAATGCGGGTGTGAGCGCCGGCGTGGTTCAAAGCGCCGATGACCTGGCCCATGACCCTCAGTTGAAAGCGCGGGATTTCTTTGTGCCCCTCCAGCATCCGCTGCTGGGCGAAAGGCTCACGGACCGGACTCCCATCAGGATGAACGGCGGGTTTCCCGTGAACTGGAAGGCCGCTCCGTCTCTGGGATGCGATAACCTGTATGTCTATCGGGAACTGCTTGGGCTCAGTGAGTCTGCCTTCGAAAAGTATGCTGAAATGGGTGTGTTCTACTGATCGTGCTGTGACGAAATGAGAAGTATTCCAGTCCGTTGCAAGTGGCAATCTCGCCCGTTCGTGCTTCGATGTTCAAGAACCGTTTTTCCTCCGGTTAACTCTGGAATCGGCTTCTTCCTCCGAACACCGTGGCGCTCACTCCCGTTGGCCCTGCGATTTCAGGCCGTTCAGGCAGAACTCCAATATGCTTTCCGCCAGTTCATCCAGGGTCAGCTTGCCGTCGGGGGAGTACCATATTTTGCAGCGCACGATTATCGATGATATGTAGATGGCCGCCAGGTTCTCATCAGTCTCCGAAAACTCCCCGATCTCAATGCCTTCCCGGATTATTTTCCTCAGGGTCTTGTCATACACATCCCGCATCTTGATAATTTTTTTCCGGTAGCGCGCGGACAGGTGCTTGGATTCCGAATCGAAAAAATAGCCTTTGCTCGCGTTCATAATCACGTTGAGATGCACTTTTATGAGTCTGCGCATGCGCTCGGTAGGGCTGTTCCTCGTATCGTTGGCAAGCGGTTTTATATGAGGAAGGATGGTCTCCATCTGGCGCGTGAATACTTCGTATAACAGCTCTTCCTTACTCTTGAAATAGTTGTACAGATTTCCCGGCCTGCAGTGGCACGCATCCGCCACGGTTCTCATGCTCGCGCCATGATATCCTTTTTCCCAGAACAAATTTTCAGCAACATCAATAATTCTGTCTCTTGTACTCTCTTGTTCGTTTTTCATCCTTGGCAGCCTTGATTGAAGTCCATGAGCCTTCTCGTGCGGTTGGAGATGCTTGCCATGCGGTTCCAGTCAGGAAAAGGGGGTTTTCAAATTACCGCGGGTCAACTTGCCAAGTAACCACAATTACTCAAAATATCAGCAACTTGAGAGTACACTATTTATCTCTTCCCGGCCAGTACAAATTGAGCCA
>JBDKTY010000224.1:0-31853 GCA_039679945.1 Syntrophobacter sp. | reverse complement strand
CCAGAATGCGCCGCTTATCGGTCATTCCCTGGCAGGGGATGCCCAGGATATGGATCTGTTCCCGCTTTATCTGGTTTTCCAGAAGGTGGACCGTGATATTGCGGGAATCACAGCCCTTGGCCACGATGGCAACGCGGCCGGTGCGCTTGGGCAGGTAATTGGCCAGGTTTATTCCGCAATTTCCGTCCCAGACAAGTTGATCGGCCTGCTCGGGGTTTTTGGCCAGGAACGGCTCGTTCATAAAGGGTAACGTACCCCTGCGAAATCCGATCACACCGTCTACTTTTTTTTCCGTAAGCAGCCGTTTTGCCGCCTCTCGAATCTTCTCGGTATATGATTGCATCTATGCCACCTCAGCTTGCTTCTTGATAAAGTGCTTCGCCGGTCCCACCACCTTTACCGCTTCGACTACCTGGCGGGCCTTTTCCGCGAACTTGGTCGCTTCCGCCGAGGATATCCACGAGAAATGCAAACGGCCGGGTTCAATAATTCCGGTATATTCGAGCTGGCTCTTGAGCAAAGCAAACTTGCGGCGCGCGTACAGATTTCCCTCGATATAGTGGCAATCGCCGGGGTGGCACCCCGAGACCCAGACCCCATCGGCTCCATGCCGGAACGCGGCCAGTATGAATTTGGGATTTATCCGCCCCGAACAGGGTACTCGGATGATCCTGATGTTTGCCGGGTACTGGAACCGGCTTACTCCGGCGAGATCCGCCGCACCGTAAGAGCACCAGTTGCATAGGAAGGCGATAATCTTAGGTTCCCAATCTGACATTTCATTCTCTCCTGGTCGAATATTCTTTGAACGGGCGGCGCGCAAGGCGCCGTCTGTTCAGATGCTTTCCTGTCAGACGCTTTCGATCATATTGAAGATCTGGGCGTCGTCAAAACCGCGCAGCCGGATGGCGCCGGAACGGCACGAGGCGACACAAAGCCCGCATCCCTTGCACAGCGCCGGATTGATCTCGGCCTTTCCGGTTTTTGCGTTAAACCCCGGCGCGGAATAGGGGCAGATATTGACGCACGTACCGCAGGCGCTGCAATCCAGTTGATTCGTATAGGCGACTGTTCCCGCAAAGTGGATCGTCTGCTTTGCCAGAATAGTGGCCGCTCTGGCAGCCGCGGCCTGGGCCTGCGCGATACTCTCGTCGATCGGCTTCGGATAATGGGCCAGACCGCACAGGAAAACGCCGTCGGTCGCAAAGTCCACCGGACGCAGTTTTGCGTGAGCTTCAATGAAAAAACCGTCCTCGTTTACGGGAACCTTGAAGAACTGGCCCAACTGCTCGGTCGCGTTCGGCTCGATGGATGTCGAGAGTGTGACCATATCAGGGGTGAGGGTAATCGGACGTTGCAGGACGTGGTCGGTTACCGTTACCTGGAGTCTGCCGTCCTGCCCCGCTCCGACCTTAGGTTTAGCATCGAGAGAAAACCGGATGAAAATCACGCCGGCCTTTCGGGCCTCGAGATAAAGCGCCTCGCGCTCGCCGTAGGACCTCAGATCTCTATAGAGAACGTAGATGTCCATCTCGGGATTGAGTTTCTTGAGCTGCAGCGCGCTCTCGAGGGAGTGCGTGCAGCAGACGCGGCTGCAGTAGGGACGATTCGGTTCCCGCGAGCCGACACACTGGATGAAGACGGCCGAGTTGATTTCCTTGAGTCTCGGATCGTTATCCAGGAATCGGCGGTCCAGCTCAAGATGGGTAACCACTCCCGGATGGGCGCCGTAGGCGTACTCGGTCGGAGTGAACTGCTTTCCACCGGTCGCGATAATCGCGACACCATGCTCGATCACGTAGGGTTCAGACCCATTCTGGACCGTGGTCTTGAAATTCCCGACGAAACCATCCACATTGACGAGTTTCGTCGAGAGATGAACGGTGATATTCGAATGGTCGAGTACGGAATCGGCCAGATCTTTCACATAAGACTGGATTTCCTCATCTCGCCATGTCCTGTAGAGATTGAGCGCCTGGCCTCCGAGCCTGTCCGAGTTCTCGATCAGGTGCACCGGATAACCCTGGTCGGCGATCGCCCTGGCCGCGACCATGCCTGCTACTCCGCCGCCGACGACGAGCGCCTTTTGGTTCACCGTCAGCTCCGGTTCCACCAGCGGCTCGAGAAGGGCGACCTTGGAGACCGCCATCCTGACGAGGTCCTTGGCCTTGGCCGTTGCCAGCTCCGGAGTGGCGTTATGCACCCAGGAGTTATGATTGCGGATATTGGCCATTTCGAACAGGTACTTGTTCAGACCGGCATCAGCCATCGTCTCCTGGAACAGCGGCTCATGGGTCCGGGGCGTACAGGCAGCCACCACTATCCTGTTGAGCTTGTGCTCCCGGATCACATTGCGCATGGCCACCTGCGTATCCTGCGAGCACGTATAGAGATTATTGTTGACGTACTCTACATACGGCAGGGACTTGGCGTAATCGCGAACCGCCTCGACATCCACCACCCCGGCGATATTTATACCGCAATGGCAGACAAAAACACCGATCCTGGGCCGCTCGCCCACAACGTTCACCTGCTCCGGGACCTCTTTTTCTCTCGCCAGGCTGCCACGGGAGGATGCGAGGAAGCTACCGGCGGCCGCGGCCGCGGCGCTGGCCTCCATGACCGACTGCGGGATATCCTTGGGCGACTGGAATGAACCGCACACAAACATACCCGGCCGGCCGGCTCCGACGGGATCGAAAGAGGAGCTTTCACAGAACCCGTTTGCATTGAGCTTGATATCGAGCCTTTGCGCGAGATCCCGGGCTGAATCGGAAGCCTCGAAGCCAACCGAGAGCACGACCATGTCAAACTTTTCGCTCCGGATGGCACCCTCGTCCGTTACATAATTCAATTCGAGATCATCCGATCCCGGTACCGGCTCGATGCTGTGCACGCGAGAGCGGATGAACCGAACGCCGTGCTGGTCTTTTGCCCGATTGTAATACCTTTCGAAGTCTTTGCCGTGGGTGCGCATATCCATGTAAAAGACGGCCGTATCCAGAGTGCCGCCCGAATGCTCCCTGGCGATTACCGCTTCCTTGATGGCGTACATGCAGCACACGCCCGAGCAGTACTTATGATCGCAGTGATGAATGTCCCTGGATCCCACGCACTGAAGCCACGCGACTTTCCGGGGTTCCTTGTGATCGGAAGGCCGTACGAGATGCCCCTGGGTGGGACCCGAAGCCGAGAGGACACGCTCGAATTCCATGGATGTGACGACATTCGGAAGCAGCGCATAGGCATACGTGTCGAACTTTGACGGATTGAAAGGCTGGAAGCCGGGGGCCGCTATGATCGCTCCGACACTGATTTCGAGTTCCTTCGGCTTGTCCTCGTGAATGACCGCATTGGCAAGGCAGGCGTCGACGCACTGGTAACACTCGGAACACACACCGCAGCTAAGACACCGCGCGGCTTCCCGGCGGACCTGCTCTTCGGTGAAACCGAGCTGCACCTCGTCGAAATTACGCGTGCGCACCTCAGGAGCAACCACAGTCATTTTCTCGCGCGGAATACGATCGTAGCCTTCAGTCGAGACTTCCTGGATCGCCTTCCACTCCCGTTCACGGCCTTCCTTCAGGTCCCGGCCGAGAATATAGCGCCCGATTGAGATCGCGGCCTGCTTGCCCGCCGATATGGCCTCGATGACAGTCTTCGGCCCGGTGACGGCGTCGCCGCCGGCAAAGATGTCACTGTCGTGAGTCTGCAGGGTAAGCCCATCAACGTGCATGGTGCCCCATTCGGTGAGTTGGCAGGCACACTCCTCGGTGAGACAGGCCCAGTCGGACTCCTGACCGATGGCCGGAACGACGGCATCCACCTCGATGACAAACTCGGATCCGGGAATCGCCACGGGCCTTCTCCGACCGCTGGCATCCGGTTCTCCGAGTTCCATCCTGACGCATTCCACCGCCTTTACCCGGCCGTTCTCTCCGATAATACGCCTGGGATTGGTGAGGGTCATGATCTCAATGCCTTCTTCACGGCATTCGTGGATCTCTTCCTCGTTGGCGGGCATTTCCTTCTCGCTTCGGCGGTAAATGATGAAAGGTTTGGCCGAACCGTTGCGAAGCGCCGTACGTACGGTATCCATCGCCACGTTCCCGCCGCCGATCACCGCGACGCGGTCTCCGAGCGAGACATTTTTTCCCAGATTGATGTCCCGCAGGTATTCGACCCCCGGGACCACCCCTTCGAGATCCTCGCCCGGAATACCGAGCGCCTTGCACTCATGGGCTCCGATGCCCATGAAGAAAACTTTGTATTCCTGGCCCCTCAGTTGGGAAATTGTAAAGTCCCTGCCGATCTCGACACCGGTCCTGAATTCCACGCCCATATCGCGCATGACCTGGATTTCGGCCTCGATGATGTCCTTGGGCAACCTGTAGGAGGGGATTCCCACCGTCAGCATGCCGCCGAGAACGGGCAGTTTCTCGAAAACCGTCACCTGGTAACCTTCGATTGCCAGGTAATAGGCGCAGGACAGTCCGGCGGGGCCTGAACCGATGACGGCCACTTTCTCGCCGCGCTTTTCCTTTATCGAAGGTACGAAGCGGGTTTCGGAATTGAGGTCCAGGTCGGCGATAAAGCGCTTGATGGAATCGATGGCTACCGGGGCATCCAGGTTGGAACGCATGCAGGCGGATTCGCAGGGATGATGACACACGCGCCCACAAATGGCGGGCAGCGGGTTTTCCTGCTTCACCAGCTTGAGGGCTTCCTGGTACTTACCCTCGGCGGCCAGGGCAACGTAACCCTGGACGGATATGTGCGCGGGGCAGGTGGCCTTGCAGGGGGAAGTGCCGCGCTTCTCTATCGAGAAGGCGCCCGGGACCGCCTGAGCATACCTGCGGAATGCCGCGCGTCGGGTGTTGAGTGCCATGTCGTATTCGTTCTTACGTTCGACGGGGCAAACCCGCGCGCATTCGCCACAACCCGTACACTTGGCGGTGTCTATGAAACGGGGCTGTTGAAGGAGCTTTACTCTGAAATTTCCGGGATCTCCGGTGACTTCCCGGACTTCCGAGAGGGTCAAAAGCTCAATGTTGAGGTGCCGGCCGACCTCGACCAGCTTTGGGGAGATAATTCACATCGCGCAGTCGTTGGTGGGGAACGTCTTGTCGAGCTGTGCCATCACCCCGCCAATGGAAGGTTGTTTTTCGACCAGGTACACGTAATAGCCGGAATCCGCAAGATCAAGAGCTGACTGCATTCCGGCGATTCCGCCTCCGATGACCATTACGGCGCCAGTTACCGGCGTTGACGCATTCTTCTCACTCATGAACGTTCACTCCTAAGCCTTCTCCGGAAACAAAAGCAACTTTAGGGGGATTGGGAAATCGGCGCTTGTTCGGGCCAAAGTCCCCATGGGACGAAACGACAATCTTACTCCCTTTGGGGGCCGATTTGTGATGACCATCACAAGCGTTGATGCTACAAAACATTATCAATCAAAGACAAAAACCACGCCATAAAGCGAATTGCTTTACAATTGTTCGCATTTTGGGTTTATGTGATTGTAATTGATTATTTTCCTGCCGAACAGCGCAAAAATAGTAAGGGGAGAATTTGGCAGGAATTTTTCGAGGAGCTTGTGCATTGGTCCCGGCTGGATCGGCTCCTCGAATACGGTGGTTATCATAAAAGATTCTTCCCATTCATTGGCTCGCATTGGAGTTGAGTGAACGAGAACCGGCGCAAATTCCGTCGCCCGTAAAAGCAGGTGTAGAGTCTCATAATCCAGAGGTATTGCGAAGTCAAGCCCATACGCACAACGCAGAATGAATATTTATGCATAAGCCACGTTATGGTGAATGGGGGTGGGTGCAAACCCACTGTCACGGGTTGAGCCGAAGCCTCTTCAAGGCATGAAAACCGCCGATTTCAAACATTTACCGCAAAGTGATTTCAGAAATGGACATGTGCAAAACGGGACCACGTTATGACCAAGTGAAAATATGAACTATTATCTGCCTATCCCCTGGAACCTCAACGCCCGTTTTTTTCTGCCCCTCGGCCAGGCGCTTACCGGAATCTCCATCATCGAAGACGCGTCGTTCGCCGGATATTTACCCGGTACCATTCCAGCGCGGGCGCCGAACCGGAACCCCGTCAACCCACGGCGGAATGGTTTCGCGCTCCGGCTCCAGCCGCGCTTACACCGCCGTGGACGCACGCGCGGCCCGCCCACGTTGGGTTCACCCGACTTAACAGGAGGGGGAATGATCCGCTTGAAAGGGGACCGGGAGACTGCCCGGCAAGCGGCGGTTTTATGGAGGGAGATGCACGTCTTTTGCCCGGACCGCTCCCGGGGTCGGGGCAAAAGACGCAAAATACCGCCGAGGAGGACCAGGATCCCCTTCGGTTGCCCATGCACAATCGGCGATGTTGATTCCATGGCAGTGGCGTCCGCCAAAGCCGTTCACACTCACTCAAATCCATGCCGCGCGCGGTAGTCGGGTGTTTCCGCGCCGCCTGGGTTCAGGCGGCGGACACCGAGATTTCGTTATTTGCCGGACGGGCCTCCACATGGACGGTTTTCCTGGCCGGGTGTGAACCATCCCGCGTTTCCTCCGCCGCAATCCGCCCGTTCGGCTCCGGCGGCAGCCCTGTTTCCTCGCCAGGTTCCGCGACGGGCGCACGCCCATCGATCAGGGTGATCAGATTATTCACAAAGTCTATCATGTACTCGGCCTGGTTTTTCATATGCCCCGAGGTCGAAGCGGCCAGTTCGGCATTAGCCGCATTTTCCTGTACAACCTTGTCTACCTGTCCGACCGCCTGGTTGACCTGCTCGATTCCCTGTGCCTGCTCGCTTGAAGCCGCCGAAATCTCTTTGACGAGTTCACCTACTTTCGAAATGCTCGACGACACTTCCAGGAACTCCGCGCTCATACCCTTCGTAATGTTGGCCCCGACCTGTATGGTCCGAACGTTGCCTTCGATCATGGCCGCGGTGCTCTTAGCCGCTTCGGCGGCGCGCATTGCCAGGTTCCTGACCTCGCCGGCCACCACGGCGAAACCGGCGCCCGCCTGCCCGGCACGCGCGGCCTCAACCGCCGCGTTAAGGGCCAGGAGATTGGTCTGGAAGGCAATCTCGTCGATGGTCTTGATGATTTTCTGGGTTTCCTCGCTCGCTCGGGATATTTCCTCCATCGAATGGATCAGCCGGTCCATGGAATTTCTGGCCGCCGAGGCCGTTTGATCCACATACTGCATCAGCCGATCGGCCTCCGAGGCATTTTCGGCGTTGTGCCTCGTCATGGCGGACATCTCCACGAGCGAGGAAGATGCCTCTTCGATGGCGGACGCCTGGCTGGAGGTCCCACTGGCAATTTGCATACTCACATCCGCCGCTTCGCTGGACGCCTCCGATACATTTTGGACGGCCTTGCTAAGCCCGGAGATCATGCGGTGGACCGGGCGACTCACCAGCCTGGAGATCAGCAGGACAAGGGCCACTAAGATTACCAGGCTGCCCAGCAGCCCTATCAGCATGTTCTTGGCGCGCATCGATGCAAGGGCATCGTGCATGCTTTCGCTGCTCCTCGAAATGAGCACCCCTCCCAGCACGTTGCGGCTCTCCCCATGGCAGTGGTGACACCGTTTGTCATTGGGGAGCGACCGCAGCAGGCTCATGAAGTGCGTCCCTCCCTTCTTTTCATCAAATCCTGTCAGAGGCGCCTTTCCTGTCTGGAGGAGTTGATTCACCGCTTCGGCGAGTTGCGGGGACCCGACACCCGCCGCAAGGTCGGTATTGGCCTTTCCTGATTCCGAGGTGTAGGTGATGAGTCTGTCAAAGCCGAATACATGAATCTTGATGTTATCGCCGTCCTTTTCGAATTCCGCCATCTGCTGCCTTATCGTTTCGCTGTCTCCAATCGCCATGGGATATAAAATGCTGTTATAGACAGCCTCCGCGAGAACAATGGTAGAGCTTTGAAATTGTTCTCTCAGCGCTTTTTGCTGAGACACGATATTGAGGCAGATAATGGACACCAGCACCACCAGCACGAGCACGGCCACCGCCAGGACAATTTTTACCTGAAGACTCCTCTTCGCCGTTTTCATCAGTGAGCGCCTCCGTAGACCAGGGGTTTGTACTTGAAGGCATTTATCCGCTCGGAGTTATGGCAGGACTCACAATCCTTGGCAGTGAGCTTGCCCTTGATGTCCCGAGGGTCGCCCGTTTCCGCGTGGAGGCTGCCCGGACCATGGCAGACTTCACATCCCGCATCCTTGAGTTCCGGAGTTTCCTGTTCCGACCGAAATCCACCATCCTTGCCATAACCGGTGGTGTGGCATTCATAGCACTTCTTCAGTTCCGCATCGGTGAGTCCTTTTCTGAGGGCGGCAATGCTCTTGAATGAGTGGGCTTTCTTGTTGAAGCGCTTGAAGCTGTCATACTCGCCCGCATGGCATTCCTTACAGGACTCCGTACCGGTGTACTTCTTCTGGAGTTCACAGCGTGCCGTTCCAGCCTGCCGACTCAAGAGCGGGAACGAGAGAAGGAAAAACAGAATGAAAGCTATTGCGAATGGGAATAATTTGCTCGTTGACATATCTTGCCGCCCCTTTGTTTCGGTAACCGCAAAATGATCCAAACAGAAATCCCTTCGCTCTCCCCCGGGTCGGCCCCGGTAGAAGAAGCGCCACACAAATGTCTCTCATGTGCCAATTATGAAAAGAGATTCGGGGGATTAGCCTCTTCACTTTAAATATTTGTGAAGAAATAAACTAAGTCATCGGAAAAAATCAGCCCCGGGACCATATTGCCGGGTGATGCACAACAACAAGAATTTAGATCCGCCAGGGAAGGAATATGATGTTGACGGCATGGTCCAGAGAGCTAATGAAGCGCCCCGTTTGGGAAGCGGCGTGGTACGGATGGCAATCCACCGGATGATGTCCAACCGGGACGACATTACGATTCCGGCAAAAACCCCGCCCTTCCGGCCCATATACCCGCATGTAACATCTTTTTAACGCAAGGCTCACG
This sequence comes from Syntrophobacter sp., assembly GCA_039679945.1. GTDB lineage: Bacteria > Desulfobacterota > Syntrophobacteria > Syntrophobacterales > Syntrophobacteraceae > SbD1. The sequence continues at coordinate 22,849 of JBDKTY010000224.1, read as the reverse complement.
CAGTCGTCATGAAACACTCGTACACTTCCGCCTTGTCCCGGTCAGATACCATTGACCCTTATTCCAATAATCCGAGGCGGGAGGCTGATGTCCATGGAAGAGATGGTCGGCGGCGCGATGGAAGCGCTCTTCAGGGAGGATGCGAGCAGACGAAGGTCCCTATGGAAGCGCCTGCTGGAGTCTGTAATCCTGAGCCGCATACTGCCGCTCAAGCGGTTAAGCGCGGTCTGCGCCGCGGTTGGTTCGTTGCCGAAACAGGCGGCGATTTCCGATCGCATTCTCGATGTGCTTGGAGTGAACTTCGATATCTCCGCGGCCGATGAGGCCAGGATACCTTCTTCCGGCCCCCTGGTGGTCGTGGCAAACCATCCGTTTGGAGCGATTGAAGGTCTGATTCTGGCCTCGATTCTCACTCGAAAACGGACCGATACGAAAATAATGGCCAATTTCCTGCTGCGGGCATTGGGCATCGATGAACTCAATGAGATCCTTCTTTTCGTTGATCCCCTCCAGAGAAAAGGTTCGACGGCGCAAAATCTGAAACCCATCAGGGAAGCCATCAAGTGGGTGAGGGACGGACGGTCCCTGGTTGTTTTCCCGGCCGGCCAGGTCTCTCACGCGCGCCTCGGGAAACTGATGGTGACCGACGGGCAATGGAGCCCAACCGTCGCGGGGATCATCGGAAGAAGCGAAGCGACGGCGCTTCCCGTCTATTTCGAGGGGCGAAACAGTCTGCTTTTTCATGTGCTCGGTCTCCTGCATCCGCTTATTCGCACGATACTGCTGCCCCGCGAGAGTCTCACAAAGGGAGGCCGAACGTTCCGGGTACATATTGGAAAACCCGTACCCTTCAAAAGGCTGGCTGAAATGGACAACTCATCGGTGATGGAGTACCTCCGCCTTCGGACGTACAATCTTAGATATAGAAAGAGCGAGAATCGGTTGAAGAGGTTATTTCCCGATGCGGCGGCCCGCGCCACTGCCAGGACGCCGATCGTGAAAGCTAACGGCGCCGGTCCGATGGTCGATGAAATCCGGGCGCTGACTCCGGAACACTTGCTGCTCTCCACCAGGGATTTTGATGTCATCGGGGCGACCGCCACCCAAATACCCGGGACTCTGCACGAGATCGGACGCCTGCGGGAGATTGCCTTCCGGAAAGCCGGCGAAGGTACGGGGCGTGCGATCGATATTGACCGTTTTGACTCGCATTACCATCACATAGTCCTCTGGAATCGTGAACGGCTGGAAGTCGCGGGAGCGTACCGGATCGGTCCGACGGACACCATTCTCGACGCGCTCGGGGTAGAAGGCCTGTATACGAGCACTCTTTTCAATTATGAGAACGAGCTATGGGCGAGGATCAACCCGGCCCTTGAGGTTGGAAGATCCTTCGTTCGGCCAGAATATCAGAAAACATTCCAGCCTCTTCTGCTTCTATGGTCCGGAATCGGGCGCTTCGTGGCAGCTACTCCCCGCTACCGCTTCCTCTTTGGAGCGGTGAGCATTAGCGGCGCATACCACGGCATCTCCCGCCGGCTGATCATAAGATGTCTCAAGGAAGGCTATACAAATCCCGGCCTGGCGGAGTTCGTTCACGCAAGAAACCCCATCCGGAGATGGCCGGTGGGGAAAAGGAAAGAGCCCTATTCCATTGTCAATGACATCAATGACGTTTCGGAGATCATTTCGGATATCGAGAAGGATTCAAAGGGAATTCCCATATTGCTGAAACAGTACATGAAACTCGGCGGGACCTTCCTCGGATTCGGCGTCGATCCAAAGTTCAACAACGCCATCGATGCCCTCGTGCTGGTTGATCTGGCCCAAACTGATCCCAGGGTCCTCGATCGCTATATGGGGCAGCGAGGGATGGAGGTTTTCCTCCGGTTCCATTTCGATGACTCCGGCCTGCGGAGTGATAAGTGCGCATGAACCGGCGACACCTAATCGTCATACAAACGTCATGGGAATGTCACGACAACAACCACGGCAGGTGCTACCAATGCCCATTCGAAAAGATGTCTTTTAATACCTTTAACCGGAGGAATTCATGAACAGGTGTTTTCGTAGTATCCCGCCACTTTGGGCAATTCTGACTGTATCGGTGGTAGTCATGATGTTTTCGGCCTCGACGGCGATGGCCGATCAAATGCGACTCGTGGGGTCGGGGGCAAGCTTCCCGTTCCCGCTTTACTCGACATGGTTCAAGACTTACAGCAAGGCCAACCCGGCGGTCCTCGTGGACTACCAGGCAAAAGGCAGCGGCGCGGGCATTAAAGATTTTATCAATAAGACCGTTGACTTCGCGGCCAGTGACGCGGCCATGACCGATGAGGAAATCGCACAGGTAAAAGAAGGCGTACAGTTGCTGCCCATGACAGCGGGCACCATCGTGCTGGCCTACAATCTGCCGGGGAATCTCAAGGGCCTGAAACTGAGTCGGGAAGCCTACTCCAAAATCTTTAACGCCGAGATCAGGAAATGGAACGACCCGCTGATTGCCAAGGATAATCCGGGCATGAAGCTCCCCGACCTGGACATCACCGTGGTACGCCGGGCGGACAGCAGCGGCACCACATTCGTCTTTACAAAGCACCTGAGCGCTATCAGCGACACCTGGGCAAAGGGTCCCGGCTTCGGCACGACGGTGAAATGGGCGGACAGCGACAAGATCGTGGCCGCTCCCAAAAACGATGGTGTTACGGCCACGATCAAACAGACACCCGGCGCCATCGGCTACATCGAATACGGTTACGCGGAGATGGCCAAGGTGGAAATGGCGGAGTTGCAGAACAAGGCCGGCAAATTTGTGGTCCCCAGTGAGAAAAGCGGCGCCGAAGCCCTGGCAAGGGCCACGATGCCCGTGGATCTGCGGGTTTGGCTGCCCGACCCCGAGGGGGAAGGATCCTATCCCATTGCCACATACACCTGGATGATCTTCTCCAAGAAATATGACGATGCGAACAAGGCCAAGGCGATCCGCGACCTTATCAACTACTGCCTCGGAGAAGGACAAAAGATGAGCGGTCAAATGGGCTATATCCCTCTTCCGGAAAATGTCATTCAGGAGGTGAGCAAGGCGGCCAAAAACATCCAGTAGCCTGCCGGGAAGTCTTCTGCGGCTTCCCCCGCACTGACACGTCGCGCCCGCTCCTTCTTTGTGAACGCGCTGGGGGCGGGCCGTCACGACGGGGCGGGGCGTAATCCGGTCCCGTAGCCGCCAGGGTCTCGGTATTAAGCGGACAGACGTCAACCTTTCAGTGCCGCACCGCACTGTGTGCCATCACGGGTGATCGCTCATGGCTAGAAGGCAGTTTATAAGAGTTGTTTTTTCAGGAGAGTCCGTGTCCGCTCCCCCCTCGAAATGGGAGCTGTTTTATGACCAGGCTTTCAAAAGCTTCAGCTGGGCCTGCGCGTTTGGCATCGCCCTGCTGCTTTTCTTCATATTGTACGAGATCGGCAAGGAGGCGGTGCCGGCCATGGGGCAGTACGGGCTGGGTTTTCTCACCTCCCAGTCCTGGAACGCCAACAAAGCGGAATTCGGGATTCTGCCCCAGATCTGGGGCACTCTATACAGTTCATTCCTGGCATTATCCATCGGGGGCTCGTGTGGGGTGATCGTGGCGGTATTTCTCACCCAGGATTTCCTACCGGCGGCGCTCCAGTCGGTTTTCAAGAATATTATCGAATTGTTGGCCGCTATCCCGAGCGTCGTCTACGGATTATGGGGGATCTTCGTCCTGATTCCGCTCATCCGGCCCTATTGCGAATGGATATACGGCAAACTCGGCTGGATCCCTTTTTTCAGCACAACGCTGGCTGGCCCCGGAATGCTGCCGGCGGCGCTGGTGCTCGCCATCATGATTCTGCCGACCGTGGCGGCGGTCTCCCAGGATTCGCTGCTGGCCGTCCCCTTCAAGGTCAAGGAGGCGGCTTACGGCATGGGGACCACCCGCTGGGAAGCGATCCTGAAGGTCATGCTCCCCACCGCATCCCACGGCATTTTCGGCGCGCTGGTCCTGGGGCTGGGAAGGGCGCTCGGAGAAACCATGGCACTTGCCATGCTTGTTGGCAACTCGAATCAGATCAGCCTGTCCCTGTTCTCACCGGCCAACACACTGGCGGCGCTCCTTGCCCTCAACTTTCCGGAAGCGGGCAAGGTCGAGACACGAGCCCTCATGTATGCCGCCATAGTCCTGCTGCTGATCACCCTCATCGTGAACATGATCGGGCAGGCCATCATTACTATGACCAGCAAGCACCGGAGGGTCTGAGATGAATCAGTCGGCCGCCATGGAATTCGAACGTGAAGAGGTTGCTCCGCCGAACCTGGAGAGGAATCATTTCGAGCGAAGGTCGCTTTTCAACGGCACTCTCAATATCCTCACATGGGCCATAGCAATCCTGGCATGCCTGCCGCTGTTCTCGGTCCTGATCATGCTGCTGATCCGGGGCAGCCAGAGACTGTCCTGGTCTATCTTCACCGAATTGCCGCCGACCGCTTTCGAGTTGGGCGGCGGGTTCGGCAATGCCATTCTGGGAACTGTGGTCATGGTGGGTATCGCCATGCTGTTGAGCGTGCCGTTGGGAATCATGGCGGCCGTATTCCTGGCCGAGTTCGAGCCCGACAGCAGGATAGCCGACGTTACGCGGTTCTGTGCCAAGACCATGACCGGGCTGCCCTCGATCCTTGCCGGAGTCTTCGCTTACGCGGCGGTGGTCCTGCTTACCGGCTCTTATTCCGCCCCGGCGGGAGGTATTGCCCTGGCCCTGCTCATGGTACCCACCGTGGTTTTGACGGCGGAAGAGGCGATGAAAATGGTTCCCCGTATCATGAAGGACGCCGCGCACGGGATGGGCTGCACCCCCACGCAGGTCATTACCAAGGTGGTTATTCCCACGGCGATGCCCGGAATCATCACGGGAGTAATTCTCGCCGTGGCGAGGGCCGCGGGAGAGACCGCCCCCCTCTTGTTTACCGCACTTTTCAGCGAATACTGGCTCTTCCAGGGCGGTCATGCGAGCATCATGCAACCCACGGCCTCGCTGGCGGTTTTAATCTACAATTTCTCCGGCATGCCATATGAGAACCAGATTCAGTTGGCCTGGACGGCGTCGCTGTTCCTGGTCTTCATGGTTCTGGTCCTCAACCTGGTCAGCAGGGCCATCGGTCAGCGCAATACCGGCGTAGTGACCATGGTAATGGTCATCCGCAAAATGATCGGCGGCAAAAAGGAGTTAGGAGAAAGCAAATGACACCCAACCCGAAAAGAGTCATTCCCCTGGAGACCGAGCGCACAGCCTCAACCGAGACCGATCATTCCGCCCCGGCCATTCAATGTAAAATCGACGAGCTTTTCTATGGGAATTTCCTGGCGGTACGGAACAGCCAGGTAACCATCGGAAAGAACCAGATCACTGCCTTCATCGGACCTTCCGGCTGCGGAAAAAGTACGGTGCTCCGATGCATCAACCGCATGAATGACCTGATCCGGTCGTTTCGTTTCAAGGGAGAGCTTCTGTTTCACGGGATCAATATCTATGATTCCGAGATAGACCCCGTGGCGGTGCGCCGCCATATCGGGATGGTGTTTCAGCAACCCAACCCCTTCGCCATGAGCATTTATGACAACGTCGCCTTTGGCCTGCGCCTGAACCGCTACAAGGGCGACCACGCAGAAAAGGTGGAACACTCCCTGCGAAGGGCCGGCCTGTGGAATGAGGTCAAGGACAAGCTCAGGAATAACGGCCTGTCCCTCTCCGGCGGTCAGCAGCAAAGACTTTGCATAGCCAGGGCCATTGCCACCGAGCCCTCCGTTCTTTTGATGGATGAGCCTTGCTCGGCTCTCGACCCGATTGCCACGCGGATCATCGAGGAATTGATGCTGGAGCTGAAGGACAAATACACCATAGCCATCGTCACCCATAACATGCAGCAGGCCACCCGGGTGGCGGACGAAACGGCATTTTTCTCCGTGGATATCTCCAAGGGAGGGCGAACGGGCTACCTGGTGGAGTTTGGCCCCACGGCCCGGATCTTTTCAGAACCGCGGGAGGAATTGACTCAGAAGTATGTCAGCGGAGAGTTCAGTTGAGTACATGGGACGTCCAATTCCAGCCGGGCGGATATCCGTGCTTAGTGTGATGATCGCTCTATTGGCGACGGCGGTTTCCCGCGGCCGCGAGGCCGCGGAAGCTCAGGCGCCGAAAATCAGAATTATCTGAGCGGGAGCCACTTTCCCCTACCCTTTGTATAAAAGCCGGGTACAAGGTATCGAAGGGTAGAACGGGCCGGGATTGAGCGGACACAGCACTGCCTTTTGCCTGCGCCTTGCCACGCGAAAGCAGCGCTCACTGCGCTCTCAAGAAACAGTTTTTGAGAGTGAGTAATATCGAGGACTCAGTTAACCGGCAAGAGCCGCAATTGCCCGGTTAAAACAGGCACTTCCCCCCGTTCGCCCTGAGCGTATCGAAGGGTAGAACGGGCCGGGATTGAGCGGACACAGCACTGTCTTTTGCCTGCGCCTTGCCGCGCGAAAGCAGCGCTCACTGCGCTCTCAAGAGACAGCTGTTGAGAGTGGGTAATATCGAGGACTCAGGTAACCGGCAAGAGCCGCAATTGCCCGGTTAAAACAGGCACTTCCCCCCGTTCGCCCTGAGCGTATCGAAGGGTAGAACGGGTCGGGATTGAGCGGACACAGCACTGCCTTTTGCCTGCGCCTTGCCACGCGAAAGCGGGGCTTGCTACGCTCTCAAGAAACAACTCTTGCGCATGTGCAATTCCACGTGCTTACATCACTCGCTTTGTTATCGACCCCTCATCGCGCCGCGAGGCACCCCCCTTCGTACCGAACATAATTAGCCCTGCTTCGCCCGGGGCGGATGGTCCCACGCAGCCCGCGGGGCTATAACCCCGTTTCCTGACCGCGCCTTACCGCGAAAGGCCGGTTGCATGTCGCCCGGCCTCAATTGCCGGAACATGCGGCTTGTTATGCGGAAGCTTTTGCAGTCTCCAAGAAATATGCCTCCACCTGAAGATATTCTCGGAACATATTCAGCGTCTTGGTCTGAATGTTCAGTCCGGCGCCTGAAAAAACAGAAACTCCTAATGCCATTCACTCCAGTTTACGATTCTATTTTTACACAATGATTTTGATACACAAGCATGCAGGCACGGAGCAAACGGTCAGGAAAAACCAGCTTGATCCTGATGTGTTCAAGCATACCCTTGCACGTGGGAGAGGGCGTTCAATGGCATTTTCATCCCGCCCCCATGGTTATCCTGTCCATTAACGAGGATAGAGGGTTCCATGACTGACAAGTTAGGCGATGCGCCACTCTCCCCAGAGTTGACCGATGAGCAAAGCTTCCGTGAGATGGTCGAGGCATTTGCCTCAATCCGGTCGGATACACAGCAAAGAAAATTCCCACGTTTCCCGACCGCGGGCGCGCTTTCTGGTAAACTGGGACTCCATGGATTTGAGGGAACTCTCATTTCCGAGAGGGCATTAGCCGATGAGGAGCGACGAAAGCAGGACCTTGAGCGGTCAGGCGCCGACATGGATATCGCAAGAACAGGCGCCAACATCGTTGATTTTTCGGAAAACGGCATTCAGCTCGAACTGCGCTCCGTTGACTTTTCTCATTTGCAGCGACGCTCCCTGAGCCTCGAAATCCAGGACCAGTTGCTTCCCTTGCGCCTGAGATGGTGGTCCAGCCGAGGATCGGCCGGCCGAGGCGGTTTTCTTTTCGCTGACAACATAGATTCCGATCCGCTCCTGGCCCGATTCATTTCCACCCTGAATACCCAGCTTATCAGCTATCTGATGAGCACCTATCTAAAGGGACTCACCACTTTCACAAACGAGGCGGGAGTCTTTATCTACATGGCTATCTTCTATGGACTCAGGCTAAAGTTTCTAGAGACTATTGCCGAACGGAAAAAGTCGAATGCATCGTGCGAGGGAGATAGGAGGTCCACCGCGCCGTCATCTTCTTCCTGCATGACGGATGGCGGTCTTTCAAAATTCCATCACATGAATCAAGTGATAAAATATAAATCGGATACAGCAGTGAGGAATACTCTATACAAATACGTCCAGCCATACCATACGCAGGGTTGCTCCATACTGGGAATGCACCATGACGTAGTTTTCCTGAAAGAGGAAGCCTATTCGACCATATTCAACTCAATTCTTTGCGCCGGCGAGGACTGTCGGCCCGCCACAAGCATTCTGCCGAAGCTGTCATCTTTGCACAATGACTTCCTGCAATTGAAGCGCTTCCTGGCGCCTCGTGTTTTTGAAGACGATGCATTCGAAAATCAGTTCAGATACTATAGCGACTTTCTCCAGCGGATTGATCTGACAAGTCGGACCTCCGCCATTGCGCTACCTTCGGAAATACCCGCGCGGGACGTTGCATGACTCATCATCGGCAACTCCCATTCCGCAAGTATTGCCTTTGGCAAAAGCGGGAACCGGGCAAAACCGAGACTTTAAATCAGTTCAATAAACATCTATTATCGAGCGCGACAGTTTTCCTTGTCACCAACTTGTCCGTATTTTTCGCCGAATGCAGGAAACCAGTGCATGCGCCAGCCTCCATGGGGATGTTGCCAGGCACTTTCCCGGATGAGGAGCACACATGGCGGGCGCTGGTCAGGGGAGAATATGAGCATCGATATTCGAACAGCCGCAATTTTCATGAGCTTCACCCAGTTCTTGCAGGTCATCGCCCTTTTTGCCCAATACCGGGTAAACAAGGTGCATAACGGTCCGGGCTGGTGGGCGTTGGGAAGCGCGGCGTATTCACTGGGGTTTATTCTTTATTATATGCGGAATGACCCCGACTTTGCCCCGGTCGCGATTGTCGGCAATTTTGTCATGTTCGTTTGCGGTTCGATTGCTCTTTATATTGGCGTGCTGCGTTTTTTCGGCCAGCGCGAGCGGCCCGGGCAGATCATTGCGTTCTGGGCGGTGTTCAGTCTGGTCGGCTTTTACTTCACCTACATCGATGATAACCTGGCGGTCCGGCAGGCTAATATTTCGGTGGCACTCGCATTATTTGCTTTCCTTATCGCGCGGGCTCTCATCGTGTACAAAACCCCGGCCGTCAAGGCCTCGGCATCTTTCCTGGCCTCGGTGTTCCTTACCTGTGGCGTTCTATTGACCATACGCGCACTGGTAGCCATTGCGGTTCCACCCGGAGGGATTTTCAGCCCGACACCGGCACAGACGGCGACACTGCTTATCACCCTCATCACCAGCTCGCTTTGGACCTTTGGCTTTATCCTCCTGGTAAACCAGTGGTTGAATGCGGGAAACCGCGAAGCCAAGGAACACTTCGAGATGATCTTCAACACCAGCCCCGACGCAGCCCTCATCTCTCGAATGGATGACGGCATGATCCTGGAAGCCAATAAGGGGCTTATCGCCATTTCCGGCCACAGTCGCCTTGAGTTGGCCGGGAAATCCACCGTGGATCTCGACATGTGGGAGAATCGGGCGGAGCGCCGCAGGTTCATCGATGAACTGGCGGAAAAAGGATCGTGCGAAAATTTCGAGGCCGTTTTCAAGCGGCGGGACGGCGAGAATCTGGTCGGCATCGTGTCGGCCAAAATCCTCGGCCTGCGGGGCGTAACGCATATATTGAGCGTTATTCGAGACATCACGGAGCGCAAAAGGGCGGAGGAGGAGCAACGAAAGCTGGAAGCCCGTCTGCAGAGGGCGGAGAAGATGGAAGCACTGGGGACCATGGCGGGAGGTGTGGCCCATGATCTCAACAATGTTCTGGGCATTATCGTCGGTTACTCCGAAATGCTTTTCCATGAACTGCCTGTTACAAATCCGGCAAAGTCCCAGGTGATGAAGATCATGAAGAGCGGACAGCGCGCGGCCGCGATCGTACACGACCTGCTGACCCTGGCGAGGCGGGGCGTGCTCAGCAGGAAAGCCCTGAATCTCAATGGTATTGTCAGGGACTGCCAGGATTCCCCCGAATTCGCAAAGCTGTCTTCCACTCAAGACAACGTGCGGGTCGAAACCTATCTGGAGGCGGACCTTCTCAACATATCGGGTTCTTCCGTCCAGCTCGGCAAGTCACTGATGAACCTGGCGTCCAACGCCTTTGAAGCCATGCCGGGCGGCGGCACATTGACGGTCAGGACCGCCAACTGCTACCTTGATAAACCCATTTCAGGATATGAAGAGGTGCGGGAGGGAGAATATGTCCTGCTGTCCATATCGGACACGGGCGAAGGTATATCGGCCTCCAGCCTCAAGCATATCTTCGAGCCCTTTTATACGCGGAAAGTCATGGGCAGAAGCGGGACCGGACTGGGACTGGCGGTCGTCTGGGGCGCGGTCAGGGACCACCAGGGATATATCAATGTCGAAAGCAGGGAAGGAAACGGGACCCTCTTCACGCTCTATTTTCCGGTGACAAGGGAACGAATAACGCCGGAGCGGATTGCCGTCTCCGCTTCCGAATACGTGGGAAACGGCCAGTCCATCCTGGTTGTGGATGATGTAAAGGAACAACGCGAGTTGGCGACGATGATGCTCTCCAAGCTCAATTACAGCGTCAGCAGCGTTTCCAGCGGCGAAGAAGCGTTGGAATATCTCAGGAACAAGCCCGCCGATCTGATTGTCCTGGATATGATCATGGAACCGGGCATTGACGGCCTCGACACGTACGCGAGGGTATTGGAGATCCGCCCCCGTCAGAAGGCAATCATCGTCAGCGGGTTCTCGGAGACCGAGCGTGTTATCAGGGCACAGGAACTGGGCGCCGGTTCGTACGTCAAGAAGCCCTATGTTCTGGAAAAGCTGGGGCTTGCTATCAAGAAAGAAATCGGCTCCGGGAACATGGCTTTCTCGGCCGAGCAGGATTTTCGCGGAGGCGGGATCACGGCCGGAGACCTAAGCGAGTAGACCGGATGCCCCAAAAGGCGGGACCGGCACCCATTGCCGCGGGTGTTATCCTTCTTTGTCATCAAGTTTTTGCTGTGTTCCGCCGAACTACAGAAACGCGCGCGCATTGCCCGACTGAAATCAGGCCTTATTTTTCCCGCAATAGCATCAGTAGGCGCCAGGGGATAAGATGAACATCGACATTCGTACAGTTCTCATTTTCTTGATTCTCACCTATCTCCTGCAAGTCATCGCCCTCTTTGCTCAATACCGGGTAAACAAGACCCACTGCGGCCTGGGCTGGTGGACGCTCGGCAGCCTGACATGCGCACTGGGGTTTGTCTTCTATTACATGCGGGATTATCCGGTCATCGCTCCGATCGCCATTGTTATAAACAACATCCTGTTCGTCGGCGGGGCGCTGCTATTTTATGTGGGCGTGCTGCGGTTTTTCAACAGGCGCGAACGGCCGGAATGGCTTGTCGTGTTCTGCGCCCTGGCCAGCCTGATCGCGGTTTATTTTACCTACGTCGATGACAACCTGGCCGTACGGGTGGCGAATAATTCACTGGCCCTCGCAATTGTTGCATTCCTGATCGCGCGGGCGCTCTTCGCATACAGGACCCATCCGGTCACCACCTCGGCGTCCTTCCTTGCCGTGGTGTTTCTTACCTGCGGCATCCTGCTGGTCATGCGCGCCCTTTCAATCCTGTTCATCCCGGTCGGGGACCTTTTCAGCCCGACGCTGGCGCAGGCGCTGACTTTCCTGGTGGGACTTGTCACCAGCACACTCTGGACCTTTGGATTTATAATCCTCGTCAACCAGCGTCTGAATGCGCAAAATCTCGAAGCCAGAGAACGCTTTGAGCTGATTTTCGATACCAGTCCGGATGCAGTCCTTATCTGCCGGTTGGACGACGGGCTGATCCTTGACGCCAACCGGGGTTTTGCGGCTCTTTCCGGCCACAGCCGCGAAGAATTGACCGGGAAATGTTCCACGGACCTCGATATGTGGGAAAATCCGGCGGAACGCCGTAAATTCATGAATGAACTGAGAGAAAAAGGATCCTGCGAGAACTTTGAGACCATATTCCACCAGGGGGAGGGAGGAAAACTGGTCGTCATCCTGTCCGCCAGGATCATCAGCCTGTATGGTGTCCCGCATGCTCTGACCGTCATTCGCGACATCACCGAGCGCAAGCGGGCGGAGGAGGAGCACAGGAAGCTGGAACTGCGCCTGCAGAGGGCGGAAAAGATGGAAGCCCTGGGGACTCTGGCGGGTGGCGTGGCCCATGATCTCAATAATGTCCTGGGTATTATCGTTGGCTATTCCGAAATGCTTCTGCACGAGTTGGAAGATGCAAGTCAGGGAAAGTCACATGCCACGAAGATTCTAAAAGGCGGACAGCGCGCGGCCGCGATCGTCCAGGACCTGCTGACGCTGGCAAGGCGCGGGGTCCCCAACACAAAGGTTTTGAATCTCAACGGCACTGTCAGAGATTGCCAGGAATCTCCGGAATTCATGAAGCTGTCTTCTTCCCAGGCCAACCTGCGGATCGATACTTGCCTGGAGGCTGATCTCCTGAACGTATCGGGTTCTCCCGTTCACCTCGGTAAATCCCTGATGAACCTTATGTCAAACGCCGTCGAAGCCATGCCGGATGGTGGCGTCCTGACGGTGAGGACGGCCAACTGCTATCTGGATAAGCCCATTTCCGGCTATGACGAGGTGCGGGAGGGAGACTACGTGGTGCTGACCATGTCGGACACAGGTGAAGGCATCGCGCCGGAGGATCTGAAGCGTATCTTCGAGCCTTTCTATACGAAGAAGGTCATGGGGAGAAGCGGAACCGGACTGGGGCTGGCCGTGGTCTGGGGGACAGTCAAGGACCACAGGGGTTATATCAATGTCGAGAGCGAGGAAGGCAAAGGGACCACCTTCACGCTCTATTTTCCCGTAACCAGGGAACGGATCACCCCCGAACAGATAGCTATCTCGGCTTCCGAATTCGTAGGGAACGGTGAGACTATCTTGGTTGTGGATGATGTAAAGGAACAGCGCGAACTGGCAATGATGATGCTCACCAAGCTCAATTATAGAGTCAGCAGCGCCCGCAGCGGCGAAGAAGCGGTGGAGCATCTCAGGCGCGAGGCCGTTGACCTGGTTGTCCTGGACATGATCATGGACGGTATGGACGGACTCGATACGTATATAAAGATATTGGAAATCAATCCCCGCCAGAAAGCGATCATCGTCAGCGGCTATTCCGAGACGGAACGCGTCAGCAGGGCGCAGGCGCTCGGCGCCGGTCCCTACGTTCAAAAGCCCTACATACTCGAAAGACTCGGACAGGCTGTCAGAAGTGAGCTTGGCCCCGTTAACATGAGCGCCGGACGTCTGGCCAGCAACAATGCCAAACCACGGGAAACCGGCACCGGATTCTGAAATCCCCGGCCGTTCATTTCCTTTTTCCGTCGAGTTCCCGCTGTATCTCGATATAGACTTCTTTTCGCCAGATGATCATTTCATTCTCTTTCAACCAACTCATTTCCGGATCTCTTTCCAGCGAATTCGCCTTCAGTTCGAGGTAATACCGCCCGCCTTCAACGCTGAATTCAACGGGGCCCAACACCCCTGTTCCGGAACTCCATGAGACCTTTGTTTTGCTTCCCTTATTGGAAATGATCTCAAAATCATAGTAGAGAAATCCCCTGGGATAGACCTTGGAAACCTCCCGCCTGGTCCCGATAAACCGAATCGTGAAGTCGGGGTAGCTGATTACCATGTTCAAGGAGTATTTAGCCGGCTTGCCATAGGGACTGGTTCCACATTCCCCTGCCTCGAGAAAACTCAACAGTGCCAGAACTAACAAACATGCCATCCTCACGCCCTACTCCTTTACCGGCAATTACCTCAAAAGTCTTCCGTCCCGCATGGCCGCGGTCGTAAACCGCGGGGATGGATCACACGGGTCGGCGTTGGCATTGCGTTGGTTCCACGTCCAACCAACTAATTTATTGACAATCCATCCCATCAGCGTAAACTGATTACATACTATCTGATCATGAACTTCAAGCACTCACTTTACCTAAACACACACTTCATGGAAAGCCTCATTATTCAAGATCCATGCATACTTGAATACATCACGAATGAAACGGTCTACATCCGTCTTTTCGGCACTGAATTGATTAAGAAATAACGCGTCGCCCAAGATATCAAGTATGTTATGCAAGTTTCATGCTTTGATATCACAAAGCGGACACCTTGGCACAACTCATTTCTGGCAAAAACTCCGGAATTCAGAATTGTTTGGCGTGCAAGTCATGATGGAGAGTGTTTTAGCGTGTCAATTCCTTGAAGCCAATCTCTCAACGAAAGGACCAAAAATGACCACGATAAACGATATTGTCTCTCTGCCCGTTCCGGATTGTATCGACACAGGCAATGCTTCCGCCTCCGGGGTATCGGCCCGCGAGATCCTCAACCGGGTGCGTCGCGAGCACATACCCTATTCTCCTTCCCCTATGGACTGGCAGGATGAGATCCTCTATTTCCTGCTGCCCGACAGGTTCAACGACGGTAAAGCGCATACGCGCCAGCTCCTCACGCGCCAGGAGATTGCCAATCTCCGCTCCGGGGTTTCGCGCCCCAACTGGAACTGGCACAACTGGGCCGAATCCGGTAAGCGGTGGCAGGGCGGCACGATCGAGGGCATTAAGCAAAAGCTCACTTATATCAAGGAGCTGGGCGTCACAGCCATCTGGGTGGGTCCGATCTTCAAGCAGCGCCCAAGACTCGACACCTACCACGGCTATGGAATCCAGGATTTTCTCGAGGTAGACCCGCGGTTCGGCACCCGGCAGGATCTGCTCGACCTTGTGCAGGCGGCCCACCAGGAGAATCTGCGCATCATTCTCGATATCATCGTCAATCACTCAGGGGATAACTGGGGATATCTCAAGACCGGCAATCCCCCCTCCAATTGCCTGAATGAACCGGCCTACTGCAACTGGCCGGACTTCTACGGTAATCCCTCCAGCAGCGCCACGTCCGGCTGGTGCCTTGCGTGGAGGGATGAGAATCAACAGGGGTTCGCAAGCGATCCCGCTGCGATTGCAAATCGCAACCAGGCCGTCTGGCCGCGCGAATTGCAGGACCCCGCGCGTTATACACGGGCCGGGAAAGGAAATCTGGGCGCGGGCGATAAGGAAAACGACCACGCAGAATTCAGACGAACTGATTTTTGCTCGATGAAGGATATGGCGCTCGACGTGCCGCCAACACTCGATTTCTTGGCGGATTGCTACAAGTACTGGATTGCCGTTTCGGATATTGACGGCTACCGGGTCGATACCGTGAAACACATGGAGCTTGAGAGCGCGAGGAAATTCTGCGGCGCGATCCGGGAATTTGCAGAGACCCTCGGCAAACGGAATTTCTTCCTGATAAGCGAGATCGCGGGAGGGGACGATTACCAGGATTTCTACCTGGACCACTTATTGATCACACGGCGCAACATGACGGCCGCCCTCGATATAGGAGGGGCGCGAACAACCCTCACGGGAGTCGGGAAAGGACTCCAGCCCGGGGGTAATTACCTTGACGGATTCAAACCCGACGAAGGATTTGGATCGCACCGCAACGACGGGTCACGCCATATCTCGATCCTGGACGATCATGATCATGTCTTCGGCGAGAAGGTGCGTTTCTCGGCCGAGATTCCCGACGGCAGCCCGGTGAAAGACTACCAGGTATCGGCCCCCACGGCTATCCAGCTCTTCACTCTGGGAATACCCTGCATCTATTATGGAACCGAGCAGGCGTTCGCCGGTCCCGCGCAATCAGAGATTCAGTGGGTCAGATCCGAGGGTTGGAAGAACGGATCAGACAGTGGAGACCGGTATCTGAGGGAGGCGATGTTTGGACCGGACCACCCCAGGGCGCACCACAGCCAGTCGCTGGTGAACCAGGTCAACAGTCTTGACCCATCCCTTCCCGGGTTTGGAGCATTCGGGACATGCGGTAAGCACTGCTTCGACAACTCGAGCCCCGCGTTCGTCCGGATCTCGGCCCTGTGCAAGACGAGAAAGGCCCATACGGTACTGCGCGTGGGCCGCCAGTATCCGCGAGAACTCCGTCTTCCGGGAACCGGTTTCGTATTCCCCGGACAAGGCGAAATAGTTGCCTGGAGCCGTGTGCTGGATACACTTGAGGCTCTCTGCATCGTCAACTCTAATGGGACCTCATTACGGGGGGGCGACGTGGTGGTCTCGGCCGAGATAAGCCCTCCGGGCTCCATTTTCGAGGTTGTCGCCAACACGGCCCATGCCGCGGCGGGCAGCGCATACAACGGCTCCCACCCCGTCGGCTCGACCCTGAAGGTGATTGGCAAGTCCACCCCCCAGGAACCGGCATTTGTCGAAATTCGAAACATCCCGCCCAGTGAAGCACTGGTGCTGGTGAGAAGAATCTAGTATCCTGCAGCCTCTATTCGTTTCAATCGCTCGACCTGGCCAGGTTATGGGTTCCGCTTCGCTCCACCCGCCCCGCATGGAATTGCGGCGTCGGGTGAAAACAAGGCGGAACCCACCGCAAGCTTCAAAATCCGAACAGTCATGACACCGGAACTCGGGCAGGCGGGAAGGGACTTCTTCGACCGCCCTCGGGTTTTGTCCATTCCCATCTTGATTTAATCGCAAGCATTCTTTAGAATAGAAGTATCTTGCTCCACTTCGAATCCCCACGCGGTCCCCTTGATGGGGGTTTCCGTTTGCCGGGGCAAGCGTCGCGAATCCGAAGTGGCGGATCTTACGACGAATATTCGATGGAGCGGGAGAGTTTCAACAACATAGCACAGGAGGCGGGATGGAGTGTCCTATCCAGGCCCCTCGGACAGCCGGCAACAACGCTTCCGAGGGGCCTCCTGATTTTCAGGCCCTGAAATGGTTGTGCGTCATTGATCGAAGGCCGCCGGATTTATAATGCCCGGCCTCGATCCTGTCCGCCGAAATTCCTCTGAAAAGCATTCCATGCATCGTGAACTTACCGGGAGGGTCGGGGAACCGGGTTAGCCAAGGTTCTTTTTACGGTCTCCGCCAGATCCCTCCAGGTTACCGGCTTCATGAGCAATCCCCTGATCCCCATGCACTCGGCTTTTTTTTCATCCACCGCTTTGCTGAAGCCGGTGGAGAGGATTATCGGAATATCGGCCCGGATTCCGAGAATCTCCCTCGCCAGCTCAGTGCCCTGCATTTTGGGCATCGTCTGATCGGTGATGACCAGATCATATCCCGCCGGATCGGCACGAAGTATTTCCAGTGCCTCGGCGCCATTCTCGCTTGTTGTTACCTGATAGCCCAACTCGGTCAACATTGTCTTTAGAACTTCAAGCAAGCCCGTCTCATCATCCACCACAAGGATGCGGCTCTTTCCCACGGGCAGAGGAGTTGCCGGCTCATCCGCCGACTTCGCCGCGATGTCGCTTCTCGGGAAGAAGACTTCAAAGGTCGTGCCCTTGCCCGGTTCACTCGATACACCGACCGATCCGCCCACGCTCTTCACAATCCCGAAAACCACGGCCAAACCAAGACCGGTCCCTTCATCCGGTCCCTTTGTAGTAAAATAAGGATCGAAAATGCGTTTCAAGACCTCCTCGTCCATCCCATGGCCCGTATCCGAGACGGAGAGTCTTAAATAAGGACCCGGTTTTAAATCCTGATAAGCGACGGGGGAATCGGCGCGGATATCGATATTCGCCATGCCGATTTCGAGAATACCCTCTCGTTCCCGCATGGAATGCTCGGCGTTGGCGCAAAGGTTCATCAGCACCTGGTGGACTTGCGTCGGATCGGCAATAATCGTGCTATTGGAAGCATCGGGCTGGATATCCTGGCGGATCTCGATGCTCGCGGGCAAAGTCGACCGGAGGAGTTTAAGAGCCTCTTTTACCAGAATGCTTGCCTGTACCGGCATATGGGTTTGCTCGGACTTCCGGCTGAAAGTCAGGATCTGCCTGACAAGCTCCTTCGCGCGTTGGCTGGACGTCAGTATTTGTTCGAGATAATGGTGTACGCGACTATCCTTCGGAATTTCCAGGAGAGATATCTCCGCGAAGCCAAATATCGGCGCAAGAATGTTGTTGAAATCGTGCGCGATTCCCCCGGCCAGCGTCCCTATGGCTTCCATTTTCTGTGCCTGGGCCAACTGGTATTCGAGGTTCCGTTGTACGGTCATATCCTGCATAGTCGCTACAAAACCGGTAATCTCCCCATTCGGATCAGCTATGGGAGAAACCGTTGCCGCAAACTCGACACGTCTGCCATCCTTGCTTTTGCATAACAGGTCCCCTTTCCAGGGTACGTCCCGCACTGAGTCTTCCGATATCGTTCCGAAAACCGCACCACCCTGCCGGCAACCGCACAGGGTATCGAGTCTTTGCCCCACGGCATTTTCCCTGAGAACTCCCAGGGTCTTTTGGAAAGCGGGATTCACGTACTCGATGATCCCCGTGGAGTCCGAGATGAGGATGCACTCATCCGCATTTTCCATGGCCGCGTGGAATCGCCGAAGCCGGCTCTCGGCCTGCCGGCGCTCGGAGAGTTCCCGCACCAGGTGCTGATTGGCATGCTCCAACTGGAGCATCTTGGCCTCCAGCTTGCGGACAAGGGCTTCATTATGTTCCCGAAGATAGAGTGAATCTTTTTCGCTGGGGATACCAGTCAGCCTCGACGGCTCGCGTTCACTTCTTTCGAGGACATCGCGAAAAATCCCCATCAGATAATCGGGCTCCAGAGGCTTGATAAGGTAGTATTCGGCGCCGAGACTCAGTCCGAATGCCTCATCCCGCGAATCTACATACGTGGCGGTGTAGAAAATAAATGGAATATCGGCAAGGCTGTCATCCTGCTTGCATCGCCGGCAGAATTCAAAGCCGTCCATGACGGGCATCAGTATGTCCGAGATGATGAGGTCGACCATTTCCTTTCTGGCCAGGGCGAGCGCTTCCGCCCCGTTGCCGGCGGCGAATACATCGTAGTCGTGCCCTCTCAAAAGGGCCTCCAGATAATAGCGGCTCGCTTCCACATCATCGACGACCAGAATCTTTCTCAATCCGCGTCCTCCTTGGCGGCAAGCAGGTATTTCACCAGTTCCGGGATGAAGGTATCGGGATTGATCGGCTTTTCGATATAGCCCGTGCAACCGGCCGCGATCGCCTTTTCCCGATCGCCAACCATGGCATAAGAGGTGATGGCGACAATCGGGGTCTCGTCGAGTTCTGAATCAGACCGGAGATGACCGGCAACCGTATAGCCGTCCATTTCAGGCAACTGTATGTCCAGGAGGATCAGGTCAAAGTGATTGCTCCTGGCGATTTGAATGCCGGCAGCACCATCACGGGCTTGAGTCACGTCATATCCATGATGCTCCAAAATAAATGTCGTGAGATAGAGATTCTGTTCATTATCCTCAATTATCAGCACCTTAGGCTTCATGATCATTGCCCCCCGGCTACGGGTAACGTGAAAGTGAACGTACTGCCCATTCCTTCGCCCGCGCTTTCCGCCCAAATGCTGCCGCCCAGCATCGCAACCAGTCCCTTGCAAATGGACAGTCCCAGGCCGGTCCCTTCATAGCGGCGTGCCAACCCTCCGTCTATTTGTCTGAAAGCCACAAATAATGTTCCCATATTCCGAGGACTTATCCCGATACCCGTGTCGGTTACAGAGGTTACGACATGCCCTCCCTCCACGGTGCTCTTTACCCGCACTTCTCCATGGTCAGTGAATTTGATCGCATTATTGACCAGGTTGATGAGAACCTGCTCCACCCGGCGGCGGTCACTGACCACATAACGGGCATCAGGGTCGAAATCCAGCAGGAGCTTCAACCCTTTCTTCTCCGCCGCGAGGCGGATGGTCTGGATAATGCCTTCAAAAGACTCCAGGAGATCGAAGCTCGCGATGGAAAGGTTCAACTGTCCCGCTTCGATTTTGGATATGTCGAGGACATCATTGATAAGCTGTAGCAGATGCCGGGCACTGCTCTGTATCATACCCATCTGCTTTCTCTGCTCCGCGTTGAGTTCTCCCGCCAGTCCCTGGAGCAATATTCCGGTAAAGCCTATGATGGAATTCAAAGGGGTTCGCAGTTCATGAGACATGGAAGCCAGGAAGGCGGACTTGATCCGATCGGCTGATTCGGCGCTCTCCTTGGCCCGCATTATTTCGCGTTCGGTCTCTTTTTGATGAGTCAAATCCGTTGTGAGTTCGGCGATATGCCGTGGATTGCCCGCATCGTCCCGGATGAGGAAGAGGTTGACCAGGGCGGGGATCTCGTGGCCTTTCCCGCTGAGCAAAGGTAATTCGCCTGTCCAATCGCCCCGTTCGAAAAGCAGCGGATGGATTTCCGTCCGCAGTTTTTGCCGGTGTTCCTTTGGAACGAAGTCAATCAGGTTCCTGCCCTGGCCGGGATTCCATTCGACCTCGCCGATCATCCCCACGAGCGCGGTGTTCATATACGTGATTTGGCCGTCAAGGTCAGCCATGGCAAGGCCTTGTCCGGCATTGTCGGCAAACCGCCTGAAGATCTGCAGTTGCTCTTCGGTCCGTTTAAGCTCGGTGATGTCGTTTCCGATGCAGAGCACTCCCACTGGACGGCCCCAGGAGTCGAAAAGCGGCTTATTGGTCCATGCGATCCACACACGCTCGCCATTTCGGCGCATATTCTCGTTTTCATTTCTCGCATACTTTTCGGGATGGCTGGCCAGGTCCCGAATCATACTGCCCGGATTGCGCCCTCCGGCGTCCACTTCGGGAACGATGGTCCCCACAACACTGCGGCCAAGCAGTTCTCTTTCCTTATAGCCGAAGAATTTCTGGGCAAACTCGTTGAAGAAGATCACCCTGCCCCGCCCATCCATTTTGAGGATGATGCTGTTGGCATTTTCGACGAGTTCCCGGTACTTCTGCTCACTGTTCCGTAAAGACTCTTCGGCCAGCTTGCGTTCCAGAATTTCCTGCCTCAATTGGGCGGTCCGCTCCGCCACCTTCTCCTCCAGGCCCGCTTCCGCCCTGCGGCGTTTGCTGATATCACGGGCGCATACGAGGAACAGATCCTGCCTCCTGTATTCAAATGCGCGGATGTTCTCCTCCACCGGGAAAACCGTGCCATCCAGGCACCGGTATGTGCCTTCCAGGGTAATGACATTCCCGCCGCCAAGGCTTTTCCAGGTATCCTCGACTCTGGTGAAATCGATTCCCACTCCGATTTCCATGGCGGAAAGGCCAAGCAGACCCTGACGGTCGTATCCCAGGCAAGCACAGGCTCTTTGATTTACCTCGATTATTTTGCCACTGATGTCAATCATCAAGGAGATGTCGGCAATACCATCGAATAAACGGCGGAAAAGCTGATTACTCTCGCGGGGATCGTCATGGAACGCAGACTGCGCGCACCTGCTCCGGACAGTCCCGGTCTCGCGGCCGGCGGCTTCATCCGCCACGCCATCACCGAGCCTGCGCCGCAACTCCTGTATCTCTTCAATGAGTTGACCTTTGGACTTGTCCTCTTCACGCATCCCGAACCTCCAAGGGGCGAATCTTTATTAAGGATTTCAGAGCTGCTGCGCAACAAGCACATGATTACAGAAAAGAAGGGAGAAGATTTCCATGACCCATACGCGCAATGCCGTTGGAGCATGCGCTTCCGTCGCCCGGCATTGGTACGCGGGGCCCATGGCAAATGAGCTGTCAAGGAAAGCCCCCAGTTCATGGAAGATCAGAATCGGCAAGGCAACTACCACATATTATATACAGCTATATGTTATGAGCAGCAACTCAATTATGTTGTACAAATAGGTGTTATCGAGGAGTAATTATGGTTGGGGAGGGGATTTAAGTCTTGCTTTGCTCTGTCGT
Organism: Syntrophobacter sp.; assembly: GCA_039679945.1. Taxonomy (GTDB): domain Bacteria; phylum Desulfobacterota; class Syntrophobacteria; order Syntrophobacterales; family Syntrophobacteraceae; genus SbD1. The sequence goes on along the minus strand of JBDKTY010000224.1, from coordinate 1,013 downwards.
GAACACTCCACCCAATTTCCGATCGGATACCTGTACGGAAGTTGTCTTCAAGAAGCCGTCGCATCCAACCTTTTGCGCCGAAGTATCGAGGCATGATATGCATACGTTCGCCCCGCGATGCCGCGAGGCGAACGTCATATTAAGAGCAACCCGGTGTCTCGCACCGAAAGATGCCGAATAAAGACCGCTACCGCACTTTTCTCTTGTCGTGCGGCACGCGCACCAGGACGTCCGCGGTGCTGGTGTTGCCGGAGGCATCAGCGGCAGTGACCGTGATCGTATATACTCTGCCCTTGAACTTGCCCAGGCGTTGCGCGGGAAGCATGAATGTAATGGTGCCATCATCATTGTATTTGGGAACATTCCAAGCCGTTTTCCTGGCCTTGCCAACAAGCTTGACCGGTTCGCTGCTCACGACCGTGGCCGTGACGGTGGGAGGGGCGCCGCTATTGTCGGAAGCGTTTGGCGTGACCACAACCTTGACCAGCTTGTTGTTTGGAGGCCAGAGTATGGAAGGGACGGCAACCGGCGCCAGGGTGGGCGCAACGGTGTCCTGAATGGTAACGAGAACCGGCTCGGAAATTACCGTGGGACCACCTTTTGTAGCCGTAACCGACAGCGTGAAACTGTACTCACCTATCTGAAGTCCTTCGACGCTGCACGGTAAAAGATCATACAGCACCTCTTTCGTCACGGTTACGGTACCCTTGCACACTTCCAGGGGAGTGCCGCTGGCTGCCTGCAGCCAGGAATAGTCAAAGCTGCCCCCCTCCAGATCCAGGATACTCCCATTCAGGGTGACCGTTGCCGGGTAAGAATAAGTCCCGCCCCCCGAGACACTGACGGTGGTTGACGCCGCCATCGTCTGAAAGGGCACTGCAAGAAAGCAAATAAGACACAGACAAAATACCAGGATCGGACGCTTTTCCCTCATATTCTCCTCCTTATGTGACGTAATAATAATTCAACGATGGATAATCAGCGGCAACCCGGGACTTCCCCGCATGACTCGA
>JBDKTY010000223.1:0-1532 GCA_039679945.1 Syntrophobacter sp. | reverse complement strand
AGCTGGCCGTCGCCAGCCAGGCGTTGCCAGCGGAGTTCTGCCCGACAAAGAAGTTTCCATTGAGAAGGACCGCCATAGCCTTATTACCTTTCTTCTCGGGAACAATCGGTATGGAGTACCTGAATGCCGTCATCCATGTATTGATCGTATCATCCTTGTAATTTGCCGCATTGGCGGGATCCACGTATTCTTCCTTGTCCTTGCCGTAGTAGCCGCCGAGAGCGAACTTCAGGTTGTGCGGTCCGATCTTGCCGCAGCGGTCACTCCAGTATGCGATTTCGCCCTGGAGACCCGGCCAGTTGCTTCTGGCGTAGCCGTCATTGTACTGGCGGACCGCCCCCATGGAATTTGTGGGCGATGCAACACCGATCATCGCATTGAGTTCCTTCGTGAAGAAATACCGAAAAGCGATCTGGGGTGTCCTGATCCCCTTAATATACATCGTGCCGTCCATGAAACCCACCGACGCCGGGTAGTACAGCATGCCCCACTGTTGCCAGGCCTGACCGATCAGCAATTCCGCCGCTGACCAGTTTAACTTCATGTACGCATGTCTTAGCTGGAAGCCGCCGTACTGGTTCCCCGAGTTTACGCCGCGGAAATCGCCTTCGATGAAGGCGCTTGTCCTGGCACCCCAGAGATCCGGGCCCTTGACGAGAAAATTGAAGCGCGTCTCGCCGCTACTTGCAAAGGTGTTGCTGTACTCATCGGCCAGAACCGACCTGTTGGCCGTGCTGCTCCTGAACGCATAGGGAGCGTCCGTATGCGTGTTCTGCGACGACCAGCCCAGATCGTATTTCACATACCCGCCGAACGTCACATCGTACCTGCTCGACACGCTGCCTGCGTTACCCAGTACCGGAACAACCAGGAGCAACACAAGCATTACCAATCCCATCTTCCTCATTGCTACCTCCTTAATATTTTTGAAGATTTTTTTGTAGCCCACTGCTACGTGGTTGTTGCCTGCCCATCTTACGAGCGCAAAAAACTCCCCTGCACCACCTTGCCCGTGTTATCGGTGGTGGTAGCGGGGCTTATCCCCGCATAAGTCCACGAACATTGTTCTCTACGGTTTTTCGCGCAGACCGCGCATCGCGGGGGCGCCTCCGGCGTGCCTCACGACGTTCCCGTGCTTCCCGCACGTGCCGGAGGCTGAATGACTCGCTGCCGTTCGCATATCCTTGCTTCCCGACTAAACACCGGAAACAACAACAGCTAGTTTTTTATCATTCCTGCCTCTTTCAGAATCTCCTTGAGTATGGGAATCTTCCTGGGGATTTCTTTTTTCATCATAGTCTCTCCATCGGTGAATCTCGCAGCTATGTGGTTCTTCTTCAACTCTGCCACGAATCCCGGGTCAGTCGTCACTTTTTTCGTCGTCTTCTCCAGGATTTCCACGATATCCTTCGGTGTCTTTGCCGGAACCGCCAGGATTATCGACACGGGAAGGTCAGGAACATCCTTCCCGAAGACCTTTACGAGATCCGGAATTGACGGGTCGAGGCCGACAGATTTCGCATCCTCAAAGG
>JBDKTY010000222.1:0-8650 GCA_039679945.1 Syntrophobacter sp. | reverse complement strand
TTGAACTGGGCGCTGAATCGCCTTCTTGAATTCGTCATCTCTGGCTGGAACCTCCCACATGCTGATGGTGAATTGTAACCCATCCAATCCACCTTAGCCTGTGGTCCAGAAATCGGGGCTCATTATAACCATATCTCAGTAAAATCCTTCCAACTTACATATTACATACTGAATGGTCGACCAAGTCGGCCTCGAAAGAATGGTTGGAAATCTGTATACTGAACCAACATTTTTCTGGACAATTCTTCATCACAGCACTACATTTAATTGGTTTATTTGAAAAATAGACACTCGTTTTTTGTCATTTAATGTACGGGTTCAGGCAAATAACTTCCCTGTTTTCGTACATTTTACTGCCGGAACTTTTTCTCGACTGAACATTTTTGAAAGTGCTCTCCAGTCTCGATTGGGGTCGCCAAAGTCCATTGTATGTCTAACATGGGGGAAAACGCATGATTCACACTATTGCCTACATCCTCTCAATCGTTGCTGTCAACTACGGTTTCACCGTCATCCCTCCAATCCTTCTTCCAAATGGCGAAATGTGGGCTCCCTTATCCTTGATTGTAGGATTCATTTTTGTAGTTAGAGATTTTGCCCAGCGCGAAGTCGGACACAAAATACTGCTGGCGATGCTCGCCGGTGGAATTCTTAGTTGGTTAATGGCAAGTCCCTCAGTTGCACTTGCAAGTGTTGTCGCCTTCGCGGTGAGTGAACTCTTGGACTGGGCTATCTACAGTTTCACGGGTTGTCGATTTTCAAAGCGGATTCTGATGTCGAGTGCGATCAGCACACCGCTTGACAGCATTGTGTTCCTGGGGATGATAGGGTTGTTCTCCTTACCCAACATCATCATCATGACCACCAGCAAGATGGTAGGAGCCGTCTTTGTCTTCCTCCTAGTTAGACGGCGCGAGGTCATGAAGGTCGACCGTTTTGCCTAATTTTCACCGCAAGGCAAAGCATGATTAGCATTGGGAGTGAGTGCATGGATTTCGACGGCATCATTTTGATCACGACCTGTACCCATCGCAAGCGCAGACCGGTTCCAACAACCCTGCAAGCACATTCGCTGCAGGAAGGTTCTCAGGACCGTGTCTTGAATGAATGGTGCGATCAACTCCGGACCAATCCGACTGTTGGTTCGGCTTCCTCCATATACTGCGGTCGTGGTTTCAGGGAAGCTCTGGAAGCCCGTTTCGTGACAGGCGGCGATCTCTGGATTATCTCAGCAGGCCTCGGCTTGGTGGCTCAAAATTCAGCGATTCCCTCTTACAGCATCACCATCAATCCCTCAGGTCCTGACAGCATATTGAAAAAGATCAAAGGCGAGCGCTTCTCTCCAACGAGGTGGTGGACGGGCATCACTGGTTTCAACAGTTTTTCGGATCCCATACATCGACTTGTAATGGACAACCCGACGAAACTTTTTGTAATAGCTTTATCCCAAGCCTACGCACGCATGGTTCAGCAGGATATTTCATCTCTCAACGAGGACGTCCTGAAACGGCTTCGTTTGGTTGGGCTCGCCCTCGGCCCGGTTCTTGACTCAAGACTCCAGTCCATAATTCTCCCGTATGACGAGAGACTGGACGGCCCAGGTAGTTCCGCCCCCGGAACGCGGTCCGATTTTGCACAACGGGCCATGAAACACTTCGTCACTGAATGTTTGCACCTGTCTGATCTCAATGACTTACGATCACACGCTGATACAGTGGAGCAGGTCCTTTCCGGCTACGGCCACCGACAAATTCCGAAGCGGAAGCGCCTCTCCGATCAAGAGATCATCGATGTAATGCTTAGGCAGTGGCATACACCAACTATCAATTCGTCCAAGATGCTGAGGATCCTCAGGGACAACGAGCAGATTGCCTGTGAGCAGAGTCGTTTCAAGGAACTGTATAGGCTAGCCAAGCAAATCAAGGAGAAAGAAGGTGAATCATGAACGCAACCGAAAGCAGGATTATTGTCCCTGCAGTAAGAACGACTCAGTCCGGGGATGTCGACGTGTATGCATTTTTTATCCCTGGTGCAGATATCCTCAGAATCGCCAGTATCAGTCGCATCTCCCGTGATGAGGAGGAGGCCCTCCAGGGTTTTCAGCGCAAGGAAATTAAGAACCATGTGAGGGGCATTGTCGAGTTTCTGGACCAAGGCCCGGTGCTCTTTCCGAACGCCATCATCCTCGCACTTTCCTCCGAGGTTGAGTTCATCCAGGCAAGAGGCAAAAGACCCGACGAAATTAAAGATTTCGCAGCAATGGGAAGACTCAAGATTCCTGTCAGGGATAACGGTCAACCGGTTGCCTGGATCGTAGATGGCCAGCAGAGGGCGCTAGCATTCTCAAAGACAAGTAATAATCAGATCCCTGTTCCTGTCGTGGCATTTGTGTCAGAGGACCTCAATATACAACGAGAGCAGTTCATCTTGGTCAACAAAGCGCGTCCATTACCGTCCAGGTTGATCAATGAGTTGCTTCCCGAGGTGGCAGCCTATATTCCTCGGGATCTGGCTCCACGCAGGATACCCAGTGAACTGTGCAATATTCTCAATCAAGATCCCAATTCGCCTTTTTATAAGATGATCAAGCGATCATCGGCGGAAGACGAACCGGAAGCCGTCATCATTGACACGGCACTGATCAACGTGATGAAACAGAGCATAAAACATCCCTTGGGCGCGCTGGCCCCGTTCAAGGCCGGAGAAGGAGGAATGTCGGACCTCGACGGTATGTACAGGACCATGCTCATGTATTGGACCGCGGTAAAGGAGACTTTCCCCGAGTCCTGGGGGAAACCGCCTACCGAAAGCCGGTTGATGCACTCTGCCGGCATTGAAGCCATGGGGTATCTCATGGACCGCATCATGTCTCGCGTTTTGGGGTCCTCGGATGTACAGAGGCAAGTTCGCGAGTCATTGGCCCGGATTGCACCCTTTTGTGCCTGGACCAAAGGGACGTGGCAACCCCTCGGACTTCGCTGGAACGAGATCCAGAACACTCCCCGCCACATCCGAACGCTCGCTGACCTGCTCATCCAGTACGATTATCAGGGAGTTCGGTCCAAATGAAATTTATCTACGCTGACTGTCTCGATTACATCGACCCCGGCTATAACTTCATACAGGATCAGAACAGCGAGGATCGTCAGAAGTATTGGAGCGACGTCTTTGCCCACGAGTACATGGATCGACCTCCATATGACGGCATATTGGTTTCCCGCGGGATAGTGGGCGATCACTTCTCCAAAGGAAAGTACAGCGATTCCGAAGCGATGCGTTTCCGGAGGGAAGGTGCCAGGAGTTTTTTACGATATTTTGAAGAAAAGTATCCTGGAAGCATCGTTCTTGGCGATTGCGGAGCTTTTCAGTACACCAGGATGCCACACCCCCCGTACACCCCCGAAGACATGATGGAGTTCTATTCCGATGGTGGTTTTACCCATGGTTGCTCAATCGATCACATCATTTTCCACTTCGATCCTGCGCTGGACGAGGACGGTTTCTTCAACTCGCGTGTTCCCGATGATGCGAGGAACCGATATGAAATTACCCTCCAACTAGCCGAGGGATTCATCAAGATTTCACGGGACCTAAAGGGCAGGTTCACACCGTTGGGAGTGGTACAGGGGTGGTCACCGCTGAGCATGGCGAGGGCCGCTCAGTCCCTTGCGGGCATGGGCTACAATTACCTGGCCATTGGCGGTCTTGTGCCCTTAAGGGCTGTGGACATCCACAGAGTCCTCTCGGCCATAAGGGATGCTATCCCTGCCAAGTTGCAGATCCATCTGCTTGGTTTTGCAAAGGCGGATCAACTTTCGGAGTTCTTCAGGTACAAGGTAAGCAGTTTCGATACCTCCTCTCCAATGATCCGCGCATTCAAGGATGGGAAAAGGAACTACTATTTTCAAGAAGAAAACGGAAGCATCCGTTACTTCAAGGCCATCCGGATCCCACAGGCACTTGAGAATAACACCCTCAAAAACAAGATCAGGAGTGGAAGGTACACCCAGGAGGATCTTCTTGCGAGGGAGTCACAAGCACTTTCTTCGATCAGAGAATTTGCCGCACGACATAAGGCCCTCGATGAAACACTCGAGGATGTGAGAGCGTACTCTCGTTTCTTGACCAGTAGTGATGAAAAGAGCGAGGCACAGAACGAAGCATCTCTCGACACCTTGTCCGACGAGTATCGGCAGACACTCGAAGCAAGGCCATGGGAGCGGTGTCATTGCCGTATCTGCAGGGAATGCGGTGTGGAGGCCATCATCTTCCGGTCGAGTAACCGAAACAAGCGAAGAGGGATGCACAATCTGGAAGTCTTTTACAGTCAACTAGAACACCTCAGAAAGCTCAATGGCTATGTCTGACAAACTTATCTACACATGTATTACTCCCGAGCAGAGTGATTCGATACGAGTTTTTTCCTTTGTCGCTAAGGCTGAGGATATAAAGCGGTTTGCCAGGATCGACCGCATCTCGCGAAACGAAAGCGGTGAATTGGTTGGATTTCAGAGGCCGCAGATTGCAGGGCACATCCGAGAGATAAAGGACTATCTGAATACTCCGGACTCCATCCTGCCCAATCCAATTGTCATCGCCTTTTTATGCGGTGTGGAACTAGAAAGGCTGAATCCGAGTATGGGCAGAATATCCATCGACGTCAGCGATGGTCCGACCGGTTATATTGTGGACGGGCAGCAAAGATTCATAGCTCTGTCCGGATTGAGCAGTAATCGGACTTTTGAGGTTTTCGTGTCCGGATTCCTCTGCGGCAGTTTAACGGAACTCCAGAAGCAGTTCATTCTCATAAACAATACCAGACCGTTACCAAAAGCCCTCATTTATGAACTCCTCCCGAAAGTGAACGGTCTGCCCGATCGCATGTCTTCCCGGTCGACCGCTGCAAAGCTGACGGAATTTCTCAATTACAGGGAAAACTCGTCAATTCGTGGCCTCATTTACCAGCAGACCAACCCATATGGTGTGATCCGGGATACGGCCATTCAGAAGCTTATCATGAACTCTCTCGCGGACGGGGCGTTGCGGCCCATGTTCGGAGAGCCTGATTTTATGGAACGGGCTTTCAGGTTGCTGAGCAATTACTTCAAAGCGGTTCAATTCGTTTTTGCCAGTGACTGGAATGGGCATACACCTAAGACGTCGCGACTTCTCCATGGCGCCGGCATCGTAAGTATGGGGTATGTCATGGAGAGCCTTTACTCAGCATATCGTTCAGACGAAGTGGATGATTTCGAGAAGGGGTTGAGACTTCTGGAAGGCAAGACCGCATGGACTGAGGGGGTATGGGAGTTCGGCCCCGACGACAGGCGAAAGTGGGATTCAATACAGTACGTGCCAAAGGACACCAGGCAACTGGCACAGTATCTGGTCTCGACTGTCAAGAAGTCCCAATAATCCCAAGCAAACCTGAAAAGGCTAGTGAAATTCCATCACGCCTGCAAGTTTATGTTGAAAATGTGCTTGGCGGTCGTTTGGGTTAGAATTTTGTCGGATCGAAGCTTTCATTTTTGCGGTAGTTACTAAGAAATGGTCGTTGATTGCCGGACACGCAACGCCTTCTCTCGAATAGCTGGCAAGGGGCGTGCGCCATCCATGTCCGGCGATCAACGACCATTTGACTAGAGTTTCGGAGTCAACATCCCCCATATCGACAACGTTCTTTGAAATCAGCAACTTACCATTGTCAGATTATGAGATCCTCAGCGAATTGAAAAATCGTTGACAATCAAGCTTTTTATTGGTCACTGATTCACTCAGTCAAAATCTATAATTCTTTGATCTGCTTGGATTTGCTGATATGAGCCAGTTGGGTCTCACAAAAAATCAGAAATATATCGCTGAATATTCACCATATTTTTTGCTTTACTCCGAAATTCCTATTTGACTCATATTACAAGAAATGGGGCTTGGCATAATTTCTAGGCGCAACATTTGGAAGTTAATCAGAAACAGGAAGCTTACCCATCAAATTCCAGCCAGAGTCATTCTTTGAGCCTCAACATATTGCAGTTGAATATCATGAGATTTTTCTTCCCAAATCGCGGAGCGACCTCGTAGATGATCTCCTCAGCGGTAAAGTCCTCATCTGTGACATACTTCTCAAGCTCACTCTTATATGGACCTCCGGCTTGGAGTACCTTTAAGCTCCCCTTCACCCAACCAGTGTATCCTTTCGGCTGAGATCTACCAACCTTGATAATCAGACCTTTGTTCGAGGGCCCGGCACCTTCGAGAATGCTTCCAGCAGGAACACCATCTACGCTGACAGTTTTCACATTGGGACTTGGCATGACTTCCCTCCTCTGCAAATTTGCATTGCCGTTCCAACATTGAAGTCCATACTTCAACACCGATTCGTGTAGAAGCTTGAAGCAGCATGTGACGACAACGATCCAGATCCATTCGACTTTCTGTCATAGTTCAAGAAAAACTTCATATCTCTGATGCGAATCCAGTTCACCAAGTGTTTGGAAAAGAAATCATCGAGTTTCTTCCCATCCGCATAGAAGACTTCAATCTCATCTGCCGGGATCCAAACCTCGGTGCTTGCCCCGTTCAAGAACTCGAATACTTTGAGCGGATCATACGATGCGTAGTCGAGCACGTAAAGCGTGCTGTACACCCTGACGGCAATTGGCTCAGGAGCGTGGTCTGCCGTCTTGAACGCTGCAAGCTCATCCCGTGGTGCATCAAGGTCGATCTGCAACTCATTCACAGAAAGGACTATTTTTTCAATGTTTTCGTCCTTGACCAACCTCATCACATCTTTACTGACTCTACCCATCCGGCATACCTCCTCATAGAAAAGGTGGACACCAAGACACGAAAACATCTCAGCACAAACGCGAAAAGCCATGCGTTGAAGATGCACCAATACGCCTTTACCTTTTATGTGGAAAAGCCTTATTGGGATTTGGCTTGGAGGTTCAAGCCAAGGTAAGCATTGCCACTTGATGAATTTCAAGCAAACTGCTGAAGTTCGCTCTGAACTGATGAATAGCATACCACAAACAAGAAAAGGCGCAAAGCCTTTTTTCTCATTCAGCATGCATGAGATCTTTACTTGCCGGAGTAATGTGAACTTCCCACAATGTCACCGACGACCTGAAACTGCATTAGAATCGGCAGGATGAAAATGCCGGTTTTCTTCGTTGGATCTTCTTCCAAAGCATCCGCACAAGGTCTTCTTCTCTGTTCGTTTTCTTCCCTCAACCATTTCCTTCAGTAATCTTGCCATTGATCAGACTTATTGACCGGGAGGTTCAACATCAATGGCAAAGTTCCTCAAAAGGCGCAAGTGCGCTCATTCTGGCGGTTTGAAGTGGGCCCCATTGTCTAGACCACAGATCGGGTAAAATAAGGTGGATCATTCCTCTCCAATTTCCCGGAACGGCTGCCGTTCCGGGCCGCACCAGCCATCGCGATCACTTCCCGGCTCTCTTCGGGGTTTCCGAAGTAGATGTCGGCAGGGGTGGTATAGCCAAGGCTTTGGTGCACCCTTTCATGGTTGTAGAACTTAAAGTAGCGGTGAAGCCCCCGGATGAGCGCTTCTCCGGTTTCATAATCTTTGAGGTAGATGTCTTCTTGTTTGACGCTTCGCCACAGCCTTTCGATGAAGACATTGTCCAGAGCCCGGCCCCTTCCGTCCATGCTCACCCGAATGCCGGCCTCCTCCAAAGGGGCGGTAAAAGAGCGCGAGGTGAACTGGGCTCCCTGATCGGTGTTGAAGATCTCGGGTCTTCCGAACCCGAGGGCTCGCTCGAGACAGCGCAGACAAAAATGAACATCCAGGCTGTTCGAGATCTCGAAGGAGAGCACATAGCGGCTGAACCAGTCGATGATGGCCACAAGGTACATAAAGCCATGCTTCATCGGAATGTACGTTATATCGGAACTCCAGACCTGATCGGGCCCTCTCAGCAGATAGGGATAGATCTTGTGCTCCCTGTCGGGCTTGCTCGTTTTGGGCCTGGCATAGAGAGCCTGCAAGCCCATCTTGTGCATCAGGCGGCGCACTCTTTTGCCGTTGACCCCAAAGCCCAGGCGAATGAGGTGTCCTGTCATTCTGCGCCAGCCGTAGAAAGGAGCCTTCATGTACTGCTCGCACGATTCGGCGCATGAGTTCGAGATTCAGAGCCGATTCCACAGCCGGGGTGGAGTAGAGAGTCGATCGGTTGAGCCCCAAGAGGTCGCATTGTCTTCGGATGCTGATCTTTGGATCATCCCACTCGATCAGAGTCCGTTTGACTTCAGGGGAGTCAGGGAGCTTTTTTTTTCAGCCACTCAAGCTCCATTCTGAGCCGGCCGATTTGCTCGAAGAGATCCGATTCGACGGCTTCTTGGCGTCTTTGCTCCTCTGCCGGGGCTTTGGTGAAAACCGAGGCCCCATGATCGAGGAGCTGCTTTTTCCATTTGCCGATCTGATTGGGGTGGACCCCGTGCTCGCTTGCAAGCTCGGCAATCGTTTTGGTCTCCCTGGCTGCTTCCAGGGCTACCTTGAATTTGAACTGGGCGCTGAATCGCCTTCTTGAATTCGTCATCTCTGGCTGGAACCTCCCACATGCTGATGGTGAATTGTAACCCATCCAATCCACCTTAGCCTGTGGTCCAGAAATCGGGGCTCATTATA
>JBDKTY010000221.1:0-4783 GCA_039679945.1 Syntrophobacter sp. | reverse complement strand
GCGCCTTCGGAAAAGAAAACGAAGGTTAGTACAAAAACCGCACCTGCCGGTCACGCCAAGGCCCTCGAACTGGAGCGGGAACTGAAGCATCTGCGTGAAGAACTTCAGACGACCCGCGAGGAAATGCAATCTTCGCAGGAAGAGCTCAAATCCGCCAACGAGGAGTTGCAGTCCACCAATGAGGAGCTGCAATCCACCAATGAAGAGCTGACCACCTCCCGGGAAGAGATGCAATCCATGAACGAGGAGTTGCAGACGGTAAACGCCGAGCAGCAATCCAAGATGGATGAGCTGTCCTGGATGAACAACGACATGAAGAATTTGCTCAACAGCACTCAAATTGTCACTGTGTTTCTGGACAACAACCTCCATATCCGGCGCTTCACCACGGGGGCGGACAAACTCTTCAAGCTGATCCCGGGCGATGTAGGACGGCCGCTCTCCGACATCACAAGCGACCTGCTCTATCCGGAGATGACCGAAGAAGCGCGGGAGGTGCTGCGAACGCTGGTCTTTTCGGAAAAGCAGATTACAACCACCGATGGACGCTGGTTTTCGGTACGCATCATGCCCTACCGCACGATGGATGACGTTATCGGCGGAGTGGTGATCACTTTTGCAAATATCACCGCGGCCAAGACGCTGGAGGCCGAACTGCGGGAGGAGATTGAAAGGATCAAGGCTGTAGGGCGCGTTTCCTAAACGCGCCGGCTCCCACGTGCGTTTCCCAAACGCGCGTTTCCCAAACGCCGAATCGGACTGCTCGGGGAGCAGTCCCTACGACTCCAGCGGAAGAAACGAAAGGAACTGTCATGGGCGCCACCAAAGATAAGAGCAAACCAACTGCAGAAGCCGAACTGCGCAGACAGGCTGAGGAACGGCTGCGTAGGAATAAGGCGGATTTGCGTCAGCCCCGTTCCGGGAAAGATGCGAAGAGGCTCGTCCATGAACTGGAGGTCCACCAGATTGAGCTTACGATGCAGAATGCAGAGCTCAGGCGAGCCCAGGAGGAACTTGAGTTATCGCGCAATAAGTATATCGAGCTCTACGACTTTGCACCCGTCGGCTATTTCACCTTTGATGCAAAAGGACTGATCCTCGAAGTAAATCTAACCGGCGCAAAAATGCTGGGGATCGAGAGGCGGGGACTGGTCAATAAATCCTTTAGCAGTTTTATTGCCGATACGGACGGAAGAGAGATTTTTTCGAAACACCGCGAAGATGTTATCCACAAAGAAAGCAGCCAGACCTGTGAAATTCGGCTGAAGAGAAAAGACGGCACAGCGTTCTGGGCGGAGCTCCAAAGCATTGCGATGGAAAATACCGAAGGCCATGCCGGGAACATCCATACCACAATCATTGATGTCACCCAGCACAAAAAAGCGGAGGAAAAGATAACGCATCTTGCCTCATTCCCCGAGCTGAATCCCAATCCGGTCATTGAGACAGATCTTCAGGGACAGATCATTTATTATAACACTGCAACCACGACAATGTTAAAGAAGTTAAGTATTCCGGACGATGATATCCGTTTCTTTCTCCCGCATGATCTGACTAAAATAATAAAGGAACTGGAACAGGGAAACGATGGGCGATATACGCTCCGCGAGGTGGAAATAAACGGCAGAGTGTTTATCGAAAGCGTCATTGTCCCTGTTCATCTGAAAGTAGCGCGTATCTATGCGCAGGAGATCACCAAGCGCAAGCAGGCGGAACAGGCGCTGCAAAAAGCACTTGACGGGCTCGAAGCGAAGGTGGAGGAACGAACGGCCGAGCTCACGATGGCTCTTTCGGAAATTAAAACCATGAAAGAAAAACTGGAGGCTGAGAATATTTACTTCCGTGATGTAAACAAGATGAAACATCGCCTTGATAATATTATCGGAGAAAGTGATGGTATCAAGTATGTCCTCTACCGGGCCGAGCAAGTGGCTGCCGCAAACACAACGGTCCTCATCCTGGGTGAGACCGGGACGGGGAAGGAACTGATCGCCGCCGCCATCCATGATATGAGCCCCCGTAAGGAACGAGCCCTGATCACGGTCAACTGTGCTGCCCTGCCTGCCAATTTGATTGAGAGTGAATTATTCGGTAAGGAGAAGGGGGCATTTACCGGGGCCGATACCCGCCAGGTCGGCCGGTTCGAGGTCGCCCATGGTTCCACCATTTGCCTGGACGAGATCGGTGAGTTGCCGCTGGAGTTGCAGGCCAAGCTGCTCCATGTGATTCAGCATAACGAGTTCGAACGTCTGGGTTCGTCCAATACCATTAAAGTTGACGTCAGGGTTGTAGCGACGACCAATCGAGACCTTGAGAAAGAGGTCCGCCAGGGCCGCTTCAGACAGGACCTTTATTACCGGCTCAACGTCTTTCCCATCACGGTTCCGCCGCTTCGGCAGCGGCAGGAAGACATCCCGCTGATGGTCCAGGCTTTTGTCGAGCGGTATTCCAGAAATCTGGGAAAGCAAATCACAACAATCTCCAAAGAGACGATGAAGGCACTGCAGGATTACCCGTGGCCCGGCAACGTCCGGGAGTTGGAAAGCATCATTGAACGGGCCGTGATCTTATGCCAGGGGCCGGTTTTACAACTGGCGGATAAACTGGAAATGTCATCCCCTGCCATATCGTCCGCCATAAGAACCCTGGAAGAGACGGAACGAAACCAAATGCTGAAAATCCTGTCTGAAACAAAGTGGCGTATTGAGGGAAAGGACGGGGCCGCAGTGATCCTGGGCCTCAACGCGAGCACACTCAGGGCACGGATGCATAAGCTCGGGATCGTCCGGCCTCAGATAAAAAAACAGAATTAAAGACAGAAGTCAGAATATAGAATCCGGAATATTTTTTTCTTCGGTCTCCTGACTTCGGTCTTCTTTCCCTCTCCCTCAACATATTGAGGCCCCACCATATCTTGAGGTCGAACCAATCGTTTCGCGTGATGGCACCGTTCCCTCCTGCTATCCCAACCAACCGTTATCAATAGATGAATCTAAACAACTGATACGGCCTTGGCTGTTGGCAGGCTATTTGCTATTTATTACATGTTGATGATCCCGATAATCATACAAAGACGTTTTTTTTATGACTTGGGCAATAAACAGTGGGATATTCCCAAACTGCGGGAAACGGAGGACCGGGTAAAGGGAATTGAAGCCGGCTGTGATGATTTTATTTCCAAGCCTGTCAAGATTCAACCACAACAATGGGAGGCAAAGCTTTTGGGACATAAAGAATGAACGCGAGAACCATTATATGGGGAGTGATGATTACCGTCCTGGCCGGGTGTTCGCTGGCGCCGATCTATGAGCGGCCTTCGCTGCCCACAGCGGCAGCTTATCCGGGAACAAAATCAGCGCAAACACAGGTTACACAAGATGCCATGCAGCTTGGCTGGCGCGAATTCTTTACGGACGCCGGACTCCGGAAATTGATTGCTCAGGCGATTGAATACAACCGCGATCTGCGAATTGCCGTCGCGCGAGTGGAAGAGGCCCGCGGCCTCTATGGCATCCAGCGCGCCGACCGGTTACCCAGTATCGGCGCCGGCGCCGCGGCCAACTGGTCACGGGTGCCTTTCGATCTGTCGCCGACCGGGAGCTCTGTCACTTCAGAACAATACCAGGTGACCCTGAATCTCAGTCTGTGGGAGTTGGATTTCTGGGGCCGGGTGCGCAATCTAACGGATGCAGCGCTGGAATCCTACCTCGCAACTGAAGAAGCCAGGCGCGCTATTGTTATCAGCGTGGTCGCACAGGTTGCCAATACATATCTTCTGGAACGGGAACTCGACGAGCGCATCGTTATTGGAGAGCAGACCCTTACCACCCGTGAGGAATCCTATCGCATAGCGCGTAGGCGGTATGAGGTAGGATATGCATCCAAAGTGGATGCAGTTGGGGCTGAAACACTCTTGAATCAGGCGCGTTCCGACCTGGCGGCCTTAAGACGCCTGCGGGATCAAAACCTCAATGCCCTGACGCTTCTGGTCGGTGCCCCCGTCATTTTCGAGACCCAGACGCTGTCCATGATCGAGCCTCGCTTTGTGCAGGAAATTTCCGCAGGATTGCCATCGGACTTGCTGATGAACCGTCCGGACATACTCGCTGCCGAACACCGGCTGAAGGCGGCTCATGCCAATATCGGCGCCGCCCGTGCAGCCTTTTTCCCGCGCATCATGCTGACCGGCGATCTGGGTACGGCCAGCGCCGCGCTTGGCGGTCTGTTTGGCGCAGGCAGCAGTATCTGGAGCTTTGCGCCGAGTATCACCCTGCCCATTTTTGACGGCGGGCGCAATCGGGCAAATCTTGATGTGTCGGAAGCACGCCGCAATCTGGCTGTGGCCGACTATGAGCGAACGATTCAGGGCGCCTTCCGCGAGGTGGCCGACGCCTTGGCGGCGCGTCTCTGGCTTACCCGGCAGGTTGCCGCGCAGCAGGCGACTCTTGCTGCGCAAACGGAACGTACACGTCTGGCCGGTTTGCGTTATCAAAACGGCGCTGCGCCGTACCTGGAGGTACTCGATGCCGAGCGCGACCGGTTTATGGCCGAACAGGCACTGGTGCAGTTACGGCGGGCGCTGCTTGCCGGCAATGTAAACCTTTATGCGGCACTGGGCGGCGGAACTCTTGAACATAAGGAACAATAATCATGCCATTTCGCGTTCAAAAACCTGTCGGTCCCTCATGCTAGAGACATAGTCTAATGGAGGGAGAGAAGCGACCGAAGCAATCTCATAAGTTGCCGAATACATGAGATTGCCACGACGCCTGAGAGGCGTCTC
>JBDKTY010000220.1:0-1748 GCA_039679945.1 Syntrophobacter sp. | reverse complement strand
CTTCATTGAAGGCCTTGTAGCTGATCAGGAACCCAAGCGGCCTGCCGCGTGTTATTGCGTCCAGCCGCCGCTGACTTTTTGCCCAGTAGCCATTGGTGAAAACTATGGTTTCAATGTGCAAATCCCGCAGGTCCTGCAGTATGCGCGGGGTGTGGCGGTATATTCCCGGTTCGCCCCCGGTGAGGGCGGCCGCTCTTATACCCGTAAGAGACATGGCCTTAAGCGGAACCAGCACCTGCTCCCAGTCCAACCCGGTCCTTTCCTTGCTGCGGACCTCGCAATAGCTGCACCGGAGGCTGCAAAAGAAGGTCACGTCCATGATCAATTCCGCGAAGCGCAAGTCAATATCCAGGGCCTCCGCCAGGGAAATCCGCTCGTAATCGTCAAGGGTGGGGGCATGGTATTCAGTCGAGGCCCTCTGTGGGCTTGTCGGATCCAATGCCGGGTCCGGTTTTACTCTATAGATCTTTATGGCTGGATCATTCATTTCAACTCGATCTCCTGGTGTTCAGTCGTGATTTCACGGTCAACTCTCGTAAAGCATCTTTCAGCGGCATGGCCCTCCATGCTTTCCCCCGGGTTCTGTCCGAGGAAATCCTCGACGACGACGCGGCTGGTGTGTTTCAGAAGAAGGGAACAGATGGAGGCCTTCAGCCGAATCAGGTTTTCCTCCAGCGGGTGTTGCTCTCCTGTCATAACCAGCTCTCGCAGCGCCTGGATTTGCCACAGGGCGAATGGCCGCCGAAGGTGGCCGTCATGTTTCGCCGCGGCCCTCATGGCCGGAAAAAGCACCGCACCCAGGATTATCTGCCAGCCTTCATAGACAGTCTGGGCGGCCCGATCGGCAGCCTGCCAGGGGAGTCGCCACTGCCGGCTTTCCGGGTCCAATTCACGGGCCACGGGCGCACCGCCGAAAACGTCCAACTCATTCAGTCCGATCAGCGAGGCCCCCGGGCATTCGAGCATGATCCCTTCAAGGTACTGGAGGTCGGAGAGGATACCTTCTTTCGTCATCCAGGGATGGAAAATGATCACGCCCACGGTGACCTTCAATCCAAGCCGGTCCAGCATTCGGGCCGCCGCCTTTCCCGTGGCCGCGTCGGAGCGTTTGCCCAGTCTCTGCAGCAAGCGGTCGTCACCGGATTCAAGACCTAAAAAGACGCTTTCAAGCCCGACCCCCCGAAGTTCCCTGAACGCCTCGGGATGGCGGACCGCGGTGTCCGCCCGGGCCATGATGCTGAAGGGTACAAACAACCCCCGGGACCTCATCAGCGAGGCAATTTCACGGGCCCTGCGCCGCGGATCATCGTCTCCCAGGAAATTATCGTCGACCATGGTGATTGAGGAGGCGCCTTTCCGGCGGACCAACTCCTCGACCCGCCCGACCACCCATTCCGGCGAATGGCCGCGCCAGTCCCCTGGTTTACCCCAGAGTTTGCCGACGAGACAAAAGCCGCAATCTCCGGGACACCCCCGGCTCGTTACCAGGCTCCATTCGTCGGGCTGCACGTCCTCTTCGACCCAATCGAAGCTGATATTGCCCGGACGATCGAGATCTGCAGCACGACAGCGCGGCTTGTCACCCTCCACCCGGCCTGCAGCTCCCAGCCATTTAAGGCCTGCAATATTGTCCGGAGGCCGCCCGGCCGCCAGGGCTGCCAGCAGGTCATGCAGCGCCCCTTCGCCTTCCCCTTCTATGACGAAGTCCATCCGGTTCCCGCCGGTCAGGATATCCGTGCCGAACATAC
>JBDKTY010000219.1:0-4209 GCA_039679945.1 Syntrophobacter sp. | reverse complement strand
GAACGGGTGAGAGTGGGCCTGTACCTGATGGCTAATGCCGTCGAGCAGGGTGCTCAAAGTGGATAAGTAAGGCTTGACCTTGAACACAGTTGCTCAGGGCGAACGGGTGAGAATGGGCCTGTACCTGATGGCTAATGCCGTCGAGCAGGGTGCTCAAAGTGGATAAGTAAGGCTTGACCTTGAACACGGTTGCTCAGGGCGAACGGGTGAGAGTGGGCCTGTACCTGATGGCTAATGCCGTCGAGCAGGGTGCTCAAAATGGATAAGTAAGGCTTGATCTTGAACACAGTTGCTCAGGGCGAACGGGGGGCACACACTGGCGTCACCCCGGCGAAGCCCGGGGGCCAGGTTTATTCTTGCAAAGGGCCAGCAAAGCCTTGGATTCCGCTTTTGCCGAAATGATGGGATGGATGACTTGGTCGGTCGTGTAATCCATTGATATTGCATGCTCCAGAAAGCTGTTTATCGAGAAGTCTCGAAGTGTAGAACGGGGACGGGAACTGGCTTTGGGCATCGATGCGCACACTCCCGTTCGCCCTGAGGTATCGAAGGGTAGAACGGGTCTGGGATACGTGGCGGCAATGCTGTTTCTTTACTGCGCACTGCCACGCGAATGCGGGGTCAGCTTCATTCAGCACGACCGGGGGATGGTCCGTTTCCGGAGGCAGGCGAGGTCGAGAACGCCTTCCGGACAGACCCGGCCGCGTATGCTCGGCTCGTGAACTGACAAGGATCAAAATCGGATTGGAAGCGGGCATGCCTGATCAACTTTCCAGCTATGCGGCGGTGGACCGGCAAATCATCGGGGCCATGTGGTCTCCCCGGAGAACCTATTGGTACTTCGTGGCGTTGAGTTTCGTCGGAGTGCTGATCGGGGCCGCCTGCTGGGGATACCAGATAGTGACGGGGCTGGGGGTTGCCAATGTGACCCATCCCCCGATGTGGGGAACCTACCTGACAAATTTCGTCTGGTGGGTGGGGATAGCGCATTCGGGAACCCTTATTTCCGCGATTTTGTTTCTTTTCCGGGCCTCCTGGCGCACGACCATCGCGAGAAGCGCCGAGGCCATGACTGTTTTCGCGGTCATGATCGCCGGCCTTTTTCCACTCATTCATCTGGGCCGCGTCTGGGTTGTCTACTGGATTCTCCCCTATCCCAACCAGAGGAACCTCTGGCCCAATTTCCAGTCTCCCCTGGTATTCGATGTGATCGCGATTTCCACCTATCTCACTGTCAGCACCCTCTTCTGGTACACGGGGATGGTGCCCGATCTCGCGACCATACGGGACAGGGCAACCGGCCTGAAGCGCCGGATCTACGGTTTCCTTTCACTCGGATGGGTAGGATCGCACAAGTATTGGAGGCATTACGGGACTGCCTACCTTTTGTTCGCGGCGCTCGCCACTCCGCTTGTCATTTCGGTGCACAGCGTCGTCTCGTGGGACTTCGCACTGGGAATAGTCCCGGGCTGGCACAGCACCATTTTCGCCCCTTACTTCGTGGCCGGGGCCATTCATTCCGGCCTGGCCATGGTGCTGGCCCTTCTCATTCCGCTCCGGCGCATATACGGGTTCGAGAACCTCATCACGCTCAGGGTCCTCGAACAGATTGCCAAGACGATAATCCTCACGGGGCTTATTGTCGCTTACGCCTATGTGGTCGAGCCCTTCATGGCCTGGTACAGTGGAAACCTGGTCGAACTGGACCAGTTCATGTGGCGGGGCTATGGCTATTACTGGTGGGAGTACTGGACGATGGTCATGCTGAATGCCGTCCTGCCACTCGCCCTTTTCGTCAAGACAATCAGGACCAGCATTCCGGCGCTCTTTATCATCGGTATTCTCATTAATATCGGGATGTGGTTCGAGCGCTACGTGATCATCATTGGTTCCCAGGCCCATGAATACGATCCCTATTCCTGGGGTGTTTACAAGTACCCGACGTGGGTCGAATTCGGCATCCTGATCGGTTCGCTCAGCCTGTTCTTTTTCTTTTTCCTGCTGTTCTCGAAGTTTCTGCCAACCATATCCATCACCGAGGTGAAGGAATCTCTGCCCGTCCCGGTGCGGGGGAAATAGGAGGTGCTTGCGATGGCCGAAAAGATGGCCGTGGTGGGCGTGTATCAATATCTGGACGAGCTTCTGTCGGCCCTGGATGCTCTCAAACGGGAGAAGATAGGCGTGGACACCGTGTACTCACCGGTGCCCAGGCATGAAATCCGGGAGGCGCTTGGACTGCCGGAGCTTGGGACCGTGCGGTTCTTCACGCTTACGGGGGCGATCCTGGGGATCGTCAGCGGAGTGCTGCTCGTGTGGTACACCAGTATGCAATGGCGGTTCATCGTGGGGGGTAAACCTCCTATCCCCATCTACCCGGCGGTTATTCCAGCCTTTGAATTCCTGATTCTGCTGTCGGTCCTGTTCAATGTGGCCGGCTTGCTCATAAAGAACAGGATGCCCAGATGGAAGCTTCCCGCGCACTTTGACGGCAGATTCACCCGGGACAGGTTCGGAATCCTTGTGCGCTGTCCGGAGGCACAGGGGGAAACGGTATCGGGCATCCTTATGAAAACCGGGGCCGAGGAGGTCCGGCGGCTTGATGAATGAGATGATCCGTGAAAT
Source organism: Syntrophobacter sp. (assembly GCA_039679945.1). GTDB lineage: Bacteria > Desulfobacterota > Syntrophobacteria > Syntrophobacterales > Syntrophobacteraceae > SbD1. The sequence goes on along the minus strand of JBDKTY010000219.1, from coordinate 1,587 downwards.
CGAACTCGCGGGGCGGTCCGTAAACTGGCGCGCTCTGAAGCAGGGCTCGGCCGCGATGGCTTTCGTCGGGGCCGTCGCCTTCCTCTACGCGGTTTTCGGAGGCGAAGCCAAACGGGCCTGGCAGGTCTACCTGAGCAACTTCGTCTTTTGGACGGGACTCTCAACCGGCGCCTTTCTGCTTTCCCCCATCCTGGTAATAACGAACGGGCGGTGGGGCAGGCCCGTGAAGCGGCTGGCCGAGGCCGCCGGCGCATTCATCCCGGTCTCATTCATCCTGTTCTGGGTCCTGCTTGCCGGACGCCGCCAGATTTTTTCCTGGATCGAGCACCCGCCCCATGAAAAAGCCAAGCTGATATGGCTCAATGTTCCTTTTCTGTTCCTGCGGGATGGAATCGGACTTCTTCTCATGGCCCTTCTTTTTGTGCTCCTGGTCCGCCATTCCGTGAGGGCGGATATTGAACTGCTGGAAGGCCGCCCGAGCGGCTCGGACAGACATATCCGCGCGCAGTCGGGCATCGCGCCGGTCTATGCGATTTGTTATGCCTTCATACTGACGCTTGTCTCCTTCGATCTCATCATGTCGCTCAATCCGGAATGGATAAGCACCCTTTTCGGGGCCTACTACTTCGTTGGCAGCTTCTATACCGGGGTTGCCATGGTCATCCTCCTTTCGGCTCTTGCCGTCAAAAAGATGGGGCTGGGCAGGTATATCGGTAAGAAGCATTTCCATGATCTCGGGAATCTGATGTTCGGATTCTGCATCGTGAGCGCGGATTTCTTCTATGTGCAGTTCCTGGTTATCTGGTACGGCAACCTGCCCGAGGAGACCCGTTATGTCATAACGCGCGTGAGGACCGATCCCTGGACCGCCCTTGCCTGGACAGTGCTTCTCGCGTGTTACGTATTGCCGTTCATCATTTTGCTATTCCGAAAAATCAAGATGACGGTCAGGTCCATCGCCGCAGTCTCGATCTGGATTCTCGTGGCGATGTGGCTGGAGAGATTTTTGCTGGTGGCGCCTTCCATCTGGAAGACCCCCTCGATGCCGCTCGGGTTCCTGGAAGTGTTCGTGAGTGTAGGCTACCTGGGGATTTACGGATTGTGCACGATATGGTTTCTGGAAAGATATCCCGTGATGCCGGTTTCCGATCCGCTTTTCGCGCCGGCGCTCGAACAGGAGGCACACGGTCCGGCCGCGGTAGCGGGTGCGGCGAACATGTAGTGTCGCGGGCAAGGAACAGCGGGCAAGCGCATGCGGTGTGGGGGTCAGGCTTCCCAGCCTGCCGGCGATCACTCGATGGCCCGTTCCACCCTTCGATACCTCAGGGCGAACGGGTGAGAGCGCGCCTGTACCTTATGGCTGATGCCGTCGAGCAGGGTGCTCAAAATGGATAAGGAAGGCTTGACCTTAAACACGGTTGCTCAGGGCGAACGGGTGAGAGCGCGCCTGTACCTGATACCTCTCAAGAAACAGCTTTTGAGAGTGATTAATATCAAGGACTTACATGGTAACAGTGTCATACACCCCGTCATTCCGGCGGAAGCCGGAATCCAGGGCTTTGCTAATGCATCGCAAGCAGAAGACTG
>JBDKTY010000218.1:0-3044 GCA_039679945.1 Syntrophobacter sp. | reverse complement strand
GAGTCTTGGAAGAGCCAGATGCTCCTCAATATCGTGAAGATCCGCTATAACGACCCGCCGGTCTTCATGGATGTGACCTCGGTGATCAATCTGGTCGGTGTTCAGAATACAGTCAATATGGGGGCGGGATGGTCCTTCCCTCCCAACGCGAACGCGCAGACCATCGGGGGATCAACCACATGGGGGGAGAAACCGACCATCACCTACGCGCCGCTCAGCGGAGAAAAGTTCACAAAGAGTCTCCTGACGCCGATTCCGCCTTCTGCTCTCCTGGTCATGACGCAGGCGGGGTGGCCCATCAGACAGTTATTCACTATGTGCGTCAAGTCCATTAACGATCTGGACAACAGAACCTCGACGCCTGCCTTTGCCCGCACCGAGGATGCCGACTACAGGAGGCTGCTCGACCTGCTGGAGAAGATTCAGAAGTCGGGGGCCTTGGGGACGCGGATCGAGAAAAAGGACAAGCGCGAAGCGCAGGTGCTCTTCTTTCGCCGGAAGGCTGACATGCACATCGATCATGAGTTGTTGGAGGCCGGACGATTGCTGGGTCTTAAACCAGGGACGACGGAAATCAAGGTCGTCTATGGGGCGTCGCCGATGCAGGAAGGAGAGATTGCCATCCTAACCCGCTCGGTCATGGACATCATCATGGAGCTGTCTGCCCAGATCGATGTTCCGCCCGAGCAGGCTTCGGAGGGCCGCACCTATGCAACATCGCCCGAAATCGCGGACGGGAAAGGCGATGGGCCGTCTCTCATCCGGGTCCACTGCGGCAAGGAAAAACCGGCTGACAGCTTTGTCGCCATAAATAATCGCGATTACTGGTTCTGGATTGACGACAGGGATAGGAAATCGAAGGGGACCTTTGCATTCCTGATGATCCTGCTCAGCCTTGTTGAAACCGGAGCGCCGCCGCAGGCACCCATTGTGACAGTACCCATCAGTTAAGTCCTACAGAAAGACGGCAGGGTGAGAAATGGCCCTGCCTTTTTACATTTCGACTGCAAATTTTCAAGCGTACTCATCCAGTTAGCCAATGAGTTATAGGTGAAACCTCATTCTAGAGCAGTCCATCCACTTACGCGCCTAGCCAGTTTTGCGAATCATTCCTCCATCAGAAAGCCAGGGTATCTCTCCTCGACGTTATTAAAAGCGTCATTAATCGCCGGACATGGATGGCGCACGCCCCTTGCCAGCTATTCGAGAGAAGGCGTTGCGTGTCCGGCAATCAATGTAGTTCTTAGTAACTAGTTTCCATCCGGAAAGAGAAAGATGTAATCTTTCGACTTTAAAGGTGAAATTGGCGTAATTCTTGTTGCGTTTTCAAGTCCTTCCCGGCATATTTGGCGTGTAATATTGTGAAATCGCACATAATCGGCGTATGCCGAAAGGGAAAAATGCGCCAGAGAAGGGAAGCTCAACTGAACCTCAGTCACACGATGCCTCGCTCGGAGATCGGGCGGGAGCTGCAGGCCATGTCCATGATCCTTGACGAGAATCCAGGTATTCTGGATCTGGTTCACGAGGATCTTGTCGGGCATACGAATCCTCACACCGGCCGCAACGGCATGACAGCCGAGCAGACGCTTCGGTGCGCCATATTGAAGCAATATCGGGAACTCAGCTATGAGGAGCTTGCGTTTCATCTGGAAGATTCCGCCGCCTTCAGAGCCTTTGCCAGGCCGGGGCACGGGCAGCGATTCGGGACCTCGGCTCTTCAGGACAACATCAAAGCGATCAGCGAACGGACGTGGGAGGCAGTGATCAGGACGCTCGTCCGGTATGCCGCCGAAAAGGGTGTGGAAAAAGGGCGCACCGTCCGGGTGGATTCGACGGCCACCGAAACCGACGTGCATTATCCGCGAGATTCGAGGTAAGCGTTCGGGCAACGCCATCTTTCCAGTCGAAGAGCGCCATGGGATGATCGCTTCACAAATTTATTGTGAAGGAGACGAGCCATGGAAAACTCTGCTGGAAGGACTCGACCCGGCAGCGCTTCGTCCCCATGGGCGGCTGCATTACGAAACACTTCTCTAAGATGGCTTTAGTTCCGGATATTGTTTGGGAAAATACTGGTAAAAGAGCGTCTTTTGTGGTAGTTTCTTTTCCATGAATACGGCCACTTTACCCAACAATCCCGCTGAACTCAAAGCGCTCTTTCTCGAGCAGAAGGAGCGCTATGAATCGCGAATCGAATTCCTGGAAGAGCGGGTGCGGCTCCTGAGCAACGAACTGTTTCGCAGAAGTTCGGAAAAACGTCCCCCGGTTGATGATCCCCGCCAGCTCCATCTCTTTAACGAAGCCGAGGAGCTTTCGACGGAAGAGAAGGCGGAGGAGGTGGTGGTTCCCGAGCACACCAGGGCCAAACCGAAGCGAAAGCCGCTTCCCGATCACCTGCCTCGTATCGAGGTGATCCACGATCTTTCGGAAAGCGAGAAGGTGTGCGTGTGTGGAGCCACTCTCTCGAAGATCGGCGAGGAGGTATCGGAAAAGCTCGACATCGTCCCGGCCAGAGTGCGGGTGATCCGCCATATCCGGCCCAAGTACGCCTGCAGGGGCTGCGAAGGGGTGGAGAGCGGGGAAGGAGCGGTCAAGATTGCCGAGCCTCCCCCGGAGATCATCCCCAAGGGACTGGCCACCGCTGCGACGGTTGCCTATGTGGCGGCCGCAAAATACGCAGACGGCACCCCTCTCTACCGGCTGGAGCAGATCCTCTCGCGCCATGGCATCGAGATTGCCCGCTCCACCATGGCCTCCTGGATGGTGATGGCCTCCGACCGGTGCCGACCTCTGCTGGATCTCCTCGAAAAGGAACTCACCTCGGGGCCTCTGGTCAATGCCGATGAGACTCCGGTGCAGGTTTTGAATGAGCCGGGGAGGAAAAACACCACGCAGTCGTACATGTGGGTCTTCTGGGGAGGGGATCCGGAGAAGCCGGTCGTCCTCTTCCACTACGCCACCACCCGCTCCGGCGAGGTCCCGAGGGAGGTCTTGCAGGGCTACCGCGGGTACCTGCAAACGGATGCCTACTCGGCCTACGA
>JBDKTY010000217.1:0-2097 GCA_039679945.1 Syntrophobacter sp. | reverse complement strand
GCCTCATTTATGTTTTTCATATGTTCGACCGCACCGGGATCTCCGGAATTCCTGTCCGGGTGATATTGAAATGCAAGCCTGCGGTACGCCTCCTTTATCTCCCTGGGCGTGGCCTGAATGTCTACCTCAAGAATGTGATAATAGTCTTTTTGATCCATCTCTTCCTGTCCTGAAAGTTTTTCAAGTATACTCCAATTCTGATCCCGCGAGCAAACGTCGCCTGGCGCATATCCCATTCCGGACCGCCTGCGTTTATCCAGTTCCCTGGCTCCCTGCCCGATGGGGTGGCCGGATGGAGAGAAAGACGCATTTTCTTGAAACAGGCGGCCAATTCCATTATGATAGGTCAGCAAACGGCGACACCTTAGGAACCGAACAATCCACACCAACAAACAGTGCCCCTGGGAGGACAAAAGATGAGAAATCCGGAAAGCCTCGACCCCAATGCGACATATCAAAGACTCCCGGATGGCAAAAATCCCGTGCAGCTTTTTGTATCCCCATCACAATACATTCAGGGAAATGGCGTTATCAATCTTCTTGGCGACTATTTGTCGCTGTGCCTGGCGGGCCGCGCAGGCGTGCTCATTACCCCCGGGCGGGATGCCGCCCTTTCGGGCATCATCAGCAGGAGCCTGAACGCCGCCGGATTTACAGCGGAAAAGGCAGTCTTTCAGGGTGAATCGACGCTGGAAGAGGTAAAAAGGATCGTCACCTTTTTTGAAGGCTCGGGTTCGGGCATATGTGCCCTCATCGGCGTCGGAGGAGGCAAATGTCTCGATACCGCCAGAATGGCGGCGTCAAGGCTTGGTGTTCCTGTCATAACAATCCCCACCACCGCTTCGACAGATGCGCCGACAGCGGCACATTCCGTTGTCTACGACAAGAACGGGATATTTCAGAACGTGGAATTCTGTGCTGCAAATCCCCTAATGGTTCTGGTTGACCTTGACATAATCGCCGCTGCCCCGCCGAGGTATATCGTGGCCGGTATGGGAGATGCTTTTTCCACCTTCTATGAGGCGCGATGCTGTATGGAAAACACGGCGGCGAGAACAGCGAGAGGGGCCAGACCGACCATGGCGGCCCTTGCCATCGCCCGGCAGTGCCGCGAGCTGCTTCTCGACCACGGCAGTGCGGCGCTTGATGAAGTCAAAAACGGTCGGGCCGGCCAAGCACTTGCCCGCATCGTGGAGGCCAACATCCTTCTTTCCGGGCTCGGGTTCGAAAGCGGCGGGCTTGCAGGAGCGCACGGTGTGGCACAAGGGTTGACGGCCTGCAGCGAACTGCACACAAACTGTCTTCACGGAGAGTTGGTGGCAATCGGCGTTATGACACAGCTTATTATGGAAAAGCGAATGGATGAAGCCGCGCAGGCGGCCCGGTTCTTCAAAAACGTGGGTCTTCCGCTCCATCTCGCCCAACTGGGTTTCGACCCCCTGCAGCGAGGATCGGAGCTGGACGATATCGTTCAGCACAGCCTGGATGTATTCTTCATTCGGTATGAACCTTTCGCATTGACGCATAGCCTCCTGAAGGCGGCAATCCTTGAAGCGAACGACTTCGGCAAAACGATGGAAAGAAGTCTGAACTGAATTGAGGAGTCTGAATGACGCGGTAATTTGCAGACAACCAATAGCGACGCTCAGCTTCATGTCCGTCGCTTTGATGGTTATCGGTTTTATGTGGTCTACGTTTCCTTTGTTGTTATCCTGATTTCAGCCGACTCATTGCACTGGTCCGCCATAAGCACCGCACGAAGGGCAAGCGGTGAGAGCCCTTCCACCACTTCGTCGTCGGTATTCAGTCCGCAGGCCCCGGATGGCACCGCCACCTGATGATGGACCCTGCCGTCATCGCTTTCCACGTAGAGAATGCCTTCCTTGCCTGCAATGCCGATGCTGCTGCCATGCGTATGCGAGGTGCGGGTCAGCAGAAATTCCCTTCCGTCTTCTATGACCACGTATGTATTTACGGTTCCCGATACATTACCCGTCAATATTCTTGAACCTGTTTTTTTGATCCTTATCTCCATTTCAAACTCACAATCACTCTTTATACATGCAATTCAGCTTGCCGGAAAACTGCTTCAACTTT
>JBDKTY010000216.1:0-4723 GCA_039679945.1 Syntrophobacter sp. | reverse complement strand
GAACCTGTTCGAGAGGAGCCGATATCTCTTTCTCATCGGGTATAGGCCGCGGTTGTTCGGCGGAGGTGCGTATCACCTCGGTCATGGCCTTTAGCTCCGAGTCCCTCATGGTTGTATCGAAATATTTCCTCAGGTCCACCTTCAGGGCGGCGGGGTCGAAAAGAAGCTGATAGCATGCGTCCGGGTCCTTGCCGCAAAGGATATCGATCTGCTCCACGACGACAGTAAACATCCCCAACACGGCATCATCGGAAGCCGTACTCATGTGCATCTCCATAATCTTGATGACGGAGGGGCGCAGTCTCGCGGCAACTTGAACGGAGTCTTCCCCATTCTTGATTCCGTTTTTGATAGCCATCAGGAAACTCTGATACATATCCGGGTGGTATTTCCTGATCAACTGATATACGGCGATCTTTTGAAGTGTATTGCCCGCCTGATGCTCAATTACTATATCGTCGACGATCGGAACGATTGTGTATTTCATTCCAAGGTTAATAACGATGAATAAAAGGAGGAATGTACCAGTGTATATGCCGCGCTTTTCCTTTCTGTTCTTGACGATAAGGCTCGCCAGGAGTGCCGCCAGGCCACCGGCAAGGCCCGCGAAGATTATTCCCACCCATCCGCTCATAGCTGCTCCGAACCTGTTGTCTCAAAGTATGTACACTATTTGACGGTTTCAAGAGCAGGATGCATGCCAGCCGGTCTCAACGGACGCCGGTTTCTCGGCATGTGCGTCTCTGTCCCATCTCCGAGCGGGGGAGTGAGCTTCGTTACAGGGAAATACTGATCGCTCCCACAATGTGAGGCGTACTTCGCTCAGGGCGAATGCGAGAACGCGCCGCAACACCAGGGGGATCAAACTCCCAGGCGCAACCGTTTCCAGAACGGAATCGGTCACGGCATTCCGGCCCCGGAATCTTATCTGTCCGGTTTCAATTCTCTTTTAGTCGCATTTGGATTTCCGCTTATGGCATGGTCTTCCCGGAAACAACGAATCCTTTCTGACAAAAACAACTCGCAAACCCGGAAGAATCGAATTCACAAAATTCACAATACCTTGACTCTGCTGTCCGACGTTCTTACATCCTCACCCGTCTATCTGATGAGTCTTACTTCCAGTGAGGAGGAAACAGTTATGGAGCGAAGCGTGACGATGAAAGGCACCCCGCTCGCCTTGAGCGGGAATGAGTTGAAAGTTGGGGCAAAAGCTCCCGATTTCAGTGTGGTTGACAACAATCTGGCCCCGGTGGGACCCTCCGCTTACAAGGACAAGGTAAAGGTCATTCTGGCCGTGCCTTCCCTCGATACCCCCGTCTGCGATATCGAGACCCGTCGGTTCAACCAGGAGGCGGGTAAGCTGGGTGACGACGTGGCCGTGCTCACTATCAGCATGGACCTTCCGTTTGCCCAGAAAAGATGGTGCGGAGCCGCGGGCATCTCCCATGTCACTACCCTGTCCGACTACAAGGATGCAAGCTTCGGACTGGCCTACGGCGTATTGATCAAGGAACTCCGGCTTCTGGCCAGGGCCGTTTTCGTGGTCGATAAGGACAACACCCTGAAGTACATTGAGATCGTGGGGGACATCACCCATGAACCCGACTACGATGCGTGCCTGAAAGCTGTCGGCGGTTGCCTTAAATAACCCGCTAAGTCCCGGCGGGCAGCCGGCTGATCCGGTTCTTTCGCATGCAGGTTGCCCGTTGGGTCCGTGTTGCCCAGCGGTTCATCTTTTTCACGCCTTCGCGTGAGGACATCCCGCCACCTGTTACCCTATCCATCCCTGAGATTGCTTTTCATGAGACAATGCTTATTAGTTATGAACCAGGGAGTTCAACCCCTGGTTGCAGGGAGGATAAAGAAGATGGAAATCCGCAATGGGAAGTGTTTGATGGGAAATAAGGTCTTTTCCAACGGCGAGCAGGTGTGCGATTCGGAAAGATGTCTCATATGCGAAGCCGGTGAATGGAACCACAGATCAATAGATATGCTGTACGGTGTCGGGCCCTAGAACAGGGCCTTGGAAGAGGCAAGAAGAGAGTAATGGGGTTAAATAACAGCGCCAAGCGGCCGGGGGGTCCTCCGGCCGTTCCAGTTTAGAGATCTTGAAACACTCACCACTTCCACGTATAAGTAAAAACAGGGCACCGCGGTAATCGCGGCCCCGGTCCGGAAGCTTGTTCCTTCCTGAAACTACGTCGGAATCCCGCCCAGCTTTCCATACGGAGATTGAAGATGAAGAACGCATACGTCCACGGATACGATCCGAGAGAAAGTATTCGCCTTCAGGACCAGGCTTCCACGCTTGTCGAACTGCTGCACTCCGATACGCTATATCCCGCCGGGAGCCGCGTACTCGAAGCCGGATGCGGGGTAGGTGCCCAGACAGTGACTCTGGCGCGGAACAGTCCGCGGGCTTTCATCGCATCCATGGATATATCGGCGGCCTCGATCGCGGAAGCCGCGAGGAGAGTCGAGGCTGCCGGCTGCTCCAACGTTTGCTTCCACCAGGGCGATCTTTTCAATCTCCCTTTCGCTCCTGAATCCTTTGATCATATCTTCGTTTGTTTCGTTCTGGAACATCTTCCGGACCCCGTCAGGGCACTGGCGACGCTTGGGGAAGTTCTCGGGACCGGTGGAACGATCACGGTCATCGAGGGGGATCACGGTTCGGCTATGTTCCATCCCGACAGCGAAGCAGCGAGACGGGCGATTCAATGCCAGGTGGAGCTTCAAAGAAGATCGGGAGGGAATGCCATGATAGGCAGGGAACTGTACCCGCTTCTGGATCGGGCGGGATTTGCCTCCATTCGCGTATCCCCCCGAATGGTGTACGTCGATGCCGGGAAACCGGGCCTCGTGGATGGCTTTATCAGGAAGACCTTCACGGCGATGATCGAGGGGGTCCGTGAGTCCGCTGTCAAGTCGGCCCTGCTCGACGGGGACGCCTTCGATGCCGGCATCCGGGATCTATACAGGACGGCGGAACCGGATGGCGTGTTCTGTTATACGTTCTTCAAGGCGGTCGCCCTAAAGGTGCAGCCCCGCGTGAGAGGGTCCTGAAACCGCCTGTCCGTCATGGAGGATAATCGCTTGAGAAATTGCCCGCCTGCAATATAATTGGCACGGAATCTATTTCCGCGGCCGCGTGGAGAAGTATGTACAGAAAATACTTCGGCATCAGGAAGGCACCCTTCTCAATCGCTCCCGATCCGCGCTATCTTTACATGAGCGAACAGCACCGGGAAGCCCTGGCGCATTTGCTCTACGGGATAAAAAGCGACGGCGGGTTCGTGCTGCTCACCGGCGAAGTGGGAACCGGTAAAACTACAATCTGCCGGCGTCTCCTGCAGTTGCTCTCCAAGACGGTTGTCGTGGCCTTTGTCATTAATCCCAGGCTGTCCGTCGCGGACCTGCTCGCGACGATATGCGATGAGTTTCGAATCGGTTATCCGAAAAAGAACGCAAGCATCAAGATCTTCGTGGACCTCATCAATGCTTACCTGCTGGATGCCCATGCCAACAGGCGAAAGGCCATTCTCCTCATCGACGAGGCGCAGAACCTGAGCGACGAGGTGCTCGAACAGATACGGCTGCTCACGAACCTTGAGACCAATCAGCGCAAACTCCTCCAGATAATCCTGATCGGACAGCCGGAGTTGAGGGACAAACTGGCGAGGCCCGAGATGCGGCAACTTGCCCAGCGCATAGTGGCCCGTTTCCACCTTGGCCCGCTGCGCAAGCATGAAATCGCTCCTTATGTTCGGCATCGCCTCAGGATAGCCGGTGTAGATCCGGAACTCTTTTCTCCCCGAAGTCTGAAGCGCCTGTCCAGGGTCAGCGGCGGGATCCCCCGACTGATCAACACGATCTGCGACCGTGCGCTGCTGGGCGCCTATGTTTGCGAAAAGAAGCAGGTTGATCGGAACCTGATAAGCATTGCCGCGCGTGAGGTGCTCGGCGGCGCCACGCTCGGGTCACGCCGGCTCGAAGCGATCTGGTCGGGACTCTCCGCAGGCATTATGCTGGTTGTCATGGCTATGGTGCTCATTTGCCTGGCACAGCCTTTTATTGCTGAAAAGCCCGATACGGCCGGCGACACTGGAGGCCAGATCGGGAAGACACCGAAGCTCAATGCGTTGCCTCAACCGTGAGGCGATATTTCCCTGAAGGTGTTGCATGTCCCTTATTTTGGACGCCCTGAAAAAATCCGACGAGGCGCACAGGCGCGGCAGGTCCTCGAAGCTGGAGAGCGTATATACCCCACCACCAGTGCCCCCGCGTAAGCCGGCGCACCGGTACTTTCTCCTGATCGCGCTCGCGCTTTGTTTGAATGCGGTTCTGCTCGTGTGGTGGCTGCGGCCCTGGGAACCCGGAGTGGTTGCGAAGGGCACGCGGGAGCCCGCCCCCGCTGCACGGAATAGCGTTGCGCAAACGACCCGGACCATGCAGGCCGCACAGGACTCGCAGCCTCCGCAATCCGAGCAGGCCCCACAAGCCACGCAAGCTACACAAGCCACGCAAGCTACACAAGCCACGCAGGTAGCGCAGGTAGCGCAGGTAGCGCGGGCGACACAGGGAACGCAGGTTCCCACGCCGGTTGACGTGTCCTCCGATAGTGCCGGGAAAGCCGGGACAGGGCGGGACCAGGGATCCGGGGGAAGCCGCGAGCAGGAAAACCAGAGCCGAATTGCACCGGCCGGAAGCGCGGGCGACG
>JBDKTY010000215.1:0-15921 GCA_039679945.1 Syntrophobacter sp. | reverse complement strand
ACTGTTCCGGATTGCCGATAACCGCGATCGTATCTCCGGCGAAAAAGCGAAAGCCGGGACCGGGATTGGGATAAAAGACTCCCTCCCGCATTACTCCGACTACCGACACGCCCGAATGTGTGCGGATGGCAAGCTCCTCGATGGAATGGTCATTGAGCGCACTCTCACGGTTCAGGGTAAGCCAATGCAGGTCGAGGAGATTCCCTGCATTTTTGAGGAGATACAGTTCATCCGGGTTCCAGTCATCGGATTGAGCCGGGCAGTACATGTCTTTCCGCGCCGCATCCGTGTAGCGCAACACTTCGGTGGCGGGGACATTCAGCCGGACGAGGGCCTGCCGCGTAATTTCGAGACCGGCTTCCAGTTCGGGCATAACCACCGTGGTGACGCCGTCTTCCAGCAGGGCTCTCATATGGTCGGCGCCTCCGCAGCGGGCGACGATTTCCAGGGATGGATTGTGTTTGCGGGCTTCACGGGCAACGGACTGCGCCACGACGACCGCGGGGGTGGTTACGAGCAGAAGGCGTGCTTTATCGATGTTGGCGGCTTCCAGGACGGCGGCCTGACTCGCGTCTCCGTAAATCACGGCGAAGCCGGCCTTACGGGCCTTCTCCATGGCACGATAGTCCAGTTCGAGGATCACGAAAGATATATCGATGTGTTGCAGTATCCTGGCAACATGCTGCCCGACCCGTCCTCCGCCGGCGATTATCACGTGGCCGCTGAGTCCGGTCGCGGGAAGATTGATGGTCAGGAGAGGCTCTCCTTTGAACCATCGCTTCCGAAGCGAGTAAAGAGGCGCGGTAAGACCCGAGATTAGCGGGGTGAGAAGCATGCTCAGAATGGCTACGCTGAGCACGAGAGAGTAAGCATCGTTGGAAATGGACTCGGTTGACACTCCAATCTGGGCCAGCACGAACGCGAACTCACCGACCTGGAAAAGTCCGAGCCCGACGGCCAGGGGGACGACGTTCCCGTAGCCGAAAAGACGGGACAGGGCGGCAAATATAATGCCCTTGCCCAGGCCGACAAGGACCACCAGCGCCAGAATGGTTTTCCAGTGAGCAGCGATGAATGACGGGTCCAGAAGCATTCCAACGGAAGTAAAGAAAAGAAGTCCGAAAATGTCTCTGAGCGGTATGATTTCACTGAGTGCCTGGTGGCCGTAATCGGATTCGCCCAATACCATTCCCGCCACGAATGCCCCAAACGCAAAGGAAAGTCCCGCCAGATGCGTGCCGTATCCTATCCCGAGCCCGATGGCGGTAATGGAGAGAAGAAAAAGCTCCCGCGAGTTCCATTTGGCGATGCGCGCCATCAGCATCGGAAGTATTCGTGTGCCCAGCAGGATCATGGTCAGGAGAAAGACGGCCGCCTTTATTCCGGCCAATCCCAGCGGGAGCAGCCCGGCCTCGGGGTTCTTGAGCTTGGGCAGGATGATCATCAGGGGGACAATGGCGAGGTCCTGGACAATGAGCATGCCGATCATGACCCGGCTTGAGAGGGTTCCCATCCAGCCCTGATTCATCAGGGTCTTCAGAATGATCATGGTGCTGGAAAGGGAAATCAGGGCGCCCAGCCATAGCGAGGAGATATTGTCCCAGCCCAGCCATTTTCCTATCGCAAACCCATAGGCGATGGTGAGAATCATCTGGATGGGTGTGCCGGCCAGGGCAATCGCGCGGACCGGCTTCAGCTTGTCGAGGGAGAATTCGAGCCCTATCGCAAAGAGCAGGAGGGCGACACCGATTTCAGCCAGAAGCTCGATCTGGTGTATCTCCGATACGGTAACACCGCCGGTATGGGGCCCAACAAGGACCCCTGCCAGTATGTAGCCGAGGACGACCGGCTGTCTGAGCCAGTGGGCGATGATTCCTCCCACGAGTGCCGCCACCACGATAATTACGATATCAGATGCTATTCCCATGCTTAATTCGCCTCTCTCGTGCGGGTCCTGATTCTCTTTATTACAACGGCTGGGATTGAGTCAATGCCAAGTCTGATTCTGAGTGGCGAACTTCCGGTTCAATACCGGGTTGGGTCCGAGATGGTATCGAAGAATCATTTCTAATAGCGTGGGGATCTCGCCGCCGACACCCCCTTCGTTGCTACGCGGCTCGCTATGGCGCCGCGGCAGGGTCCCGCCTTGACGTGGCAGCGACCGCGGACGCCGAGCGCTCGTCCTCACGCGCTTGCGCGTGTTTGCCTGACGGAGCCTCGTGACAGGCGGTGGAATCATTCTCGCGCTTTTATGAACTCCAAATATAGCGTCGTGAACTCAAACTCGTATAAGACATCCATGTGGTATTTTCAGGCGCCTGAATAATGAAAAACCCCTGCCATATAACACCGGGCGAATGCTCGCGTGGCAATTGAGTCTGAGACGGCCAATGATTAGTATTGGGGATCGCTATGGGGAAGCAGGTTGAACGGCTTGCGGGTGGTGGATTCATCGAAGCAGTAAAGAAATCGCTTGAATCGGACTATCCGGGGTCAGATGCCACCGGCCTTACGCCCGGTTCATGGCTTTGCCACCGCGATTTCATGAATGACATTGTGAGTCGGAACCGTATGCCTCGGCCCTGAGGACCAGGATCTCTAGACCGCGCTAACCCGGATTATTCATGAATCTCAGTCCGCGCCCCTAAAGCCCGATAAGGATGCGGTGCTCAGGGCTTGAAGCGATGTTGGGCCGATAACACACTCTCGGTCGAAGTTGAGGTGGAAAATCCAGCTAACACATGGTCTATACAGGGCTTTTTATGCTTCCTCTCGGAAAGCCATGAATAATGCGAGCTAAAAGGTCGGCGGTGGGCGGCATTTTTCCATTTCGATAGAGGTGTACCAATTTGCATGCAAGAAGCTACTCTTCCCGCCCGATCGCGCCGGGCGAATATATACCTGGCATGCGCGAGTTAAGGCGTAGCGAAGAAACAGTATTGGGGGCACCCATTATCCGGTCAGTTCCACCCCTCAATAACTTGAAAGGAACAGGGGGGACCAAACGGTTATTCTTGAAAGCTATCGAAGCATGAACGGATACGTTGGCATTTGACTGCATCAGACCCGGTTGCTCGAGGAACGTCAATATTGAAGGCAGGGTATGAGAGACTGCATGGGATCATTCTCACTCGTAAGGAGGCTGCAATGGATGTGATAGATTCGATAAAGCAGAGGCGCTCGGTTAATTTCTTTGAACAGGGTCGGGAGATACCCGATGAAACATTGACAAATCTTCTCAATGTGGCGAATCTGGCCCCCTCATCATTCAACCTGCAACCCTGGCGCGTGATCGTCGTCAGGGACAAGGATCGCAAGCGCAAGCTCAGGGAATGCGCGATGAACCAGCCCAAGGTGGAAGAGGCGTCGGTGGTGCTCATCATGATAGCCGACCCGGACGGGGTGGAGATCAACCGGGACAGGGTGCTGCAACGCTGGGTCGAACTCGGATTCATCAAGAGCGAGAACAAGGACATGATGGTGGAGACAATGCGCAAGCTCTATGATGAAAAGGAAAGCCTCACGCGCAAGATCTTCGCGGTCAAAAACACGGCTCTTTTCGCGATGAACCTGATGAATACGGCACAAGGCCTCGGCCTCGACACTCATCCCATGGACGGTATTGATGCCGATTGCATCAAGCGGGAATTCTCCATCCCCGATGACAAGGTCATTCCGATGATCATAGCGGTAGGGTATCTCAAACCGGGGATTTCGCTGCTTCCAAGGGGATTCAGGCGCGATCTCGATGAATTCGTGGGGATCGATACTTACAAGTGATATTTGATGGCTGTACCGTAAGAATTCACATTTACCTGGAGGGGGTAACGCATGGACCTGATTTCCGTCAAAATCGAGAAGCCGGAGGAGACCAATTTCATTTTCGGCCAGACCCATTTTATCAAATCCGTGGAAGATATCCATGAGGCCCTGGTATCCACCGTGCCGGGCATCAAATTCGGACTGGCTTTTTGCGAGGCATCCGGCAAGTGCCTTATACGATGGTCGGGGACTGACCCCGCAATGATCGAACTGGCGCGAAAAAATGCGCTGGCCATCGGTGCCGGTCACAGCTTCATCGTTTTTCTTGGGGATGGATTCTATCCGGTAAACGTGCTGAATACGTTGAAGATGGTGCCCGAAGTGTGCCGGATATTTTGCGCCACGGCCAATCCCGCCGAGGTCATTATGGTCGGGACAGACCTGGGACGTGGCGTGCTCGGCGTAGTGGACGGCTCAAGTCCGAAGGGCATCGAAGGCGATGAAGATATCCAGTGGCGAAAGAGTCTGCTGCGCCAGATCGGCTACAAGCTCTAGGGGAAAGGCAGGAAAGGCGGGGCGCCGGCGAGGTAATGGACGCGCTACGCCCCGGTGGCAATCCTCCGGGGGCCAAACACTGTCTATGTATCGATAGCTCCCTGAGCTGTTTATCGAGAGGGGATCATCACACGGACCGGAGATACTTGAGCCGGACGCGGTCCGTGAAGTTTTCGAGGTCGTTTTTCTCACCCTCTTTGTAATCATCCGGGTACAAGAGGCCGGACATGTAGAATACGCTGTCAAGCTCCCACGCCTGAGAAGCTCTGCGTGAGAAGTCTTTGGCCGCGCGGCGGATCTCGGCCCCTGGTTTCCCGGGCATCCCCTCCAGGAATGGGGCGACAGTCTCGGGGAGTTCCATCAAAAGCGTGGTTTTTTCCTCCAGTTTCTCCCGATAGGTTTCGATTTCATCCCGCGAATACAGGGCTTCACGGGCCTGCGCCTCAATGCGCCTGATCTGCGCCGCCACGTTCTCCAGCGCGGAAATTGCTTTCGATATGTTCTCTTTGGAATCCATCAACTCTCCCCTGGACACGTAATGCGAGTGGAAGGCGGATTTGCCCCCGTGCTTCAGCCGCTGCATCTCCCTGAGGATTTGCAGACAGTAGACGCCATTATAGAGTTCATAAGAGCCAATTCCAACCGGCATGCCGCTGGTAACCGTCAACCCGACTGTAATATCGGAAGTGCGGGGCCGCCGAAAAGATGCAGGATGCATTAGCCCGCATTATTCATGAATCGCAGTCCACGCCCGTAAAGCCCAATAAGGATGCGATGCTCAGGGCTTGAAGCGATGTCGGGCCGATAGCACACTGTCGGTCGAAGTTGAGGTGGAAAATCCAGCTTGCACGCGGTCTATACAGGGCTTTTTACGCTTCTTCTCGGAAAGCCATGAATAATGCGGGTTAGCGGCGGTACGAGTTCTCTGTCTCGCGGGTTGGGAGGTGGGGGCCCGGAAAGTGGGCTGACGGAAACTCGCGGCTACCCAAACGGACCGATTTAGGGTAAAGACTGCAACGGGACCAGGGAATCAGGATAGATGAGGGTGTCGGTGCAATCGATCGCTCATCGGGAAGTACGGCAAGGTTTGAGTGCGAGATAATTATTTTTCATTTTTAATAGCGAGCTGTGGTCAAGATTAACGTTCGTCCCGCGGTATCGAACATTCTCGTTCATGCCGCGCAAACAAGGCCCCCGTTCGGCCTGGTACAGCATGAGCAGGAAACAAGGCGAGACCGCATTCGGTGTGTGGGGCAGGCTTTCGAGCCTGCCGATCAGGTACTGATGTGTGGACTCACTGGGCGCCTGCACCTGTCCATGCTTCGATACTTCGGCACGAGCGGGGTGGAATCTCACCGCCGAGGGGAAGACCAGGGCTGTTTTGTGGGAGGTGCAGAAGGACGAACGGCCGGAAACGGCGGCCTCTTTTGATCGCAAGTCCGTATAACGCAACAAGGAGATCGGTAATTTGCCTTCGTTATCGCAAGCACAGGCAGCGGCAGTACAACATGTCGACGGTCCGGCCCTGATCTGTTCGGGAGCCGGAGCCGGTAAAACATCCACCATCGTGGCCAAGTTCGAGCACCTGGTAAAGGCGGCCGGATATGATCCCCAGCGGATCTTGTGCATCACCTTCACCAACAAGGCCGCGAACGAACTCAAGGCGCGCCTGACTCAGTCCACGGGCCGGAGTACGAGGGATTTCCCCTGGGTGCGGACCTTCCATTCGGCCATGCTCCAGATCCTGAAGGTCCATGCGGGCAGTATCGGCTTCAAAACCCCAATCACAATCTATGACGGCTCGGATCAGCATGTGCTGATCAAGGACATAATAGAAAACACCTTCGGCATGGACGGCAAGTATGCCCGCGCCATCAAGGCGCACATCGGCCGCGCGAAAAATTCCGTCAACCCCGATTCCTACATCCGCTCGGTCCGGGAGTTCCGGAAGCTGGACCTCATCCATGAGCAGTACAACCGCAGGCTCCGGGAGTTGAACGCCGTGGATTTCGACGACATCCTGATCCACGCCCTGGACCTGCTCAGAAGGGTCCCGGAAGTCCGGAGCAAGTACCAGGAGCTTTTCCAATATATCCTGCTCGATGAGCACCAGGATTCCAATGCCGTCCAGAACGCCATAATCAAGCTGCTGGTCAACAACGGCAACATCACCGTGGTGGGCGACTTCTCCCAGTCGATCTACAGTTTTCGGGGCGCCGAACCCAGCTACTTCGTGCAGTTTCCGAAGGAGTACGAGGGCACGCGGGTCTTCCTGCTCGAGCAGAACTACCGCTCGACCGCTCCCATAGTTGACTTGGGCAATGAGATCATCAGCTTCAATAACGAGGAAATCAAGAAGAACTGCTTCAGCACCCGGCCCGGCAAGACCCCGTGCCTGAGGGCCTTCGAGAATGCCTACTTCGAGGCCCGGTGGGTAGCCGAGAAGTGCAGGTCGACCCACTGGGACGGTGTTGCGTACGAGCAGATGGCGGTCCTTTACAGGACTTCCTTTGTGAGCCGGATCATCGAGAAGGCCTTCAACGAAGTGGGCGTCCCCTACAAACTCGTGGGAGGGATTTCTTTCTTTGAGCGCCGGGAGATAAAGGACCTCGTAGGCTATCTGACCTGTGCGGTGAATCCCAGGGATGATATCGCTTTCGAACGCATCCTGAACGTACCCAAGCGGGGGATCGGAAAAAGATCCGTCCAGAAGATACGCGACATCGATCTCCCCGGCGGGTCGCTTCTCGAAAAAGCCCCACTGGCCATTCAGAAAAAGCTTGGGCTGAAGAAGGCGGCCGAGGGCATAGGCCAGGTCCTTTCGATACTCGACCGGTTACGGGGTATGAGTCCGAAAGATGCACTGGAAGCCGTCATCGAGACAACCCGGTTCGATGAACACCTGGAGACCTATACCACGGATAGCGAAAACGGCCTGGTCGCGAGGCTGGAGAACGTCCGCGAACTGGTGAGCATCGCGGAGGGGAAGGAAAGCATCGAGGAATTCCTGGAAGACTGCGCACTGCGCACGGAAGACGCCGACGATGAGGACAAGGACAGGGGGGTACGGCTCTCCACCATCCATGCCGCCAAGGGACTGGAGTTCGATACGGTTTTCCTGGTGGCGTGCGAGCACAATGTCCTTCCGCACTGGCGCTCGGTGGAGGAAGACGGGGACAGACCCTCGGGCAAGGTGGAGGAGGAGCGCAGACTGTTCTATGTTGCCTGCACCCGCGCGGGCAGAGACCTGCACATATCCTACGCCAACTCGCGGCAGAACAAGTGGAGTGGAATAAGCCCGTTCCTGGAGGAACTGTCCGACGAGCACCTCAATCGGTTGGATTGATGGGGTTTTGATTAAGCTGAAATGTAATGCCGGGTAGCGTTCATGATAGTGCTCGTCCCGAGGCCCGGTGGGGCGAATATGTTTTCGTGGGCGCTACGCGGCATTGTCTCGATCCAATCCTTAGTGGCGGCACAGTGGTAACTAAGAGCTATTGGTCGCAGTGAACCCATATCTCGCGCGTAACACGCATCGAATTTCGACTCGGTTGCAATTTAGCAGATTTTTTTGTATGGTTGGCAGGTTTCCTGCATGGCAATATCATTATCTGAGCAGCTTTTTGTCTCATTCAAGAAATTCTTGGTTTACCGGGGAATATCTAAGGCCAGGCAGATAGACTGAACATTCATGGATAATAGAAGAACTGGCTACTACTATGCGGTCACCCCGGGTTTTTGCGATGCAGTCGGGCAATGTGCGGGAGGCCGGAATTGGCGGGTTGACTTTCAGCTTCAGTTAGCTATCATCCCCCCATTCCACTTACCTTAAAGATAGAAATTGTTTTTATCGACACGCGATAGATGTAATCGAGTCTGCGGAGCTGTATCAGAACCACGTTATTCTTGTTCCCGTTGAAAACTCCCATATGACCATTCTGTCATGCTGTAATCCTCGCGAGACCTCGATATCGGACCAGAGTCCGTCAACCGTTTTCCGCCCGCGGGAAGGAGAACCGCGGCGCCGTGGGCGATGGGGACGGTATTTTGACGCTTGGCAGGGTATCCAGACAGCACAATTAGTCAAAGTTTTGTCTACTTTGCGACGTGCGATGGAAAATCCTGGTGGGGTGCGCCTGCTTGCGGGGAGAATATGCTCATTGCTTCGAGGATCGCGAGCAGAGAGATACTCGGATGCGAGCATGGCCCAATTCCAGTATTGAGGGGATGCCATTACCTTCCGGGCCTGCCCCAACGGCCCATGGCAGGGAGTTGCACATCATTTCGTCAACGGTAAAGGAAAGTCCATGAAGTCAGTATCCAGATCCAGCATTGTGGCGGTGTATGGTGTTCTCGCCCTGCTTTCCGGCTGTGCGGGGAGCCCGCAATGGGAAAAGCAGACGGTGGCGGGGAGCAGCGGCACCGTGACGGAGATCCGGGCCAGCCGGTCCCAGGCGGCGCTCCCGCCTGGCGCGCAGGCGGTTCCACAGGAAGCTGCCTCCCAGGCATCGCGGCAGGCCGTCCCGCAGGTCCCTCAGCGGGTTGTTGCCCAAATGGAAGCCCAGGGCAGGCACGGCCGCATCCAGGAGCAGCTTCTGAAGCATGCCGCGATGATGCAAAAGCCCGATTTCACTGATTATAAGGTTGGTCCCGAGGATCTTCTGCAGGTGAATTTCCTCGATGCGGAAAAGCTTACGTCGGAAGCGCGGGTAAACGGGCAGGGCTACATCAGGCTGCTTCTGGTAAACGATGTAAAAGTGAGCGGTTTGACGCCGGTCGAGATAAGCAGGAAGCTCGCAAGGCTTTACAAAGCGGGCGATTTTCTTCGCAACCCTCAGATCACGGTCGCGGTGAAGGAATTCCGGCACCAGAGGGTGGCGGTCACCGGCGCCGTCAACAAGCCTGAGTACTATTCCCTGATCGGTCCGCGCTATCTCCTTGACGTCCTGGGCATGGCCGGCGGCCTTTCCGATAAAGCCGGGGAAGTGGTCCACGTAATGCGGCCCCAGAATGTCGCTTCCGGGAGGTCCGACGCGGTTGGCGGGCCACAGTTGGCCGAGGCCGACACCATGGTAGTGGATTTGAACCGTCTCTTGCTCAAAGGCGAGGTCACACTGAACATTTCTATTCAAAACGGGGATGTGGTATTTGTTCCTTTCGCGCAGACAGCCTATGTGCTGGGCGCGGTTACCAAGCCGGGCGGCGTTCTTCTTAAAGACAACATGACAGTTACCAAGGCGGTGTCACAGTCGGGTGGGCTCAATCCCCTGATCGCATCCAAGAATGCGACCATTGTACGCGTGGATGAACTCGGACAGCGTCAGACCATTTCGGTGGACCTCGGTCAGATAACCACCGGCAAGGCGGGCGACGTGGCGCTCCAGGAAAACGACATCGTGTTCGTGCATGAAAGCGGGGTACGGAGATTCTTCTTTGATATCAAGCAGTTTTTCCCGGGCGGCGTTGGCCTGTCGCCTCTGATGTAGGATTGGGGGCCGGTGTGGGTCTGGTCGTCAATCTGGCCATGCGATCGATGCGGCGTGGAGTCAGGAGAGATTGGCGTCATGCTTGCATAGACTCTCCGTCTGGACTGAGGTCGGGTCACGGACGGGGGAGCAGTACTGGATTCCGACTTTTGCCGGAATGACGATAGAAACGATAGCATGACACAGTGCCTGATTGATGGTATGCTCCGGCACCCATTAGATGTCATGACACGGCTTATGAAACACCTGCACGACTGTATCAGCTATACTGGCTGAATTTATACGCACATCTGAGATTTTTCAGACCAGAACTACAACAGGACAGCGGAGCATGCAAAACAGTCATCCGAGCGATCTCATGGTACCGCCCTCGGCGGCGCTGCCAGCGAGCCATTCCGGTTATGGTAATGTCCATTATGCCTATGCAGTCGAGGAAGAGCAGGATTTTCACCTGCGGGACTACTGGCATATTCTCCTCAAGCGAAAATGGTGGTTTTTGGGCATACTGTCGCTGGTGATGGTGGCTACGGCGCTCGTGACTTTTCTCATGACACCGGTCTACCAGGGCAAGATCACTCTTCAGATTGTTCAGGACAATCCGTCGGCCCTTATGGGCGGCGATAAACTCGATCCGCTGGGGGCTATAACCGGTACCAGCGAGATGGACAGATTTTATGAAACGCAGTACAAAATCCTGCAGTCTCCCACGCTTGCTTATGGACTCATTGACTCTCTTAACCTGAAGGAACATCCATCCTATAAGGAAATGGAGAGGGACAATGAGGCTGACTCCGGCGAGGTGATCCGGCAGAAGTATGCGCAGGCGCTGTTGCTTCAGATCAAAGTGGCGCCGGTAAAGAAGTCATTCCTAGTGGACGTTTCTTTCACATCAACAGACAAATAGCTAGCGCAAAAGCTGCCGGAGGCTGTCCAGACCGAATACCTGAA
The DNA here is from genome assembly GCA_039679945.1 of Syntrophobacter sp. GTDB lineage: Bacteria > Desulfobacterota > Syntrophobacteria > Syntrophobacterales > Syntrophobacteraceae > SbD1. Next base: position 5,170 of record JBDKTY010000215.1, on the reverse strand, counting down.
GCTGGCCATGACGACCCGCCAGCAGTCCTATGAAATGATACGGGAGTGGCTGGACGGAGAGTTGACGCGGCTGGGAAAAAAGCTGGAGGTGTCTGAGCAGAACGTTTACAAAGATGGACAGAAGAAGGACTTTCTTTCCCTTGAGGACAATCAATACAACGTGATCGTGCAGAAGTACGTCGAACTGGGCAAAGTGCTGACCACGGCACAATCGGAAAAGCTGGTCAAGGAAGCGCAATACCGGCAGATACATGAAAAGGGAATGGACGCTCCCATTATCACCAGCCATCCGCTGATCCAGCAACTCCGCCAGCAGTTGATCGATCTGGAAGGGCAGGTATCGGCCGGAAGCAAGATCTACGGTTCCAACTATCCCGAGCAGCAGGCGCAGAACGCCAGGCTCAGGGAAGTGCGCGAGCGCATGAATAATGAGATCAAGCGCCTCGAGACCAGCGTCAAGGCGGATTTCGAAACCGCCGCGCGCACCGAGGCGCTGTTGCAGAAAGATTTTGAAGCTCAGAAATCAAAAGTCGTCGACCTTCAGAACAACCTGGTGCAGCACCACATACTGAAACGCGAACTGCAAACCAACCAGTCCCTTTATGAGGCATTGCTGGCCCGGATGAAAGAAGCCAGCGTCGCCAGCACCATGGTGGCCAGCAACGTATCGGTAATCACGCCGGCTGAGACGCCATACAAACCTGTAAGACCCCGGAAGGCCCTTTACCTGGCGCTTGGCGCTTTCATTGGTGCGTTGGGCGGAGCAGTGATGGCCTTTTTCGTCGAATACCTGGACAGCTCTATCAAGAATGTCGAGGAAATGGAGAAGATCTGCCGTATTCCAACCTTGGGCATGATTCCCATGGCCGATACCAAAGAGCTTGCCAAATGCTCCAATACACCGGAGCTTGTCGCCCATACGGACCCCATGTCCATGATCGGCGAATCTGTCTTTCATATCCGCTCGGCGATCATGCTCTCCGCCTCGGGCGCTCCACCCCAGATAATCACGATCACCAGCGCCAACCCGGGTGAGTCGAAGACCACGACAAGTTCGAATATAGCCGCGGGGCTGGCGGGCATTGACCGAAAATGCCTCATAATGGACTGCGACCTCAGAAAACCGCGGCTTCACAAGGTCCACCAGAAGCCCAACGGGATAGGGCTGACGAATTATCTTACAGGCAATGCGACCCTGGAGGAAATCGTCAGGCCCACTTCAGTCCCCAACCTGTACTTTATCCCGGCTGGACCGACCCCGCCCAATCCGAACGATCTTTTTGCCTCTTCGGCTTTCAAGAGCCTGATCGAGCTGCTCCGGAAGGAGTATGACCATATAATCCTCGATTCGCCGCCCATTATCGGATTTGCGGATGCCCGCTCGCTGTCCAGCCATGCGGACGGGACAATTCTTGTGTTCCGTCATCACAGCACTACACGGGAAAGCGCTAAGCTGGCCGTGCAACTTCTGGCGCAGAACAATGCGCGAATTTTGGGAGGCATTTTGACCATGGCCAGGAAGGACCGCATGGGATATGGCGGCTACTACGGGTATTACAAGTACTACAACAAGTACTATAAGGACTACGGTTCATCCGGCGAAACCAAGCTGGTTAGTTAACCGCGTCACGGTCCGAGACTTGTAGCATGTATGAACTTGTATCAGGAGACATCGAGTGCATATGCCGTTCGTCCTGAGGTGTCGACGGGCCGAGCGAATGCCGCAATAACGGCAAATCGCGGGATAGCGTGCCCTGGAAAGAAAAGCGGAAATCCATCTGATTTCCCGGAAATATACGCATGAATACCAATAACGAGTATAGCATTCCGTCTTTTGCCAGGGGGTTTTTCCTCTCCGCCAAGTCCATCCTGGCCGGCATGATGAAAAGAGTCGGCTCTTTTACGGAATTGTTTATGCTTCAGCACCTTGAAAACCCGCGCTTTTACGCAATGATCTTAACGGATGCTATTGTCTTCATCACGGCGTTTGTAATGGCCTATTGCCTCCGGTTCGAGTTTCTGCTGACAAAGGTCCACTGGAACCAGATCAAGGAGGTGCTTCCGTTCCTGCTCGCCTCCAAACTCGTGGTTTTCTACTTTTTTAAACTGTACAAAGGCATGTGGCGCTATTCAAGCTTGAGCGATTTCTGGCGTCTGGCACAGGCCTCATTCGTGTCCATGCTTTTGTGCGTGGCTTTCGTGCTTTATTCGCGTTCTTTTATCGGCTTTTCACGCGCTGTCTTCCTCATGGACGCCCTCCTGACATTTCTTTTCAGTGGTGCATTCCGTGTGGCCATCCGTACTTATTATTCGGCACGGACTTATAAGAGGGAAAACCACGATATCTCTGTTTCTCTCCCCGAGGGCCGGAGTGATCCTTCCAAGCGGATTCTGATAATCGGCGCCGGGGACTCCGGTGAGAAAATACTGAGAGAGATCATTGAAAATCCGCATCTCCGTTTCTGTGTCATCGGTTTTCTGGATGACGATCCTGCGAAAAGGGGGCGTGCCATCCATGGCGTACCGGTGCTCGGGTGCGTGGAGAAGCTTCCCGATGTAGTGGAACGACACCGGATAGAGCAGGTCTTCATTTCCGCCCCCTCGGCGACTGGCGCCCAGATGCGGAGGATCGTGGAGGTATGCAAAGGCTGTGATGTATCCTACAAGACTTTGCCCGCTATCGGCCAGATCATGGATGGGAAGGTCAGTATCAAGGCCCTGCGCGATGTCAATTACGAAGACCTTCTAAGACGCCCTCCCGTAGTTCTGAACACGACCGGCATTCAGGACTACCTGTCCGGCAGGGTGGTGCTGGTAACCGGTGCCGGTGGGTCCATAGGTTCCGAACTCTGCCGCCAGTTGATTCGATTCGGTCCCGAGAAGCTGATCCTGCTGGATGCGGGTGAGACCAATCTTTACGATATCCAGATGGAACTGCGCCATGAGCTGAACTTTGACGCGTGTCGTGCTGTTTTAGCAAGGGTCCAGCACCAGGGCATTGTTGATGAGGTTTTCAAGACCTATCGGCCTCAAGTGGTGTTTCATGCCGCGGCCTATAAGCATGTTCCGATGCTGGAAAGAAATCCTTGGGAGGCAGTTTTCAACAATGTGATGGGAAGCCGGGTTGTCATGGAGATGTCGGCGAAATATGTGGCCGAACGCTTCGTCCTCGTTTCGACTGACAAAGCCGTACGGCCGACGAGTGTCATGGGAACAAGCAAGCGTCTCGCCGAGCTTGTCCTGCAATCCATGCGGGGAGGCAAAACGCGTTTCATGGCGGTCCGGTTTGGGAACGTCCTTGCCTCTTCGGGTTCGGTAATCCCGCTCTTTCGTAAACAAATCGAACACGGAGGGCCGGTGACCGTCACGCACCCGGAAGTTACGCGCTATTTCATGACGATTCCGGAGGCCTCTCAGTTAATCCTGCAGGCCGGTGCCATTGGTGACGGCGGCGAGATCTTCGTCTTGGAGATGGGTACGGCTGTCAAGATTTCGGATTTGGCGATGGACCTGATCCGCCTTTCCGGCAAGGAACCGGGCAAGGATGTGGAAATTGTCTTCACCGGTCTACGCCCTGGGGAAAAACTTTACGAGGAACTCATTATCCGTGGCGAGGATGTGGCCAAAACCGCCCATGACAAAATCATGGCCCTTCACTACAATGGTCACTGGAATTGGAATGGTATGGATTCACAGGATCGCTTCCAAAAATGGCTCATTCCTGAGATTAATGATCTCTACAGGGTTGCTGAAACCCATGATGCATGCGCAATTAGGAGGAAGCTCAAAGAATTGGTCCATGAATATGAACCTCAAGATACGGAATGTGTTTTCTAACTTTTAGTTTCAATAATTGAGTATCGAATTACTGCTTGATCTAGTTATAACAAAAACTATATTTTGGTTATAACGTTATTTGCTTGTGTAGAATGTTCCACATTTTTGTGCATTATAGGATCAATGGCATCTAGCATTTTGGACCATTTCAGTAGTAAGCAAACCTTGAGTCTGGATATGTATCCTAAATAGCAAGTATATATAGCATGTTATAATTTGATAAGTACTGGCTTCTTTTTGTATATTGTTACTACATATCATAGTAGGGATGTTAAACCAATCCATCCAAGTATTCCAATAGCTATCATCTGACACGCCTGATGTGTATATCGCTATAATAATATAGAGTCCTTAAAATTAATACTGCTATAGTGTCTTATGCTAATATTCAGAAAAGCCGCGGTGTTTATCCACATAAACTTTGGGAGCAACATTTTAATAAGGGTCTGACAAAGAACCGTACCGATGACTGATAAACAGAACGGATACTCGCAGTATTCTTTGACTCCGTCGTCATTGCGTGGCTACGTGCGGGTCAGCGGAGCAAAGAACAGCGTACTCCGCTTGCTGGCGGCTTCGCTGCTATGCGCCGAACCGGTGGAGATCGCAAATTATCCCTCCGGTATTCTGGATGCGCAGATTCACGTGAAAATGCTCGAAGTCTTGGGGAAGTCCTGCTTGGTGGCTGGCGATAGTATTCGTATTAGCGAACCAAGGGAGATTTCATCCTGCCTGACTTGGAGCGGGCGTTCCATCCGAAATACGCTGCTTATCCTCGGTGCGCTCGTGGCGCGGACTGGCTCTGGCGCCGTTCCGGTCCCTGGAGGCTGTCAACTTGGCGATAGGAATTATGACTTGCATGTGATGCTGCTGCGTGCACTGGGTGCGGATGTGTGGGAGAAGGAGGGAATGCTCTTCGCCCATTCAAGGGGGCGGTTGCGTGGGGTTGATATCCATCTTCCCATTCGATCAACCGGTGCAACCGAGAATACTATTCTTTGCGCTTCGCTTGCTGAAGGTGTGACACGACTTTGGAACCCTCATGTGCGACCGGAGGTTTTGGACTTAATTGCCTTCTTGCGCAAAATGGGGGCTATCATAGAGGTATTTGGCCAGGAAAGAATCGAAATCCAGGGCGTCGAGGGCTTGACAGGAACCAAGCATAGAGTCATTGAAGATAATATGGAAGCTTTAACATGGTTGATTGCATCTGTGATTACCAAAGGGGATATTGAGATTGTCGGTTTCCCTTTCGATGCCCTCGAAGTACCATTGATACACCTCCGAGAAAGTGGGGCGCGTTTCTATCGAAACAATGATTCCGCCATCGTGC
>JBDKTY010000214.1:0-33879 GCA_039679945.1 Syntrophobacter sp. | reverse complement strand
CTCGGATAGACGAGCCTGGTACCTGTCGTAGTAGACGTATGCCTGAATGATAAAAGTAGGAATGAGCAGGATCAGGAGAAGGAGCATGATTTTGCACCGGAAGCTTTGGCAGAATCGTCCCTTCAGTAATCCCAAGGGTGTAGGCATTTCACATCCTTTTGGCATACTTGGATATGTGGCGAGCTGTATTATGAGCAGTGGTTTTGGAGGTAGGATTATGCTCTATTATTCAAGAAAAATAAAGTCAAATTCTGGATGGAGAACCGATATTATTAAATTTTCCATGCAACCGGGCACAGTATCCGGCTATTCCGGACTGCCACCGTTCGTTCCCATTCAGTGGGAAAAAATCACCGTGGCACTTGCCGCGATTATTCATGCATGGATAGTATTCTGTCAGGCAAGAGCCATGCCCGGTTGCCTCCAAAACAGCATGGGAGGAATATTCCTTAAGAGCGGAGGAAGCGGCCCCAGGCACGCCCATCGCCGCCGACGCCGGGTGCACGGCCGTATGCGCACATGGCAGAACTTGTAAATTTCTTCTCGCAACCGTTCGATCTCCGGTACGCGCATCCGTATGCGCGCACGGCAGGACCTTCTTCGGCTGATGTCAAAAAGACGATCCCACGCGCACGCGCACATGGCGAAACTCAAAACTCCCCCACTCCTCCTTGGCGCAGCAGCCACCCGCACCCGCACGCGCGCATGGCGAAACCTCGTGATAATCTGGGAATCCCTCTCCCGCCCTTCTCGGGATTGGGATATACCATCTTGAAACGGCACATTCGAATAGTGAGGCATAAGGTTCGAGAAAATCCCGGTTTCCTGAAGCAGACGTGGCGACCCGCCGCATCCCCGAGCCGGACCGGCGGCGTCGAACGCTTCACCAGCGGGGACGTGATGATATGATGGGGTACGGGAATGGTATCGAACTTGCTTTCCAGCAAAATAAACGCTATTGTGTCTCTAGAATCTGTCGTCCTGTCACTTGAGTTATCTCTGAGTCGGTCTTTCGCCCAACTAGAACGATTCTCAAATAGCTCCGAAGCGGGCAGTTAAAAACAAAAAGTTGCAAAGGATCCAAAATGGCGGAAGGTCGGGTCAAGTGGTTCAACGAGAGCAAGGGCTATGGATTTATCGAGAAAGACGGCGGAGGCGATTTGTTTGTCCACTTCTCCGCTATTGAAGGCGCGGGCTTTAAGTCACTCAGCGAGGGTGAGCGTGTTACCTTTGTCGAGGAGCAAGGCACAAAAGGCCCTCAGGCCACCAAGGTAAAAAAACTGTAGCTCTCACGGGTGCAGAGAAATTTTCGTCCTGTTACAATGGAACAAAAGCCGGAGTAAAGCTCCGGCTTTTGTTTTTTCGGAGAAAACCGCGGTGGCGCGAAGCCACATCCGGGGCACCGTCGTGCCCGACCGTATGTATGCGGAAGATCTCACTATTGCTCCTCAACAACGAAGCAAGGGAGGCTCCATTGAATATTTATGTAGGCAATTTAGCTTATAATGTCACCGAAGATGATTTGAGAACCCTGTTCGCGAGTTATGGAGAGGTGACCGATGTGAAAGTCATAAAGGAAAGGTCATCGGGGCAATCAAAGGGTTTTGGATTCGTGGAAATGCTCGACAACTCCGAAGCGGACAAAGCCATGAAAGCCTTGAACGGAACCCGACTGAAAGAACAATTCATAAAGCTGAGCCAGGCAAAACCGCCCTCCAAACGGCCCAGGCATGAATCAAGATACTAGTACTAATAATAATTTCAGATAGTTATAGACAGATCAACCCCTGGAGTTCATGAATGGCTCAAAAATCAAAAGCCACCTTTCAGAAGCGCGAGAGGGAAAAAGAAAAGCAGCAGAAACAGAGGGATAAGGAAGCCCGTCGGGTCGAAGCCAAAAAGGCTAAGGCCGAACGCAAACCGCTCGACGGCATCGAAGATCCCGACATCGCCGGGATCAAACCCGGACCGCAGCCACTCCCCGAACAGTGGCAGTGGGGCGGGCGGTTGAAGGATGAGTAGACCGCGCTCGCATCTTGTCCCCTGAACATCCCGGAAGCATTGTACGACCGAAGGGAAAACCCTGTTCGGGCGCGGCGGTCATCACCCGGATTGGCCTCGACCGGCAGCCACCACGGTAATCGGGCCTGCTCCGGCGCCTGTTCGAATATTGTTTCCCGAAAATCCGGAGATACGCCTGATCTACGTTAAATTCTTACCGGCCGGATGCTCACCGTCCTCCACTCGGGAGAGGAAGCCCGGCCGCAGCATCAGGAATGAAGGTCGGGCGCCTCGTCATCATGGTTTCCCGAAGCGATTCGGTTGCTGATCCCCGTTGTGCTGTGACCAGCGAGAACGGTGACAAGCTCGACGCGTCCTCCCCAGGATTCAACCCGGTCTTTTCCAACCACCCGGTCAATAGTGTAGTCGCTCCCCTTGACGAGTATGTCGGGCCTGAGCCTTTCGATGAGGGCCAGGGGTGTGTCTTCATCAAAAAGGACGACCGCGTCCACGCATGAAAGTGCGGCCAGTAGAGTTGCCCTGTCGTTCTCGCGGAGTATGGGGCGGGTCGGCCCCTTGAGACGCCTGACCGAGGAATCCGTGTTCAATCCGACAATGAGTCGGTCGCCCAGCGCCCTGGCCTGGTGCAGAAGGTGAACGTGGCCGGGGTGGAGCAGGTCGAAGCAACCGTTCGCGAAGACCACGCGCAGACCCGAGCTTCTCCAGTTCTTGGCCATGACTTCGGCGACAGCGGGAATGGCGATCTTGTTGAAAGAGGGATCGCCGTCGCCGCTTGTTTGCAGGGCTATTCTGAGTTCGTTGCGCGTAACGGGCTGGGTCCCGAGTTTTCCCACGACTATTCCCGCGCACACATTCGCGATCCGGGTCGCTTCCGGCATGTCGGCCCCGACGGCCAGGGCCGCGGCCAGCGACGCGATGACCGTGTCGCCCGCGCCGGAGACATCATACACTTCCCGTGCCCTGGCCGGCACCATCAGTGGAGGATGATCACGGCCAACCAGGCACATTCCCGATTTGCCCCGTGTTACCAGGAGCCAGTCCAGATCGCGTGCTTCCAGGGTCTTGCGGGCTTCCGCTATCAGTTCGTTTTCGTCGGAGATGGGTCCGGAAACGGCCTTCAATTCGTCCGTATTGGGCTTCACGCATGTGGCGCCTGTATAGCGGCTCCAGTCCTTTCCCTTGGGATCCACCAGGACCGGGACCTTGAACTTTCTTCCGAGCGCAATGGCCTGCCGGGTGAGTTCCGGGTCGAGCAGCACGCCCTTTCCGTAGTCCGAGAGAATAAGTACATCGTAGCCGGCGAGAGCGGCATCGAGCAAGGACAGGATTTCTTCGGCTCCGGCCCGGGACGGGAGCGAAACAGTTTCCTCGTCAATTCTCAGCAACTGCTGATTCTTGGCCATGATTCGCGTTTTTGTGATCGTGGGTCTTGAAGGGTCCACGACAGGGTGATAATCGACTCCGGCGTTTTGAAAGATCAGCTCTAACTGCCCGGCCGGATGATCCGTGCCGACGATGCCGCAAAGCGTTACCCCGCACCCCAGGCTCGCGAGGTTCACGGCCACGTTGCCGGCCCCTCCGGCAACCTCTGATCTTTCGGTAACCCGCACGACGGGCACGGGGGCTTCGGGCGAGATGCGCCCGACAGTTCCCCAGGTATATCGGTCCAGCATGATATCGCCGAGAACCAGGACTTTCGCCTTCTCGAAATTATCGACTATATTGCCGATCATCTGTTGCGACTCCTTATGACGAGCAAGGGCGGCCGCACACCCCGGCCGTACGCTATTACCACATTCTCGAATTCAATGAACCCGCGCGCCGCTCTTTGGCATACTTACCTGCTAATGTTTCAGAGCACGACGCCCGCCTCAATCATTCGGGATCGATGCCCGGTTTCATCGCAGACTAACTTGCGGCAACACGGGAGGAAATCAACCCAGCGTCGCACCCGGGCTCAGGCGCACTGGTCCTCTATCAGCCGGGCCCAGAAGTGCAGGATGAACTCGTGCGCTTCCTGTATTCTGGCCGTGACGGGGTCCTGGATTACGATAGAATGCTCCACCAGTTGGCTTATCAGCCCGCCGGACTTGCCCAGAAGGCCGATAGTCGTCATGCGTTTGGAGGTGGCAACCTCGGCAGCCTTGAGCACATTGGGCGAGTTGCCCGAGGTCGAGATACAGACCAGGATATCACCGGGATTACCGAGGGCCTCCACCTGGCGCGAAAATACGGTCTCAAACCCGTAGTCGTTGCCGACAGCCGTCATGATGGACGTGTCCGTTGTAAGAGCCAGCCCGGGCCACGCACGCCGTTCCCGCTCGAATCTCCCGATGAGTTCGGCGGCAAAGTGCTGCGCATCGGCCGCGCTGCCCCCATTACCGCAAACGAGGATCTTCCTTCCCGAATCAATTGCCTGAGCCATGACTTCGCCGGCCCGAACGATCTGCTCCGCCAGGCTGCTCACCTTCCGCATGACGTCCGCATGAGCGGCAAGCTGGTTGTGAAAATCTCTGATCAACATGGTCCTAGCCCCCACGGCTTTCCCGAGATGAGCACCGCCGGCGCGTGCTCCGTCCACGCGGACACCCGATCCCCACTTGCGTTCCAGATGACGGTCGCTCCGGGCAACCGCGCTTGAACACGCCCGTTTTTACTTCGATACCACAACACGGGCAATTCCGAGAATAAAAGTTTCTTGATCGCGCTTTCGCCCCAGTCGAGCCCGGCCGGGCTAAACCGCCTGTCGGCCTTGATCCGGCGCAACGGCCCCCCGCCCGATGTCCTTTATGGAAACCGGTTCCTTTTTCAGTTATTAGTCCCCGACAGAACTTTTTCGTAAACCGCGCGCGTCAACTCCGCTGTTTTGCGCCAGGTGAATGTTTCCGCCACATGCCTGCCCAGGTCCCGCCAGCGCGTTTTCTCGACCGCACCGGACTGCATGGCCTTGAAAGTGGCGGTCCGGATAGATTCAGGATCATGCGGGTTACAGTAAAAGGGGGCCGCGCCAAAGTATTCGAATTCCGAGGAGCGGTTGCTCACGACCATCGCACACCCCGCCACCGCCGCTTCAAGGTTGGCGAGCGCGGCGCCTTCGGCGTAGCTGGGAAGAACGTGGACGGATGCCGCTTTATAGGCCGAAGCGACCATATCCAGGCTGAGCCGTCCCGTGAAAAGAATCTGGGAACCGCCCAGGATCTTGCAGGCATCGAGATAATCCTGCTCAAACGCGGGTCCCAGCAAGACGATGGGAAGGGAGGTCCCTTTCAACGCTTCGATCAGCAGAAGCTGGTTCTTTCTCCTGTCGACGGCTCCCACGCACAGAACGAAGTCCCTGATCCCGAACGCGTTTATAAAAGGTTCCGGCGAGGCGTTGATATATGAAGCCGCATTCACGCCGTGCGGTGTCACCGAGAAGGGGATCTCGTTCGATCCGGTGAGCTGGGCAAATTTCTGCATCTCCTGGTAGCTCGCGGCACAGACATGAGTGGTACAGGCCAGCATCTCTTTCAGCGCGAAATGAAAACCGGGGATGACCTCGTTGGGCTTCCACCTGGACAATCCATTGATTTCCAACGTCCCCGCGGCGAACAGGCTTTTGATTTTTTCCAGTTCCTCGGGTGAATGCCGATGGTGGTAGATAAGTTCAAATGCCAGGCTGGCCCACGCGCATTCGCACCAATGAAGATAAAAGGGCGACCAGATTATCGGAATTCCGGTCCGGCGCAGGTGCTTCAGTTGCTCCCATGCACTCTGGGGCGACCAGATATTGAACACGTGGACGGCATCGAAGCCGTCTACTTTCGGATAAAGCTCATAAGTTGTCTCAACTTCCACACCGAGCATTTGAAGCGCCCGGCTGGTTTCTTTCATCACGGCGGCGGCCCCGCCGTCGACGTCGACGTCCTCTCTGTAGACAAAGAGTACTCTCATCAATCTCTACCTCTCGAAATAATCTCCCGTGACGGCAAGCGTACCGCCCCGTTGGTCCTTTTACTTGTTTGGGCCGGAAACGCGTTGGAAGCTGTCCCGCTGTACCGACTCTTCCGGAGAGGAAATTGCGCCGACCGATGAACTGACTACATGAACCTTCGCACGGGCTTTTGGCCGATCGCCTCAATTCTCATGACGACCTGCTCGGCGATTCTCTCCCAGCCATAATGGGCGATCGCGTGCTCGCGCGCCCTTCGGGCTTTTGTTCCCGCCTCTTCCGCATTATGGAACACATTCCGAAGCTGGAGCTTGAGAGCATCCACATCGGGCTCCATGAACCAACCCATGCCGCCCGCGAACTGGATCTGCCCGGTTGAGGGCAGGAATTGCTTCTTCGCCGATACGGAGTAAACCATATCGGGAGGACAGAAATCATCGGTGGCCCCGCCCGAAGTGACGATAACGGGGACCCCGCAGGCCATGGCCTCCAGGACCGGCAGTCCGAAGCCTTCGGCACGGTACGGGAGAACAAGGCAATCGCAGGCGGTCATGAGTCCCGCCATCTCCTGCTCGCTCAAGCTGTCCGTCAGATAGACCAGCTCCGGCGCTCCGGGCTGTTTTTGAATCGAACGGATGCTTTCGCTGTATCCCATGCCTTTGTAGAAATCATTGACACCCATGTCCTTTATAACCAGCGCCACGTCATCCCGGCTTGTGAATGTATCGAGATAAGCCTTCAAAAGCAGGTCGATACCCTTGCGCCACAGGGTGCCGCCGACGAACAAAAACCTGAACTTTCCGCCGGATTGCAGTTCCAGCGGCCTGGCTCCGGGATTGTAGATCGCGGTATCGACACCGTTGGGGACGACCCGGACCCTGTCGCCGGGGATTCCGCTCCGGAGATAGCCCTTCATTACATACCGGCTTGGTACCCAGATCTCGTCCAGCAAAGTGCTCATGGGCTCCACCCAACCCTGAGGAATCATGCCGTATTCCCATGGCTGTATCATGACCCAATGCCCCGAGGGCGGAGGTGTGAATTTCGGCGGCCACTGGTGGCGGATATGGATGTCACTGGGCCTCGAAAGCGGCGCGGATATGCGTCCCGCCAGGGTGTTGAATTTGGGGACTCCGTTGGGGACAAACTGATCGGGTTCATAAGGCAGGAGCGAGACCTCCATGTCGTCCCGCGTTATGAGCCGGTAGCATATCTCCCTGTTTATAAGGGCAAGAGAGTGGTAGACAAATTGAGTCCCCTCCCAGGTTACGGTGGTCCTGGGGGCTTGAACGACCTTCGCGCCGTTCCATTGAGCCGCATGGGCGGGCAAGACCCTTTCCCTGTCATGCAGGACCAGACCCATCGGCCCATCATGTTTTATCAGGCAGTCGCGGATAGCGGCCTCGTAGTTCTCACCCGGTGAAACATGAACATCCAGATCCTTTCGGCTGACGACCCGTGGGGACCTCGCGGGACCATCGCTGGAAATCATGTCGCTGAATGCCGAGGCCACCGTTTCGGGCCGCAGTTGCTTCATGCACTCCACTTCGCATTGCCGGCTCCAGTAGCAGGACAGGCAGTCAAGATTCGCCTTCCGCAAGGGCGTGAAACCTCCGCTCCTGTCTCCGCACAACTCGGGGTTGGTGGGGCCGAACAGGGCCAGTGTCGGTTTCCGGCACAGATTGTGGGCAATATGAAAGAAAGAGCTGTCCACGGTGATGAATGCATCACACCGAAAAGCCAGCGCGATCTGATGTCGAAGAGGAATATTGTGAGCGGAACACTCCAAAACGAAGGGATTTGCCTCGCCCAGACCGTCTTGGCCGAACAGGACAAAGCGCGCGTCCGGAAAGATGTTTCCGAGGTGGCGAACGAGTGCCGGGCCGTACGGGTAGGACCGTTTGAAATCCTTGCTCGAAAACAGGTGAAGCCCGACAACTCTATTGCCCGGCCCCATTGATTTGCGCACGGAATTGGCCCACTCCGCCTCACGTCCTTCAACCTCGTAAATAATCCTGCAGTCATTGAGCCGAACGCCCGCGATGTTCGCGAGAATGTCCATGTAATGGATTTTGTCGAAATAGTCGGGGAGGATATCGATGATAAAATTGTATTCTATCACCGCTCCGATATCGGCTTCCAGCCGGATCTCCTCGTGTGAGTTTATAGGGACGAATCCGGTAACGGCGGGATGGTTCCAGAAGACAGCTTTGTCAACTTCATTCCCGGATACATAGATATCCAAGTGCGGGTGCTGCCGCTTGAGAGCATTCACGACGGTGGTCAACATGAGTGAATCGCCGACCGCCCCGGTGCTTCGGACCAGGACCGTGGAGATGCCCGAATAATTCCTGTCCCAAAAGTGGCTGGAAAAGCTGCTCAGAGGCGGGCTGTCGTGGCGCTTACGCGCGCCGGGCCTCGCGTTCTCACTACTTTTGGCGGAAGGGGTGTGCGTGAGGGCTCTTGCCGCCATATTCGGAAAGTGCCTGGCAAAGACTTCCCTGAACTCGCGGAAGTCTTTTACCATGGAGATATCGCGCCACGGGTGTATGAACACATACTCCGAGGAATCCTGCCATCCGATAAGATCAAACCCGGTCATCGACTGGAACACGATAGTCGGAACAGAGGCAAGCGCCGAGAATGTCTTCCCCCAGGTATCGGCCCCGATGAACACATCACTTCCCGCGATCAGCTCCATTTGCTCCTGAAAGGAATAGCTTCTTTTGTCAATGCTGGTTTTGCTCCCCGGATAAGCCGCCTCCTCTTCCGGAGTCCCGACCAGAATCGGCCTGACGCCGATGGATTCAAAGAATTCCAGGATATCGCGCCATGCCCCGGGGTCCACGATATTCCTTTTGCTCCTGAACACTCCGAGGATACTGCCCTTGGGCATCAGCGTAACCTGGAACTGCTCGAGCTTCCTGGACCTGAAGTTTTGGACCCATCTCGGATCTGGGCGAATTCCGTATTGCCTGAAAATATCCAGCGAAGGTACCCATTCCTTATTATAGTCCCTGGGTGTCACTCCCATGCCCAGGCAGTTCTGAAGTAATGGAAGTACATTCTGCACAATGGCGTGAAGGAGCCCCTTGGGTCCCTGAATAAGATAGACTGTTCTCAGTAATGGGAAGGAATCATAGAAAGCACGCATTGCCTTGGGCGATGTGGCAAAGCTCAATATATCCTGGCGCGGATTGTCATCATAGAATTTGGAAAGCAGGAGGAGTGCATCGCCAGCACCCCCGAAGTGCGCGTGGAATGGAGGAAACAATCTGATCCGCGCCGCGAGATCGTTGATAGACTTCTCGGATATCTCACGAGGATATATTGCCGGAGACAAATAGACGAATCTCCCATCCACCCTTTCGATAAATTCCGCCGGAATATTCAATTGTCTGTCCTTTATTCCCGGAGATATGCCATCGGTGCATCCCGCGTCACGCGATTTTCCAGTGGGGCTCTTCGAGCTTCCGGATTACACATTCAACTTCATAGCAGCCTTTGGAGTGCGTCCCTGGCGGGATGTCGTAATTGAAACCGTCGTCATTATCCCTTAAATGCACCACCCGGTAGGTATTTGGAGTAAGGGACTCCTCTAATTCCGCCATTAGCGTACCCGGAGTGTAAAAACGCTTGTGGTCCTTATTCCAATCCGATGGCGGGCTTTGCCTTTTCTCGTAGAGATGCCAATGCGGGACAGTGATGACGATATGACCGCCAGGCTTGACAACCCTATGCCATTCCCGGAGAACCGCCGTATAATCGGCAACATGTTCCAGGACATGAGATGAGAAGACATAGTCTTGAGAGTCGTCCGGGAATGGGAGCCTTATCCCGTCATAACCGGGGTAGTTCAGGTCAATCCCTGTCGCGCCGGGAAGTATGGGAACCACTCCTTCCACGTATCCCAAAAAGCCGATATCGAGTCCAGTACCGCTCATATAGTTCTTGTAAAAGCCGGTCTCTATCCTTTTTTTGTGAGTCTTCCTGGATTCCTGACCAACAGGTCTCGTGGCGGCAATTTTGTCCGCGCTCTCCGGCAATTGGCCGGGAGGGTACAGGATAACCCCTTCGGACCCGTGCTCCTCCCAGTACAGCCCTTCCCGGGGTTCGGGGTTGTGCTTTTTGGGCAGATGGGGGCACTCGTCCATCTGTTCGCCGATCCGGATCGGGTTGATGTCCGGTCCGAAGCTGTCATGAATGGCTTTATCCACGTACGTATTGTACATGCTCACGTACCTGAGGCTGTAGTCATGGAAGGCTACCGCATACGGAATCATGTTCAGCTTGTAAATGGATTCTATGTCTTCGAGGACCTTTTCATATCTGTGGTCACCGTCTATGATCAACAGCAGCGGCTTCCGGGTGAATTCCGCATCCGCGGCGAAATCGGCCAATGTCCCCTTGTAAAAGGTTGTGTGCGTGTTCAGGTTGAATTTTTCGAGCAGCGACTTAGTATGCTGCAACCATTCGGGGGAGACGTCCACAACGAAAAGATGCGTGCCGGAGACTTTGGCCATGAATGCAAGTTGAGCCGTCAGCCCCCCCTTGTAGCATCCCAGTTCAATTATCGGCCCACCAACATGTTTGTTATCGAACAAAAACTTGATAAGCGAGTCCTGGTAGATGTCACTTGTTTGCGATTTGCAGTCAAGGCTCGCCATCGCGCCTCTTATCCTATGGGCAAATCCGAAACATTCACTTAAGACTGGTTCCATTTAGACTCCATGGTCCTGGATGCTTTGGGCGAAGTTGAGTTCGAAAGGCTGTTGCTCGGCCGTTCATGTCGCGGAAATCAGGCACGGGCACACAATCGTATCCATGGGTGCGGTGTAAGCAACGAACATGCCAGTAAAACTCCGGGCGAGGGCCGCACTGCTTACAGGAAGGACGGGAATTATTCCCCGGGGGGAGCACCGGAACCATATGCCAGTATATACAAGGCCAGGTTCAAGAGCGGACTTTCCAAGCTCAAAAGAAGCGGTGGAATGGCTCCCCCCCCCCCGCCTGTCACGAGCCTCCGCCAGGCGTTTGGCGTGATTGTCCCGCGGCCTGGCGTCGGCAGCCGCCCTGTTTCCTGGCCAACGCGCCGTCGGACCGACGCGGAGCCGGGGCCGGTTTATCATGGGAAGAGAAGATTTAGAGTCGGCGTTATTGGGGTAATAATCCCGATCCGGAAGGCCGCGGAATGGATGCCGTCAAGAAATGGTGCCGGGTTTTTTGAGCAAACCGTCAAAACTCTGCCGCATTCCAGGATCAAAACACGAGCGGAACCTGTCGGAATCTTGTCATCTATTCCGAATCGCTCCTGATACTAAGTCTGCGTCGAACGGCAATAAACGGCAACAAAGAGCGCTTCTCCCGCCGACAACGATACTCTGTATTCCGCAACCAAACCGGTTCGCATCGCTTGGCAGACTAATTGCAACACTGGCGCACGTCGCCTTTCTCACGGGCCCTGGAATGAGGCCCAGCCGTTTATTCGGGGACAGGCCCCGCCAACGCGAGGTCTCCGCTCGACGAAATGGCAACGCAGAAACAGAGGCTTATACCGGGTGTTGGTATCATGCAAAGAATACTGATTATCGTCCCGTCGTACAAAGAAGAGAAGAACATCCTGCATGTTATCGAGGGATTGCAGGCCCATGTTCCCGAACTGGATATCCTCATCATCGATGACGGGTCCAAGGACAAGACCAGGGAAATTGCGGACCGAAACGGAATCAAGACCATCCAGCACCCCTTTAACATGGGCTATGGCGTGTCCATCCAGACCGGGTACAAGTATGCCGTGCGCCATGGCTATGACGTGGTGATCCAGTTTGACGGCGACGATCAGCACGACCCCTCGTTCGTTCGTCCCCTGATCGATGCCTTGAATGCCTCCGGGTGTGACGTGGTCATCGGTTCCCGGTTTCTTGGAACCGGCAGTGACAGGATGGCATTTGCCAGAAGAATGGGGATCACGTTCTTTTCGAGCATCGCGAGCTTCGTCACCGGGCAGAAGTTTACGGATTCCACATCGGGAATGCAGGCCCTCAACAGGCGTGTCTTTACTTTCTTTTCCCAAATGGAACGGTTCCCAACCGACTATCCTGATGCCGATCTGATCATCACACTCTGCTTTTCCGGATTCAAGGTGAAAGAAATCCCCGTGATCATGCACAACCGACTCCACGGCCAGTCCATGACTTCCGGTGTAAAGACCCTGATCTATGTGATCAAGATGCTGATTTCCATATTGATAACGTTACTCAGGAAGAAGCAGCTCAACGAGTACAGATGTGCCTGTGGCTGACATATCGGGAATTCGATAATGATGGGAAGATGTCCTGAATGGGACAACCTGCCAGGGGATTACCATGCAGTTTGACTACATTACAATACGATTCTTATCTTTATGCATCATAGGTTATATAGCAATATTGATACACAACCACAGGTTGAAAATAGGTTATTCCTGGTTTCTCCTGTTACTATCCGCAGGATTGCTTCTATTGTCCATATGGCCTGGGTCTCTCACCATTATGAAAATCATGACAGGAGACTCTTCCCTTATTATAAACTCATTGTTCATGTTGACACTGTTTCTCGTTGCTATAACGATCCACACTTCCTTGATTAGCTCCGATCTGATGACCCGCGTGAAAGAGCTATCCCAGGAAATAGCTCTGCTAAAATCCGACATAGCCGACATGCATTTCCCGTTCAACTCGGTGTCCAGCGGCAGGCTTGGTTCAGTCCACCAGACAGGGTCCATAAAAAAGCATCTTATGGAAAAACTCGAAAGCGACAAGACCGCGGAAGGCAACGGGGATAATCAATAGGAGCATTGAATGGTCTTTGTATATAGCATTCTGGTCTTTGTATTCGGGATACTGATGTGGGTCCCGGCCCTGAGAAACAACGAAAACTATGTTAATGACGTAGCGGGTGCGATGTATTGGGCTTCCCGATCCAAGAAAGGTGATTCTCCCTTTTTCAAGGAACACTTCGGCGTCGCGATAGGACATATCTTCCACATTTTCCTCATGCAGAGTTTCTGGGATAAAGAAAATACAAAAGCTTATTATTGGATCATGGCGGTGTATAATGCTCTTTCCGCCGTGTTGTTATTCATATTCATGCACTTCTTCGTCGGCGCCGTGCCGGCTATCGCCGCCAGTACGGCATTCTCGATTTATATCGCAAGTCCTCGAATCGAGGGCAATTGGGGCTTATTCGAACAGTTGCTGCCGCTGCCTCTCTTCGCGAGCATCCTCTGCCTCGCCGCGCCGTCCTCGCCTTCCCACCTGGCGGTTTTCCTTGCCGGCATGTTCTTCGGTTACGCGATGCTGATGAAACAACTGGCTCTCCTCTATTGGCCGGGCTATGCATTGATACTGTTCGGAGTAGGCCATTCATGGGTGGGCCAGGCCATATTCATAGCCGGCGCAATCCTGACCAACGCGGTTCCACTTGTCTATTACTGGCTGAAACACAATGCGTTCTTTGCCTACCTGGCGGGAACGTGGCTTTGCCTGCTTCCTTCCGCGATAAACCCCGGCAAATACAACGAATATTATCCGAGACTATTCGTCGAACCCCCGATGGACCGGTCCAGGCGGAAGCAGGTAATCCTGAAAAACTCCAGATCACTACCCCCTCTGCTCTTTCTAAGCTGCATCTCTTTTCTGTCCCTGACGCTGTCCCTGAAGATAAACCTCGTCCACGCGGGCCTTCTGTTCTGTCTCCTCTCCTCCATCGCCATGGTTTTCATGCGGGGGACCTTTTACCCGCACTATTGGCTCAATACAATCCCGTGGCTCGCAATCTTTAGCGGCATTGGTCTGGGAGAGATCCTCCTGGATACATTTCATTCGAGTACATTGCAGGCTTCGCATATCGCGGCGCTTTTCGCGACCCTTCTCCTCCTTTTGGACGCCATCCACGCGGATCGAAAATTCTATGTGTTTTCGAAAGGAAAATACGAATTTCTCGAAAAGGTCTTTGGGCCTGGACTCGTTGATGAGTACCGGACATGGGAGAGCATCGGGCAATACATCAAGGAAACAACCCCGCCCACAAGCAAAATCCTGGTTTGCGGCTGGACTCCGCATATTCTCATGTACTCGGACAGGGTTCATTTTACGGCCACCCCATGTCTGTACGCCGAGGACTACCTGAACCTCTTCCAGGGCGAATACGCCGGGGTTTTCAACTTCCTGACTTCTATCTACAAATTTAGACAATTCCAGTTACTTCCCCGGCAGAAGAACCCCTTTCATGAAGGTTACCCCGAAATCATTGTTTTTGGGACCGGCCAACCCGATATAGCCGGTTTCGAACGGCTGACCGGAATGAAGTACATCAAGGATGAAAAGCTTGCCGGCTACCCGCTCTACCGCGTCGATACGGAACTTTCCAAACTCATGGCACTTTTCGAAAGACCGTATCGGGGTGCCCTTCCGGATCGCTCACGGGTTGAACTCATGGAGAAGAACCTGTCCGAGCTGATAGAGCTACAGCACTGGGACAGAGCCTACAAGGAAGTGGCCGAACTGATCGGGATCAGGCCTTTCGAATCGAACTACGTGAAGATTCTTGGAGAGGTTCTTATCAAGCTTGAGAAGTTTGCCCTGCTCTTTGAAGTGTCCTCGCGAGTCCTGGCAAACAAGTCGATTCCGGAGCCGCTGAAGGAAGAATTGATGAACAAAATGGGAGAGGCATGCTGCCTGCTCGACTACCTGGACCAGGCGGAAAATGTATTCAAAGGGGTCCTCGACCTCAATGGCATGAACACCACCGCCATGAACAACCTGGGGTTCGTTTACTTCAGCCGGCAGAAGGTGGATGAGGCCGTGGCGTGCTTTCAACAGGTCCTCCGGATTGATCCGGAGAATGAAGATGCTCTTTTCAATCTGGGCCAGATAGAGGCCCGGGCATCCTGAGCGGCGATTAAAAGCGAAGCCGCATCAGGAAGCGGCGCGACTGGCGGGTAAAACGAGTTCAGCCGCGGCCGTCACAAGGCGGGGGAATGATGCAAGCTGTAATCTTGGCCGGGGGGCTGGGCACACGACTGAGGCCGCTGACCCTGGATGTGCCCAAACCCATGGTGCCTGTCCGGGGGCGGCCATACCTGGAATACCAGATCCGCTATCTGAAAAGCTTTGAGCTGACGGATATCGTGCTGTGCATTGGGTATTTGGGGGACAAGGTGGTGGAGTATTTCGGAGACGGCTCCAGGTGCGGTGTCAACATCTCCTACAGTCATGAACAACAGCCAATGGGCACGGGAGGGGCTCTGCACAACGCCCGGGATCTTCTGGACGGGCAGTTCTTCCTGATCTATGGAGACTCCTTCCTGCCAATCGATTACGCTGCCCTGGAGGCCTCTTACAGAGCGCTTCGGAAGCTGGTGCTGCTCGTCGCCTACGGAAACCAGAACGATACGTCCGTCCCCAACAACATCTCGGTGGAAAGCTCCGGTTTGGTTACCAAATACATGAAGGGTTCCAGGGACCCCGACCTGCGGTTCGTCGAGGCCGGAGTGTCGGTAGTTGGCAAGAAGGTTCTGGACCTCATGCCGCCCAGGCAAACTGTTTCGTTGGAAGAAGAGATTTTTCCCGTTCTGATCGGCATGAAGGAATGCGGGGCTTACATCACCCGAGACAGATTTTACGACATCGGGACACCAACCGGTCTGGAAGTCTTCGCGGAGTATGCCGGCATCAACTTGCCCCTGCCTGATTCAGGCGAATTCAGCGACATGCACGCGGAGAACATGATCACGGGGAAGACCCATCCTAATACGCCAAATCCCAAAGGAATTTTTGAGCCATGATTATCACCAGAACGCCTGTCAGAATCAGTTTCGGAGGAGGGGGCACGGACATGCCCTCATTCTATGAGAAATATGGCGGCGCGGTGTTGAACGCCACCATTAACAAGCATTTCTACACCATATACAACGAGCGCGAAGATGAAAAGATTCAAATTATATCATCCGATTTTCAATCGCTCGTTACGGTGGATGACTTCTACAGTCTGCGGTTCGGTGAAGGCTTCGATATTCCAAGTGCGGTGATAAAACATTACCGTATCTACCACGGGTTCGACCTCTTCATGGCTTCTGAAATACCTCCCGGTAGCGGGCTTGGATCATCCGGGGCCGTCACGGTCAACATGGTCAGGCTCTGCTCGCATATCAAGAAAGAAAAGCTCACATCCAAGCAGATCGCCGAAGATGCCTATTTCATACAACGGGAAACCCTCAAACTCCCCATAGGTAAGCAGGACGAATATGCCGCGGCTTGCGGTGGGGTCAATTTTATCGAATTCAGCGCCAACAAGGTAACGGTTACCCCCATCACACTCGACCCCGAAGTGAAGGCAAGACTGGATGAGGATCTGGTCCTGTTTTTCACCGGCAAAACCCGGCAGGCATCGGAGATCCTGCAAAGACAGGAAGATTCCGCGAAAGCTGACAGGCAGAAGACAATCGATTCAATGCTCCGGGTAAAGGAAAACGCCTATCTGCAAAGGGAGGCACTGCAGCAGGGGGATCTTTCCCGATTTGGCATGCTGATGGATGAGGCATGGCAGCACAAAAAGAAGATGAGCGAGGGAATATCCAACGAGTTTCTCGACGGCATCTACGGACTGGCTCGCGGCAACGGCGCACTGGGAGGAAAGATCACGGGCGCCGGTGGTGGAGGCTACTTCATGTTTTACTGCAAGAAGGCCGATCAGCCGCAACTGAGGGCCGTCCTAGAAGAAAAAAACCTCAAATTCCTCGATTTCCGGCTGAGCGACAGCGGCGTGCATATCCTGACAGACTCAAACGGTAGCGAGGTAGCTCCATGAATTCATTTGCACTCAACTACATACAGGTGCTCAGGAGAAACCTCCTGGAAATTGACATCGATCGCATTCACCGCATATCGGAACTTATCCTGAACGTCCACAGGAACGGCAACCAGGTCTTTATCATGGGGAACGGCGGGAGCGCTTCAACCGCCTCGCATTTTGCATGCGATCTCACAAAATGCTCTCCACCCAACGGAGGCAGGCGACTGCGGGTAATGAGCCTGAACGACAATACCCCTATTCTCACTGCCTGGGCCAATGACGTCGGATACGATGCCGTATTCAGGGAGCAACTGACCAACTATCTGCTGCCCGACGACGTGGTCATCGCTATTACCGCTTCGGGCAACTCGCCAAATGTTCTGAACGCGGTGGAGTACGCGCGAACCGTGGGTGCGATTTCCATCGGCCTCATTGGATTTACCGGTGGAAAGCTGCAGCACATGGTGGATGAATGCGTGATCGTTGATAACGACAATTACGGCCAGGTTGAAGATATCCATATGATGCTCTCGCACATGATAGCCCAGTACGTGGGAAAGATGATGCAAGATGGCGGGTAAACTCCGGCGGTATGTGGTTGTTGCCAGCTTCATGCTGAATGTATTCGCTCTGGTGGCTGTGTTCACTCCGTTGGCGGAGATGCTGTACGCGCCCCTGATAATGACGGGACAGCCCCGAGCCGGTGATGTAATAGTGATTCTGTCCGGTGGATGTTATGACTTTGGGCTCCCCACATTCAGAAGCATGGTCAGAATGGCCCGCGGCATGCAACTCTACAGAGAAAAATGGGCGCCCAAGGTTATCTGCTCCGGAGGCGACAGAGCTCAAGGCACCGGCATATCTGGCGCCGCGGCCATGAGGAATATGCTCGTATCTCAGGGCATGCCGCCTGAAGATATCATCGTTCAGGACAATACATTGAATACATACAATGACATAAGCGATGTAGTGACAAGATATGCGAGGGATTTTGACTTCAATAAAGCCATTTTCGTCACTTCATCATACCATACCTTCAGAACGAGGAAGATTCTTGAAGCCAAGAATATCAACGCCGCCGTTGTATCGGCTGCCCCTTATGAACTGCATCCCGTATGGAGGATCGAGCGGGTTGAGCTTCTGAAGGAAATCCTGAGGGAATATGGCGCAATTTGCTACTTCAAACTGAAAGGATGGATATAGTTGCATGAGAGTTCTCCTTATCAACCCGCCCTCAACGGCCCCTAATCCTATTCTGCCACTTGGGCTCGCCTATCTTGCCGCGGCACTGGAAGAGGCGCGGATCGAGGTAGACGTAATCGATGCATGGGTTGAGAGATATTCGCAGGAAGCTCTTGCGGAGCAAATCCGGCGCAGGGCTCCGGACCTGGTGGGAGTGACCGTCATGTCACCAACCTACGGCTCGGCGATGCGCACGGTCGACACTGTCAGGAACAACTCAACCGCCAAAATACTGGTCGGGGGACCTCACCCCTCGGCGCTTCCCGAGCAGTGCCTGACTGACAACGAGGCAATCGATTTCGTCATCACGGGTGAAGGAGAAAAGCCCCTGGTTCTACTGGTCAGCGCATTGCAAAATGGCGGCGACCTGTCCGGCATCAGCGGACTGATCTACCGCGACGGCAGCCGGATCGTTAACAACGGTCCCGGCAATGCCATCGAGAAGCTGGACGATCTGCCCCTGCCCGCTCGTCATCTGTTCCCAGTACACAAGTACAAGACGCACCCCCCGTATGGTAAGAAGAACCCCTACACGACCCTGATTACCAGCAGGGGCTGTCCTTTCCACTGTACCTACTGCTCGAAGTCTGTCTTTGGGCGAAAATACCGGGCTATGTCGCCGCCGCGAGTCGTCGCCGAGATCAGGCACATTGTCGACAAATACGGCATACGTGAGATCCACTTCTACGACGATGATTTTACGATCGACATGAAGAGGGCTGAAAAGATCTGCGACCTCCTTATCGAGGAGGGCATTGACATATCCTGGTCCTGCACCACGAGAGTCGATCTCGTGAATGCCAACCTGCTCGACAAAATGAAGCGCGCCGGTTGCTGGCTCATTTCCTACGGTGTGGAGACGGCGGACCCCGAAATCCTGAAGGGCATCAGGAAAGGATACACCATGGAAAACGTGAAGGATGCCTTCAGGTTAACCAGGAACGCCGGCCTGCGAACCATTGCTTTTCTCATGGTGGGACTGCCGGGAGAAACGGAGGAGACCCTCAGGAGAACCATCGGGTTTTCACTCGCGCTCAACCCCGACTTCGTGTCCTGGGGGATTACGGCGAGCTACCCGGGCAGTGAACTCTATGAGACCGGAATCAAACAGGGTCTGGGTTTTAGACACGTTCCCCACGCGGGAGCAAACGGCAACGGAGACGGCCATGCCTCGGGGTCCCCTTATGGAGACGGCTACGCGGTCCTGTATAAAGGTGCTTTTACACGCGCGGAACTGGAAAAATGGGTAAAGGGGGCCAACCGCAAATTTTATCTCCGCCCCTCCTACATAGCAAAACGGCTGCTCTCTCTTCGCTCCACCCATGAATTCACGCATTATATGAAGGAAGGCTGGAGGTCATTTTGCTGGATGCTTGATCGCGGATAACCAGTTATCCGTAAACGATTTCTCGAGGAGTATACAAAATGCTTTCCCCTTCAGACAGAATGTATCATTGGCTTTCCATCCGGCTCAAGTACGGCCTGCACCTGAAACACTATGCATACCCCCTTCGCCTGCTGTCAAACCTGGCAAGGGCCAAGTATTACGCCGCGGCCAACCAGGACAAATTCGTTCTCCGCGGGATTGATTTCGCGGTGACATACAACTGCAATTTTCACTGCGAACACTGCTACGCTGACAAATTGAAAAATAACAGCCGACCCGTCATGTCCGTGGAAGACTACGGGCGAGTGTGCAAGCAGGCCATGGAACTTGGCTGCCTTTGCTTTTCCCTGCAGGGAGGCGAAGTATTCATAAGAAAGGACTGGGAAAAGGTCATACAGGCATTCCAACCCGACTACAATCATATACTGCTGACAAGCAACGGGTCCCTGATAACCGAGGAACGCGTGCAAAGGCTCAAGGACCTGGGGTTGGATACAATCTATTTCAGCGTGGACAGCGGCATAGCGGAAGAGCACGACAGGTTCAGGAACCACCAGGGCAGCTTTGAGAAAATTCTTCGCGCCTATGAGTACTGCGTTCGGCATAACCTGAAAGTTGTATTCAATACATGCATCACCAAGGAAAGTTTATACTCGGAAGGCCTGAAGAAACTGCTCGACTTCTCTTTCCAGAACAGGATACTCGTCGAAACCATCTTTGCCCGGTGCCTGGGCAACTTCGATGGCCGCAGGGAATTCATGCTCAACGACGAAGATGTGGCCTACTATTACCAGTTGAGAAAGAATTATCCATTCGTCGTTCGCGATCTCGACAACAACTATGGCAAGTGGGGTTGTCCCGCGGTCAAGGAAGTGCTCTACATCACCGCCTATGGTGATGTATGCCCCTGCCCGTATTCACATATAGTCCTGGGCAACGTCAATAAAGAACCTCTTGAAGCCATTCGCGCAAGAGGGCTCGCATCCAGGTGGTACAATCACTATCACTCGGAATGCCTGACCGCCATGGACGAAGAGTTCATGAGTATTTACTACCCGCTCATTGAAAAGAATCCTCTTATCACCCTCGATGAGCTTCATGGTCAAGACCGGGCTGTGTGACAAATGAAGATACTCTTTTTGAATGCTCCGTTCCTGGGACGATTCTCCCGCGCGTCACGCAGTCCTGCCGTAACAAAGGGAGGAACGCTCTATTACCCCATCTGGCTGGCGTACGCCGCGGGGGTGTCCGAAATGGCCGGACATGATGTGAGGCTTTATGATGCCCCCGCCGCCGGCATGAGCCTGGACGATGTATTGGCGAAACTTCGCGATTTCGTGCCCGACCTCATGGTTGTGGACAGCAGCACACCCAGTATCCATAACGACATCGATGTCCTGGAGAGGCTGAAGATGAGGTTTCCTCGTGCCTTCGCGCTGCTGGTGGGCACCCATCCCTCGGCTCTGCCGCGTGAGACACTGGAGTTGAGCGCATATATCGATGGAATAGCCGTCGGAGAATACGACTACACTGTCAGGGACCTTTCAAACGCTCTTGAAAATGCATCTTCATTGAACAGCGTGGCCGGACTCGCGCACAGAAGCAATGGAGATGTCCTGGTTAACGACACGAGAGGAAAAATCGAGGACCTTGACTCGATTCCATTCGTCTCGAGCATTTACAAAAGGCACCTCCATTATCGCAATTATTTCTTTGCCGCTGCCAGTTATCCCATGCTCATGATAATCACCGGCCGAGGCTGCCCGTTCAAATGTTTCTTCTGCGTATACCCGCAGGTTTTCCACGGCAGGAAATACAGGATGCGTTCGCCGGAAAACGTCGTGGAGGAATTTGATTATATTCAGCGCAATTTTCCCGAAGTGAAGGAAATCGGTATCGAGGATGACTGCTTTACCGCCAATCCACGCCGCGTCGCGGAAATATGCGAACTGCTCATCCGGAAAAAAATCAAGGTGAAATGGTACTGTAATGTCAGGGGAGACCTGGACTACAGCCTGCTTAGAGTGATGAAACAGGCGGGGTGCCGGCTCGTGACCGTTGGTTTCGAAAGCGGCTGCCAGTCAATTCTCGACAACATGCATAAGGGAGAAAAAGTCGAATCCTACTATCGCTTCGCAAATGACGCCAAACGTGCGGGAATACTTATCCACGGGTGCATTATGGTGGGCAATCCGGGCGACAGCCGGGAAACCCTCGCGAAAAGCTACGAATTCGCCAAGAAGATAAACTGTGACAGTATGCAGTTCTATCCTCTTTATGTATATCCCGGTACGGAGGCCTTTAATTGGGCTTCAGGGCATGGTTTCCTGAGAACGCGCAACTTTTCGGAGTGGCTTACCCCGGAGGGCTTGCACAATTGCGTGCTGGACATCCCTGGACTGAATGCCGGAGAAATGGTCGAACTCTGTGACCATTACCTGAAAAAATACCATCTGCGGCCCAGCTATCTCATGATGAAACTGCTGCAGGCGGTCACCAACCCGTCCGAAGGCTACAGATCGCTTAAGTCAGCCAGGACATTCTTTCAAAAATACATCACGGGACAGCTTGGAAAGAGCTTCTAGCCATGGACATCTCCATCATCATCACTTGCCTGAATGAAGAAAAGAACCTGGCACCGTGTCTGAACTCGCTTATGAATCAGATATATGATGCGGGTAGCGTGGAGATAATCGTCGCCGACGGGGGATCCACGGATCGCACCCACGAAATCGTCACCGGTTTTCAGAAGCAACACTCCAATATCTTCCTGGTTATAGAGAAGAAAAAGGGAACTGCCGCAGGCAGAAACGCGGGCTTACGGATCTCGCGGTTCAAGCATGTGGCCTTCATCGATGCGGATTGCGAAGCCCCCCGCGATTGGCTCGCCACCCTCGTACTGAGATATCGGGAAATCCAGCGGATAGACAGAAATGTCGTCGCGGTCGGTGGTGGGAATATTCCTCACAACGATGCCAGCAAATTCGAAAAGGCGATCGGAATAGCATTGGATTGCTATTTGGGGAGTTTCCGCAGCGCCCAGGGCAGGAAGTTTCAGACTGGAAGATACGTACCTAGCCTGGCCAACCTGAACGTATTGTACGATAAAGAGGTATTGCTCCAGGTCGGTGGTTATGACGAATCGCTGAAAAGCGAGGCCGAGGATGCGGACATCAATTACCGGCTCCATTGCCGAGGATACAAGTTCTGGTTTGTGCCGGAATCCTTTGTATGGCACAAGATGCGTCCCACGCCAAGGACATGGTTCAAGAACATGTTCCGGTACGGCAAAGGGCGCGCCCGACTGCTTAAGCGTTACCCCGGGATGTGGGCGCCCTCTTTTCTGATGCCCCCTCTGTTCCTTCTTGTGATGGCTTCAGTACTCCTGGCGCCTCTTTGGGGTCCCTTTGGGTTCGGTCTGTGCTACTTTCCCCTGATCCTGCTGATGGCGATTGTTCAGTGCTTGAAAGCCGGGGCACCTCTTCTGGTTTGCGAGGTATTCGGGATCTATCTTATCCAACACTTCGGCTTTGCCCTCGGTGAAGTCTATGGTCTGGCCCATCCTCGGGTCAGATAATGTCACGGGACGGCAAGGAAGAGCTATTATGCGGATGCAAAGCTTACAGGACTTCCGGGAAACTGAAAAGTTGGCTGCGTCCTGGGACACTCAATGGCGGCAGAGTGCCCAGTCCGATAAATTTACTCCTCTCGGGAAAAGAATGTTTGTTGCCAAAAGGGCAGCAATAAAGAATATTCTTCGCAATCTCCCGATTGTCACCGCCGTCGAAGTCGGATGTGGGTCCGGCCACACCCTGGCGGTACTCCAGGAGATGGGATATGATTGTGTCGGCATCGATGCTTCCCCACATGCTGTCTCAATCTGCGAAAGGAAAGGGCTCCGGGCGATGCACCGCAAGCTCGAGGATGTCGAGGGGGCATTCGACCTGGTCTCCAGCGACGGGATGTTGGAACATTTCCTGAACTTCGAACCGTATGCACGGCACATGATGAGGATCAGCAACAGGTATGTGCTTTTGATACAGCCTAATCACGCATCCCTGATCGGAAAAACGCTGGCTTTTCTCTCCGAGGTTCTGTGTGGCGGCAAGAACATGTACGAGTACAATTACAGAATGGAAGATTTTATCGATGTATTCAACCGCGCCGGTTTCAAGGCAGTAGCGAATGCCCCGGTTTTCCATGACGTGTTCAGATGTCTGCTCTTCACCCGCGACACTCCTTCCCCCTGAGAGCGACCGCCGCTGCCGCGCCGAATCCGGTCCGGTTCCGTCAACCGGGATGTCAGGGCCACGGATAGGGCCATGATCGAGTGCTGGAAAGTCAATGCTCCTCGGGATGGCGGTTCTGTGATATTAATATGGTCCAACTTAGCCATGAGCGGGATGCCATAAGATGGAACCAAAGCCCCCTTCCTACAAGAGGCCGGAAAAACCGCGAATCATATGGGAAGGCTCCCAGTTCGTCCACCATTCGCTTGCCCTGGTCAATCGCGAACTGTGCCTCCAGCTTATCGACAAGGGATGCGAAGTCTCCATAATCCCGTACGAAGCCGACCAGTACGGCTCCGACGCCGACACGCGCTTTGGCGCGCTCGCTTCGCGCATCCGTGCCCCCATGAGCGGCCCCCCCGATATTCATGTCCGTCATCAGTGGCCGCCGAACTTCACACCTCCCCCCAAGGGCCGCTGGGTAATGATTCAGCCATGGGAATTCGGACGGCTCCCGGAAGCGTGGGTGGAACCGATGAGCACGCTTGTCGATGAGCTTTGGGTCCCGAGCCGCCATGTCCTGAAAACCTACGTGTCGAGCGGAATCCCCGCGGACCGTGTCCAGGTGGTGCCGAATGGAGTGAACACGCGGGTCTTCCATCCAGGGGCTCCGCCCCTGCCCCTTCGCACGAACAAGTCTTTCAAATTCCTTTTCGTCGGCGGCACAATCTGGCGCAAAGGCATAGACCTTCTGATACAAGCGTACTTCAGCACTTTCAGTGCCGCGGATAATGTGGCACTCGTAATCAAGGACATGGGCCAGGACAGCTTTTACCGTCAGCAGGGCGCCGGAGATTCGATCCGTGATATCCAGAACAGCGGGAAAGGTCCGGAAATCCTGTACCTGACGGAGATGCTGCGCGAGCACCAGATGCCGGGCCTGTTTGCCGCCTGCGACTGTTTGGTGCATCCATACAGGGGAGAGGGTTTTGGACTCCCGATCCTTGAGGCCATGGCCTGCGGCTTGCCCGTTGTGGCGACCGCGGGGGGAGCTTCGGACGATTTCTGCCCTCCCGATCTCTGCTACGGGATTTCAGCGCGCCGGCGCGAGATCGACGTCGAAGGCACACGGGTCGTTGGCGGGGCCGGATGGGTACTGGAACCCAATCTGGAAGAACTCAAGAGATTGCTCCGCCACGTTTACGAAAATCGTGATGAAACCGCGTCACGAGCCCGCCGCGCGGTTGACCTCGTCAGTGCCCATTACACCTGGGAAAACGCCGCGCGGCAAGCACTCCGGAGAATGGAAATCATAGCCGCGCGTCCAATCCGAAGAGAACAAAAGACCCATGGAATCGTCTCGGGTTGATATCCCTTCCCCGGCATCCCGAGACCGCCCTCTTCCAACCCGGTATCACTCCGAATTCCGGTCCAGATAACGTTCACCCCGGATCAACTTTTGGTTGTTCAAGACCCATCCGCCCCGGAATTATTTGAGTTCCAGTGGCTTGTGGGATTCGCGGCGTAGCAGCACCAGCCGTAGCCGTAGTAGCCGTAGGTTGGGGTGAGCGAGAGCGAACCCCAACATTTATTATCATTACAGTCGGGGCGAAGGTGTGCAAATCCGAGACGAGTATAGTTTTGGCGAAAGGTAAAACGTGGGTGTTGGGGTTCGCTCTCGCTCACCCCAACCTACCGTGCTACCGTGCTTGTACCGCAGGGCGTCTCCAGTGGGAGTATTGGAGCCTGCTTTCAATTACGGCACAGTCTCCAAAGCGGGAATCCAGGGGGTTATCTGCCCATCGCAAGCAGAAGCCGGAATCCAGACTTTTCCACTCCTCAAACCCCGGAATGTCCATTGTGGACGTTGCATCGCAAGCAGAAGACTGGACCCTGACCTTCGCCTGGGTGACGGCGGCGTGTACCCCCGTTCGCCCTGAGCCTGTCGAAGGGCAGAACGGGCCATGGATGAGTGATGTCACGCCCCGACGGCCCGCATCAGTTGCGCGAAATACTCGGGCTTCCCGGTCTTGAACAGCATATACCAAGCATCCAGTACTTCCGGGGGGTAGAGGGCAAGGCACTCAAATATATGCCGGGCAAAGTCAAGAGGAGCGGTTCCGGGAGCTGTAATCAGATTATTATCAGTCACGGCCGGGGCATCTTCATAAAATTCCAACCCCCGGTACCCTGTCGCCGCAAGGTACTCTCTGGAATTGCTTGTGTGCCGGCGATCGTCCAGCAGACCGCCACGGGCCAGTCCGGCCGTGGCGCCGCATATTCCGGCTACAGGCACACCGGATTTCAGGAAAACCGAGGCCACTTCGACAGCTTCCATATTCCCGCCGATATCCCAGGCATCTCCTCCGGGCAGTATGAGCATTGCGCTATTCTCGGGAGAGAGACTGTCGAGCGCAAGGTCTGGCAGTATTCGAACACCTCCCATTGTCAGAACGGAGTTCTCGGACAAACCGACGGTCCGTATCCTGAACTGACCCGGATTCGTTTGGAACCGGGGATTGTTTATTCCGACTGCCGCATAGCCCGGCTCCCAATCCGACAAGCTGTCAAAGACAAATAGATGAACGTCCCGGCATTTCATTGCGCCCCCCTCCATGCGGTAAAAAACGATGCCACGTCGCAGCCTCCAACCGGCGCTCATGGGCCGAGTCAATTACTCAAGGCATTAGAAACAAGTGATGTTACAACTCTTCGTCCTTCTCTTCCTAAAGGATTTTTCAGCGCGGAGGAGCCGGAAGGCGCCCATCCTTCCCGATCGCTGGTAAGCATTCTCGGACCGGCGGCCTTTCGTAAAGAAGCAATACCTCTTGAAAGTCTTTACTCAGAGAGCACATAGCGTTTAGAGTGGTGATGCCCTCCTATGCCGCCAACGGCTGCCTGTGCCGGTGGAAGGAAGAGAGCTTGAGCATTTCCAGGCAGACGGCATCCTGCTGCTGCCGAGGAATTCGTTCCAGCAGGAAAGCGCCCGGGTTGGTGACCCGGTCTCCGAGAAGGCGAAGGAAGTCACAGCAGCTTCGTCCATCCGAAGGCACTAACGTAATCAAAGATACGGCAGGAGTGAGTTCCTGAGGACCTAAACAATGATTCCGTGAGGTTTTCAACGATGCCAAATACGCGGGAAGGCTATATCGACGTGCCTGGGGGTAAAGTCTGGTACCGGGAAATTGGGATTGAGCGGAAAGGCATCCCTTTACTCGCACTCCACGGAGGACCGGGAGCACCTCACGATTACCTCGAACCGATCGAGGCTCTCGGTGATGAAAGGCCCGTCATCTTCTATGATCAACTCGGATCGGCCAGATGATCCCGCACTCTGGGCAATCAACCGCTTCGTGGAAGAGCTGGAACAGGTCAGAAAGTCCCTGGGGCTTAACACGGTCAATATCCTCGGACAATCCTGGGGAAGCATGTTGGCTTTCGATTACGTGCTGGAGAGGAAACCAACAGGTGTGCGGAGCCTGGTATTTTCCGGCCCGTGCCTCAGCATGTCTCGCTGGATGACCGATCAGCAAGCCTACCTGGCGGCAATGCCTGAAACCATACGGGATGTCATCTATGAGAAGGAAGCTTCAGGGGACACCAACTCTCAAGAATACCGGGAAGCCATGATGTACTATTACAGACGTCATCTCTGCCGTCTCGATTCCTGGCCTGATTGCCTGAACAGAACATTCGAGAAAATGGGGACGTCCGTCTACGAACATATGGTGGGACCCAGTGAATTCACGATTACCGGAACCCTTGGAGATTATGAACGAACAGACCGAGTAAAGGAGATTACCCAGCCCATTCTTTTTACATGCGGACGTTACGATGAAGCCACACCGGAAACCACCGCCCGCTACCACCGGATGCACACGCATCCAGGGTCGGAATTCGTCATCCTCGAGAATGCATCCCATGAGCATCATCTTGAAAAACCGGAGGAATATTTGCATATCGTTCGAGATTTCCTGCGGAAGCAGGAATCATGATTTTCCTCACTGGTATGATGATGTGTGGTCCGCCGGGTAAAATCCTGAGCATCCCGCAGCCGCCCGGGCATTCCCTATCCGGGTGGTGCTGCCGCACAATCGGACGAGAATGGACTCCTACGCGGTCCGGCGGATCTGCTGGTAATATCCGGGATGCTCACGGGTGGAATTCCAACGGCAGGGTACTCCACCCTCCCGAATGAGAGTTCTTACTTGCGGGACGAGATCGGGAAATGGCCCGACAGGCAAAAAACCGAAGCTGACCTTCCTGCCGGGCGACTGCCCGCCGGCTCCGGGGCATCGACAAATTCGCGAAAGAAACACTTTTCTCAAGGTTCCCGTCATCCTTTGAACCACCACCCGCGTCTTACGTATGATACCGAAACCCAAGGCTTTCCAGCTCCATCGCGGGCAAAGACCGGGCCCGTACTTTTGCCATTGCGGGTTCATTCTTGATGTACTCCGGTTTTTCGTGGATAATGTGGACGTCCATACTGTCCAATTTATATTTTCCGGGAGACTAATGGCCAGTCCTGCTCTCACGTTGGTGGATCACAGTGCAAGACCGGAGGCCCTACACCTTTAAGGAGGTACGTATGAGATCAAAAACTTTGAGCCTGATCTTCAGCGTCCTGTTCGCCGCCTCCCTGTTCCTGAATTGCGATGCGCACGCAAGGGCGGGAAGCAGCAGTAGCAGCGGATCACGCGGGAGTTCGTCTTCGAGTTCCAAATCGTCTTCGTCATCCAAGTCTTCCTCCAGCTACGGGAACACGGCCACCAAGTCCGGCAGCACCAGCAGCACATCACCCTCCTCATCCGGAGGATATGGAAACACCGCGAGCAAACCGCCCGCAACGGGTAGTTCGCCCGCGAAGGGTGGGTACGGAAACTCCGCAAGCGGCACCGCCGCCGCTGTCGGCGCCGGGGTCGGGGTTGGCGCCGCCGTGAGCGCCGAGCAGTCGAAAGCCTCCTCTTCCAAGACACCGCTCCAGGAAAAGATGGACAGGAGCTTCTCAAAGCAGGAAAGCGCGAAAGCCTACAACGACTATAAGGCGCAGCAGAACAAATTCCAGAAAAGTTCCACGACGGGCAGCTACACTCCGGCGAGCAGGGAGCAGACGACGATCAATTCGGTCAGCAGCCGGGTCACCTACACTTCCACCTCCGACTATTACTCAAGGCGGACGGTATTCTACGACACCTACCGCTGGTCGCCACCGGTCTACATTTACCACAGCTACAACAGCTTCGGCATATGGGATGCCATGATGCTCTGGTTCATGCTGGACCATATTCATGACCAGCAATATGCGGCAATGTATTACAATCACCGGGACGATCCGGGCATGAGGGAGTTCAGGAAGGAAGCCGAACGGCTTTCGGCCGAAAACGCCGACTTGAAGGAAAAATTGAAGAAGGCGGACGAGTCCGCCAAGGCCCTTGAACAGCAGGGAGTCAAGCCCGATCCGTCTTACGTCCCTCCGGACGCGGCGAGTGTCGCCCTTGCCGCGAGTGTGGCTGAAAAAGCGGTCCCGAAGAAGAAATCATCCGGGTTCCCATGGATCTGGGTAATCGGGGGAATCGGAGTGCTTGCGTTTGCCGGTTTCATGATGATGCGGAGGAAGAGCTGATGGGTGTTATTGCCAAAATCGTTGCAAAGCAAAGCAAACAGGCTTACGGCCGGGTAAAAGACTTTTTCTCCGGAACCCCCGCAAAAGAGCAGCCAAAGCAATACCAACTGGGCCTGCGTCTCAATGCGGTCCTGAGATTCGAGCCGACCGATTTCATCCTTGCCGGGGACAACCTCAAACTGGAGGTCCCGGACAGTGACCTCACGGTCATGGCTGTCGGCGAGTTTCGCTGCATGGGCGTCAATTTCTGCCGCTTCTACGCAAAAGATCTCGATGACCGCGAGTGGGTGCTCCAGGTCGGCGGAGAGGGCGATGACAGGGAGATCATCCTCTACCAGACCCTGGATGAGATATTCCCGGACGACTGGGATCTCTGGCTCAACGACAGTACGGGCCTCATCGGCTACAAGGATTTCAACACACCGGACCAGGTGGAGTATGCGAGGGTGTTTTACAATCCCGGCCCGGACTACGCCAACCCCATCGAATTCCGGGAAACCATCGGAAGCGGTGGCTCCACATTTTATATCGATCAGGCTATGATGCTTTACGGCCGCAATATCTCGATCCCCGGCGGCCGCGAGATGCCGGAATACCTCCTCGTCACCAGGGAAGAGGATGAAGAGGGTGCATTGGTACGTATAATGACCGGCGTACCACTCAATGCGATGTCGTTTACGGTCCTGTAATGAGCGGATTCCGCACGGGCGGGAGCCCGGCGTGGACAACCCCAGTCCTTAACTTACGTAAAGGAGCCTGCAGATGAGTTTCATGGCAAATTTGTTCAAAAAACATGCTGAAAATGCGGTTACTTCCATTCAGCAGTTCCTGGTTACACTTGATCCCGAGACGGCAACAGAGGCCCAGATCGCCGAATTTTCGGACCAGTTGACGAAAGCCAGCGAAGAATTGGCCAGAGCACGCGCGGAATACAAGAAGGAAGCGCGGGAAGCTACCGAAATCCAGGCACTCTATGATAAGCGGCTCGAGGCAGCCGCCATTATCGAACAGCAGGTTGCCGCGACGGAGGACCCCGCGCAGAAGGCGTCTCTTAGCGAAAGCCTCGAAAAGATAGTGTCGATGCTCGAACAGATGAAGCCGGACGTCGATCGGGAGAAGCTTGAGGCCGATGACGCCAAGGCGATGATGGATGAATTGACAAAGTTTGTCGAGGAATCAGCCGCTGCGTTGCGCGACGCACGCTCCCGTCTCGAACATGCCAAGGCGGACATGCGAAGGGCCGAACTCGAAAAAGAAAGGGCCGAGAAACGCGCCAGGACCGCCGAGGTGCTCGCCGGCATCAAGAAAGGCGGCGGGACATTCAACGTGGCCTTGGACGCCATGCAGAAGAAGGCCGACGAAGCCAAGGTGAAGGCGGACGCAGCCAACACCCGGTCGAGCCTCCTCACCCCCACCGATGCCGAAAAAGACGATAAGCATATTGCGGCGGCACTTGCAAAGG
The DNA here is from genome assembly GCA_039679945.1 of Syntrophobacter sp. Taxonomy (GTDB): domain Bacteria; phylum Desulfobacterota; class Syntrophobacteria; order Syntrophobacterales; family Syntrophobacteraceae; genus SbD1. The sequence goes on along the minus strand of JBDKTY010000214.1, from coordinate 3,147 downwards.
CTTCCGGGAAGGTCGATCCCTCGACGGCCAGCATCTCCGACAGGCTGGCGGCGTTGAAAAAGTAACTCGATGCGAGTAAGAGCCTAAGACAGTAACCGCGTGGGGAGCTGCATCCCCCACACCCCCTTCGCCGCTTAGCGGCTCACTTTGGCGCTCGCGGCGACACCCCGCGCAAAACCGCGGGGCAGTCGCCGCGAATGCCGAGCGCCCCACCACATGTCTGCTCCGTGGAGCACGCATTCTTAGCTGCAATCCACGGCTTTTCGAGCGCATCGCAAGCAGGAAACCGAATCCCGGCCTTCACAGGGATGACGCCGGTGTACCTCCGTTCGCCCTGAGCCTGTCGAAGGGTAGAACGGGCCAGGGATAAGCCCCCACCGCCATTTCCCTGCCACATCGCCTCACGCGCATGCGGGCCCGTTTTGCACGGAGCGAAGGGGTTGAAAGCGGCGCCCGAAAGCGAACCGGCATCAAAACATATCCTGCAGGTTCATCGGGTCCTTGATTTCGATCTTCGGCTCGCTCTTTAGCTTTTTACCGCCCCGGTCGTCCAGGTACCTGGCCATTTCGAGTTCCACTTTCATGGGCACGTCAGCACCCGCCCTGGTAAGAATCTGCCTCAGGAAAGCCTCCGATTTCACCGCGAATGCTATGGAATCACCCAGGATGCGCATCGCCTCCGGCGGATTGTGAAACCCGATCGAATTCTCAGCGCCTATGAAGACACTTCGGTAAAAAGCCTCTTCATAGAAGTCCTTTGCACGATTATAGAGGGCTTCATCGATGCTCTTTCCCGAATCCCTCAGCTTATGGACGGCCTCGAAGAGCTTGGCCGTCGTCGCGGTCGCATACCCGGCGCGGAGCATAAGCGATACGGTCCTGTCCTGGATCGCGATCACCCGCTCCTTCAACCAGTCCGGACCCTCCGCGTGGCACTGGCCGCAGGCGCGCAGGTCGTTTTTCAAGGGACTCATGACGCGGTGGTCCGAGATCTTAAATACCCCGGCCCTGGTATAGGGCATGTGGCAGTCGGCGCACGCGGCCCCCGCTTTCCAATGCACGCTCTGGTTCGAGAAGAGTTCGAACTCGGGATGGCGGATAAACCCCAGCTTAAAACCCGTGACCGTCTGTTTCCATTCCTTCAGGGACTCGTCGTTTCGGATTACCTTGACTATGTCCTCAATGGTGATGTTGCCCCACTTGCTTTTCTGCCAGGGAAAGAAAAGACCGGTGGAGTTCATCTCCTTGTCCTTGGGAATATTGTACGTAACATGGCATTGGGCGCATACCACCGTGCGCAGTTCCTGGCGCGAGAGCTTGTCTGGATCGACCTTCATTGACTTGAGGGCCTCGGCAAGCGTGAATCCCCTCGATATCTTCAGGGACATATCCTGGTTATTGTGGCAATCGATACATGCTACTCCCAAGGACTTGTCCTTTTCGGGGATTGTGGCGAGCACGTCTTTATAGGGCATCTTGTAATAATTCGCCCCCATCTCTTTCTGGAGTTTCGGCGCATAGGGGGTCTTGCATGACAGGCAGACGCCGCCCGCTTTCAGGCGCGACGCATCGACTTCAAGCTGGTCTCGGATCATGTTGGCATGACCCCTGGGTTCGTTGTATTCCACGCCGAAACCCCAACCGCTGAACAGCAGAGCCATATAGGGATATTCGGCCAGCTTGTCGTAGGTGGGCCGGTCCGCATCGAACCCTCTTTTGTACTTGCTCTTTCCGGGCGGTTCCGGTTCCTCGGTCTTCTTCCAGAGATTGTACTCGTCGGGATAGGCCTTGCCCCAGATCGTCGGATCGATTTCACCATCGGGAATGATGACGGTTTTTACGGGTTCCGGTTTCGATGGCTGGCATCCGCAGACTGCCAGGCTAAAAACGACGAGTAGAGGCAGGAAGGAAAGCACGAAAACGGCGGTCCGCATCCCATTTTTCTTGCTCTTTGGCAGCATAATTCATCTCCATGCTACTCTTGGTCAGTATTTTCGAGATCCCGGTATCATTATTCACACAAACGGCACGGCCCCATCACCATTTCGCGTTGAGCGGAGCGGCCCCGAATTCCCGTGACAAGGCGCGGATGGGGAACAGCACACACCGGGTCGTTCACGCCTCCATACCTTTCAAGCAACGTCGCTTCATTCCGGGCGCCCATGCGCGCGCTCCCGCCCCGAGCTATCGAAGGGTGGAACGGCCAGGTCCTTGAAGACTTTTCAATCAGTTATCTCGTATCGATAATGCCGCTTCTTATGTGCGAGAGTCGCCGATGGCATTCCCAGCACGGCCGGTCCGTGCTTATCCTGTCAACAGTCATTTCATGGCAGCGGATGCAGTTTGCCTTGAGCACCTGTTGCCCGTGAGCGGAGATCCTGATGGTTTCCGGAACCCTGCCCGAATAGAAGATCATCACGTCCTTCATCCCGTCTATGGACTTCCATGCATAATGCATGGCGACGTTCTCGTGGGGGAGATGGCAGTCGATGCACATTATTCTCCGGTGAGCGCCTTCGTGAAACCATGCCTCATACTGGGCTTCCATCACGTGGCATGAGGAGCAGAATTCGGGCATCTCGGATTTCGCGAGGAGTTGTGGCGGCCCAAACATGAGGAAGATTCCGGCGCCGGCGCCGAGCACTCCCAGTATGACAGCGTATTTTACCAGGCGAAGCCTCTCCCTGTTCATCAACGCTCCTCTTTACGACATGTGCCAATGGGCCCGCAAAAGAGCTTTCCGTCGCATGCTATACCGAGAACTCCTCCGAATGCCTGGTTGCACGCCGGACAGCGTTCACCCCGGGCGGCAACGCGCAGTCAACAGACAGCATTGCAGCCACGCATCTCCGACCCGTTCCGCCTCTCCGTACCTCGGAACGAACGGGGAGTGAGCGCCTCGGCGCCCGGAGAAAAAACTATCTCTTGTGAAGTATCGAAAGATTATACGGAGTTGCGTTCAAGATGAGTCTATCCCTAAATTGAAGATGCCGTTCAGAATTGACCCGTTCTACCCTTCTATACCTTGTATGTTTGATCGTGTCGTTTTATCCTCGGCACATGATCTAAGCCGCGGGAGGGCCGCCTGGAATGGGTCCAACCGCAACCCGTGGAAGGCGGCCCAGAGCGGCTGGGCCAGAGTGTGGC